>NZ_JBXENS010000010.1:0-229892 GCF_059383675.1 Paenibacillus sp. J22P277
ACGTGTGGAGCTGACGAATACTAATCGGTCGAGGGCTTATCCAAGCACATTCGGCATGCAGCTAAGCAAGAGACCTTCGCAAAGGTTCGTATCCAGTTTTCAGGGTGGAAGCTCTGAGCAGCAAGACCCGCGCATTCCGAAGAGGAAGACGCCCGTTTGGTGGCGATGGCGGAGGGGAACCACGCGTACCCATCCCGAACACGACCGTTAAGCCCTCCAGCGCCGATGGTACTTGGACCGCAGGGTCCTGGGAGAGTAGGACGTTGCCAAGCACGATGAACCGACTGCAGATCTGCAGTCGGTTTTTTGTTGTCACTTTCTGTTGCCATTTTCCTGTCTAATTCATCCAATGTTGGGGAGAACTCCTTCACAACTCTAACCAATCGAGAGAACATACTACAGGTAATGTTTATTGATGGGAGTTGAGCATGACGATGATGAAATGTGCTCGGGTCATGATGTTGTGTGTGGCCATAATCTTAGGAAATGCGGGCTGCGGCGGGCAAGAGCATATGAAAGAAATCAATTTGCCGCCATTGCCGGCTGAGCCAGCAAAAGCATCGTCACCGCTAAAGATGCACGCTCCTCGAATGAATCATCGTCCATCAACCGTTACGAAATTCCGCTTAACCAGCGGTTCAAGCGGATCAACCAGCACAGAGGGAACAAGCCGACAGCATGTTCAAGCCACTGCCGTGTCTGGGCAGCTGCCTGTTCGGGGGATTTATGTATCCGGTTGGGTGGCTGGCAGCAAGCATCGGCTCGATCGTTTGATTCAACTGGTTGATAAGACCGACCTGAATGCCATGGTTATTGACGTCAAGAACGATTACGGGCAGCTTACCTATCATTCTTCGCTGCCGGACGTGAAGGCTATCGGCGCAGATCGTCATGTGGCCATTTCGGATATCAAGGGTTTGCTACATAAATTAAAGGCGAAGAACATCTATGTGATCGGCCGAATCGTGACGTTTAAAGATCCGCTGTATGCGAAAAAGCATCCGGCTATGGCCCTTCAGAGGCGCGGTGGCGGCGTTTGGCGAGACGCGCAAGGCAAAGCATGGCTGGATCCTTTTCAACAACAGGTTCGGACGTATAATACGGCGATCGCGGAAGAGGCGGCTGCGATCGGATTCGATGAAGTACAGTTCGACTATGTGCGGTTTCCCGACAATGGGAGTAAGGTAGATCGGGAAGTCAGCTACCATAATACGGAGGGAAGATCCAAGCCGCAGATCATCTCGTCTTTCTTGCGGGAAGCCCGGGGACCTATTCATGCAAAGGGAGCGCGGGTATCCGCGGATGTGTTCGGACTCGTGACTTCATCCACGAACGACATGGGCATTGGGCAGTCTTGGCGGGGGGTATCGGGCGCGGTCGACGTCATATCGCCGATGACGTATCCCTCTCATTATTCGACGGGCATGTACGGCGTGAAACAGCCTGATCTGAGTCCGTATGCCATTATTCGCCATGCGCTGACGGATGCTCAGCACCGGAATGCGGTGATGCGCAGCGGAAACTCCTCGACGGCCGCAATTCGGCCATGGCTGCAAAGTTTTACCGCAAGATGGGTGCATCCCCATCAAACTTACGGAGCGGAGCAGGTGAACAAGCAAGTGCAAGCCGCGCGGGATTTGGGCATTCGCGAATTTCTGCTGTGGAGTTCGAACTGCAAGTACGATTATCATTCGTAAGCACGACTACGGAGCAGGTCGCAAGCAATCTTGACAGCCTAAAACCCCTCTGCTACTATTTCAATAATATGCGCGAACCCGTTCATATCATTTAGCTCGAACAAGGCACGCAAACGTTTGAGGAGGAACATTTCTGTGTGGGAAACTAAATTCGCCAAAGAGGGCCTTACCTTCGATGACGTACTGCTCGTCCCGAGAAAATCGGACATTTTGCCAAGGGAAGTCGATGTATCCGTCTCGCTCAGCCCTACCGTGAAACTGAACATCCCGCTGATCAGCGCCGGTATGGATACCGTAACCGAAGCGAAGCTGGCGATCGCCATGGCACGCGAAGGCGGAATCGGCATTATTCATAAAAATATGTCTATCGCGCAGCAAGCGGAAGAAGTGGATCGCGTGAAACGTTCGGAAAGCGGCGTGATCACGAATCCTTTCTCGCTGACGGCCGATCACCATGTATATGATGCGGAAGAGCTCATGGGAAAATACCGAATCTCCGGCGTACCGGTCGTGGACGGCAACCAGAAACTCGTAGGCATCATCACGAACCGCGATCTGCGCTTCATCCATGACTACTCCATGAAAATCAGCGAAGTCATGACGAAGGACAATCTCGTCACGGCGCCCGTAGGCACGACGCTTCAAGAAGCGGAAGGCGTGCTGCAAAAGCATAAAATCGAGAAGCTGCCACTGGTTGACGACTCCAATACGCTTAAAGGACTCATTACGATCAAAGATATCGAGAAAGCGATCCAATTCCCGAATGCGGCAAAGGATCCGCAGGGACGGCTGCTGTGCGGCGCGGCGGTCGGCATCGCCAAGGATACGCCCGAACGCGCGGAGGCGCTCGTGCAAGCAGGCGTAGACCTTCTCGTCATCGATACGGCGCACGGTCATCAAAAGAACGTCATCGAGATGGTGCGGCTGCTTCGCGATAAATACCCGAATCTGACGCTAGTGGCAGGCAACGTCGCAACCGCGGAAGGCACGAAGGAATTGATTGAAGCCGGCGCGTCCGTCATTAAAGTGGGCATGGGGCCGGGTTCCATTTGCACGACCCGCATCATCGCGGGTATCGGCGTTCCTCAAATCACGGCGATCTACGACTGCGCTTCGGTGGCGCGCGAATACAGTATCCCGATCATCGCGGACGGCGGCATCAAGTACTCCGGCGACGTGACCAAAGCGATTGCTGCAGGCGCGAGCGCCATCATGATCGGCAGCTTGTTTGCCGGTACGGAAGAGAGCCCCGGCGAATCGGAGATCTACCAGGGCCGCCGCTTCAAGGTATACCGCGGCATGGGTTCGCTCGGCGCCATGAAGGAAGGCAGCAAGGACCGTTACTTCCAAGAGAACGAGAACAAGCTCGTTCCGGAAGGCATCGAAGGCCGGGTCGCGTACAAAGGTCCGCTCGCGGATACGGTTCATCAATTGATCGGCGGTCTTCGTTCCGGCATGGGGTACTGCGGCGCGCAGGACATCGATGCCTTGAAGAACGACACGCAGTTCGTTCGCATCACGAACGCCGGCTTGCGCGAAAGCCACCCTCATGACGTGCAGATTACAAAGGAAGCACCGAATTATTCACTGTAATCGGGGTTTTTGTCCATCAGCGACGGAAGCAGTAACTTTTGCCCGTCCGCATTCGTTTATAAGGAAAGGAAGCGACAGGAAGATGGCGAGCTTCGCCGTTTTCCTGTCTTTCTTTTATCTAAACGGCCTGCTTTGTGTTACAATACTAGAGTGAATTTATGATAGATGAGGAGAGAAGACGTTGAAACGGAAGAAGGGACGGGTACGTTTTGTACCGACCGTTTGCGCGACAGTCATTGCCGTGATGCTTACGACTAACCTCGGCTCCCATGCCGCCCATGCCGACACGTACGTAGTAACGCCGAACCCGCTTGGATTAGAGGTCCGCTCGGCGATTCTCATAGATGCCGATACGGGGCAGGTGCTTTATTCCGTCGATGCCGACACGCCGCACCCACCGGCAAGCATGACCAAACTGATGACGGAATACATCGTGCTGGAGGAAATTTCCGCCGGACGCTTGAAAATGACGGACATGGTAACGGCAACGAAAGAAGCGGCTTCCATTCCGCCGGACGGTTCTCAAATCTACTTGGCCGAAGGCGATCAGCATTCGGTAAAAGATTTATATATGGCCATGGCCGTGCAATCCGCCAACGATGCCACCATCGCGCTTGCCGACCGAATCGGCGGCACCGAGCAAGGGTTCGTTCAAAAAATGAATGAAACGGCGAAGGCGCTGGGGTTGAAATCGGCCCATTTTACCGGCGCAACGGGACTTGCCGACACCACTGTCATCTCCGCGAGCGACTTGGCCAAATTCGCGAGCATCTTGATCAAGAAGCACCCGGAATTTTTGGATTTCTCCAAAACGCCAAGCTATAAGTTCCGCGAGCGCGACAAGACGGCGATGGTCAATTTGAACTGGATGCTGGAAACCAACAAAAGCATTCCGAGCTTCAAACAATATGCGTACCCCGGCGTGGACGGCATGAAAACCGGTTACATCGGATCTGCGGGCTACTGCTTTACGGGAACGGCCAAGCGCGGCGATCTGCGGTTGATCTCGGTCGTCATGGATTCGAATTCGAAGTCCGCGCGTTTCGTTCAAACCGCGAAGCTCTTCGACTACGGTTTCGATAATTTCGAGAAAAAGACGGTCGTTGCGCCGAAATCGGTTGTAGAAAGCAATAAGACGGTCAAAATAAAGAAGGGCGTGTCGAAAGAAGTGCCGATCATGACGGCATCCGACATCTCGTTCTTGGTGAAGAAGAATGCTACGCCTAACGTCACGCTGAGCAGCGTGAAATTGAAATCCGATGCGGAGCTGGTTGCGCCTATCGCGAGCGGGACTGTCGTCGGAACGGCAACCTATGCGTACAAGGATCCCGATACCGGCAAATCGATCGATAAAACCGTGAATTTGGTCACGTCCGAAGACGTCAAGAAGGCGAGCTGGTGGCGTCTGATGTTCCGCGGACTGGGCGGCTTTATTTCCGGATTGTTCAAAGGCATCATGGATTTGTTCTAAAAAGGATGTTGGGGAGAGCACCTACGGCCGCATGAATTGATGGTTGTCGATTATCCCCGCATGCTGTAAAATTAGTGGTTAGAGCTAGTCCGGATAACGGGAAGTATATAGAAACTAAGCTTGCGCTTCCGGGGCGAGTTTTTGCCCGCAAGAGGCATCTTCAGGAAGCAACGCAAAAACTTTTAGGAGGATTCACGAACATGGAAACAGGAACTTCGCGCGTAAAACGCGGTATGGCTGAAATGCAAAAAGGCGGCGTCATCATGGACGTCATGAATGCCGAGCAAGCAAAGATCGCGGAAGCGGCAGGCGCAACGGCCGTCATGGCTCTGGAGCGCGTACCTTCCGATATTCGCGCCGCCGGCGGCGTGGCCCGCATGGCTGACCCTACGATTCTCGAGGAAGTCATGAAAGTCGTCTCGATCCCGGTAATGGCGAAAGCGCGTATCGGCCACTACGTGGAAGCCCGCGTGCTGGAAGCGCTGGGCGCGGACTACATCGACGAAAGCGAAGTGCTGACGCCGGCCGACGAAGTATTCCATATCTCCAAGCGCGAATTTACGGTTCCGTTCGTGTGCGGCGCGAAAGACCTTGGCGAAGCGCTCCGTCGCATTCAAGAAGGCGCAGCAATGCTTCGTACCAAAGGCGAGCCGGGAACAGGCAACATCGTTGAGGCTGTTCGCCATATGCGCCTGATTACGGGCCAAATCCGTAAAGTGCAAAACCTTTCCAAGGACGAGCTGTACCATGAAGCGAAAAACCTCGGCGTACCTTACGACCTCCTCCTGGACGTACACGAGACGGGCAAGCTGCCAGTCGTTAACTTTGCAGCCGGCGGCGTAGCAACGCCATCCGATGCGGCTTTGATGATGCACCTGGGCGCTGACGGCGTATTCGTCGGCTCCGGTATTTTCAAATCCGAATATCCGGAGCGTTTCGCTCGCGCCATCGTGGAAGCGACGACCCACTACACGGATTACAAGCTGATCGCGGAAGTATCCAAAAACCTGGGTACGCCGATGAAAGGCGTTGAAATCTCGAAGCTGGCACCTTCCGAGCGTATGCAGGACCGCGGTTTGTAAGAACGAAAGTAGGCGATTAACCGATGAAGATTGGCGTATTGGCGCTGCAAGGCGCCGTTGCGGAACATATAAGAAGCATTGAAGCCGCGGGCGGAGAAGGCATAGCCGTGAAGCGCACCGAAGAGCTTCAGGAATTGGACGGCCTGATCATTCCGGGCGGCGAGAGCACGACGATCGGCAAGTTGATGCGCAAGTATGGCTTTATTGATGCGGTTCGAGATTTTTCGGGACAAGGCAAGCCGATATTCGGGACCTGTGCCGGTTTGATCGTATTGGCGAATCGTATCGAAGGGCAGGAAGAGGCGCATCTGGAGCTGATGGACATGACCGTGGCTCGAAATGCGTTCGGCCGTCAGCGCGAGAGCTTCGAGACGGATCTGGACATCAAAGGCATCGACGAGCCGGTTCGCGCGGTGTTCATTCGCGCGCCGCTCATCAAAGAAGTCGCTCCGAACGTCGAGATTCTCTCGATGTACAACGGCGAGATCGTAACGGCAAGGCAAGGTCATCTGCTCGCTTCGTCGTATCATCCGGAGCTGACGGACGATTATCGTCTGCACGCGTATTTCCTGGCCATGGCCAAGGAAGCGGCAGCCGCAAAAGAATAAGGGCTGAAGACTGCGGGATCGCAGTCTTTTTGCCGTAATGGCGGTCCTGCCGGTTGGTGTTAATTGGAGGGCAGGCGGTTTGGAGTATAAGCCGTTTTGGAAACACTGATAAGTAGACCATAACATGCTGAGAGGGGATCACCACACGTGCTCGACGTAAAACTGCTACGGAATGATTTTGCCAAAGTGGAGCAAGCGCTCGCGAATCGGGGAAAATCGCATGATCTGATCGCAAGCTTCCCGGCGCTGGACGGCAAATGGCGCGATATGCTGCAGGAAACGGAGCAGTTGAAGAACCGCCGCAATACCGTTTCCCAAGAAGTGGCGAAGCTGAAAAAAAGCGGCGGCGACGCGGAAACCTTGATCGTCGAAATGCGCGAGGTCGGCGACCGGATTAAAGCCTTGGACGAAGAGATTCGCTTGGCCGAAGCGGAAATCGCCGAATTAATGCTTGCGATTCCGAACGTCCCGAACGAAAGCGTGCCCGTCGGCGCTTCGGAGGAGGACAACGTGGAAATCCGCCGTCACGGCGAAGTGCCGACGTTCGCGTTCGAGCCGAAGGCGCACTTTGAGCTGGCCCAGGAGCTGAACATTCTGGACTTCGAACGCGCGGCCAAGGTCACGGGTTCGCGCTTCGTGTTCTACCGCGGTCTAGGCGCCCGTCTGGAGCGTGCGCTCATCAACTTCATGATGGACTTACATAGCGACCAACACGGCTACGAGGAGATTCTGCCGCCTTATATCGTCAATCGCGACAGCCTGATCGGAACCGGCCAGCTGCCGAAATTCGAAGAGGATTTGTTCAAAGTGGCGGATACGGAATATTACTTGATTCCGACGGCAGAGGTGCCGGTCACGAACGTGCACCGGGAGGAAATTCTGTCCGCGGAAGAGCTGCCGAAAAACTTCGTCGCCTACAGCGCCTGCTTCCGCTCCGAGGCGGGTTCCGCCGGTCGCGATACGCGCGGCTTGATCCGCCAGCATCAGTTCAATAAGATCGAATTGGTGAAGCTGGTGAAGCCGGAGGACTCTTACGCGGAGCTGGAGAAGCTGACCGCGAATGCCGAGAAAGTGCTGCAGCTCCTTGGCCTGCCTTACCGCGTGCTGACGCTCTGCACGGGCGATATGGGCTTCACGTCGGCGAAGACATACGACCTGGAGGTCTGGATTCCAAGCGGAGGCTCGTACCGCGAAATCTCCTCCTGCTCGAATTTCGAGGATTTCCAAGCACGCCGCGCGAATATTCGTTTCCGTCCGGAACCGAAGAGCAAGCCGGAATTCGTGCATACGCTGAACGGCTCGGGTCTGGCCGTCGGCCGCACCGTAGCGGCGATTCTGGAGAACTTCCAGCAAGCGGACGGCAGCGTCATCGTCCCGGAAGTGCTGCGTCCTTACATGGGCGGTCTGGACGTCATCGGCCATCGTTAGACCGCGGCGGGACGCCGGTCCGCAGGCTGAGATTGCAGTTGCGAATGTAAATTGGCCTGTGGTACAATACGTCAGTGACCTTTTTGGAAAACGAGGTTCATGCTTGGATGGAGAGATACCGAAGCGGTCATAACGGGGCGGTCTTGAAAACCGTTAGGGTGCAAGCCCACGTGGGTTCGAATCCCACTCTCTCCGCCACCTATACCAACGAACGGCGCTCAGGGCGAATTAATTGCCCGGGCGCTTTTTTGCATTTGTTACTGCCTGCGCAAGTCGCATAAAATCGGCCCCGGAACCGCATATTATCCGCATGGAGGTGGTGAGTCAAATGAGCAAACGCGATGAATTGTCCATCGATCAGCAAGAACTGACCGCAGCGTGGCAGCGCACCTTGCCCGACGCCATTCAAGAAGCGGATCGCGCCGAAGTGCAGGCCGACGAAGCCGATCCCAAGGCGCTGCGAATCACGATCCATACGGCAGGCCATCAGATGTACAGCCTTGATTTCAAGGTGACGTACGTGGACAGCCGTGAAATCCGGACGACGCTGATCGACGTGGAAAAAGACGGCCGCTCGATCGATGAACGTACCGAAATGATCCAGCAGCTGGTGGAAGACTATACGCGCCATATTCATGAATGCGCCCAAGCGCTTCATGAGCTGACGCATGCGTAAACCGCGCTGACGCCAAGCACAGACAGGAGCGTGCGAATGCATGACGAAAGTAAAGGGCAAGGCCGATAAAAATCTAAGCAACGTGGTTGAGGACCTCGACCGAAATCCGGTCAACAGTCATCAAGCGCAGCAGCTTCAGCAGGATACGAATGACCGCCGCCACCAGGATCAGCTCAATCACGACGAACCGACCGATCTGTTCCATTCCCGCAGCTAACCTAGGCTAAGAGGAGATGCATGCAAATGGGCAAGCCGAAGAGCGTTCCCGTTCAAAACCCGTACGAGGGCGACGGACAATCGTCCAGATCCCGGAAGGCTTCGCAGCCGCAGGAGCCGTTGTCCGGCTCCAAGAAGACGAAGCAGGCAAACCACGTCAGCCATCATAATCCGGAAGGCTAATCGCACTTCATCCGCGTTACCCAGCCCGCTGCTGCCGAAGGATTCGGCCGGCGGGCTGTTTGCCGCGTTTTGCCGCTATTCAGACCCTTTTCCGATGGGGTAAAATGGAAGTGGGCAAGAAGAGAGGGGAAATGCCGGATGAAAGCATGGAAACGCGGCGCGCTGGTGCTGTTCATGGCAGGAATCACGATGGCAGCGGGCTGCAGCTCGTCCGATTCGCCCAAGGAAGCCCTGCTGGACGCGATGGCGAAGACGAATGACGCGAAGACGTTCACATACAAAGGCACGTTCACGATCAACGACGTTCGGCTGCCGCAAACGCCGGGCAGCGCGACGAACAAGGACGCCCTGCTTTTGGCGGCGCTGCCGGCCCTGTTGAAGGGGGCCGTCATTCAGGTGCATGGCGTTGTCCAGAAGGACCCGCAGCATGCCGAACTGACGCTCGACGCGACGCTGGGCACGGGCGATGTGAAGATTACGCTGTCGATTCCGATTATCGTGGCGGCGGACAAGATTTATGTTAAACTGCCTGCGTTTCCGGGGCTGGGGATATCGGGGGGAGTCGTTGGCCAATTCGCGGTCATCGATGCCAAGAAGCTGGCGGAGGAACAGGGCGTTGCGAGCATGCCGGGAGACGGGGAAACGTTGAAGCTTGCCCAAGATGTCGCCGCGGCGTTGTTCGGCAGTTTGGATGAGGAGACGTATTTCAGCGAACCGAAGGCAGCGGACGTCAAAGGCGTACCGGACGATTATAAGGCTGACCGGTACATACGGATGAATATCGATTCGCAGCATGCGGACGAGGCGCTGACGGCCATCGCGGGCAAGGCGGTCCCGCAAGTGATCGAGCTGCTGCTGAAGAACGAGGCGTATCGGAAGACGCTGCGCTTGTCGGAGGAGCAGCTGGAGTCGTCCAAAGAAGCGCTGACGGCCGAGAAGCTGAAGGAGACGGTCATGCTCAAGGCTTTCGATATCACCGGCGGCATTACGGATGATTACTTGACGTACGAATCCGGCACGATTCAGGCGGAATCGACGGATGCAGCGAAAGGAATGAAGCTTGACGTCCATTTCAACCTTATCCAGAGCGATATTAATAAAGCGGTCAAATTCGAATACGAGCTGCCGAAGGATGCCATACCTGTTGATCGATTGGGGCAGCTTGTGCCGTAGCAGCGTTTACGCGCTGGGCTAGTGGCTGCATCGCGATTGGCGATGTTCGCGAGACTGGCCGACGCGCGGCATTGGAATAGGACACAAAAGAAGCGCTCACCGTATATGGTGGACGCTTCTTTGTATTCTATTGCCTGCATCGCATGCCAAGCGTAGCTGAGGATGGCTACTCATCGCCGCATCTGGAAGCAGCGTTCAGATCCGCGGTCACGCGAAGCTTCTTACGCTTGAACCGCGTTCGCCAGACGTTCTGCGGCCTCTTCGGCTTCCCGGTTGGCTTTCGCAAGGACCGCTTCTTTCTCCAGCCGCCCCGTGCCTTGAACGCGGATGATCTGGTAATCCTCGATTCCGAGGAAATTAAACATCGATTTCAAGTAATGGTGAGAAAACTCGTTCTGCGTGTATCAATCATCATTGGTGTAGATGCCGGAGCTTGCTTGGATCACGAGTAGGCTGCGACCGTCTTGCAGCAAGCCGACCGAGCCGTTCGCCGTGTATTTGAACGTCTCCTTCGCAATGAGGACATTGTCCATATAGTCCTTGAGCTTGGAGGGAATATTAAAATTGTGCAGCGGCATGACAATTACGTATTTTCGGGCACCCTTGAACTGCTGCAGGATTTCCCCCATGCGGGCGGTTACGCGTTGTTCTTCGTCTGCGAGCGCTTCGCCGCTCTCGAATTTTCCCCAGGCGCTGAGCACGATCGCGTCCACTGGGGGGACTTCTTCGGCGTATAGGTTGATTTCTTCGATCGTTTCGTTGGGATTCAGCTTCCGGTAAGCAGCAAGAAAATGGTCTCGGACTTGCAGGCTGTACGACGAAGCGCCGTCTACAAGCGGATGGGCGTTGATGACGAGCAGTTTTTCCATATGAAGATCAACTCCTGAAAGTGTATTGTCGACATTGGTTATCGTCGATTTATATTGACTTTAATATAATTGGATTGTGCACGGTTGTCAAAAAAGTTTTTTGGCAGTCGAACCATTTGACGCGAGCCAGCGGGAGATCAGGATTATTATGTACCGTTTAGTTATGCTCGAAGCCGGAGGATTCATACGGAGCCCCCTCAGGCGTGCCGAAAGCAGTACAATTCCCCGAAAATCTAAACCTTCCCTAGAAATAAGACTTTTTGAGAATATCTGCAATTTTTCGCTCCATAATCTCCTCATCTGCCGCGTTCAGATGATTCTCTTTAAACAATCCCGTTTGCTTTATGGCATAGTAATCCAAAAATTGTTGTTTTACCGTTGTGTTGTAATAATGAAGCAGGAAGGGGTCCATTAATCGGCGAAGGACGGGATCATCCTGTAAAAAAAACACCACGGGATTCAATGGATTGAAAATGCCTTTATCAAATCCTTCGCGGTAAAACTGCTGCAAGAGATCGCATCGCTTCGTTTGTGCAGCCGTGATATGCGAAAGTAGTCCGGGCTGGTTTTGTTTAATGTCGGAAAAAAATTCATCGGTTATTATCAAAACGCTAAGCACAGATTGTTCATATATACGTTGGAAGCGTTGGCTAAAGGGGACCTTTCCATCCAATACGATCGGGTCCACATCAACAACTCGTGAAGCATAATCGATTACAAGTTGTTCAATCAAATCGTCTCTCGACGAAAAATGCTTATAAAACGTGGCTTTACTTATGTTCAAATACTTGAGAATCTCATCGATCTTCAAGTGACCGAAGCCGTGCCTGCGGATATGGGGAAGTATCAATTCAAAGTACTTCGTATTGTCCGAGCGATCCATCAAAAGCCTCCTGCTAAAGTAGTTACCGTCATTATAGCGCAAATAGAAAAGTGAAACAAAGTAAACTTTTTTTAATACTTTGTTTACTTCGTATATTCCTCGTGCTATATTTGATTCGCACCGGTGCAGCTTACACTTAATCAGGGAGGTACTATTCTCATGCGATATAAAAAACTCGGCTCAACAGGTCTCTTCGTTTCTGAACTGGCTTTTGGCACCATGACATTCGGAGGAACGGATGCTTTCCGCGTGATGGGCCAGGTCGGGCAGGCGGAAGCTGACGCCCTGCTTGCGCGAGCCTTTGAGGCTGGAATCAATTTCATTGACACTGCCGATACGTATTCTTCCGGGGAATCGGAGCGTATCACGGGTCAAGCGTTGAAAAATATGGGGATCAAAAGAGACGATGTCGTTGTCGCTACCAAAGTGTTTGGAGATGTCGGAACCGGCCCGAATCATCGGGGTTCCTCGCGCGGCCACATCATGGATGCCGCAAAAGCGAGCCTCCAACGATTGCAGCTCGAATATATCGATCTGTATCAGCTTCACGGCTTCGATCCGGCGACACCGATCGAGGAATCGCTAAGCGCCTTGAACGATCTTGTCCGGCAAGGATTGGTTCGTTATATCGGTATCTCAAACTGGGCAGCCTGGCAAATTGAAAAGGCCATTGGAATATCTAATCTGCACCATTTTGAAAAATTCGCATCGGTTCAAGCCTACTACTCATTAGCTGGAAGGGATCTGGAGCGCGAGGTCATCCCGATGGCCAAGAGCGAGGGTTTGGGGCTTATGGTTTGGAGTCCGCTGGCGGGAGGTTTCTTGAGCGGTAAGTATAGTCGGGAGCAATCGAGCGTTGATGGCAGCCGCCGCACGGACTTGGACTTCCCGCCCGTGCATAAGGAACGGGCGTATGACATTATCGACGTATTGAAGGTGATGGCGGAGCAAAAGCAAGCGACGGTCGCGCAATTGGCATTGTCTTGGCTCTTGCACCAGTCCGCTGTCACAAGCGTTATTATCGGCACCAAACGAATCGAACAGCTTAACGAAAATATCGGAGCTGCAACGATTCGTCTGACAGAAGAGGATTTGCAGTCTTTGAATGATGCGAGCAAACTTCCTGCCGAGTATCCCGGTTGGATGTTGGAGACATGGAGTTCGTCGAGAGCACAACAGTTAGAGGACTCGCGGATCAAATGAGGACATCTGCCTCGATATCCTTCCGATAATTTTGAAGTATTCATTTTATAGCATAGAAAAAGACTGCCGGATCGGCAGTCTTTTTGTTTAATTAAAGCGTTAATGCAGGAATGCTTGTCAATGCTTCCGGCGCAAAACCTTGACTAACTACAAGATTGCCAAACTCATCCAGACCATAGACGGACACTAGAGCAGCAGGGCCGAGGCTTGCCGCATCGGTTGAGACTTGCACTTCATAGGCAACATTTCCGGCAATCATAAATGTTACAACCTCATAGCCGCCTACAGGCACAACAAAGCCGTCAACGTAGGCGGTATAAAAAATATCGGAGTCGACCGAAGCAACGATTTTGACTGTCACAGTCGTATCCGCAACATCAATATTGTTCACATTCAAAACGATGGTTGAAGCGGCTGTTCCGAAATCTCTGGTGTTGGTTACGACACCCGTCGAATATGCAGGCATAGAATTTCATCTCCTCTTTGTCAGACATGCTCCATTCTATGAAATATTGATCGTGCTTGATTGGACAAGTTTACCGTATATCGGCGTAGAGTCTAAAGTTTATTGGGAGATGTGATAAAAGGAATTAAACTTTGCGCGTTGGGGCGAGGCTGGGGGCTGCGGCTTTTTCGCCGCCCGAGTATATCCTGCCGTTCGAGTTGTGAGCCATGCTCTGGCGATGTTATTCGTCATTTTAAAAGGCAGTTCTTTCAACGAAAATCATTAAAAAACGTATCGGTCGAGCACCTTTATTAATGACGGAAAAAATGAATAGTGCGAAATCCTCATAATCAGATAAAGGCTCAACCGCGGTACACCAGGAACAGGCCTTTGGTTTTTGCCATTCGCTATGCCATTCGCCACGTAATACCCAACCTTTATCAAAATTTGCTTTATTGACAATCTACACCAATTTGCTGATGTGTGTTAAACTGTAAAAGGCTTAGGTAGTTAGACATCCGTTCCCAATAGCAGTAATTTGCGCAATAGTCTATCAAGGGCAAAATAAAAAACCCTTTGATTAGCAAGGGTTTTGCAAGTTAAGTATGGCGCGCCCGATACGATTCGAACGTACGACCTGCAGTTTAGGAAACTGTCGCTCTATCCTGCTGAGCTACGGGCGCGCGGCAAGGATAATAATAGCATGAAGGGCGCGGACGACGCAACTTGCCGGAAAAGAGAATTTGGCTCTGGCCGGAGCTTCTTCGGACAGGTCTCCGGTTTCGAATTTCTCGAATGGTTTTAATTAGATCCAAAGTCGGAAGGAACTAGTCTTAATTGCATGGATCGTGTTGAATGATGTCGATATATTAACCGGAATGCGACGTTGTTTGTCGACAAGATTTTACAAAAATAACAACGATATGCGTATATAATAGAAATGTTACTATCTGTAACCGAAGATGATGCGATAGGAGCGGTCCCGAGGGCGTCATGAACGACAAAATAACTTTACTCCATGAATTGCAGGTGCTTCGCACGAAGTTGTTTGAAATGGCCGAAGCACGCGGAAGTTTAACTGACCCTGAGGTACTTGCCATCAGCGAAGAAGCCGATCAGTTGATCGTGATGCTGCAGCAAATGCAGCGAGAAGAACTTCTTCGATCCTCCGCTAAACACGCCCTCGCAAACGACGGAAAAACTGGGTAAGCATATCCGAGCATTCTTGCTGCAGCAGTCCGCCCACGAGCTCGGTCTCGTGATTGAAGCGGGGCTCCTGGAGCAGGTTCATTAATGTACCGGCACAACCGGCCTTAGGGTCCGGTGTGCCGTACACCACCTTTCGGATCCGGCTCTGGACAAGCGCGCCCGCGCACATTGGACAGGGCTCGAGCGTGACATACAGGGTGCAATCGAGCAGACGCCATGCCTCCAAATGCCGGCTTGCTTCCCGAATCGCGATCATTTCCGCATGCGCGGTCGGATCCATATTGGTTTCTCTCAAGTTATACCCTCTGCCGATGATTTCCCCGCTCTTGACGATAACCGCGCCGATCGGCACCTCGCCGATGGCCTCCGCACGCTTGGCTTCGCCGATAGCGGCTTGCATCCACCGAAAATCCTCTTCCCGAAAATAATCTGTTTCGTTCACGCGAATTCCCTCTCTTTCCTATCCCAATGTAGCGTCGAGGGTCTGTTCGACCTGTCTCGACTGTCGATAAAACGCGAATTGTGCCACGAACAAATATTCGTTGTTAACAGGTTGTGGACAGAAATGTGGATAACATGGAATTGCTCACAGATTTGCTCACAAATTATCCAAAGTGCCTGTTAATATTGAAAAAATCTGTGGATAATCCGTCGAATGCCGCTCCAATCCGCAAACGGTCCGCATCTTTGATCACAGAAATCGCACCCGCTGTGAGCATGGAAACCGCGCAGGGAGTGGCTTTCATTTTTTTACAATTATGTTATGATCCAAATAGGATGTCCACAAGCTTGAAAAAGGGTGTGTCGCATATTGTCGGTCAAGATTAAGCTGTCATTTATGATATCGCTGATCGTATTCGTCCTGCTCTTGCTCAATGTCATTTTGAACGAATATTCGACGAGGGTCAATCTGAGATCGGATGTCGAGATGAGCATGACGTCGATCACGAGGCAGATTGCGGCGGATGTGATGCAGAACACGGGCGAGAACGAGTTCGTGCAGTCCGTGCTGATCGACAAGCTGAAGATGGCTTCCTATTCCGCGTCGGATCAACTGCCCCGCAACGTCGCCGAGCTTACAAGCGAGCAGCTTGAACAGGTCGCCGCCCATGTCGGCGTCTCCCGATTGTCCGTGATGAAGAAGATCGGCACCAACTACTCCATCGTGCTGTCCACGGAACCCAAAGAAGTCGGCACGGTCAGCACGACCTGGACCGAGCGCCAACTGATCGTGCGGGACGAGGAAGACAAGAACTATCAGTTCTGGGTCGGTCCGGACGCGCGCTCGAGCAACGGAAACGCCGTATTGCTTGGTCAGGAAACGTTCTATACGGACAGCGAGCATGACTACATCATCCGCTGTTATCTGGAAAGCGACCAACTGAGCGATTATCAGAAGATGGCGCACTCGACCGCTTATCTCGACGACATGAAGGCCGGCAACCCGACCATTCTTGAAATTACCGGCTTCAACCCGAACGTATTCAAGGCCGATGCCGCGATTCGCATCCCATCCATCATCAGCAGCAAAGAACTCGCGGAGCTCCCGATTCCGTTCGGCACGTACGAGTACCGCAGCACCGCCGCGGACGTAAACGACGTGCATACGGCGCTGAAGGGCAAGCAGGTGTTTCGCTATACGACCATACATAATCGCGATGTGATCAAGAGCTTCATCCTCATCCAGCAGCCGAAGCCGTACGTGATCGGACTCGTGCTGGACAAGAAACCGCTCATGCGGCTGATGGACGAGCAGCGTACCAATCAGCTTTATATATCGGCGGTGCTGCTGTGCATCGTCATCATCTGCAGCTACTGGCTGTCCAAAATATTGCTTCGCCCCGTTCGCGCGATTCTATGGAAGGTCAACGAGGTATCGGTCGGCCGCTTCGACAGCTCGATCGAAGTGAAGCGCAAGGACGAGCTGGGGCAGCTGGCGCAGCGCGTGAACGCGATGTCCAAGAATCTGGGCATCTACATGGCGAAGCTGAAGACGGCCTTCGAAGAGAACCGCACCATGAAAGAATATTTGGAATCCTTCATTAATCAGACGACCGACGCCATACACGTCGTCGATCTGGATGGGCGCATCACGCAGGTAAACCGGGCGTTCGAGCAATTGTTCGGGTATTCGACGGAGGAGTCGATCGGCCGGCTGCTCTCGCTCGTGCCGGAGCATCTGCGGGACGAGGAGCGCCGGACGCTCGACCTGCTGAAGTCCGGCAAGCCGCTGACCGCGCGGGAGACGACGCGCATCACGAAGAGCGGCGAGTGGATCTCCGTCAGCGTCACGACGTCGCCGATCCGCGACAGGCACGGCAACATCCACGCCATCGCCAGCATCACGCGGGACATGACGAGCCGCAATAAGATGGAGGAGCTGCTGCGCCGCTCCGAGAAGCTGACGACCGTCGGACAGCTGGCGGCCGGCGTCGCGCACGAGATCCGCAACCCGCTGACCACGCTGCGCGGCTTTCTGCAGCTCCAGCTGGAGACGGCGAAGCTGAATACGCGGCACGTGGACATCATGCTGTCGGAGCTTGACCGGATCAATCTGATCGTCGGCGAATTCCTGATCTTGGCCAAGCCGCAGGCCACCCGTTTCGAGGTGAAGGACATTCGCTTCACGCTCGGCGACGTCATCTCCCTGCTCGACAGTCAGGCGCATCTGTGCAACGTCATGTTCGTGACCGATTTCGGCTACGAGGAATGCCGGATCTCCTGCGAGGAGAACCAGATGAAGCAGGTGTTCATCAACGTGCTGAAGAACGCGATGGAAGCCATGCCGCAAGGCGGGGAGATCACGATCGCGATCCGCCATCACGAGCGGCAGCTGTGCGTCTCGATCGCGGATCAGGGCATCGGCATTCCGGAGGAGAAGATCGCGAAGCTCGGCGATCCGTTCTATACGGACAAGGATGCCGGCACCGGCCTTGGCATCATGGTCAGCCAGCGCATCATTCAGAGTCATCAGGGCACCTTTGAAATCAAGAGCAAAGTCGGCGTCGGCACGACCGTGATGATTACGCTGCCGCTGTACCGGGACGACAATTCGGCGGCCTAGCAAGCAGGGATTCGCGGTTTCATGTACAATAACATACAAGAGAGGCAAGGACTTGTCCTGTCGCAGGCTGCGCTTCGGAAGAGGGCGGCGGCCCGCGGTGGACGCGTCCGCCTGCTTGCTGCAATTGGATCGAGGATGGAACTACAAGGCGCCGTCAGCACGCCGTGCGGCGGACGCTTCGGAATATCGCCATACGCCGATCGTCAAAATTTTACGGGAACGCTGCAATGACGGTGAAAAGCCGGTATTCGTTCAGGGGATCACGTGCGGGGTGAATAAGTCAGTTGAGGATTAACAAGTTTATTAGCGAGACCGGCTTCTGCTCCAGACGGGAAGCCGACAAGCTCGTCGAGCTGGGCAAAGTCACGATCAACGGGATCATGGCGGAGCTTGGCAGCCAGGCGGAGCTTGGCGACGACGTACGCGTCGAAGGGCAGCCGATCGGCGAGCAGAGGCACCATGTCTACATTGCGCTGAACAAGCCGGTCGGCATCACGAGCACCACGGAGGAACAAGTCGCGGGCAATATCGTCGATTTCATCGGTCACGAGGAACGGATCTTCCCGATCGGCAGGCTCGACAAGGATTCGGAAGGGCTGATCCTGCTGACGAACGACGGCGACATCGTCAACCGGATTCTGCGCGCGGAAGGCAAGCACGAGAAGGAATACATCGTGACGGTCGATCGTCCCGTCACGCCGCGCTTCCTGAAGGCGATGGGAGAAGGCGTCCGCATACTCGGTTCGATGACCTTGCCCTGCAAAGTGGAGAAGGAGTCGGACCGCGTCTTCCGGATCACGCTGACCGAAGGGAAGAACCGCCAGATCCGCCGCATGTGCCAGACGTTCGGCTACAACGTCCGCAAGCTGCGCCGGGTGCGGATCATGAATATTCACCTGGGCCAGCTGGCGAACGGCAAATGGCGGGATCTGACGAAGGGCGAGCTGAGCGAGCTGTTCGACCTGCTGGATTACCGCTAAGCGGCTCGCGGCGCTTTCCCGGGAAATAACGACAAAACCAACATCGGTTCGACGCGAACGTCGGGCGGTGTTGGTTTTTTGCCGTTAGCGGAATCTATGAAAACGCGCAGCCATGCGGCAGAGGCGGGGCGGCGGCGGGCGTTTCATCTTGCCATCCTATAAAACATGAAGTAAAATTATAAAGGATTGTCCCAACTTTGCATAGAGGTTTTACAAAAAATATTGTCCAGCGGGATGTGCGATCGTTCATGAGCAGCAAGGCCGTCATATTAGGTTGCAATTATTATATCGGATTGAGCACGATTCGTTGTCTGGGCATCCATGGCATACATACGGTTGCGGTCGATTATACGGACAAGAACACGTACGCCGTGAAGTCGAAATATTGTTCCGAGCGGCTCGTTTCCCCGCATTATAAGGAAGATCCGCGCGGATTTATCAAGTTCCTGAAAGACTACGCGGCGAAGCAGAGCGAGAAGCCGGTTCTGATCCCCTGCCATGATAACTATGTCGAAATCGTAGACGAATACTTGGACGAGCTGCGGGAGAGCTTCCTGATTCCGCAAACGGAGCAGGGGCTTTACACGAAGCTGATGAACAAGGAAACGCTGCAGCGCATCGCGCTGGAGCTCGGCGTGGCCGTTCCGGAGACGGTCCGCGTCGGGGAAGACGATTTCTATGCCAAAATCGATGCCGTCATCAAATATCCCTGCATCATCAAGCCCTCGGATTCGCCGGCGTTCGTCGCGAAATTCCGCAAAAAACTGTTCAAAGCGAACAACCGCCAGGAGCTGGACGAGGCCATCGCCAAGTCGCATGAAGCGGGCCTCGAGGTTATCGTGCAGCGGATCGTTCCGGGCTTCGACGACCACATGTACACGTTCGATGCGTACATGAACCAGGAGAGCAAGGTGACCCATTGGGTGACCTGCCAGAAATTCCGCCAGTATCCGATCAACTTCGGCGCTTCCGTCTACACGGGCCAGCGTTACGTGCCGGAGCTGTACGAGCTGGGCGCGAAGTTCTTCGAGGCGGTCGGGTTCAAGGGCTTCGCCGAGATCGAATTCAAGAAGGACGCCGAGACCGGCCAATACTACTTGATCGAAATCAACGTGCGCATCACGAACCTGAACAACCTGCTTTATAAGGCAGGCGTCAATATCCCTTATATCACCTACATGGAGCTGACGGGCAAGCCGATGGCGCCGCATGCAGTCACGCGGAACACGGGCCTCGTATTCTGGTATGCGTACGAGGATCTGATGGCGGTTCGGAACTATATCCGCACCGGGCAGTTGACGGTGGGACAAGTCGTCCGATCCTACTTCAAGCCGAAGGCCCCGGCGATCTGGAGCTGGAGCGATCCGAAGCCGGCCTTCGCCTTCTTCGGCATGATCGCGGGCAAAGCGATGGGCAGATTCACGAGAAGATAGGAAGCGGGCGCGGCAGGAACGTGCTAGATAGGCCGCGCTTTCGAGGAAAGGACCATTGCTATGACGAGATTGCAGGATTTGCTGAAAGAAACGAGCGTAACCGAAACCTTTCATGCCGGGGATATCGAGATAACCGGCATTTCCTATCATTCGCAGAAGACGGCGCCGGGCGAGCTGTTCGTCTGCATCACGGGCTACAGCACCGACGGGCACAAGTATCTGGGCGATGCCGTGAAGCGCGGCGCGGTTGCGGCGATCGTCGAACGCATCCAGCCCGACGTTGCCGTGCCGCAGTACGTCGTGCCGAACAGCCGGATCGCGATGGCGCAGCTGGCGAGCGGCTTCTACGGCCATCCGGCGGACCGGATGACGATGATCGGCATTACCGCCACCAACGGCAAGACGAGCACCACGTACATGACGAACGCGATTCTCGAGCAGCACGGCTTCAAGACCGGCATGATGGGCACGGTCGTGGTCAAAATCGACGACGAACGAATCCCGTCCGAGCTGACGACGCCGGAATCGCTCGATCTGCAGTCGTATCTGAAACAAATGGTCGACCGCGGCGTTACCCACGTAAGCATGGAGGTGTCCTCGGCGGCGCAGGAGTCGCACCGCGTCGAGACCGTGGACTACGACATCGTCTGCTTCAACAACCTCAGCCGCGAGCATATCGATTCGCACGGCACGTTCGAGAACTATTTCGCGGCGAAATCGCAGCTGATCAGGCGGGCCGGCGAGGATGCCTTCGCCGTCCTCAACCTGGACGACGAGCATGCGGCCTCCCTGGCGACGCAAACGCGCGCGACGGTCGTGACGTTCGGCATGAAGAGCCGCGAAGGCACGCTGCATTGCAAGGATCTCGACCTGTCCACCGGACGCGCAAAATTCACGGTTGAGATCATGAAGCCGTTCCAAGCCGGCGGCATCAAGCATGAACCGGGCGAGTTCCGCGTGGAGCTGCGCATCCCGGGCCTGCATTCCGTCTATAATTCCATGGCAGCCATCGCCATCGCGCTGCTGTGCGGCGTGTCCGTCGCGACGATCCAAGAGACGCTGCGCACGTTCGGCGGCGTGGAGCGCCGGTTCGAATTCATTCACGAGGATGCGTTCACGATCATCGACGATCATTTTGCCAATCCCGGCAACATCGACGTGACGCTGGAGACCTTGCGGTACATGGAATACGAGAACTTCCACCTGGTCTACGCGATCCGCGGCGCCCGCGGGCCGATCATCAACCGCGAGAACGCGGATTCGATCGTCAAATGGATGAACACGCTCGAGAAACGCGAGCTGATCGCCACGCGCAGCCAGTCGCACGTGAACCGGCATAATATCGTGTCCGACGAGGAAGTCGACGTGTTCCTGGAGGTCATGAACGCGGCCGGCATCGAAGTGAAGTTGTACGCGGAGCTGCCCGAAGCCATCGGCGCGTCGCTGGCGCAGGCGAAGCGCGGCGACCTCATCCTGCTCGCCGGCTGCCAAGGGATGGATCCCGGCGGGGCCATCGCCTTGGCGCTGCTGGAGCAGCAGCAGGGCTCGAACGCAGGCGAATAAGGCAGGGTTGGCCGCAGGGGCGCATAGGACGACAAACGAACGATTACTTCATATATAAAGTAGGTTGAGTCATGGAACGTAAACGGTTAGGTGTTCTGGGCGGAATGGGACCGAAAGCGACGTCCGTATTCATCGATCAAATTATCGAAAGCACGGTGGCCGACAGGGATCAAGACCATATCGATATGGTGGTTCTGAACCATGCCTCCTTGCCGGATCGCACCCATGTCATATTGGAAAATACCGGCGAGCTGTTCCTGCGGGAGATCGAGAAGGATATCCGCCTGCTGGAATACGCGGAGGTGGCGAACATCGCCATGCCGTGCAACACGGCGCACTACTACATCCAAGAGATGCAGGCGATGACGACGATCCCGATCATCGACATGGTCGAAGAGACGATGCGGGAGATTCGCGATACGTTCGGGAGCGGCGGCAAGGTGGGGATTCTGGCGACGAACGGGACGCTTCGGAGCGGGATCTACAGCGAATCGGCCCGCAGGTACGGCATGGTCCCGCACGAGCCCGTGGCAGACGTGCAGCAGCAGGTCATGAACATTATCTACCGCGATATCAAACGAGGCATTACAAGCGATCCTGCCGAGCTGGAGGGCCTGATCCGCGATATGGTGACGAAGGACGGCTGCAGCTGCGTCATCATTGCCTGCACGGAGCTGTCGATCGTCAAACTCGGCGAAGAGACGAAGAAGGTCAGCATCGACGCGATGGACGTGCTCGTCCGGCGGTCGATCGAGCTGTCGCTGCCGAAGTGAGGCGGTGTGCGTCCGGGGGAATCGGTCGGTCTGAGCGGTCGGTCTGAGCGTAATCGACCGTGCCGGCGCAATCGGCTAGGCTGAGCGGAAGCCGGCGATCCGGGCGCACCCGGTGGGCCGGAAGTGGCCACCGCAATGAGTCGGATGTGACCGCCGCATTCGGCGGGGCAGAAGTGAATAGAACAACAAAACCGCCGGGAGCTGCGCTCCCGGCGGTTTTGTTAGCAGGCAATGCTTTTTATTTCGTGGCCGCATTGGCCGTTGTGCCGGTTTTGGCTGCGGCGCCTGCGGCCGGCGTCTTGGCTTCTGCCGTCGAAGCGGACGAGACGCTGACGGATTTTGCGGCGTCCGCGTATTTCCGGATGATGGACACCTCGACGCGTCGGTTCTTGGAACGTCCGTCCGCCGTATCGTTGCTCGCGATCGGGCGGTATTCGCCGTATCCGATGTTACTGAAATTCCGCGGATTCAGCTGTTTGTTATCGAGCACGATGTTCATGAACCGGATGGCCCGCATGGAGCTGAGCTCCCAATTGGACTCGAATTCGTCGTTGTTGATCGGGACGTTGTCGGTGTGGCCGGAGACGACGACCTCGTAGTCCGAATACTTGGTCAGCATGTTGGAGATCTCGATGGCCAGCTTGCGCGATTCGGGCTTGACCCTGGCGCTGCCCGGCGCGAACAGCGAGCTGTCGCTGATCGTGATCGTCAGCTGCGACTGGTTGAGCTTCGTATCCAGCTGCGTGGTCAGGCCGTTCGACTGAATATACTTGTCCACCTGCTGCTTCAGTTTCTCGAGGTCCTGCTGCTCTTTCTGCTGCAGCGCTTGGCGTTCTTCCTCCGACATGTCCTTGGTGTCCTCATGGCGCTTCGGATCCTGGGTGGACTCGAATTGATTGGCCTGGGAGATGACCGAGGACTGCTCGAGCACGCCGATGCCGCTGCTGAAGGCGATATTGAAGGCTTTGCTCATGTCCTGGAACTTCTTCGAATCCGTAGAGCTCATGGCGTAGAGCACGATGAACAAAGCGAGCAGCAGCGTCAGCAAGTCGGCATACGGGATCAGCCAGGTTTCGTCGGCATGCTCCTCGTGATGCTCTTTTTTATGCTTTTTGCTCAATCGCTTCCGCTCCCCTCTGATTCATCTTGAAGCGCTCGGTCGGCGTCAGGAAGACGGACAGCTTCTGATTGATCGCGATCGTGGACACGCCGGATTGAATGGACAGCAGGCCCTCGACCATCATGAGGCGGAGCTCGACTTCATTCTTGGAGAGGCGCTTCAGCTTATTGGCGATCGGGTGCCACAATACGTAGCCGGTGAATATACCTAGAAGAGTAGCAACGAATGCGGCCGCGATCGCGTGGGCGAGCTTGGCCATGTCGCTCATGTCGGCAAGTGCGGCGATCAGCCCGATAACGGCTCCGAGCACCCCGAGCGTCGGCGCGTACATGCCGGCTTGCGAGAAGATCAGCGCGCCCGCGCGGTGGCGTTCTTCCGTTGCCGCGATGTCCTCGAGGAGAACGTCGCGAACGAGGTCCTGGTCATTGCCGTCTATGATCATCCGCATGCCGTTGCGGAGGAACAGGTCTTCGATCTCGTCGACTTTCGACTCCAGTGCGAGCAAACCTTCGCGGCGCGTGATCGTTGCCCACTCCATGAAGAGGGAGATAACTTCTTCGCGCGGAAGCAGTTTTTGCTCGACGAAGATCATTTTGATGAGCTTCGGGAATTTTTTTAGCTCTTTCAGCGGGAACCCAATGAATAACGAGGCCGCCGTTCCGACGATAATGATGGTAAAAGCTGCCGGGTTGAGCAGGTTTTCGATGGGCGCACCCTTGAGCGTCATCCCGAGCAGAACGGCGATAAGTCCGAGTACGATACCGATAATTGTGGATTTTTCCATGACACACCTCGTCTAAGTTTAAGAGTAGAGACTATGATGAACCGGCAATCGCCGCTCAAGTCTGGGGGGCATGATGCTTGTAGGGACGCTGGTTGCTGCATGTTCGATCGAACACGCAAACCAATCAGTGTAGCTGAATGCTGCATGTCCAACCTCACGGTTGTACATTCAAACCATTCATCTTTCTCTACTTTATATCGTCAAATTCAATCTGTAGATTAGAGCAAAATGGATGTTTTAGGAGTTTTCGTCCCAATTCGTGTAGAATAGGGAGTAAGCGGCTGGAAATACAAGCGGAAAGGCAGGCAGCGATAATGGGCGTAAAGCATGCGAGAGAGTATGAGGATATATTGGTGGAATTGAAAGACGCCATGCATTCGATCGGGGACGGATATACGTTCTTCGAGATGGAGACGACGGAGTGGGAGGAGCTCGGCGAGACGGAGCGGCTGGAGCTGATGGAGGCGCTGGCGGACGACGTGTTCTATGCCCTCGGGGAAGATCCGGTCATCCATGTCGGCCACGGCGTGGTCACGTACCGGCCCAAGCATCATATCATCGAAGTGTCCGTGGATGAGAAGGAAAGCCGGATCATCCGCTTAATCTGAGGCTAGGGAAGGTGATCCCGAATGGCGAAGCTGGAGAAGCTGACGGCGGAAGCCGCGGATGCCGCCATCGCCGAGCTGGAAGGCTGGACGCGGCAGGACGAGAAATGGATCGCCGGCAGCTATAGATTTGTCAGCTTTCCTGCCGCCATCGCCTTCGTCGGGCAGGTGGCCGAGATCGCGGAGGAGCTGAATCATCATCCGTTCATCGGCATCGATTACAAGAAAGTGACGCTGCGGCTCACGACTTGGCATGCCGGCGGGTTGACGGCGCTGGATATGGCATCTGCGCAGCGCTATAACGAAGCTTACAAGGCGTCGATTGCCGGGCAGCGGTGATCGGCGTTTTTTTGCGTGCCAAGCAGGCGGGAGATCGGACTTTACAAGGCTTCGCGGCTATTTTACAATAGGGGAAATCAATCAATGTGAGAAAATATGACATAAATCGAGTCGAGGAGCCACGGCGATGAGGAATGCAGACGACATGCGGCAGGATATGGCGAAGGGGCTCGTGCCGTATTACCAGCCGATTCTGGCGCTCGACACGAGACGCATCATGGGCTACGAGGCGCTGGGACGCGTCCGTACCGAGGCCGGCGTGCGCAGCATCGGGCCGTTCTTCGCCGACAAGTCGGTGCCGATGGCGGAGCAGATCCAGGTGGACCGGCAGCTGCGGGAGATGGCCTTTGCCAAATTCGCCGCATCCGGACCGGACGACGGCAGGCTGTTCATCAATTTGAAGCCTTCGTGGATCTACCAGACCTTCGCGATGACCGGCGAGCTGCCGACGCTGCGTCTCCTCGACAAATACGATATCGATCCGCGGCGGGTCGTGATCGAGGTCACGGAGGAGTCGTTCCTCGATCCCATGGAGCAGCTGCGCTCCGTGATCGACCTATACCGCAACCAAGGCTGCCTGATCGCGATCGACGACGTGGGGAGCGGGTTCAGCAACATGGACCGGATCGCGCAGATCCAGCCGCATATCCTCAAGATCGATATCCACATGCTGAAGCGGAGCGAGAGCCACAGCGGGTATTACGGCGTGCTGCGTTCCTTCTCGATGCTGGCGGACCAGATCGGGGCATCGCTGCTCGTGGAGGGCGTCGAGACGGATCAGGACATGCAGCGGGCGATCGAGATCGGCGCGCGGTATCTGCAGGGGTATCTGTTCGCGCCGGCCGAAGCGGAGTTTCGGGCATCCGGCAGCTTCGCGGCCCTCATCGAGGAGGGGCTGGACCGGCGGCGAACGCGGATGCGGCAGGCGGAGCGCTACTGGAGCGGCGAGGCGGCGAAGCTGCGGCTTGCCGTGGATGCGGCCTGGGAAGAGACGATGGATGGAAGCGGCTGCGATTCGTTCATCGAACGACTGCTTCCGGGTCTCGCGGATACGTCCTGGATGCGGATCTATATGTGCAGCCGCGACGGCATTCAGATCAGCTCGAATTACCAGCGCGGGAGCGGGGAAGGAGATGCGTGGCTTCGGCAGCCGGCGTTCAAGGGGCTGAACTGGAGCTGGCGGCCGTACTTTATCCCGATCTCGGTCGAGCTGGTGGGGCGGCCGCGCGCCATGGTATCGCAGGCGTATACGGACTTGGATTCGTTCGACCGGATTCGCACGATTTCGGTACCGGTGGGCGGCAGCTGCATCCTGTTTCTCGATGCCGCCGACGTGGACGGCGAACGATAGGGGCGAGGCGGAACAACAAAAGCCCGCGCGTCGCGCACGGATGCGCAAAGCGGCGGGCTCGGCTTAGGAATGCCGTATGCATGACAGCGACGCGCGGCTTCTACTCGTCCGCGGCAACCTTCGAGAAGAACGACAGGCTGTAGAGCGCTGCCACCCCGACAATGATGTACACGATCTTGGCTCCGACGGAATCCGACCCATCAAAAATCTCCGAAACGACATCATACTCAAAAAGCCCCACAATAAGCCAGTTCAACCCGCCGAGAATGAGAATGATCAAGCTGATGATGTTCAAAACTTTCATTGGACCGCCTCCTTGTTGTCGTAACGCGTGACACTATTACGGATATGCGGCGGCATTGGAAATTAGCACGTTTTGATTTTGTAAATGAAAGCGTTTACTTATACGGCGGCTTGCCGTTATTGCGCCTCGCCCGGCAAATAACACATGCAATAAACGTCGACCAGCCCCGTATGGGTCTGTTTCGCGTAGGTATCGGTGATGACAAAACCCGCCCGCTGGTAAGTGCGGATCGCGCGGACGTTCCAGGTATGCACCTCCAGATCGATCTCGTCTCCCGGCGCCCTGCGGATCGCTTCCGCCACAATCGCCAGCACGAAAGGGACGCCAAGCCCTCGATCGCACAGATCGGGCCGCAGGCCCAGCCCGATTCGCGTCAGCCCGAGCAGCGGGAAGAACTGCGCGAACCCGATGAAATCGCCGTCCGCGTCCGTCACGGCGGCATACTGCCGGTTGCGGATGTCGGGGTCGCCGAACTCGATGCCCAGCTCCAGCATGACCTGCCAGGTTGTCCAGTTGTAGAAATCGAAGGGCGGTTCGTACCGCCAGGAGGACAGCTGCTCGGCAAGCTTCTCGGACAGCGGGACGACGTTGAAGCGCGGCGGAAACGGGTGCGGATTGGACATGGCTGTGGACTCCTCGGTGGAAGATGGTCGTCATGATGCAGGTCGCATGCAATCTGGTTCTTTCATACTAACAAATCCGAAGGAGCGGGAAAAGCGGGGGACGGCGCAAGCGCATAAAAAAGATGCCCGCCGGGAGCGGGCACCTAGGAACTGCGGGTCGGACGCGGGATTCGATTAGTAGCGGTCCATGATCAGCTGCGTCTTCAGCGAATCCTGCGCGAGGAACCAGCCTTTGCTTTGCAGGAAGGCGATCAGTTGGTCATGCTTGGTGGATGCGGTGGTCGCGCTGTCGGTTTTGAACGAAGCTTCGACGACGTATTCCGTGCCGGTGCCTGCCGCGTTCCGGATCGGCCACACTTCGATGTACAGCTCCATGCCGCTCCACGTGCCGACGGAACGTTTGGCCAGGATCGGGCCGTAGTAACGGGAGTCGTCGAGCTTGTCCGTACCCCAGTCGTCGTTCAGCCAGTCGTTGAATTTATCCGGCGCGTTGTTGATCATCAGGCTGCGGGCGTCGCCGATCGACGGGAGGTCCATGCCGTCGTAGCCTTTCTTGCTGCCGCTCTTCTCGCGGGTGATGCTGAGCGTCTTGTTCTGGTAGCCCCACTCCACTTGCGCATCGTAGTCTTCGTCGCCGGAGTCGAACCCGTCGTTGTTGGCTTGCGTCAGCGCGGCGTTGATGTTGTTGTTCGTGATCGCGTAGCGTTTCTTGTAGTCCAGTTCAAAATCGTCTTCGCCTTCCATCTTGCGGATGCGCGGGCTCCAGCCGTTGCTGTAGATGTCTTCGGCGTTCGTGTCGAGGAACGCGACGTTCATCTTCGTGACCGTAGTCGGCATCGAGAACGCGTTCAGGACGGTGCTGGTCAGCTTGAAGTCCGAGCCGAGCACGGCACTTGGGTTCATGAGCAGCTTGACCTCGTAGTCGGGAACCATGTTGCCTGCCGCATGCGCCGGGGCTGGCGCAACGCCGGCTTCCGTGACGAGCGTGGCGCCCAGGGCGATAATGACGGCGGTCGTGCCTAACAAACGTTTGAACATAAATTCATCTCCTTCGATCGAATGGGGGACGCGCTAGGTCCGATTAGATCGTAGGGCAGTTTTGTTAACGGATCATCTATGGAAGATTCAGGAATTGTAAACGCTGTAGCGGCGCGGGCTCGCGGTCCTCCGGATGGGGGTATTTGAGGGTTAGAAGGCGGGGTCCGTAGGCAGATGCGTGAATAATGCAGGTCGTTGCTGGGGGCTGGCGGAAGGGATATCGAACATTTCGCGCGTTGCCGTTATACTGGTAGGGGAATGGCAGAAGACCAACAAGTAGAGCAGCCAAGGAGGAGAATGGGATGAAGGAATCCACGGACTTGAGCTTTGCGGGCCATCGCGGCTTGACCTACACCATTACGACGCAAGGGGCGACATACGCGAACGAGGCGATAGAAGCGTCGCTGATTCGCGAGCTTATTGGAAACCTCGATCTGGATCCGAATGATTTTATCGTACTGGATCCGAGCGCGCCGATCGAGGGGAGCAGCTATATGCAGGCCGTCCCGTCGGGGGATGCGGAGAACGGCATCACCGTCGAGCTGCGGCTGGATCATCCTGACGGATCGTTCAAGCATTACAGCTATTCGACTGCGGACGTGGAGGAGGTCATGACCATGTTCCTGGCGTACTGGGGCTTGCAGAAGCTGCCCGATTGGACAAGCTGGCGCGATATTACGGACCAGTTTTGATCTGATGCCAGAGTGAACGAAGGTAATCGGATGAAGCTTAGGCTGGGTGCAAGGGCTTTACGCCCTCCTGATTTCTCCGGCTGGGCATTTTCCGTTATAATAGAACGCATGAAATGAAGATGGAAGGCGGAATCAAGAAATGACTAATATCGTATCACTCAAATGGCTGCTCGCCCGCATGTATGAATCGGACATCGTCATCGTCGACTGCCGGTTCCAGCTCGGCAAGCCGGCATCCGGCCGCGAGGCGTATGAGGCATCGCATATCCCCGGCGCCGTGTATCTGGATCTGGAAAAGGACCTGTCCGCGCCGATCGAGGAGCATGGCGGACGCCATCCGCTGCCGGACATCGCGCAGCTGACGGGGACGTTCAGCCGCGTCGGCATCGGCAACGAGACGCGCGTCGTCGCGTACGACGACCAGGGCGGCGCGATGGCTTCGCGCCTGTGGTGGCTGCTGAAGTACCTCGGCCACGAAGCGGTCTACGTGATGGACGAGGGGTATACGGCATGGGTCAACGCTGGGTTTCCGGTGAACGCGGATCAGCGGGTGCTCATCCCGGCGCCGTTCTTCGCGACGGTGCAGCATAACCTGCTCGTGGAGATGGATGAAGTACGCGAGAAGCTGGGCCGCGACGACGTGACCTTGATCGACTCCCGCGAAGCGCCGCGCTATCGCGGCGAGGTCGAGCCGCTCGACCGCGTGGCCGGGCATATCCCGGGCGCGCTGAACCGCTTCTGGGCCGAAGGCCGCGGCGCGGACGGCAAGTGGAAGAGCGCGGATGAGCAGGCTGCGCGGTTTGACGGGCTGGACAAGGAGCGCGAGACGATCGTGTACTGCGGCTCGGGCGTGACGGCTTGCCCGAACGTGCTTGCATTGCAGGAAGCGGGATTTAGCAATGTGCGGTTGTATGCGGGGAGTTGGAGTGATTGGGTTAGTTATGGGGAGAATCCAATCGCTATCGGTGATGAAGAAGCGCCAAACATGGCATAGCAATATCTGAATGACAAATACGCCGTCATGCAGCCCGAGGGCCATGGCGGCTTCTTTTGTATATCCAAAGTCAACGGCGAATCAACAACGTCGGCTGAGTATACTTGGGTCCTGCCGCCAGCTTGTCCTGCGCGAGCAGGACTTTTTGCCGTTTAAGGGCGTCTATCGTGATCTGCGGTAAAGCGATAGACCGTATACCCAGCCTTGTTTTCGTCACCTGAAACAAATGGCCGAACTCCGAATCAGGGCAATAGACGACAACTTATTATTAGTTTAATCGAGTGTGACAAAGTCACGGTTACGCGAATTTCAGTTTGTTATTATTCTACTCAGGAGCTCAAATAAAAAGTAAGGAGCAGGAGTAAGGCGAAAGATGTTGGCGGAACAGAGCGAAATGGACACGGAAATGCACGATGGATCAAATGCTTGGACGCACTACTAAAAATCAAACTTATCAGGAGGTTTTTATCATGAACTTGAAAGCCAAAATCGTCACTGCATCTTTAGTCGCCTCGTTTGCATTAATTAGCTTGAATATGAGCAGTCCGGTTAACGCCGCCGCTCAAACAGTGGAAAAAGGCACTTCGCTCGTATCGGTACGTGATACCCTCGTTAATCAGTATCACATTGCTGCCAGCCGCATTACGTTCAACAAGGTTAACGGTTATGTTCAAGTGGACGGGTTCGATATTTTCAAGCCGAAGTCGATCATCAATGGCGCGACCTATGACACCGCGGACACGCTGAAAGCAGTTGGAGAAAAAGAATCCATCCAGCATCCGCTGACCTTTGTACTTGTTCATGGCGCTTGGGCTGATAGCAGCTACTTTAATGGCGTGGCCGCGGAACTCCACAAAATGGGCTACACGGTCTATACGCCGGAATATGCAGGACATGGCGCAAATGCCAGCAAAAACGTGACGCACGAACAAATTACAACCTCTGTCGTCGATTACATCAAAGCGAAAAACCTGCATGATATCGTCCTGCTCGGACATAGCTTCGGCGGTACTGTCGTCGAGAAGGTCGCGGAACAAATTCCGGATCGCATCAAACGCTTGGTATTCTTCGATGCTTTCGTCCCGCAAGACGGTGAAAGCATGGTGGATCAGTTCCCTGCGCCCATTCAAGATCTGTTCAAGCAGCTTAGAAGCGCGTCAACGGACGATACGATCGCGCTGCCATTTACGATCTTTCGGGATACACTAGCCAACACGGCTTCGCTCGACGTAGCCAAAGCCATTTATAGTCAAGCAAAGCCGGAGCCGGCAGGTCCATTGTACGAGAAATTAGATCTGAAAAAGTTCTACAGTCTCGATATTCCGAAAAGCTTCCTTTACCTCGATGAAGATACGGCTCTGCCTCAAGGTCCGCTAGGCTGGCATCCGACGCAATCAAGTCGTCTGGGGGTATATCGTTTCATCGAAGGCGAGGGCGATCACATCAGCACGGCGATTACGCAGCCGGGAATGATTGCCGAGAAAATCGTTGAGGCCGGCAGAGATTAATTATAAATGTAACAACGTCTAATCCGATCTACATCCGCAATAATCAAAATCTATCTATAATCCAAGGAGGAATTTACAATGATTCAAGAACGCGTAGGAGTTGCAACAGCGAAAGGTTACCCCGTTACTCTAGTAGGTCCGGAACTGAAAATCGGAGATCAAGCGCCGGATTTCAAGATTAATCAAGATTTACTCAAGGAAGCCAGCCTATCCGACTATGCAGGTAAGATCAAATTGATTTCGGTTGTTCCTTCCCTGGATACCCCCGTATGCGATTCGCAAACGCGACGTTTCAATGTAGAAGCAGCGAAACTTGGCGATGAGGCGATCTTTATCACCATCTCGGTCGATCTTCCTTTTGCCCAAAGCAGATTTTGTTCCACGGCCGGCATCGATCGCATGATTACGCTCACCGACTACAAACACCGCACATTCGGCGAAGCGTACGGCGTACTCATCAAAGAATTGCAATTGGACATGAGGGCAATCTTCATTCTGGACGCCAACAACATCGTTCAGTATGTGGAATATCTCAAGGAAATGACGGATCATCCGGATTATGAAGCCGCTCTGAACGCGCTTCGCGAATTAGTCTAATTCGTTTCCGGGGAGGATTAACAGTATCATAAAAAAAGACGCTGAGGGGCAGGATCTCAGTGTCTTTTTGCTGCATGGATTCTGTTCGGAGGCCAATTCTGTTTACCAAACATTCTTATTTTTCCTTGTAGGGAAATGGAATTGTATCACGAATAATTACATTTCTAATAGAATCATTTGAGTGGAGGATTAAGGGAATGAAGCAAGATCAACGTGATCTTATGCGAAAGGTTTACATAGGTATTGTCGCAGTATGCTTATTTTGTATGAGCATATCTATACCGTTCTCACAGGCAGCTAAGGCTAGCGAGGCAGCGTCGGAGGGGCATCTTGCGAATTGGACCAAGGACATTGCGGATTGGCAATTAGACGAGGAATCGGGGATGCTTTATATTTTGTCCGCTACAACCAATGAGCTTTCTATCCTGAATGCAACTGATTTGTCGGTTGTCAAAACGCTGACAGTAGGCTCCGCGCCTAATGCGATGAGCAAATATGGCCATATACTCTACATCGCGTTATCCGGAGAAAGTAAAATCGCACGCGTGGATTTAACAAGCCAAACCATTCTAGCCCCAATTACAACGTCGGGGAATTCATATTATCTAGCCGCCACGTCTACCTATCTTCTCTATTCAACGGCGGATGGGACATACAAGTATCGGTTCTCTGATGAAACGAATGCTTATATGTATAATACGGACAAGGCTTCGCTGCTTGCCGACGAGTCTACGAACAGTGTCTATATCGGGGAGCCTTTCTGGTCCGGGAGCGACTTTGTAAAGCTCAATTATCTGACGAATGAGAAGCTAAGCGAGTCCCGATCTTATGACGGCAATCATCTGTACTACCCGAACGAGAAAATTTTTGCGGATGCCGATTACGTCTACTATGCAGGATCAAAAATCGATCGAAACGATCTGAAGCGGGTTTATGGCACCTATCCGTCAAGCGAAAATTCTTACGCTCAAATTGCGGCCGTAAACGATCGTTATGTCCTCACGCAAGAGGCGGTCTATGAGAAAGACACGCTAAAGAAAGTCGCGGATTATGCCTATCAAACGAAGCGCGCCTTAATATCCGCGCAATCGGATATCTTGTACTTATACAATAAGGACGTACGCACGATTGAAGCGTACTCCGTAGGACAGCCGGAGCCCGACCAGTTGATGTTGGCTGCGGCGGGACCGGAGTATTTCCAGGCTAATCATGCCATCGCCGACATGGCGACTAATGATGCCACGCCGTATCTGTTTATCATCTCCGAAGAATCGAACGATCTGCTCGTAGTGGATAAAGCGACGAATCAGGTCGTTAACACGCTTGCGACCGGTTCTAAGCCGTCGGACATCGAACTGTTGGACGATACGATCTACGTCGCCTTTTCCGGCGAGAATAACATCGGAACGATCAAGGTATCCGATGCGCTGCTGCCGGGCGGTAGGTTTGCCCGAATCCCGACGATCGAATATCCTTACCGGATCTCGCCGAGCGAGGATTGGCTATTTTACGCGGGTTATTCCCAACACCAACCGCTTCGCGTTCTAAATCGAGCTGACGGAACAGAGAAAAATTATTTGTCTTCCTACGAACCGAGCTTGTTTTGGGATCAGGCCAACCAAATGCTGTACGCTGCGGATTCCCATTCAACGGGCAGCCGAATAGCTAGCTTCTCGACGGCGAATCATGGATTCGCTTTTGTGGCACAATCACCGCTCAATAGCCCAAATTACGTACAGCAGCGTTATGTGCATGCGGACGGAACGGATGTGTACTTTAATAACAACCGGTTGAAGTCAATGGACCTGTCCGTGCAAGCCACATACCCGGAACAAATCATTTATGCCAAAGGGCAATGGGTATTCGGCATGAACGCGATTTATGATCGGGATACGGCGGCAAAGAAAGTAAATCTGCCGTTTATAGCCTTGCATGTTCATGTTTCAGATAATGGTTCTGTGTATGTGTCCAGCGAGAAACGGCTTTATTACTTCGCGGATATGGATGCGCTGCTCGCCTATGCTGCGAATGCGAGTACGACGGGTGAACCCTTGCTTGTGGACGAGGATGATGAAGCAGGCAAAATCTACGGCAGTATTTATTTTACGGGATCCGAAGAAGAAGATGGCATTGACTCCTACAATCTGTATTTTGCGGATGAACAGGGAAATAAGTTGGGGTATATCGGAAATGTTACGAGTCAATATCGAATCGATCAAGTATATCGTTATTATATTTTCCAAGAGCTTGCCGTTCCGGCAGGTGCCGTTAGAATCGGCGTCGTTCCCTTGATCAAGGGCTCCATATCCGATTCCGGCAGTCTTGTGCTAGGGCCTTTATGGGATTCCCCGACTTACATGGCGCAAGACATTCGTCTTACGGATACGGATGCGCGTGCCGACCATTTTGGCGGGACGGTTGCATGGAAGCCGGCTCTTGATGAGCCGAAGGACGGGAAGTATAGTTTGTTCTTTACGGATGGAGGTCAGCTGCTGGGCGGATCCATCAGGACTGTGGATGCAGGCAAGGCAGCTTACGCAGAAGCCATCAATGATGTTACCTTGCCGGCAGGTGCAATCGGAATCACGGTCCTATTGGAAGATGCACAGGGTAATATTGGCCCCTTATTCAAGCTGGCTGCATTCAACGAATATAAGTCAACGTCCATCTCTTCATCGGACGTAACGATTGTAAATAATGCTACGGGCTCGGATCGGATTACGGTAAAGGGCGTTTCGTATCGCGATCAAATATGGGTTCGCAAAAATGGAAGCAACCTCTTCGTATACATGGATACGGAAACAATGTCGCAGAATAGTTTGGATCTGAATATACAAGATCTCGGAAAACCCGGCGACAAATTAGTATTGACTCGCAGAAGCATCGGGAAGTACTATAGCGATCCTTTACTGGTAACTGTTCCGGAGGTAGGCGTGCCGGATAGCGGCACCCCAGGAGGCAGTACACCGGGAGGCGGCACGCAGCCAGGAGGTAGCACGCCGCCAGGAGGGGGAATACCAACTGGAGATGCACCAGAAGAGGGAGGCGACATGCCAACCGATCAACCGGCATCCGACATGCCGTGGGATACGAAAAAGTCGACCACGCAGGATGGTAAGCAGCTTGTGAAGCTGCAGTTGAAGGATGACGGAGTTGCGGAGCTTGCTAAGAACGAAGCGTTCAAGAACGCGAAGGTCTTCCGAGTGAACTCGGAAGACACAGTGGATCGGTACGAAGTGTTGCTGAAGCGGAAGTCTCTGTCGGACATGGTTGCGCTCGAAGCGACATCGTCACTTCAAATCGCAACGCCGAATGGATCTTGGAAAATTCCGGTCAAGGCATTGCTCGACGGGCTCGGCAAGACAGCATCCGATGTCGTCATTTCCATTGAGAGAGCAGGCTCGGATTATGAAGCGCTCTTGACCAAACAATTGGCGGGAAGCGGCTCGCGGTCGTTGGGCAGTTCGGTAGATTTCTCCGTTACGGTTACCGATGGCGAGGGAAGCCCGCAGAAGAATGCGTATTCTGCTTATATAGAGCATGAATTGATTATTAAGACCGGGCAGCTGCCTCTAGATCAGTTGGCAGGATTAACGTATGATCCCGTAACGAAAGCATTCGTGCCCGTTCCCATTAATGCCGAATGGAAGGACGGCGTTCTGCGGGTATCCTTGTTCAAAAAAGGCAACTCCGTGTATACCGTCGTTCGTACCGGACAAACATCCTATAAAGATGTTGCGGCAAACAGTATATACCGTGAAAGTATTGAGGCCTTGACCCACCGACTGGTTCTGAAAGGATTTGCGGACGGAACGTTCAAACCTGAACAATCGATTTCGCGTGCGGAATTCGCCGCCTTGCTTAATCGCTCACTGGGCATTCTGCCGAGCGGCGGCAACGCGGCAAGCCCATTCACGGACCTTAAGAAAGGCGCTTGGTATGTAAAGGATATCGATGCGGCTGTATCCGCCGGCTTAATTACGGGATATTCCCCGACATCATTTAAACCCGACCAAACCATTACGCAGCAAGAGATGATTGTTATGCTTACCAGAGCTTACGATTATGTGCATCCTGATACTTCAGATGCTTCAAGCGTCAAGGTGCCGGAAGCTTTGCAATTGACGAAGTGGTTTGTGCCAACCTACCAGAAGGCTGTGCACGAAGGGATCCTGCTATCAGGCTCCGATTCGTTCAAGTTCCAGCCCGAACATCCGGCATCCAGGCAAGAAAGCACGTACCTGTTGTACAGGCTTCTCAAGGTACTGCACTTTGCTTAAGAGTTGAAGATAATGCGGCGGCTTTAGTTGCCGCGCAATGAACTGCTGAAACTGTCGGAATAATAGTTATGGAGAAAATCCAATCGCTACCGGAGACGAAGAGAACCTAAAAGACTTATAACAGAATGTAACCAATGAATACATCGCCAATCGGCTTCTATGCCCTGGCGGTGTTTTTTATTGTCCGAAGTCAACGCGGAGTCAACAAACGATCCCCGAAAGTACCTACAGAGCAGGTTGAAGCAAACACTCGCTCGTATGCCGTGTATGCAGACAAAAGGCGGAGGAAGCCATCTTTAACGGTTACTTTTGATAATGGATAGTGCTCGGCGTATTTTTTAATCGAGTGTGACAAAGTCACGGTTACGCGAATTTCAGTTTGTTATTATTCTACTCAGGAGCTCAAATAAAAAGTAAGGAGAAGGAGTAAGGCGAAAGATGTTGGCGGAACAGAGCGAAATGGACACGGAAATGCACGATGGATCGAATGCTTGGACGCACTACTAAAAATCAAACTTATCAGGAGGTTTTTATCATGAACTTGAAAGCCAAAATCGTCACTGCATCGTTAGTTGCCTCGTTTGCGTTACTTAGCTTGAATCTTAGCAGTCCGGTTAACGCCGCAGCGCAAAACGTGGGAAAAGGTACTTCGCTCGTATCGGTACGCGATACCCTCGTAAATCAGTATCACATTGTTCCGAGCCGCATTACATTCAACAAGGTTAACGGTTATGTACAAGTGGACGGTTTCGATATTTTTAAGCCGAAGTCAATCATCAATGGCGCGACCTATGACACCGCGGACACGCTGAAAGCAGTTGGAGAAAAAGAATCCATCCAGCATCCGCTGACCTTCGTACTCGTTCACGGCGCTTGGGCTGATAGCAGCTACTTTAATGGCGTGGCCGCGGAACTCCACAAAATGGGCTACACGGTCTATACGCCGGAATATGCAGGACATGGCGCAAATGCTGTCAAAAATGTGACGCACGAACAAATTACAACCTCCGTCGTCGATTACATCAAAGAGAAAAATCTGCATGACATTGTCCTGCTCGGACATAGCTTCGGCGGTACTGTCGTCGAGAAAGTCGCGGAACAAATTCCGGATCGCATCAAACGCTTGGTATTCTTCGATGCTTTCGTCCCGCAAGACGGTGAAAGCATGGTTGATCAGTTCCCTGCGCCCATTCAAGATCTGTTCAAGCAGCTTAGAAGCGCGTCAACGGACGATACGATCGCGCTGCCATTTACGATCTTTCGAGATACACTAGCCAACACGGCTTCGCTCGACGTAGCCAAAGCCATTTATAGTCAAGCAAAGCCGGAGCCGGCAGGTCCATTGTACGAGAAATTAGATCTGAAAAAGTTCTACAGTCTCGATATTCCGAAAAGCTTCCTTTACCTCGATGAAGATACGGCTCTGCCGCAAGGTCCGCTAGGCTGGCATCCGACGCAATCAAGTCGTCTGGGAGTCTATCGTTTCATCGAAGGCACGGGAGATCACATCAGCACGGCAATTACGCAGCCGGGAATGATTGCCGAGAAAATCGTTGAGGCCGGCAGAGATTAATTATAAATGTAACAACGTCTAATCCGATCTACATCCGCAATAATCAAAATCTATCTATTAACCAAGGAGGAAATTTCAATGACTCAAGAACGCGTAGGAGTTGCAACAGCGAAAGGTTACCCCGTTACTCTGGTAGGTCCGGAACTGAAAATCGGAGATCAAGCGCCGGATTTCAAGATTAATCAAGATTTACTCAAGGAAGCAAGCCTATCCGACTATGCAGGTAAAATCAAATTGATTTCGGTTGTGCCTTCCCTGGATACCCCCGTATGCGATTCGCAAACGCGACGTTTCAATGTAGAGGCAGCGAAACTTGGCGATGAGGCGATTTTTATCACCATCTCGGTCGATCTTCCTTTTGCGCAAAGCAGATTTTGTTCCACGGCCGGCATCGATCGCATGATTACGCTCACCGACTACAAACACCGCACATTCGGCGAAGCGTACGGCGTACTCATCAAAGAATTGCAATTGGACATGAGGGCAATCTTCATTCTGGACGCCAACAACATCGTTCAGTATGTGGAATATCTCAAGGAAATGACGGATCATCCGGATTATGAAGCCGCTCTGAACGCGCTTCGCGAATTAATCTGATTCGTTTCCTGGGTGGATTAGCTACGCGGGGAATCCAGTTGAGACCGGAGACCAAGCTTAGGTGTATGTATAGATGAACGGAGTACATCGCCCATATGGCCGATGTACTTCTTTGCGTTGTACGCCACCGACAAGAAGCCAACACGCAACGGTCCCCTACACAATCGAATTTTGGTTCCACTCCCAAATACCCTTATAATAAAAGCACAATAACAACACGGGGCAGGTGCGAAGCCGTGCAAGCAAAAATCATGGTCATCGAAGACGAGAAAGCGATCGCGGACGCGATCGCCTATGCCCTGAAGCGCGAAGGCTACGCGGTGGAGGTCATCGATCGCGGGGATATCGCCGCGAAGCGTCTTGGCGAGACGCGTCCGGATGCCATCATTCTCGATGTGATGCTGCCGGGCATGGACGGCTACGACGTGCTGAAGAAGCTGCAGGACAAAGGCGGCATGGGCGTCATCATGCTGACGGCCAAGGAAGACATCGTGAATAAGGTGCTCGGGCTGGAGCTCGGGGCCGACGACTATATAACGAAGCCCTTTGACATGCGGGAACTGCTCGCGCGGCTCAAGTCGCTGCTTCGACGGATACAGGCCGCCGGAGAGAAGAAGGAGCCGAAGGAGCTTCAGCTCGGCGGCGTGAAGGTGCATGTCGCGCGCAGGACGGTGATGGCGGGCGAACGCAAGCTGGAGCTGACGCCCAAGGAATTCGATCTGCTCGCGCTGCTGGCCGCCAATCCGGACCGGGTGTACGAACGGGAGCAATTGCTGGACCTGGTGTGGGGGATGGATTATTTCGGCGGGACGCGTACGGTAGACATTCATGTGCAGCGGCTGCGCAAGAAGCTGGGACCCGACTACGGCGACATGATCCAGACCGTCCACGGCATCGGCTACAGGGCGTCCGGAGGACACGGTGAGGATTAGCATCAAGCTGAAGTTCAGCCTGTTCCTCGCCTTGCTTCTGCTGCTTACGGTATTCGTGCTCAGCCTGCTGGTCCTGCAGGGCATCGAGCGGAATCAGCGCGCGCAGACGGAGCGGCTCCTCGCCCAGCAAGCCGACACGGCGAACGTCTACTTCAGACAATCCATCCTGGAGCAGTCCAATAAAGTGCCCCAGACCTTCCTGGAGACCGAAGGCGCGGCGTTCGCCAAGCAGCTGGAGCAGATCAGCGGGCAGCCCGTCGTCCTGTACGATGGGAGCGGCGCCGTCATCGGGAAGAGGAATGCTGCTCCTCCATCCGCCGGCATCAAGCAGACGCTGGCGTATGCGCTGGAGAACAAGACCGCCTATCTGGTGGAAGGGGCGTCCATGTATTATTTAACCCCGCTGCGCATCGAGGGCAAGCAGGTCGGCGTCGTCCAGTTCAATTATTCGCTCCAAGACCATCAGGCCTTCTACGACGAGATCAAGCGATTGTTCATCTATATCGGCGCGGGCGTGTTCGTGCTCAGCTTTCTCTTGGGGTATTGGTTCTTCAACTCCTTCGCCCGCAGCATCATCAAGCTGAACGTTACGGTCGGCCGTATCCGGGAGGGACAGTTTGCGGTGCCTCACATGAAGCGGAGGGACGAGATCGGGGAGCTCGGCGCGGGCATTGCCGCCATGAGCGAACGCCTCATGGCCACGATGCGCGACAAGGACGAGGAGCGGGAGAAGCTGGCGCTTGCGGTGCGCAAGCTATCGGAGCTGGACCGGCAGCAGAAGGAATTCATCGGCAATGTCACGCATGAATTCAAGACGCCGCTCACGTCCGTTAAAGCTTATCTCGATCTGCTCGACATGTATCCGGACGACGAGGAACTGCTGGCCACGGCCAAGACCCATATCGCCGGAGAGACGCAGCGGCTCTACGAGATGGTGGAGAAGGTGCTGCAGTTGTCCGCGATGGAGAAGTACGATTTCGAGTATAACAAGGAAAAGCTCGAGGTACGGGCGACGATCGAGTCGGCGCTGGACTGCCTGAAGGGGAAAGCGGAGAAGTTCGGCCTCGCGCTGGAGACGGATTTGCACGAAGCCTATATCGAAGCCGACAAGGATTACATGAATATCGTGCTTGCGAACCTGCTGGACAACGCCATCAAATACAACAAGGCGGACGGCCGCATCCGCGTCAGCAACTTCGTCCGCGGCAACGAGGTCGTCATCGACATAGCCGACACGGGGATCGGCATTCCGGATGAGGTCGCGGATCAAATCTTCGACGCGTTCTACACGGTGGACAAGAACAGATCCAGGGCGTACGGCGGCGCCGGACTGGGGCTGTCGCTGGCGAAGCGGTATACCGAGACGCAGGGAGGCAGCATCTCCCTCGTGAATTCGGACGGCGGCGGCACGACATTTCGACTCACGTTCCCTTGTCTATCTCGATAAGATTGTTTACAACTTGGAAACAATCCTTCGTTCATTCGAAATATGCAATCGGTATTGTAAGCATCAAGGAGGCGATCGCATTGAACAGAACAAAATTAGCCATCATGGCATGCGTACCCGCATTGCTGCTTGCCCTCACCGCTTGCAGCGAAAATAACGGAGGGAACCGCCAGGTCATTCATGAGCCGGGGAAAACCATCACGGTGATCGATAACGAAGGCAAGACGCCGACGGCCGGTCCGGCCATCACGGTCGGCGGCATCAAGACGTACGAGAAGGTGGAAATCTTCGACTGGCTGGACGAGGATACGGTCATTGTGTCCAAGGAGAACGATTCCTTGCCGAAGATGAAGCTGGAGGAACTATCGGATTCCTATCCGCGCAGCTTGTACCGATTCAATCTGAAGACCGGGGAGCTCGTGCCGCTGAAGGAACAGGCGAACGTGTTCTTGGGGAACGCCAGCTTGTCGCCGGACAAAAAGTCGCTGCTCTACCAGGCGTATACGCTCGGCGATCCCGCATATTATGTGCTGAATCTGGAAACGCTGAAGTCGTTCGGCCTGGCGGGCGATCCCATCGGAGGCGCGATGAGCGCTGCATGGGCGGATGATGGCACCATCGTCGGTGCTTCGTATGCCGGCGGTGCTTACACGGCAACCGCGACAGGCGATATCGCCGCGCTGGAGGAATTGAACAAAGGCGCGCTGATTATCGTAGCCAAACTCGGCAGCAGCATCTACTACAACTCCAATGCGGACGAAGCGCTGAAGGTGCTCGACCTGGATACCAAGAAAACCAAGGATATGGGGCTCGGTTCCGTGGGCAGCGTCATTCCTTCGCCCGACGGCAAGCAGCTGCTGGTGAAGCAATACGACGGCTCCAAAGCGAAGCTCGTGCTGTGCGATCTGGACGGCGGGAACGCGAAGACGATCGCGGAAGGCGCGGAGCTTGGCGGCATCTCCTGGTCGGCGGATCAACGGCTGATCGCGTACAGCATGCAAGCGGAAGTAAACGGCGCGGCGGTCAAAGGCATGTACGTCTATGATCTATTGTCCGACGAAGCGACCCGGATCGCTGCCGACGTCGAGAACGCCGCGGACTCCTCGTGGAGCGCTTCGGGCGACAAGCTGTCCTACTCGGTATGGAACGGCAGCGGCTACGACAGCACCGTCGTCGAGATTCAGACTTCCTTGCAGCCATAAAATAATAACGGCAATAAGCATATCAGGAAGCTGGAGCGATTGGTTTGGTTGTGCGGGGAATCCGCTTGCGACCGATGCTCAATAAGAATCGAAAAACATATAATGTTCCGCTAAGGTTGAATACATCGTCAGTGGCATATACGCCCTGGCGATGTATTTTTTTATGTTCCGGAGTCAATGAGGAGTCAACAATTGGACCCTGGCTATTGGAAATATTTGTTTCGACCGTGCTCACAAATAAATTTTAATATGGTACCCTATCCTCATACACGTCCACCACATGGAGGAACTATGAAGCTGCTGATCGTAGAGGATGATATGGCGATATCGTATATGATTGCGAGGGTTATGCAGGATGAGGGGCACGAGGTTACGGAGTGTCATAACGGAGAAGAAGGCTTGCATCAGGCATTGTACGGTGAGTTCGATCTGATTATTTTGGATATGATGCTGCCCAAGGTCGATGGATTTACGCTCATCCAAGAGACTAGGAGGCTGAAGGTGGATACTCCGATCCTTTGTTTGACGGCGAAGGACGGATTGAACGACCGGGTAAAGGGATTAACGATCGGAGCAGACGATTATGTGGTGAAGCCATTTGAGATTCCAGAGCTGATCGTCAGAGTCAAAGTGCTGTTGCGCCGCTATGGCAAGATTAACCAAGAAGAGCAGCTCAGCTACGGAACGATCGCCATTCAAGTCAGAAACCGAGTGGTAACGGTTAAGGGAGAGGAACTGACACTAACGGAAAAGGAATATGAACTGCTGGCGTACTTGCTCATGAACAAAGGGCAGATCGTGACGAAGGAGCAAATCTATAACCGGATATGGGGGCTCGATTCGGAAGCGGGAATCGGCATCGTCGAGCTGTATGTCCATTATCTTCGAAAGAAGCTGTCCCCCTGGCAGGCGGATCAATTGATCCAAACCGTAAGAGGTTTGGGCTACAGACTCAAAATGTAGTCGTTTTTCTAAGGGAAATCAAAGGTTCATCCCTTATATTCTCTTTATACTTAGATGAGGGGGATACGATTCATGAGCCGTCTAAGACAGGTGTTTAAGCACGCTCGGTTGACCTTCCTATTGGGAGCTGCGCTGTCTTCGTGTCTGCTGTTAACCTCCTGCGATGACAACAATGCACCGGTAAAGACGCAAAACACGGCAGAGAAGTTGAATACATCCGAGGTGATTGGGCCAAACGCCGTTCCGATAACCGTGCCGACGGCGGCAATGGACTCGCCTTCGAACGAGGCCTTGATTACCTACGAAGTAACCGGGAAACAATCCAAGGCTAAGGCCGATCTCCTCACCGCTACTTACGGCGCGAGCAGCGTGCAGTATGCCCTTATCGATCATGGCAATATCGTCGTATCCGGTCAATCCGGCAAAAATGACGAGCAGGGACAGAGGCCGCTCACGAAGGACACGATGTACGGGATCGGCTCGACGAGTAAAATGTTTACCGCGGTTGCCGTCATGCAGTTGGTCGATCAAGGGAATCTCGATCTCGATACGCCGGTCGTCCAGTATATCCCCGCGTTTACGATGAAGGATGAACGCTACAAGCAGATTACGCCGCGCATGCTGCTGAATCATTCTTCCGGCTTGAACGGATCGTCGTTCACGGATGCTTTCTTGTTCGAAGATCACGATACTTACGCCCACGACACGCTGCTGAAGCAACTGGCCGGACAGACCTTGAAGGCGGACCCGGGCGCTTACTCGGTATACTGCAATGACGGGTTTACGCTGGCGGAGATTCTGGTCGAACGTGTCAGCGGCATGGACTTTACCTCTTATATCCATCGGTATATTACCGAACCTCTGGGTATGGCCAATACGGAGACGCCGCTCGATTCTCCGAACGCGGCGAAGATGGCAGGGCTCTATTATCCGACCTACATAGGGCAGCTACCCAACGAGACGGTCAACGTGATCGGAGCGGGAGGCATTTATTCCACGGCGGAAGATTTGGTTCGATTCTCGAAAGTTTTCACGGGGGAAGCGGAAGAAGTCTTGTCCGGCGATTCGGCTGCGGCGATGACGCAAGACGAGTACAAGACGCCTCTATGGCCTGACGATGCGGATAACTCGTTCGAATACGGTCTCGGCTGGGACAGCGTCAATCTGTACCCCTTCAGCGAATACGGGATGAAGGCGCTGACCAAAGGCGGGGATACGCAGCTCTATCACGCATCGCTCGTTGTGCTTCCCGATGCGGACATGGCGGCAGCCGTCGTCACTTCCGGCGGTAGCAGCACGAACGACGAGCTGCTGGCGAACGATATCCTGCTTCAGGCGCTGAAGGAGAAGGGGACAATTGCCGAGTTCAAGCCTGTTAAGTCATACGGCGCGCCGGTAAAGGCAGTCATGCCGGCGTCCATGCTGCAGTATTCGGGAATTTATGGTGCGAGCAGCGCAACGATCAACGTCGCGATTACCAAAGACGGCGACATGTCCGTTACTTCGGAGCAGTCGCCCAATAATCCAACCCAAAGATACGCGTATTCGGCGGACAACACGTTCCGAAGTACGGATGGGAATGCGAGGATCAGCTTCGTGACGGAGGATAACGGACGCACCTACTTATGGATTCGTCAATACGCCTCGTTAGCGGGTCTCGGGCAGACGGCCTTTTCGATGTACTCCGCCGAGAAGCTCCAGCCGCAAAATCTTCCGGCAGCGACAAAAGAAGCATGGATGCAGCGCGACGGCAAGAACTATTATCCAGTGAAAGAGAAGTATACGTCGCTCATGTATTTGGTGTTGCCGCCCAGCCAATTGAATATATCGAAACAATTGCCGGGGTACGTGTTGGATAAGCGGATAACAGGCCCGAATACCGCCGTCTCCGACTTGCAGATTCCGGGAATGAACGGGCGGGATCTCTCGGGCTTAACGTTCTTTACGCAGGACGGCGTCGAGTATCTGGATCAAGGCGGCAGAATCTTCGTGAACGAGGACGCCGTGAAGTCCTTCAACGTCGCAAAGCAGTCCATCGTTACGATTCCGCCGAGCGGATACGCGAAGTGGTACACGATCGGAGACGAGGACGGGAGCAAGATCGTTAAGGTAAGCAAGTCCTTGCATGCCTCTTTTGCCGTTTATGATGCGAATGGAACATGCCTCTACTTCAGTGTCATCGGAGGCAAGGATCAGATCTCGCTGCCCGCCGGAGGATCCATTGTTTTCGCCGGAGATACCGGCACGAAGTTCGAGATTTCCGCGCAGTAACGTCGTGAATACGAAATAAAAAGGAGCGCAAACCCCGGTATGATCAAACGAACGCTGCTACAAATGACGATTTGGAACAGTGCGATCGTATTTTGCTTGTTCGTCATGCTGGGGGGAGCGTTATATGGGCTGGCGCGTTATAAGATGTATACGGACATTGACCGTCTGCTGGTGTTTGATATCGATCACATGCGTCAGATTTCCCTGAGCACCGGGGAGCAAATCATTAACGTCGATTCGAATAAACCGGAACGTTTTATCTTGGATTATTGGTGGGATCTCCACGATGTTTTGATTAAAAGCGTCTATTATGAAAGACCCTATTACGAACTGAGTTCGATCCTCCGGGAGAAACAAGACCACAGAGGGCCCGAATCGATACGAATGGGCGGGAAAACCTATCGATTCGTTAGCAGGCCCTATCCGGGTAACTTGCCGGAAATCGAAAAGCTGTCCGACACGCCCTTGAAAACCGTTCAGCTCATTACGGAAATTACAGCCGAGGCGTATTACTTGAACCGGTTGTTATGGAGCATCGGTATCGGAATAGGGATAGGCGCGTTATTGTCGATAATCGCGGGGTACGCATTGGCCAGAAGGGCGCTCATTCCGATTCAGAAGGCTTGGGACAAGCAGCAGCAATTCATTGCAGATGCTTCTCATGAGTTAAGGAGTCCGCTTTCCGTCGTCCGAGGGCAAACGCAATTATTGCTGCGCCATCCCGATCATACGATCGAGCAAGAAAGCGTTCTACTATCATCCGTTCTGAAAGAAACCAAAAGAATGATCAACATGGCGGAAGGACTGCTTCTTCTGGCAAGAGGCGATTCGCATGAGGAAGTCATCTCGTGCAAACCCGTGCGAGTTGACGGAATCATGAAAGAGATTACACGCAATATGGAGCCGATTATGGATTACAAGCAGTTGGGGTTACGACTGCATATCGAAGGTGCGGAACTGCTCATTAATGGGGATGAGGATCGACTCGTGCAGTTGTTCATGATTTTGTTGGACAATGCGATTAAATTCACGCAGGAGCACGGGCAAATCGAACTTGCGTGCGTTAGGCGGGGGAAATCGGTTCTCGTAACCGTCAAGGATAATGGAGCGGGTATATCGGAACGCGAATTGCCGCTTGTTTTTAATCGTTTCTACAAGGGGGATTCCGCTAGAAACAAAGGGGGTCATGGAGCGGGTCTAGGGCTATCTATTGCACGCTGGATCGTGGAGCAGCATCAGGGAACCGTCCACATTGGCAGCGAAGAAGGGCATGGCACGACGGTTACGATTCGTTTTCCGGCGATTGGCGGCCATGTAGAAAGGCGGGCAGACATTTAATCGCATGTAGCATATCTGCATCGTCATGGCTTTTATCCGAGCCCGGCGATGTTTTTTTATGCGAGGCTAGATGCTGCTGATATATTATATAAAGGATAGTAAGAGGAAATAGACTTTAAGCCTGCGGAGAGCGATGCTCAGCGGGGTTGTTTTAGGATATTAAATGCGTCGTTTAGCAGGTTAGGCCAGCGGACGGAAGGAAGTGATCCTCTTGATTTACGTGATTAAATTTCTATACAGCTTCGTGCTGCCGCCGGGCATATTCATCGTCTTATTGCTGGCGGCCGGCGTATGGCTGTGGATCAAGCGCAACAAAGCGCCGGCGATCGGGGCGTTTGCGTTCGCCTTGGTCCTCTATTTGTGCAGCATCAGCGCGATCAGCGACGGTCTCATGCGCAGCCTGGAGAGCAGCTATGCGCCTCCGAGCAAGGCGGAGGGCGATGTCATCGTCGTGCTGGGCGGCGGGGCCACCGTCGATACGCCGGATATCGACGGGGTCGGCAACCTGTACGGAATGGCCGGGAATCGGCTGTTGACCGCCGCGAGGCTGTACCAGCAGACGGGACTGCCCATCCTGTTCTCGGGCGGGAAAGTGTTTGCCGACAGCGGCAACGAGGCGGAGATCGCCAAGCGGCAGCTGATCGGTCTGAAGGTGCCGGCGGACCGGATCCTGGTCGAAAACCGTTCCTTGAATACGTCGCAGAATGCCGCGTTCACGGGGGAGCTGCTGGCGCGCCGGCATTTGACGAAGCCGATTCTCGTGACGTCCGCTTTTCATATGAAGCGGTCGGTGATGGATTTCCGGGAAGCGGGGATCGCCGTCGTGCCTTACCCGGACGACTATAAAGTAAGCCGGCGCGCGAGCTACGCGTTGAACAAATGGAGTCCATCCTCTACCGCAATGGACAGCATCAGCGCTTGCTTGAGAGAGTATTTGGGGATCGCGGCGTCCGCATTGTTTCATAGGTAAAGGTATATTTCGGCATTCGCATCATACAATGGGGATGGAAACATCAGCTTTCATCCTGAGGAAACCGTCTGGAGGTGATAGACATGCCGAAAGTGGTGGATATTAACTTGGATGCCGCGGAAATGGTGCTGACGCTCGAGAAGGAAAAGGCGCCAAGGAGAATCGAGTACAGCAGGCTGGACCGTTTGAAGAAGGAAGCGTCTTCCGTCAGGAAGCTGCTATGGACCGTCAACGTGAAGAGCATCGAGCTGCACATCAGAGGGATCGACGACCCGGTCGTCATCGCAAGCAACAACGTCGGAGACTACGAGAACGTCGAGAGTCATTTGTTGAAGGTCGCGGAGAAGTACGGCGTATCGGTTGAGGACTAGCGGTCGTTCGTGAGGGCCGCCGGAGTGGTTGGATCCGTGATGCGGGGAATGGAGTCGCGACAGCGGACGAGAACGAACCGGGAGCCTTCCGGCAGCAGGGAAATTTCCAATACGAGCACAGCGCGGCAATCGCTGTGTTCTTTTTTATGGCCGCAAATGGAGTATGGAGTCGCCGAAATAGAGGGGGAATCCTGGCGCGGATCGAATGTGTTAATCGGAAACGCTAGCCTACTAAGAAGGCGATGTCCTTATTGTCTACGCCACACCAATAAATTTTATCGGCATGTAGAAATCCGTCTTCCGAAATCGACATAAGTACGTAGGTCCAATAAGCATTCAATCGATGAGAGGAGCTTGAAGCATGCAATTCACACTGATGTTCTATGAAAGTACGGAGGATTTCGCTGCTCGCCAGGATCCGGAGAAACAGCAGGCGTATCTGGCCGGTTGGTCGCATTACGTTCATGCCTTGCGCGATTCGGGGGTGGGTGTCAGCGGGTTCGGCCTGCATGCGCCGGAGACGGCCTCGACCGTAAAGCGAAGCGACGGAACGATGTTCGTGCAGGATGGACCGTTTACCGAAACGAAAGAACAGCTTGGCGGTATATTCGTTATCGAAGTACCGGATTTGGATGCCGCGCTGGCGTGGGCGGCCCGCGCTCCCGTAAACGCAATCGAAGTGAGACAAAACCTCCCGGCCATGTAGCAGTCATGGGATGAATACGAGTCATGCTGCCGGATACCGTTCATGATTCTGATGGCAAGGTTCAGATATCGGTTCATCTTCATTTCTCCTGCTGCGGATCGTCAAGCCAGCGCATGAATGCGGCGACATGCTGCGACCACAGCTCGGGCTGCGCCATCGTCAGGTGTCCCCGCGATATCGGAGATCCGGGCTGAACGAAGAAACGGCCGTTCTTGACCTTAGGGACAAGGCGTTCGAGGACGTGGAGCTCTTCGGGATTGAATTCGTCGTCCGAGAAATTAAGCGCGAACAGCTTCGTTTTGATCGAAGAGAGGCCGGGCTCGGGATCGTAGTCGGCAGACGATTTCAGCGAATACAGCATATCGTTGGCGTCGATCCGAGCCGCTTGCTTGCGGGTCTCTTGGATAAATTCGTCGGCTGCGGCACCGTCCGGCAAGGTCTCTTGCAGATGGGCGACGCCGTCGATCATCATTCGCAGCACCGCATAGCTCTGCAGCCAGCCGCGAGGCGGGTTCGTATAATTTCCGCCCATCCATTCCGGGTCGGAACGGATCGCATCGGTCACGATATGCCGCCATAAGAGATTGCGGCCCGATACTTGGATCGGAAACGACACGACCGGCATGACCCCGTCCATGGCGTCGGGATAAGCTTCGGCCCACTGCCAAGCGTTCATGCCGCCCATCGACATGCCGAGGATGGCGTGGAGCCGCTTGATGCCCAGGGTTTCGGTGACGAGCTTATGCTGCAGGTCGACCAGGTCGCCGTAGCCGTAGTTGGGGAAGCCGGCTTTGAGGCCATCGCTCGGCTTGCTCGATAGCCCATGCCCGACGTTGTCGACGAAGATCAGATAGTAACGCCGGGCATCGAGCGGCTTTCCCGGATCATACAGCGCCTTCCGAAAGTTCGGAGCGAGAAGGGCTCTGCTGTCGGCGCCGGTCCAGTGCAGAACGAGAACGGCATTATCGATGTCGCCTTCGGCGCTGCGGTGCGGCATTCCCATAACCGCGTAGTGGATGCGCAGGCGTTCGAGCGTTTCGCCGCTGCGAAATTTATAATCGTCAAACCATGCATCCGCTTGTACGGCGGCGATGGCGGCTTGTCCATGCCGAGACGTTGTCGATTCAGGCGTGGGATTTACTCGTGAGGTCTGCGGGGCTGGATGAGCGGAAGCTTGTCCGGGGAGCGCGGCTGCGAGCAGCAGAGTGCCGCAAAGCACGGCGTATAGGATAGCCGAACGTTGAATGCCCATGATATGATCCTCCAAGTTGCCGAATGGGTTTGCGTGGCGCGCAGTTTAATCCGAGGCGGCCGTCGCTTCGGCTATATTACCCAGTAAAGGAAGTTATAACCGGGACGCTAAGACAGGGCAGACAACGAGCAAATACAGAGTAGGGCGGGATAACCGCCGCTGCTCTGTATTCGATTAAGCCGTCGTATCCGCTAGGCGCTCGGAATGGTTAGCGCCATCAAAAACCGCATTGTATGATGCAGACCGTCTGCGCGGTAAAACAGATCGGCGCGCATAAGGCGGCGAAGATGCCGCAAGCGGCCCGGCAAGCGTTGCCGATCCGAACGCAATTATCTCTGCAGCCGGGATCGGCCGCCGCCCCTCTGCGCCGGCGCGTGCTTTGGCGGGAAACCAGCTTCTTGATCTCGCGCGCGAGCTTCGCGAACAGCCGGTTAAGGGCAAGCTCGAGCGAACGGTCGATACTGACCTTCAAGGTCGTGCCGTCTTTGAATCGGACTTTGGTCGAATCCGAGCACGAGCAGCCATTCCTGCAGCCGCAACCGAATTTGATGGGCACGATCGCCTTATTATTAATGAATCCTCTGGCGGTGAGTTTGCCGTTCTTATCTCGGAGAAGGATGTTGGCGCTGGAGGCGCCCTTTACCGCTTTGCCGAAGGAAGCGGTGAGTCTGCTGCTGGTGCGCGTCAGCGATTGGATCTTGATCGTGGCGACGTTGCAGGCATTCTGCGTGATGTTCAGGAAGAAGTCCGAGACGCCGCGGCTGGGATTCGTGACCAATTCGATGTTCGCGCTTAATATGCCCTCTTGCTTGGATTTCAGGCTTGCCGTGGCGAAAAGGGTGGTCGTTCCGTTGACGGTGCGTAACATTCCGGGCACAGCTGTCACTCCCTCGATTCGAATAGTGTGTGAGCTTTCACAACATATTCGGAACCGATAGGCTCGGCGTGGGTGAGTAACTAGAGATATCTGGTATATTTGCCCCCAATAGAGTTAGAGACCATTCGCGCGAGCTTTGTTCGAGCGGATTCAATATTTTTGTTTGAATATGGAAAATTACCCAAGAAGCAGTCAAGTCGGCGCTATAATTATTATGATCGAAGGTATAACATGCCCGCGGCAAATCATCCTCGCTCGCGAAAAGAAAACAGGAGCCGCGGCGGACGATAATCTTCTATTTACATGGCTGCGGTAAGATGGGAAGCGGAGGTGGACAAGTGAACTATATGCGTTTAAAGGGAAATTTGGAGCAGAAGAACGTGGACAACCGGCTGTCGTACGACCCGGATATCATGGAATTCTATTTGAGCGAAGAAGACCTCGAGTCCCCCGACCTCATTCGGGACCGCATCCGTCAGCTTCATCGGCGCGGCGTCAAACCGTATCTGCATCATCCGCCGAGGTACCAAGGCGAGTATCTGGACATCTTGAGCGGCAACCCGGATGTCCGTCGCTATTACCATGAATCCTCCGAACTGCTTGCGCGCATCTGCAGAGAAGAACGCGCCGCGTGCGTCATCCATGCCCATTACTCCCGGACGGACAGCTGCAGGGATATTACACGGGAACGTACCGTTCTACTGCGCGAAGAAATTCGTGCCGTCGCGGCTTACGCGCGGGATGTGTTCGTATGGGAGGATTCGACCGAAGGCCTGTTCTCTTACGGCAATCCCTACCTGATCGATGAGTTGATCGTGCCGCTCGAGCTTCCGCTCAACGTCGACGTGAGTCACGCGTTTATCGCATGCGGCGGGGATAACGGGAGGCTGCGGGACGTGCTCGAACGAACGCAAGCTTACGCCCGGTATTACCATTTGGTGGATAGCATGGGGATCGAACATGATTCGCTGCCGCTCGGCCAGGGAAGAATCGATTGGCGCATGGTGAAGCCGCACGTGCTGGGAAAGGATTTCATCTTCGAGATTACGTTGGCCGGGGACCATTCCGATTGCACGCCGATGGTGGACAGCGCGCGTTATTTTGCCCAAGTGGAAGCGGAAGACCGGATCGCCGCCGAGTAGGCGGGATCGGTGCCGCGTCATGGCATTCCGTGCGCGGATGACAAGCCGGAGCGACAAAGAACCCGCTTTACGCCATTACGGCGCGAAGCGGGTTTTGTTATGTTCATTCTCAAACGGCAAATCACCTGCGCTATAGCCGATTTAGCTCGATCGTACTAAAACCTTTTACTTTCTAGCTCGATCGTACTAAAATGAAGAAAACGACCGCCGGACCGGGGCGGAGCGAAGGAGAAGCCATGAAAGACACGCGGGAAAACATTCTCCTGGCCTCGCAGGGGCTCTTGGCCGAGCACGGCTATGCCGGGTTTTCTCTGGGCGCGATCGCCGAACGGCTGCATATCAGCAAAGGCGTAGTCACGTATCATTTCGCGCAGAAGGATCTGATCGCAGCCGAGCTCGTGCAAACGTATTTTCGCGATGCGGCCGACTACATGGCCAGCCGTATCGTCATGGATAAATCGGCTCCCGAAGCGCTGAGCTCCTACATTGACGCCAATATGCGCTTTGTGGCCGACAACCGGACCCGGACTTTGGCCATGATGTATATCATCGCGAACCATCGCAACAAGGACGGCAAGCTGGCGTTCACCGATAACGACAACCTCATCCATCAGCCGCTCATCGAGATCTTCCAGTACGGGCAAAAGGAAGAAAAGAGCTTCGGCTCCTTCTCGCCCGAATGGATGGCCGTGTTCGTCCGGAGCGCGATCGACGCGTTAAGCGGGAGGATCGCCTTGAACCAAATCGCGGATTTGGAAGCGGCGGTTCAAGAAACGATTCGCGCGTTCATGCTCGCGACAACGAGGGATCTGTCATGAAGAAGATTCAAAACGACGGTCTGCAGGTAACGGGGATCATCCTGAGTCTCATCGGGCTGGCGACGGTCGTTCAGCCGTTAATCCGGGCCGCATCCGGCCAAACGCTGACTTACCGTTTCCTCGGATTGCTGCCGGAAGGATGGCCTTCCTTTAGCGCATGGGCGGCTATGTTGGTCATCGGGCTTGCGCTTGTAACTTTTACCAAGGGGATTGCGTCCGGGAAGTCCGACTAACGCAGGTGCGTGGACGGTTTGTCACGGATATACGGACATAGCAAGCACCCCCTTCGAGCTTCGTCGAGCATCCAAAGGGGGTTCTTGTCGTTGGCGAGACGACCGATAATCGTGACGCTTCTCGGCGCAGATGCTCGAATTCGGACAGGTACAAGCGCGGCAGAACTTCATTTACAGCAGGCGCTGCTATCCTATATAATACATTTTGTATCATTATTAAAATATTTGCGTCAAAATGTATCTAATATTCCGGCTTCAATCTCAGATGCGCGAAATGAGTATTTAAATCCGAACGTAAACATGGGGGGATTATGATGATTCATTCGTTCGCCGGCAAGTTCAAGAAAGTCGCCGCGCTCCTGATCGTCTGCGCGATCGCGCTGGCAGCCGGGTTGACGGGAGGCTCGGAGGCGACGGCAGAGCCGCAATTCTCGGCGCAAACCGTGTATCTGCAGTTGGACGGCATTTCCGGAGAGTCCGTCGCCAGAGGCTACGAGAAGTGGATTTCGGTGGAAGACGTGGCATTCAATATCGTTTCCGTGGGAACGGCATCCGCATCCGCCGCTTCGCCGTCCGCGAAGACGATGTTCGAGGATATCAAATTCGCGAAGAGAACGGACGCCGCTTCGCTCGGCATGATGTCCGCGGCCATCACCGGCAAGCATCTCAAGACGGCAAAGTTCGCGTTCACGACGGAGACCGCCAAGGGAGCGCCATTGACGATCGAGCTGACCGACGTCACGGTGAAATCCTATTCCTTCGCGGACGGCGTTGAATCGTACTCTCTCGGATACGGCACCATTCTATACAGCTACAGTCAGATGAGCAAGGACGGCACGCTGCTCCCGCCGCTCCAATTCGGCTGGGATCTCCGAAAAGGAACGAAAATCGCCGGTTAGGCCGACCGGCAGCGTTTGCAGTCCGCACGGAGCATGGCGAGCTTATCGCCATGCTCCGTTTTTGCATCCGCGACGGGAAAAGCCTCCAGGCACATCGCCAGTCTCAATCCGCGCTTTTTATGATACAATGAAACGGGCAAATCCCGCGGTTGGCGGGACTTCACTACGGTACATTCATGAATGGAGATAAAGAAAATAATGAGCTTGCTGACGGTTGAGCAATTATCGCATACGTTTGGCGATCGGGTGTTGTTTCGCAATGTGTCCTTCCGTTTGCTGGACGGCGAGCATGTCGGGCTGGTCGGCGCGAACGGGACCGGCAAATCCACGCTGATGAATATTTTGACGGGGAAGTTGTTGAAGGACGAAGGCAAGGTGGAGTGGACGCCCCGCGTGCGTTACGGCTATCTGGACCAGCATACGAAGCTGGAAGCGGGCAAAACCATCCGCGACGTGCTGAAGGACGCGTTCTTGCCGCTGCTCGTTTTGGAGGAGGAGCTTAACGACATCGCGGCGCAAATGGGCGATGCCGATCCGGATACGCTGGAGCAGCTGTTGGTGCGCATGGGCGAGATTCAAGAGGAGCTGGAGATCGGCGATTTCTATCTCATCGACGTGAAGGTCGACGAGATGGCCAACGGGCTCGGCCTCAATGCGATCGGGCTCGATCGCGACGTCACGGCGCTGAGCGGCGGACAGCGGACGAAGGTGCTGCTCGCCAAGCTGCTGCTCGAGAAGCCGGGCGTCCTGCTGCTGGATGAGCCGACCAACTATTTGGACGAAGACCATATTAACTGGTTGACGAATTATTTGAAAAATTACCCGTACGCCTTCGTGCTGATCTCGCATGAAACGGGCTTCATGAACCAGGTCGTCAACGTGATCTACCATCTGGAGTTCACGAAGCTGACGCGTTACTCGGCCAACTATGAGAAGTTTCTCGAGATGTCCGAGCTGAACAAGGCGCAGCATATCGACGCCTACGAGAAGCAGAAGGACTATATCAAGAAGCAAGAAGAGTTCATTCAGAAGAACAAGGCGCGCGCTTCCACCTCCGGACGCGCGAAGAGCCGCGAGAAGCAGCTCGACCGCATCGACCGCATCGACAAGCCGGAGGAAGCGGCCAGGCCGACCTTTAATTTCAAGGAGTCCCGGTCGAGCGGCAAGACCGTATTCGAGACGGAGGGCATGGTCATCGGCTATACGAGGCCGCTGCTGCCGAAGATGAACATGGTCATCGAGCGCGGCGACAAGATTGCCATCGTGGGCTGCAACGGCGTCGGCAAATCCACGCTCCTGAAGACGATTCTCGGCGTGATTCCTCCGCTCGAAGGCAAGACGTACCTCGGCGATTATTTATCGCCCGCGTACTTCGAGCAGGAAGCCAAGGCGCCGACGATGACACCGCTGGAAGACGTATGGGATGCGTTCTCCTCGATGAACCAGCACGAGGTGCGGGCGGCGCTTGCCCGCTGCGGGCTGAAGAACGAGCATATCACGCGCCCGCTCAACCAGCTCAGCGGCGGCGAGCAGGCGAAGGTTCGGCTGTGCAAGCTGATGATGCATGAAAGCAACTGGATTCTGTTCGATGAGCCGACGAACCATTTGGACATCGTCGCCAAAGCCGAATTGAAGCGCGCGCTGCAGGCTTACAAGGGTACGGTCGTGCTCGTCTCGCACGAACCGGATTTCTACGAGGACTGGGTCACCAAGACGTGGGATGTCGAAGCTTGGTCCATGCAGAGCCAGCGGTAATCGAAAGGTAGTCGAGGAATTATAAGGGCCGGGAACCTCCTTAGCGGAGATTCCCGGCCCTTGCCCGTTACTCGGATGGATTATTTCAGCAGACGTTGGCCAACCGGCGGGAAATCCCTGTATCAAGGTGCCGGCTTTTTTGTTATGGTTAGGGGGTATTTCGATCAGAACGACCGGGAGAGACGACTTCGTATGCATAGACACCAACAATTAAGATCCAGTATGCTGCTGCTCATTACCGCCTGCATCTGGGGGTTCGCGTTCGTCGCGCAGCGGCAGGGGATGGCGCACACCGGTCCCTTTACCTTCAACGCGGTTCGATTCGCGCTCGGCGCATTATCCTTGATTCCGCTCATCCTCTGGCTGGACAAGCGATCCGGACAATCGCGGACGGCGATCCGGGCGTCCGTCAAAGGCTCGGCCGTTGCCGGGTTCCTGGCGGGGCTGATCCTGTTCTGCGGGTCGTCCCTGCAGCAGATCGGGCTGATCTACACGACGGCCGGGAAGGCCGCGTTCGTCACGGGGCTGTACATCGTCATCGTGCCTTTCCTGGGCCTATTCCTGAAGCATCGCCTGCATCTGAACAGCGCCGCAGGCGCTGTCGTGGCGGTGGTCGGGCTGTATCTGCTGTGCGTGAAAAGCGATTTGACGTTGGGCAAGGGCGACGTGTTCGAGCTTGTCGGGGCGTTTTTCTGGTCGGCGCATATCCTGATCATCGACAAATTCTCCCGTACGGCGGACGTGATCAAGCTGTCGTTTTTTCAGGTCGTCACGTGTTCGGCGCTCAGCTTCATCGTGGCGGCGGCAACGGAGAAGATCGACGTGACCGGCTTGTCGCAGGCGGCGATTCCGATTCTGTACGGCGGGTTATGCTCGGTCGGGATCGCCTACACGCTGCAGGTCATCGGCCAGAAGCATGCGCATCCGACGCAGGCGGCGATCATCATGAGCATGGAGACGGTATTCGCGGTCATCGGCGGGTATTGGATCCTGCATGAAGTGCTGGGCGCACGGGGCGTCATCGGCTGCCTGTTCATGCTTGCAGGCATGATCGTGCCGCAGCTCCCGCAGATCGGAATCCGGCGCCGCGCCGCCAAGCAGGACGGAAGCCTGTAACATCGTTCCGGCCTCCGTCCGGCATGGACGACGCGTGGCGTCAATAATGTTGAAAAGATCCCCCTTTGGACGCGCAATGCGGCTCCAGAGGGGGATCTTGCTATTCGGGGACAAGCGGATAACCGTTGTTCTTGTTCATGCCGGGCCAATCTCGGACCCTGGCAGGATCCTTTCGACTTCCCGTGCCGAATCGCTTATTATAGTAGGCAAGAGAAGTTCTGTCGAGAGAGAACAACATTCATGCATGGGAGGCGGCAGGAATGATTCAATTTCCGAAACCGGATGTGGAGCAGTTTTTCCAAACGTACGTCATTCGCGATTTTACGGTATCGAAGGACGAGAAAAGGCTGATCTTCAGCAGCAATTTGAACGGTCAACCGAATCTATGGGCGATGAATCTGCCGGATACGTATCCTTATCCGCTCACGTACAACAACCAGAATGCGAACGCGATCGAGGTCGATCCGCTAGGACGCTTCATTCTCGCCGGCTTCGACCGGGACGGGGACGAGAACTATCATATCTATGCCCTGCCGGCGGAAGGCGGGCATCCGCTTCCGTTGATCGAAGGAACGCCGCAGGAGAAGTTTTACGCGATTCATTTGACGACAGACGGAGAACGCCTATATTACGTGACCTCGCGGGAGAATCCGAGCTTTCTGAACGCGCGCGTGTTCGATTTGTCGACCGGAGCGGACAAGCTGCTGCGCGAAGGCAGCGAACAACCGACGTTTCTGGAGGCGGTCAGCCCGGAGGAGAACCGGTTCGTCGTGCTGAAGACGTTCGCCAATACGCATCAGCTGGCCGTCGTCGTGGCGGAGGGGGAAGAGACGGTCGTTTCCCCGGACCCGGAGGCGGTGCAGCTCAGCCACAATTTTATTTTCACGGACAACGAGACGCTGGTGTACGTCACCGACGTGGACAGCGAATTCGCCTACGTGATGCAATACAGTCTTGCGAGCCGCGCGTATTCGGTGGTGTGCCAATTCAGCGACGAGGCGGTCTCCTCGGTCAAATGGCACAAAGCTTCCGGGCAGCTGTACATCTGGACGGAACGCGGCACGGAGCATCGGATGTACGCGAAGCCGCTTGCGGGCGGGGATGCCGTTCCGGTTGCGCTGCCGGTAGATGTCGTGGAGAAGGCGGTCGTCGCCGAATCCGGTACGGTATACGTGCTGGGACGCGGCGCCGTGCAGCCGTTTAACATCTACAGCTATGCGGGCGGGGAATGGAAGCGGCTGACGCAGAACCGGGTAACCGGCCTGTCCGAAGAGGATCTGGTCGATCCGGACGTGATCCGGTATTCGTCCTTTGACGGCTTGGAGATCGAAGCGCTGCTCTTCCTGGCCAAAGCCGAAGCGGCGAACGGGTATACGATCTTCTGGCCGCACGGCGGGCCGCAGGCGGCGGAGGGGAAGTTCTTCCGGGCGATGTTCCAGTTCATGCTCGCCTACGGCTACAACATCTTCGCGCCGAATTTCCGGGGCAGCACGGGATACGGCTCCGAATTCGTCAAAATGGTCGAGGGCGACTGGGGCGAAGGACCGCGTCTCGACTGCCTGGCGGGCATGGATTGGTTGTTCGATCAGGGCATCTCGAGCCGCGACAAGCTGTTCGTCGTAGGCGGCAGCTACGGCGGCTACATGACGCTGCTTCTGGCCGGCCGGCATTCGGATTACTTCCGGGCCGCGGTCGATATCTTCGGACCGAGCAATTTATTTACGTTCATCGACTCCGTGCCGGAAGACTGGAAGCCGCTCATGGAGCGCTGGCTGGGCCATCCGGAGCGGGACAAGGAGCGCCTGACGAAGGATTCGCCGATTACCTACTTGAAGGATATGGTCAAGCCGATGCTGGTGATCCAGGGCGCCAACGATCCGCGGGTCGTGAAGGCCGAATCGGATCAAATCGTAGCCGCGCTGCAGGCGCAGGGGACGGACGTCGAGTATTTGGTGCTGGAGGACGAAGGGCACGGCTTCTCGAAACGAAGCAATGAAATCGCCGTGTACCGGCGGATGCTGGAATTTTTGAACAAACATCAGGCTTAGGCGAGTCGGATGGCAATGAACCCGCAGCGCGTCGGAGGGTTGACCTTCGCGCGCTGTATTTTTGTTGCGCGGATGCGGATGCGGCTAGAGATAGAGGGGCTTGCAATCTTAAGAAATGGAAGGGATTTCTGTTTTCGTGAAGAATTAGTAAAACGACTGACCTAATGTTGATTCGCTTCTTCCTCAACATTCCGGAATGGAGGATGCTACGATGAGCATTAAAGAGCAGGCGATTTTACAGGCAGGCGGAAACAGAATCCGCACGGCGGACCGCGAAATTTCGATTATCGGCCGAATCGAGGAACCGCTTATTCTGATCCTGGCCAACGTTTTAAGCGGTGCGGAGTGCGAGGCGCTGATCGGCTTCGCGCAGGACAAGATGCAGCGGGCGAAGATCGGCAAAGCTCACGTCGTCAGCGATATTCGGACAAGCAGCGGCATGTTCGTCGAGGAAAGCGAGAACGGACTGATCCAAACCGTCGAAGCCCGCGTCTCCGAGCTGATGCATATTCCGGTCTCCCATGCCGAGCCGCTGCAAATCCTGCATTATCAAGCCGGTGAGCAGTATCGGCCGCATGTGGACTATTTCGCGTCGGAGAACGTCGTCAACAATCGCATCAGCACGCTGGTGATGTACTTGAACGACGTGGAGGAAGGCGGCGAAACGTATTTTCCCTCGCTTCAGTTCACGGTCATGCCGAGAAAAGGGAGCGCCGTTTATTTCGAGTATTTCTATAACGATCCCCGATTCAACGAGCTCACGCTGCATGCGGGAAACCCGGTCGCGGCCGGGGAGAAATGGGTCGCGACCCAGTGGATGCGCAGGCAGCGCTATCGCGATGTCCGCTAGGGCGCCGATATCATGCGCATGAGAGTCGAACAGTTTACAAAGGCCGTAAATGCTGCCGATTTAAGGTGGTTGTTGCGGTCTTTTGGCATGTGCAAGCAGCTGCACGGCTCGGCGAGCAGTAACGCCGGGGGTATCTTTAAGCGATGCGCCGTAAAAATGCTTTCCGCCCGGCGCTATACGCGCTTTACAAAAACGGAGCACGGCGCAATTCCGCCATGCTCCGTTCTTTTCGAGGTGGAACAAGTTCCACCCAATAAACCGGTTCCGCTCCGGCATGACCGTGATACCTGCCGTGTCCTTTCCCGCAGCGGAGAAGTACTCTATTCCGAGAGGCGCGAAGGAGAGGAACAGCATGCGTAGAAAAGGCAGCGGCAGCATGTCGGTCAAGAGCAAATGGACGAAGACCAAATGGTTGCGGGCGGACCGCGCATTGAGACGGTTCGTTCCCGAGACAAGACGGTTCAGCCGTTCGTCGCTGATGGCGATGACCGGACGCTATAGGACGGTGTATTTCAAACCGACGGACGGAACGGGCGGCAGCGGGATCGCGCGCATCGTTCGGTTGTCTTCGCGAAGGTTCAGCGTCAAAAAAGACATGCGTACCTTCAAGGTATCCTCCGCCGGTTCCCTGTACGGCCGGCTGACGGGCATCGCCCGCGGGCGAAGTTACTTGCTGCAGAAGGGAATTACCCTGCAGACGTCAGGCGGACGGCCATTCGACGTACGGATGACGATGCAGCGGTCCGGAAGCGGGAAATGGGTGCCCTCCGCCTTGTTCGTCAAGCTGGGCAAGCGCAACAAGGTCGTCACGAACTATCATCAAGGCGGCAAGCTGGCGTTGATCGAGCCGACGCTGCGCCGGTCCGGCTGCAGCCCGGTCCAGATCAACCGGTACAAACGGCGCCTGCGGACGCTGGGCCGCCAGACGGCGCGCTGCTTCGACCGCCACAGCACCCGGTTCAATGAGCTTGGCCTGGACGTGGCGCTCGATCGCCAGGGCCGGCTGTGGATTCTGGAAGTGAACACGCGGCCGAATTTCAATGCGCTCAAGTCGCTTGGCGACAAGCGGCTCCACCGGACCGTGATGCGGTACGGCAGACAGTACGGGCGAACGAGATAAGCGTCGGAGTCGCGGCATTCGAAGAACGCATTCGGGGCATGGGGGCGACCGGCCATGGCAGCTGCGCCCTTGCCTGCGGCGCTCTTCGGCCGCTTCAGCTTCCGGCATCCTTGGACCGCGACCCGATCAAGTAGCCGATGATCGTCGACTCGACGGGGAGCACGAAGAGCGTCCACATTTCCTTCAGGCCGAAGTCGGCCGACCGGTACCGATCGGGCATTAGCGTATAGACGAGGGCGATCAGCAAGATACCGAGCGCGATCGTGCCGACGATGTACAGGCGCACGTTCTCGCCCGAGCCGAAGAATTTGCCGAGGAAGCCGAGCTCCGCTTTCCGCTTGTCGCTCTCGGCATTCGCCGCGATGATCTTGCTGGCCACCTTCGGGTCCTGAATCTCGATCTTGTTCATGCTACGCGACCCCCTCGCCCGAGAAGAAGGTGAACGTCAGCGCCCAAGACGTCGCGTCGGAATTGATCGTCACCTCGTAGCGCAGGGAGAGCTTGCGGTTGTGCAGGACGCCGAGGTGGATCATGTCCTGGTTGCCGGTCGGCTTCCCGCGCGGAAAGTTGACGCACGCGATCCTGACCTCGTTGTAGCGGACAAGCCGGATGTCCGTCGTGAATTCGTCCCGCTCGGGATCGCGCTCGATGCAGAATACGAAGGTGAGCGGGTCGTTTTCTTCCGACAATACGATCTCGATGGGGTTCATCCCATAGGCGAACACGCGGCCGTAATACACCGCTTCGAATCCGCCGGACGTAATTTTCATCGTCATCCCTCCGTCGTCGAACGAGCTTCCTTCTATAGTGTACGAGCACGGGGAGGGGTTCATGTCAATAACCGGACGTGGCGGGTTGGGGCTGGAGCGGGTTTGGGCTGACGGCTGCGAGCGAACAGCTCGAATACTGTCGAGCCGCGCATGAAAAATATACATATAGCGAGATTTAATAGGATATAATTCCCTTGTAAATCATTATTTATTTTGGAAGAGGGATGAATCTTGAACGTTTCTAGGACTAAATTATCAGCGCTGCTCCTCCTGTTGTGTTTGTCCATCTTCACGATGCAGGCAGCGGCGTTTGCCGAAGAAGGGGAAGACTCCGGCACGGCAACGGTAACGGATCTCTCCGTTAAAGTATCCAAGGTCAAGCTTAACGTCGGGCAGACCAGCGATTTTTCGATCTGGATCCAATATGCCGACGGCACCGTATCCTCCGATCTCGATAGCGCCCGCATCTGGATCGACAAGCCGTATATGCTTAAATTTCTGGATAACGACGATATTAAAGCGACGGCCGTAGGAGAAGCCACGATTAACGTCGAAGCCGGCGGTAAAACGCGGTCCGTGAAGATCAGCGCCAGCGCAGCCGAGCCCGTGGCAGGGGCAAAGGTGATCAAGGGCGTGACGTACCTGCCGCTGACGCCGGTCATTTACGCTTTGGGCGGAACGGTAAGCTACGATGCTCCGACGAAAAATTACGGCATTCAAATCGGAAAGACGAAAATCGCCATCGCGAGAGGAACCGCAAAGGCGAAAATAGACGGCAAAGCCTTCGTCATGAAAGGCGCCCCGATCGTGGACAAGGGGCAGACGTTGTTCACGGCCGACGTTCTCGTGAAAGCGTTGGGAGCCGGGCTGCAATGGGATGCCGCGAATTATCGGATGATTCTCTCGCTGGGCGCCGCGAGGCTGATCGTCAATGCCGAGAAGCCGAAGCCGGCCAATACGACCGGCATGTACGAGGTTGCCGCGACCGGAGACATGGCCGGGTGGAAGATCCTGAAGGGACATCCGTACGAGAAGTCGATCCGCATCTATTTTAAATACGACGGCCGCTATCTCTCGGTCCAGACCGAAGATATCCGCACGGTCAACTTGAATCAGAAGGTGACCTGGACCGACGAGGCCGGCAGGAAGCATGTCAACACCGTCGGCGAGATCTATGACATCTTCAGCTTCAGCAATGCGTATACGTCCGACTGGCTGTATGCGAGATTCGGCAATTTATATGCCGATTGGCTCGCTTCGTCATCGATCGATGCGGATCAGCTCGTGGAGGAGTACCTCACGGCGACCGGTCAGATGGAGGCGCCGCAGTACTATACGACGTTGACTCCCGATACGGAGGTCGTGACCGAATAGTCGGCCTGACCGATTCCGTTGCTTTCTCGTTCCGAATCGTCGAAGAGCCGGCAAGCCCCTCGTTTGAGGCGCTTGCCGGCTCTTATTGATCAAGAAAAGTCACCTGCGGGTTTAGCTTTTATGGAGGATCGACGGCCCAACTACCGCGACGCGCGTCAGTCTGCTATGATTGATTCCACTACGACACAATCGGGGGGATTCGTCCATGTTCGGCAACAAAAATACGCCGTCGAAAGAGCCGGCGGCCGCGTCGGAACGGGTTGTCCCGGTGTTTACCGTGCACTCGCTGCCTCAGGCCTATGAAGTGCTATGCGTGGTTTATGCAGGCAAAGTAAGCAATAATTCGCCCCTAAACGTCCTGCAGCAGCTCGGCCGCGCGGGCGGGGCGGTTCCGGAGTGCGACGCGGTCATCGGCATGATGATCACGCCCGGTTTTGCGGCCGGGGCCGTGAACGTGTACGGCACGGCGATCCGCTATCTGTAATCGCAAGTAAGATGCAAGCCGAATCAGAACCGGGCAGCCGCCCGGTTCTGATTTGGCGTTTAGGGGTCCTTTCCATAGATAGCCTTGCAGGAATAGACCGAATTCCCCTTAAAACTTGTCGACGAAGAGCATACGTCGCTGGTACTATTTGGGTAATGCAGATGCAAAGGCGGTGAAGTCCGGCATGCCTGACTGGTCCTATCAAACGATTTTTCGCCCGGGCTTGTTCCGCTTGCCTGCCAGACGGGCTCGGGGCTTGACGCTTCGCGCGATGCGAAACGTAAGCCTGCTGCCTGGCGGCACCTTGTTAATCAAAACACTGGGCCATATGGAGCCGGCTCCTATCCTCGCGAGCCGCCTGTCCGGAACGACGCTGCCGACGCCGGTCGGCCTGTCGGGCGCGGTGGATCCCGAAGGCATCGCCGCGCGCGCGATCGCCCAGCTCGGCTTCGGCTTCGTGGAAGTGGGTCCGATTACGCCGGACCCGATCGCGGACGCGTCGCCGATTCGGATGGATCGGCGCGAGGAGACGATCGTCTATCCCAGCGCGTACGAGAACGTCGGCGCGGAAGCGGCCCTTCGCCGCATACGCAACCCCGGTCACCGGCTGCCGCAGCTCGCGCGCATTGCCCCGATGCCGGATGCTGGCCCGGAACAGGCGATCGACGAGCTGCGCTCGCTCTTGGACCGATTCATGAACGAGAGCCGGGTGTCGGCCCTTATCATAGAAGCGGCAGCGCAAGGAAGAAGCCGGGATGAGAACGAACGGATCCTCCGCGAGCTCGCCCCCTGTATCCGGGAACAGCCGGCCCGCGAGAAGGCGATACTGCTGTACATCCCCCTGGAGCTCCCGGAGACGCAGTTAGCCGCGCTGGTCGGCGCAGCCGATCCGGAGACGTGGAGCGGCTTCTTCATTGGCGATTACACCAACGGTCCGGCAGGCGCGACAGTAGGCCGTACCGGGAAAGCAGCCTCCATCGCGAAGCTAAGCGCCATCCGAGCGCAAGCCGTAGGAACGCCCCTCCTATTCGCATCCGCGGGCGTTCACGAGCCTGCGGATGCGCTGGATCAGATCGAAGCGGGCGCCGACTATGTACTCCTGCACAGCGGGTTCGTCTACTCCGGTCCGGGACTGCCGAAGCGGGTCAACGAAGCCATCATTCACCGCAAGCTGGTGCAGGTGGAGCCTCCGGCCGGCCAATCCTTCTGGCGAAATTGGGGCTGGATGTGCCTGCTCGGAATCGGCATGATCATCGGGGGCATCATCGCTTGGTTCATCGCGTCGACCTCGGTGCTACTTCCCTACGACGAAGCCTTTCTCGGTATGACATGGGATGAAGTAAACGCGATCGACCCGCATCTGCTGCATTTCATGTCGCATGACCGGATCACGCTGGCCGGCACGATGCTGTCGATCGGCATTCTGTACTACCAATTGGCGAAGCACGGCCTTCGATACGGCTTGCACTGGGCGCGGGTCGCCTTGCTGGCTTCGGGCGCGGCCGGGTTTCCGAGCTTTTTCCTCTACCTCGGCTACGGGTTCTTCGATCCCGTGCATGCCGCGGCGGCCATCGTGCTTTTACCGATGTTTCTGCTCGCCATGCGGCGCAATCCCGACCGTCTCAACCGGGACCCGGTCAACCTGCGCAACAGCTTGGCCTGGCGGCGGGCGCTTTGGGGACAGCTGTGCTTCGTCGTTGTCGGCGCCGCGCTGTGCGTCGGCGGCATCGTGATCGCTTCCGTAGGCGTCACGAACGTCTTCGTGCCCGAGGATATCCGCTACCTGGGCATGGCGCGGGAAAGCCTGGATCTCGCGAACCCGCGGCTCATTCCGCTGATCGCCCATGACCGTGCCGGATTCGGCGGCGCCCTGTTCTCGGACGCCGTCATGATACTGATTTTCGCGTTATGGGGGCTGCAGCAGGGCGCCAAATGGATGTGGTGGACGCTCCTCTGGGGCGGTGCGCCCGGCTTCGTCGCCGGTTTAAGCGTGCACTTCATGATCGGCTATACCGATTTCGTTCATCTGCTGCCCGCTTATTTCGTGTTTGCGCTATATATAGCAGGGCTTGCGCTGCTCTATCCGTATCTCATGCGAAGCGAGATCAACGGGGCCGTTTCTTCAAAGTCCGGCGGATGAGCAGCGGACCGACCATGCTGCCGGTCATGGCGGCGATTACCGAGTGAAGCGGGAGCAGCAGCATGTAATACAGCACCGTTCCGCCCACGATATCGATCACGACGAATTTTTTGATTTCGGAAAACGGAACGACCACGACCACGAACTCCTGCTTGTTCCCCATATTTTAAGCCCCCCGTCTTTCTCGCGAACCCTACTTGAAGAGTCTATTTTCCTCCTTCTTGTCCGATGTCAACCGAACGGCAAAAACCGGAGTCCCCCCTGGATGGGGGTCCTCCGGCTGCGGTCTTGCGAAGAATCAGTGCGTCATACGCACGTAAAGGCATCGATCCGCTGCAGATCGAAGCCGGAGAACATCCAGAAGAAACCGTTCCAGCGGAAGCCCGAGATGGACGTGCGGCCGACGAAGATCGGATAAAACCAGAAGCCCTGGCCGCTGCGCGGCCAAATGTACGTATTGCGAAACAAGCAGCGGGAGATGGCTCCCGGATCGATGGCAAGCGTCGATGCGGATAAAGGTTTTGGCGGAACCGATTGCGGCGGAGGCGAAGACGGAGGCGGCTGCGTGCCTTGCGGTCCGACGGGAGGCATAAAAGCCATGCTGATCACTCCTTCATGAATTGGCTGCCGTGCTTGCTTTAGAGCAGCGAGATGGCAAGCAGATTAAACAGGACGAGCGGAAGCACGAAGTTATTGTAATACGGGCTCACGGGGCCGGGGAAAAACGCGCGGTTGCAGCCTTCGTTCGACAACCGGATGTAGAGAATGCTCTTGTCGCAGTGGACGATATGCCCTTCGAATACGTCGCCGTCCATGGTCTCCACCTTGACCAGCCGGTGGGTATGCCCGCAGCATAATTGATGCAGGTGGTCGTGGACGGTCTTTAACGTATGATGCACCTTGGAATCGCACGTATAGATGGGCGTCGTTTCATGTTGTACATTGGTTTTCGAGCTCATGGTTGAATGACCTCCATATTGAACATGGAGTATCCTATGCACCAGCCCAGTTGGGCGTGACTGGACGGCGCGAGCGGCCGCGAACGACAACAAGAGGCTGCCCATAACGGACAACCCCTTGTCGATGCATGATATAGACCTGCGCGATGCGTAGAACTTTACAGCGGTTCGCCGTTCAAATAATTGAAGAACGGCACATCCGTCCAGAAATCGTAGCTCTCGACCTTGACCGAAGGATCCACTTGCTTGAACCCGTCGATGACCGCCTGGGACTGTTCCTTCAGGGAGAAGGACTGCGCGTAATAGCGGCCGATCGCGATCTTGTTGTTCGTGATTTCCTTGTAATCCGCGAGCGGCGTCAGGGAATAGTAGAGCGGCTGCCACCACGAGCCGGCAAGCAAGCCCTGCTGGTTCTCCTCGTTCTTCTTGGCGTAGGCGTTCACGACGCCGTTGAAGCTCGCTTTGTCGTCGGCCGTCGCGAATTCGAAGGCGATGTCGTATTCCTTCGCGTATTCGATGTAGTTGCCGTTGGCGATCTGCTTCACCTCGTATTGCTCCGATACGCCGGGCTCTCCCCATTCCTTCAGGTAGACGAAAGCGGAGGTTTTCGGCTCGAACTGGACTTTGGCGTCGAGGCCTTCGCTTCGCAGCAGGCCGATCAGCTGCAGGGCGTGATTGAGGTCGGAGTGGCCGTAGACGAGCGACAGGGATTCGACGAAATTCGGCTCGAAATGGCTGTCCTTCAGGTTATAGCCCGTGACCAGCCCTTTCTCGAGGGCGGTATCGACGATCTTTTGGAGCTCGTCGGATTTGATGATGGCGGATTCGTTGTATGCGTCCGTCAGCTTCGTATAAATATCGGCATCGCCGACATAGCCGAGGTAATGCTTGAATTGGCCTTTGAAGACGAGCGTCTTGCCGATCAGCAGGTTCGCCAGGTCGGCGGTGACGGCGGCGTTGGGCTGCAGCTGATTGTAATAATCGGCCGGCAGCAGTCCGGTGTCGACGGCGGCGGCAAGCTCCTGAACGGTTTTCAGGTCCAGCGCGGAGGCTTTGACCGGCAGCTTGGCGACGGCTTGTTCCGCTTTGGCCCGCGGATACGAGTAGGCCAATTCCTTCAGTCCGGCTGCGCGGATCGCGGCCTGCACGGCGTTCGCGGCGCCGAGCGGCTTCGCGGCGTTCACGGTGTCCGAGGCGATCACGCCGTTTTGGAAGAGCGCTTTGGCGGCGTTGTAGTAAGGGCTTGAAGCGTTCAAGTCCTTAAAGGTTACCGCTTCGTCGGTCGGCGCCAGCTGCGTCGAGCGGACCAGATCGGCGAAGAACTCGCCCCGGGTCACGCTGCCGGAGAGCGCCACGTCGAATTTGTCCTTCAAGAAAGCCGCGTATTCCGCGGAGCTGATCTCCTTGGCCGCGGTCGGCGCGGCGGTTGCTTCGGCCGGGGAAGCGTACGCCGCGGATTGGCCGGCGACGAGCAAGGCCGCGGACAGCGCGGCAGTCAGGAGAAACGTGTTGCGTTTGGCAGATAAAACGGTCATCAATGAGAAGCCCCCTATAACAGTTAATGTGTATAAAACATAGTGAATTAGTAGGAATATACTATCATTGGGCATTCAGTGTCAATGATAGATTTGCGATAAATTAATAATGCGATTATTGGGGGCATGGATCGTATAATCAGAGAATGCTCCATCTGTTTATTCGGAACGATCGTGGCCATGCTTTTGGCTTTTTTCTTGTTGTCCTGCATAGTCCTGGGGCACGCTTTGTTAAGCGTCGTTTTACTGGCGTTTGCTGTTGCTTGCGGATACTTGTGGTTTGCAACGGGACCTAAACAGTCAGCGGACAATAGCTGTTCAGTGACAATAAAGTAATAGACGCTCACCGACGGCGCTGAATTAACTGGCAGTTATCCGTTGTAAAATGATTTACGTGTTCAACATTTTGAGGGCTGCCACTTTGGTGGCCCTTAGTTGCGCTACGGGCAGGATTGCAATAATAATGTGTGGAATTAATCTTAATAATACTTGTGAAGGTGGCTTTTGATAAATCGAATTGCAGTAAACAGTTGGAATTACAGTTGAAAAATACAATTATTATTGACCAAGATAATCACGCATCGTTCATTAATGCTCATTACAAGTCATTACGTCCGAAAAGCGGACCAAATACGCCGCAGGATCGGCGATCTGTCCGGCTAACGATTGCGTAGAAAAAGAAGGTAAAGTATCAGCTAGTACTTGGGAGGCGTGAATTTTATTGCATCTAGAACAATTCTGAAACAGATAAAAAATATTATTATTTTGTTGTTGATCCCGACATTCATCATAGCTCTCGTTTATATAGCTTTTACTATGTATAGCCGTTCGATCGATGTGTCGATACAAGGAGTTAATTACGAACTAGGGCCTGACAACGGAAACAACGTTCAACCGGAAACAGTCAGAATTAAAGGTAATTGGTCTCAAAGCTTGAATGGTTTACGAAAATTTACGGGAACGATTACATTCGCGCACGAGACGATTCCTGTCCCGAAAGAGAGTCAGAAGACAACTATTCGTTTCGATAAGAACGGATATGGATCGATAATATACGTCTACTCTGAAATATCATATTCCGGGGTTGCTTTGCCAAGAGTCTACACCTATGGCGTTTTATTCGCGAATGCCGATTTCAGCTCGGTTACGTTTCTGAAAATGAGAGAAGTTGAAGCCGAGGATGGTTCAAATGGCGGTGAATGGAATGGGAGCGACGGCTTAATGTTTGCAGGGCCAGCTACTACTCGGGAACAAGCCCTGATGATTTCCAATGAACTTATGCAAAAATATTTACAAAATGACAATTATGTAGGAGGCCATTTTGTCTTAAAATAATGGAGTGGAAAACAAAAAGTTTCACTAAGCCAACTGTTGAATAATGTGCATCAAAATCCACGATTCGGATGGTATAATCAATTGAAAAAAACTGTTCTCATTGTAATAACTGTTCAAAGCATTGGTTTAGCAGCAGCTGACATAATTCTCAATAGATTGGGTATAAACCATAACTACTGGTATTTGATAGTGATTCTTACATTGATCGCAGGGTTGGCATATTTGAGGCAACAAGAACATCGGAAAACGTAATATAAGCAAGTGGTACTTTTTAAATAACATATAGAACATAATGTTATAGAAAATTATATGAGGCTAATCTGAAGTGACAGGTGCTGATTATTGCATTAACAGGTATAATAGCTCAATAACAAGAGGCGGTCTAAGACTTTATTTACCAAGTCTTCAGACTGCCTTTCGTTATAGTGAAGTGTAGTCTAATCCAAAATACCGCGTTAAATCAACGATTTCAGTCTAAGACTTTATAGTCAGCCGACAATAGCGAAAACCAGACACGACCGTAGCAGGCGGAATCTCCCCGCAGAGGCTATTTGAGGAACGCCGAAAAAATCAAGTTACGCGCCTCGCGGGCGTCAGCTGCTTCCGCTTCCGCTCATCCGCCAGCAACTGCATCATCCGCGACTGGACGCTGCGGCTATGCGGGGTCGCGAGCCCCGCATGCGCGAGGTTTCGCGTCTCCAGCGGGTCCTCGGTCATGTTGTACAGCTCGAACTCGTCTTGGACCGGGGCCGTTCCGCCCGAGGCGGCATGCGGTGTACTGTCATAGTAGCGCGAGAACTTCCAGAGCTGCTTCCGTCCTTGCAGGACGATCGGCGCGATTACGGTCTCGAGGCCGTTCGGCTGGACGACGGACTGATAAGGACGGCCGAACGGATTCACCTGATGCTGGCCCTGCGTCGGATTGTCCTCGGTCATGAAATAAACCGGCGCGTCCGGAAGCGAGGACGGTTGCGCGCCTTCGATGGACGGCGCCAGGTTGCGCCCGACGAGCGGCCTGGCATCGCTGAAGCAGGGCTGCAGCCTTTGCCGCGCGGATTCGATGTCCACGCCTGCCAGCCCGAGCATCGTCGGCAGCAGGTCGAGATGACTGGTGGGCGCATGGACGTCCCGGTGCTGCGGGAACATGCGCGGATTATGAATCAGGAACGGCACATGGAGCGCCTCCTCGTAGGCGCAGTACCATTTCTGATGCAGATTCCCGTGCGCGCCGAGCAGGTCTCCGTGATCGGACGTGAAGATCACGATCGTATCCTCGTACATGGACGAGCGAGTCAGCGCTTCGAATACGGCCGTTAGCTGACGGTCGGCATTTTGCTGGAGCTGATAATAGAGCCTGCGGTAGAACCCGCCGTCGCTGATCGGCTGGAGCGCCAGCGGGTAGCTCGCTTGGCAGCGCGGCTTCGTCAGGAGGGACTCGTCGATCGTCGGCGGCGGGGGGATATCGGGGATCGAGGGCTCCGCCTCGAAGCGGAACGCATGCTTCAGCCGTGCGGTATGATCGCCGTACAGCACGATATCGTGCGGGTTGACGAAGGAAGCGACGACGAGCCAGGGCTCGGCATGGCGGCCGGCCTTGCGTTCGCCGTCGAGCGCTTCGATCAACTGCGCGGCCTCGGCGCCGTAGACCTCGTCCCGTCCGCTGAGGCCGATCGCCGCGGAGGAACCGGAATTCCGGGGATTGCGCCCGTGCGGCTCGGGGCCGATCCAGTCGGAGAAGCCGAAGCGCTCGAGCCGTCCCGCGCGCGCGTACAGCTGCGCCTTTTCCCGATCGGGCGCGCCGGTGACGGGGTTGTAGCTGGCCAGGCTGTCATGGGTGCCGGGAATGATGACGTCCTCGTCCGAGATATGCCATTTTCCTTTGTAGTACGTCCGGTAGCCGGCCGCGCGAAAATAATCGCCCATCGTCGGAACCGTATTCGCGTCCAGCCAGAACATATCGGAATCGAAAGCTTCCTTGGCCAAGCCCGTCGTCTGCGTGACGCCGTGCAACGACGGGTAATGGCCCGTGAACATGGTGGCGCGGCTCGGGCAGCAAGCGGCGCTTCCGATATAATGCCGGTGGAATTCCAGCGCGTGTTCCCGCAGCAATCGCTGCCCGACCAGATGGCGCGAGCGCCACTGCCGGAGCGCGGCCGATTCGTAAACGGGCGGATAACGCTCCTCGTCGACGAGAAGCACGAGGAAGTTCGGCTTGGCACGGTTCACCTGATCGCCCCCTGGGAAAGAGTCCTACCTAAGATTATGCGGCAATCCGGAAGAATAACCGGCCGCCGGATAACAGAACCGCCTTCGGGAACGGCGGCTTCCGGCGGGCACGGAAAACTCGCCTGGGCATGATGCCATTTCAACCGGCGCTGTGCCTCGACAACCGGATTGTCGTGCCGCTTTCAACCGCGACGCATCAACCATAAGAAAATTCTCATCCAAAAAGGGCTCCGCGCCCTATGGCTGACCGGTTCCAGCGCCGCTACAATGAGGTCCATAACCTGCACGAGGAGTGAACAACATGGGAAAGCGGAAAAGCTGGCAGGCGGCAACGATCGGTTTCGCGTGCGGAGCGGTGTTTTTCTCCGGGCTCAGCTATGCGGCGACCGGCTCGATTACCGTCGATTTTCGCAGCATTCAGTATTATTTCGACGGGGTGAACAAGCAGCCGTCGAAGGATGCGCAAGGTTTTGTCTATAAAAACACGACTTACGTGCCGCTCCGTTTCATCGGGGAGTCGCTCGGCAAGCCGGTGGAATGGGTGAACGCGACGAACTCCGTCTATATCGGCAGCAAGCCGGCGAAGCCCCCGGCCAAACCGCCGGCGAACCAGCCGTCGAACCCGGCGGGACTGCAAGCGTTTCCGAAGGACAACGCGTGGAATACGGATATCTCCAAGTATCCGGTGAACGCGAATTCCAAGCCGTATATCGCCTCCATCGGCGCCGGCGTCGGCATGCACGCCGACTTCGGCACGGTATGGGACGGCGCGCCGATCGGCATTCCGTATACGGTCGTCGGCGGCGACCAGGCGAAAGTGAACGTGACGTTCACGGACTACGGCGACGAGAGCGATCCGGGTCCGTATCCGATTCCCCCGAACGCGCCCATCGAGGGCGGTCCGAGCGGCGACGGCGACCGGCACGTCATCGTGGTCGACAAGGACAACCTGGTGCTGTACGAGCTCTTCAACGCGCGCCCGTCGGGCAAGGGCTGGACGGCCTCCGGCGGCGCCAAGTGGGACCTGCAGTCCAACGCGCAGCGGCCGAAGGGCTGGACCTCGGCGGATGCCGCGGGCCTGCCGATCTTCCCCGGGCTCGTCCGCTACGACGAAGCGGCCGCGGGCGAGATCGACCACGCCTTGCGGTTCACCGTAAGCAAGACGCAGAAGGGCTTCATCGCGCCCGCGAGCCATTATGCGTCGGGCAGCACGGACCCTAACCTGCCGCCGATGGGGCTGCGGCTGCGGCTGCGGCAGGACTTCGATATCGCCGGCTATTCCAAGACGAATCAAGCGATTCTGCGCGCGCTCAAGCAGTACGGCATGATCGTCGCCGACAACGGCAGTGACCTCTACCTCAGCGGCGCGCCGGATCCGCGCTGGGACGACGACGATTTGCATGCGCTCGGCAAGATCAAGGGCAGCGATTTCGAAGCGGTGGATACGGGCAAGATCGAGAAGTAGGCGATCGGTTGCGCATACGGGACAACGGCGAATATCGGGCCGACGTCCCGTTTTTATTGTCGGCCTGCGCACGGCACGGCCTCCCGTAGTGGTATAATCGAACAAGACTGCAAGTGCCGCAAAAGCGAGAAGGAGAGAACCATGAGCGTAATTCGGTTGGAGAACGTCACGAAGAAATACGAAGATTCGCTGATCTTCCGCGATATTTATTTTCGCTTGAGCCAAGGGGAGCGCATCGCCCTGATCGGCAGGAACGGCGCCGGCAAGTCGACGGTGTTCAAGCTGATCCTGGGTCAAGAAGAACCGACGTCCGGGAAGGTGGAGGTCGATCCCGAAGTCAAGATCGGGTATTTCTCGCAATTCTCGGAATTGCACGGGAGCCTGTCCGTCCAGCAGGAGCTGGAGCTGTGCTTCGAGCAGGTGGCGCTGATCGAGCGGGAGCTGCAGGACGTCGGGGAGAAGATGGGCCTGGTCACGGACGACGGCGAGATGGAACGGCTGCTCGCGCGGCAGGCGGAATTGTTCGAGCAAATGGAGCATCTGGACGGCTGGAACGTCTCCGTCGAGATCAACACGGTGCTGACGAAGCTGGGCTTTAACGACCGCTCGCGCAACCAGCCCGTCGACGAGTTGTCCGGCGGCTGGCGCAACCGCGCCGCGCTTGCCAAGATGCTGATCCAGCAGCCCGACGTCGTCCTGCTCGACGAGCCGACGAATTACCTCGATATCGAGGGCATCGCGTGGCTCGAGCAGTGGCTGTTCCGCTTCAAGGGCGCCATGCTGCTGGTGTCCCATGACCGCGAGTTCATCGATAAAGTCGTGACGCAGACGATCGAGATCGAGAATTACCATTTTCAGGCGTACGAGGGGAACTACACCGATTACGTCCGCAAGAAGAAGATGCGCAAGAAGGAGCTCGACCGCCAATTCGAGTGGGAGGAAGAACTGCTCGTCATGGAGGCGGAGGCCATCGACACCCGCGCGAGCCGCAAATCCGCCAAGGACCGCCTCTCCCGCAAGCTCGCGGACAACAAGAAGCGGATCGAGCCGCATCCCGTCAACGTGCTGATCACCGACATTTACGAGCGGCTGCGGTTCCCGGACAAGCTGTGCGAGGTGAAGGGCATCGGGCAAACCTACGACGGGCGCCGGATCTTCGACAACGTCAGCTTCGATATCCAGAAGGAGGACCGTCTGGTCATCGTCGGACCGAACGGAAGCGGGAAGTCGACGCTCATCAAGGCGTTGACCGGGCAAGAGAAGCCGGAATCCGGCGAGGTGTTTTGGGAGAAAGGCGTCGGCTACGCGTATTTCAACCGGATGTGGGAGGAGCTCGATCCGAAGGATACCGTGAGCCATGCGGTCAATACGTACGGGCTGGGATTGGACGCGCCGCGCAAGAAGGTGAACAAGTTCCTCGCGATGCTGCAATTCTCGGAGAATGACCTGAGCAAGTTCATCGGCAACCTCTCCGGCGGGCAGAAGGCGCGGGTCGCGCTGGCGAAATGCCTGCTTTCCGGCGCCGCGGTCATCGTCTTGGACGAGCCGACTAACCATCTGGATCTGATGAGCATCCAGGTCATGGAGCAGGCGCTGATCCATTTCCCCGGCGCGGTCGTAACGGTCAGCCATGACCGGTTCTTTATCGACAAGATCGGCACGAAGATGCTGAGCTTCGACCCGGAGAAAGGCGTCAGCGAGCAGAATTTGTAGGCTTAGCGACTGGTATTCGGACAATCGGTTGCATGCGAGCGGTTAATAGAGAGCCGCGGTGCTAACGGCATCGCGGCCTTCCGTGTTATGGGGTCAACCAGTTTTTGCTGGTTGGCCTTTTTTTACGGCCAAAATCGGGGAATTCCGGGAGTAGCGGCAGCCGAACCAGTAGATGGACGCGCTTGACAGCGGTCGCCTCTATGATTATATTGATATTGATTATCATTATCATTTAAATTGCGAGAGGGGATATTCTTTTGAAAGGTGCAAGGTTTGCGAATGTAATTGCGTTAATCCTGACGGCGTTCGTCGTCTTGTCGGGCTGCGGGGCCAAGAACGGGGAAAACGGCGCCGGCACGGGCGGGACGTCGTCGGTTCCGTCCGCCGATGAAGGCACGAACGCCGCGGCGGAGCAGGATGCATCGGCTGTGCAAGAAGCGCAAGCGGGGCAAGCGGCGACCCGGACGTATACGGACGATAAGGGGCGGAGCGTCGAGGTGCCGACCAGACCGCAGAAGATCGTTTACGTCGGCAGCGACCCCGGGGACCTGCTGGCGCTTGGGGTGAAGCCGATCGGCGCATCGCTCAGCGTCATCGGAACCCAGGTCGCCTATCCCGACCTTCTGGAAGGGATCGAGGATATCGGCTATCCGGCCAATATCGAGAAGGTGCTCGCGCTCGAGCCGGATCTCATCCTGTTCAGCGACTGGGACGAGAAGGCGCTCGATCCGCTGGCCAAGATCGCGTCGACCGTCGTGATGGGCGGCAACGGCACCTTTGAGCGCATGGACCGCTTCGCGGATTTGCTCGGCAAGCAGACGGAAGCCGCCGCGTACAAGGCGAGCTACGAGGCGAAGGCGGAGCAAGTGAAAGAAGCGCTCAAGGATAAGGTCCAACCGGAAAAGTCGGCAACCGTGCTTCTGCAGCTGGGCAAGGATCTATACGTGATGGGGCATCAGGGATTGTCCGTTTCCCTGTACGATATGCTGGGCTTGCAGCCTGCGGCTAACGTGCAGAAGCTGATCGATAAGGACGAACGGTTCAGCTTGATCTCGCAGGAGGCGATGCCGGATTATGTCGGCGACGAGCTCTATATCTTGACGGACGAGACGGAGGAAACGACGAAGGCGACGAAGGCATTGCTGGCGAGCCGCATCTGGTCGACGCTGCCGGCCGTGAAGAACGGTCATGTGTACGTCATGAACAGCCGCTGGAATTACGACGACCCGGTCACGCGGGAGCGGCTGCTCGACGAGCTCGGCAAGGCGATGGCGCCGCAATAAGAACCGGGGAGCCCTTTACGAGCGGGGCTCCCCGGTTTTTTGACCGGTCTGCGTGACTCGAACCGCCTGCTTTACAACGTTAGAACCACGTTCCCCTTCTTGCGTCCCGTCTCGACGTACCGGTGCGCCTCGGCCGCTTGTTCGAGCGGATAGCGCCGATCGATGACCGGTCGGATGCGGCCGGCTTCGGCAAGCTCGCGGAGAAAGTCGAAGTTTGCCCGGGTTTGCCGCAAGCCCGCGGCGACGAAGCGGGCCTTCTTGCCTTCGTGCTTGGCCGTTCGCAGCGTATGGATCATCATCGCCGGCTTGAGGCTCGTGGAGAGATAGACGCCCTGCGGCGTCAGCGCGACTGCGCAGCGCGGGAACGAGCTTTTGCCTACCGCGTCGAAGATCGCGTCGTAGGTCTGCCCGCCTGCGGTAAAGTCCGTCCGGGTGTAGTCGATGACCTCGTCGGCGCCAAGCGATCGCGCCAGCGCCAGATTCGCCGTGCTGCATACCCCGGTCACGTGCGCGCCGTAATGCTTGGCGAGCTGCACCGCGTAAGCGCCGACCGCCCCGGAGGCGCCGTTGATCAACAGCTTCTGTCCGGGCCGGATCGCCGCGATATCCCGCAGGAAGGTCAATGCCGTCGGCGCGCCGTCGCAGAGGCCCGCGGCTTCCTCGTACGTCAGATTGGCCGGCATGAGCGCGAGCGGGCTGTCTTCGGCCAGGCAGTTGAACTCGGCATGCGCGCCGAAGGTGCGGGGACTGACGCCGAATACCCGATCGCCGGGCTTGAAGGCGGTCACGTTCCTGCCGACGGATTCGACGTCCCCGGCCAGCTCGACCCCCAGGATCGGATTCTTGGGTCTCGCGAGTCCGTACACGAACCGGACGATGAACGGATCGGCCTTGCGAAAGGAGCAGTCCGACGGCGTGACGACCGCGGCGCGGACGCGCACCCGTATTTGGCCGTCTCCGGGAACGGGGGCGGGGACCTCGGCGAACCGCAGCACGTCAGGCGTGCCGTACGTTGCGCAAATCACGGCTTTCATATAAGCTTCCTCCTCGAACGTTATGGGCTATGCCAGTGGACAAGCGCGCATGGAACAGGGAACGGCAAGCAGAAGCCTCATGCTTCGGGTAGCTCGATATAAAATACCTCTTCGAGCGGCGTGCCGAAGACGAGCGCGATGCGAAACGCCAGTTCCAAGGAAGGCGAGTAATTGCCTTTCTCGATGGCGACGATGGTTTGGCGGGTCACGCCTACTTTCTCGGCCAGCTGCTGCTGCGTCATTTCATCGCGGTCGAAGCGCAATTTTCGGATGTGGTTGTGAACCGGGAGTTTGACCATCTTAGAATCCTTTCCGGTACAGATAGAGCTGCGTGAACGCGCCGACGAGCTCCGACGCGACTCCGGCGAACATCAGCATGACGAACATTACCGAGGGCTCCGCATTCAGAATCAACGAACCGAGCGACAGGAGAAAACCGAGCACGAACGCGAAATGGGAGTTCCGCGTGGCTTTCAGCCCGATCAGCTTGTCGCGCTCGTCGGAGAAGGAGGGCTCCTTCTCCCGATCCGTCATGCGGTAGACGATGTTGAACAGGATCGTCAGGATGATCTTCGCCGCGATCGACAGCGGGATCAGGATGAGAATGGCGGCTGCCCAGAAGCGGAAGGACGCGATGGAATCGAAGCTCTCCGCATCATGCCGCTGCAGCACGAACGAACAATAGACCGCAAATAACAATAGACTGCCGATTCCGGTAACGAGATGCTTCTTTTCTTGATAGGACATCGCGGGTTCCTCCTGTTATGACGACTCATGAGTCAAATATGCTATACACAATGTAATACAAAGTATACACGATGTAAAGTAAATTTTACATCTAAAAACGCGGAAATGCGAAAGGACCGGCGGAATGCTTCCGAGGCGAAGCGTTACCCGGTCCTTTCGATTGGCGTTCAATTTATGTAGGCTAGGCGTTTTAAGATGGCGATCACCCTTGATCAAAGGGCGGCTGCCGCGAGATCTCAGGATTGGCCAGCAGGATCGCTTCGGCGGCGTCCCGCAGCCGGGGCAGGAACCGGGCGACGGCTGCGGCGCGCCGCACGAGATCCCCCGTGTCGGCGATGCCGAGGTCGGCCAAGACCGCGGTAAACGCCGGCGCGAGCGCGGTCTCCTGATCCGGGGCGTCCGCGGCGAGAATCTTGTGGCAGCGGGCGAAGGTCGCCACGATCCAGAAGACGGCTTCGCGGTGATCGCCGGCCCGGATGAGCGCGAGGCTCCCGTCGATCGCGATCGGCCGTGCCTCGGCGGTGATGTCCGAGCTGAAGAAGAACGGCGTTTTGGCCGCGGCAGCGGCGGCATCGAAGGTACGGGCGAGTCCGCCCACGTGCCGGGCGGTGCGCTCCGGCGTCCAGCTCGCGCAGCCGAGCAGCGCCAGCAATTCCGGATACAAGCCGCTGCGGCCGTACTCCGCCAGCACCTCGCGCGCGGCGAGGTAACGGAGCCGCACGGTGGGATTGCGCAGCGCCGCGACGAGGAGCACATGCGTGGTCACGCCGGCCGGGAACAGCCAGGACGTGACCTGATCGTGCCAGGGCGCGGAAGCATCGAAGCCCTGAAGCCCGTTCTCGATCCGCTGCCTGGCGTTCTCGCAGCGGCGGCGCACCCATTCCTCGTCCGCGAAGCCGCGGGCGACCTGCGTTTGCACGCCGCGGAGCTGTCCCGTGGGATCCGCGATGATCGTATCCGCGCGGAAGCTGCCTGCCAGATGATAGGAAGCGAGTACTTCCCCCGCCGAGCCGATCTGATCCCAGGAGAGGTACGTGATCTCGATCAGCGTCCCGCGGTAGACGAACTTCCCGAGCTTGAGCGGGGGCTCCGGCCCGTCGAGCACGACGACGACATCGACGTCGGAAGAAGCGGGCAGCTCCGCGTCATCCGGCTTTCCCACGGTCGAACCGCTGTAATAAGCCCCCTTGAACCCGGCCTCCAAGCTTGCGTGCCGCATGACCCAATCCGCCGCCGCGGCGCGCGCGTCCCCGATTCTCATGCTCCATGACCTCCCGGTTATCATCGCGCCCGGCGACATTCGCTCGAGCGGATGATGGAATAAACGAAAAAAACGGCCTCCTCATCGTATTGCGGATGCGAGGCGAGTGCGTCTTGTCCGACCAACCGGTAACTATTATATCGTTTTTAGCTCGAAAAAAATGCCTCGTTCGCGGAATTTCTAGGCAAAGTATTTTATTTATAAAACTACCTTGACAGACAAAGTAGTGTGTCGTATTATTCAACTATGGAGGCGACGAGATGAGCGAGAACAAAATCACATCCGACCTGCTGCGCGGACATAGCGATACGATGATTTTACGGCTCTTGTCCGAAGCGGACCGCTACGGATACGAGATCGTCAAGCTGATCGCCGAGCGCTCGGACGGCGAATACGAATTAAAGGAAGCCACGATGTACTCCAGCGTCCGGCGGCTTGAGACGGACGGCGATATCGAATGGTACTGGGGCGATGAATCGCAGGGCGGCAGGCGCAAGTATTTCAGAATTACCGAAAAGGGCAAGGATGCTTACACCCGCAACAAAAGCAACTGGGAGTACTCCAAACGCGTGCTAGAAAACCTATTATAAGGAGCTGGATGTTATGAATCCGAAATTGACCCACTATTTGAACGGCGTATTTACGCCCTACGACGGGGTAAAAAGCGTCGCCGAATTAAAAGCCGACCTGCTCGCCGATTTACAGGAGAAGTACCGCGAGCTTAAAGCCGAAGGCAAGGATGATGAAACCGCTTTTGAGATGACCATCGACAGCATCGGAGACATTGAGCAAACGGTAATGGAGGTTGCCAACCTCTCGCGCTCCCTGGAGCGTCAGGTGGTGACGAACCTGAGCGCGAGCAATCTGGCGAAGAGCGACTTTGCGGGCGTGGTTGCGCATAAAGGACAATTCAATGCCAGTGCGTTGCGCGGTTCCGACTTTGCGGGCGCGGACTTGACCGGAAGCTCCTTCAAAAGCAGCGACCTGCGCGAAGCCAATTTCGACGGCGCGAATCTGACCGATTGCAGCCTATCCGCCAATGACCTTTCGAACGCGAGCTTCAATGAATCGATCCTTGTACGCACCGACATCGGCGTTTCGGGGCTCGACGGAGCCAATTTCCGAGGCGTAAAACTGACCGACGTCAGGCTGACCAAGACCGACCTTACCAAAACAAGCTTTGAAGGCTGTATCTTTGACGGCGTGGCCTTCGAAAGTTCCGACTTGAGCGGGCTGCGTTTTGACGGGCAAACCTTGATCGGCGTCAAATTCGACAAGTCGGCGGTAAACGAAGTTTCGTTTAGGGGCGCTACGCTCAAGAATGTGTCTTTCCAGGCGTTTTTCTCCTTGACCAATAAGTATTACCGCGGCATCAAAACCATCTGCTTTGACGGCGCGGTCATGGATAAACTGACCTATGCCGCCCTTAAAGGCATGGGGGCCGAGTTGTCCAACGTTACGGTTCGATAAGGATAGGCTTGCAAAACCATTAGGAGGGATAAGGGATGCCGATTCATTCGATTCAAGTCACTGGACTGCAAAAGTCCTACAAGCAGCATCAAGTGCTAAAGGGCGTCGATTTCGAGGTGGAAAAGGGCAGTATTTTTGCCTTGCTGGGCTCCAACGGGGCGGGCAAGACAACGGTTGTCAAAATTCTTACGACGCTGCTGAAACCAGACGGCGGGACCGCCGCCGTAAACGGATGCGACGTAGCGTCGAAACCCGACAGCGTGCGGGCGGCGATCAGTCTGACCGGGCAATTCGCAGCCGTGGACGAAATTTTGACCGGACGGGAAAATCTGATCCTGATCGCCAAGCTGCGCTACCTCAAAAATCCGCGCCAGGTCGCGGATGATTTGCTGAAACGCTTCGGCTTGACGGAAGCCGCCGACCGTAAGGCGGCTACTTATTCGGGCGGTATGCGCCGGAGGCTCGACATTGCCTTGAGCCTAGTCGGTAAACCGCAGATCATCTTCCTCGACGAGCCGACCACGGGCCTCGACCCCGAGGCGCGCATCGAGGTTTGGAAGATCGTGAAGGAGCTTGCGGGCAGCGGGACGACGGTATTCCTCACCACGCAGTATTTGGAGGAGGCGGAACAGCTCGCCGACCGGATTGCCATTCTGCACGAGGGCAGGATTATCGCCAGCGGCACGCTCGCGGAGCTGAAAAAATCGTTCCCGTCCGCAAAGGCGGAGTATGTCGAAAAACAGCCGACGTTGGAGGAAATATTTCTCGCGGTCATCGGCAAAAGGGAGGAAAAGTAAATGGAGACGACAAAGAATCACTTTTTCAACGATTTGAGCGTTATGCTTGGACGTTCCATGCGCCATATTTTCCGCAGCATGGACACCATCGTCACGGTCTGCGTCACCCCGATCGCGATGATGCTGCTGTTCGTCTATGTATTCGGCGGCGCCATTGAAACCGGTACGGATAACTATGTGAACTACCTGTTGCCCGGCATCCTGCTGATCGCCATTGCCAGCGGCATATCCTACACGGCTTACCGCCTGTTCATGGATAAGCAGCGAGGCATATTCGAACGGTTTCACTCCATGCCGATTTCACGTTCCGCTTTATTGTGGGGGCATGCGCTGACCTCGCTCGTATCCAACGCCATCTCGGTTGTCGTCATCATTCTCGTCGCGTTGATCATGGGCTTTCGTTCCTCGGCCGGGATACTGGAATGGCTGGCGGTAGCCGGCATACTCATGCTGTTCACGTTGGCTTTGACCTGGGTTGCCGCCATTGCGGGATTGTCCGCCAAATCGGTGGATGGCGCAAGCGCCTTCTCTTACCCGATCATCTTCCTGCCGTTTATCAGCTCGGCGTTCGTGCCGACCGACTCCATGCCGAAGGTCGTTCGCGTCTTTGCCGAAAACCAGCCGGTGACGTCCATCGTCGAAGCCATCCGCGCCTTGTTGTCCGGCCAGTCCGTGGGCAATGAGATATGGATCGCCCTTGCGTGGTGCGTCGGAATTTTGTTCGCAGCCTATTTAATGGCCATGCGGGTATATAAAAAGAGCGAGTGACAAGGAACGCCGACGTTGATTACCGCACTTAGGGATACTTTCATCGCAGCGGATGCCGATTCCTTAATAAGGACGCAAAAAAAGCAGCATCAAATCAATTGATCGGCATTTCCGATCAGAGGTTTGATGCTGCTTTTTGATGGTATCTTCAGTATCATGCGCTAGGGAACAGGGATACGGGTTTCTTGAAATGAACGGGTACGATTCATGAGATCCGACAATCGTTCGCGCCGGGACGCGCGATTACGCGTTCACTTGCTTGAACATCTCGTCGCGCTCTGCCCGCGAAGCTTGCGAGGTCAGCTTGGACCAGCCATAGCTTACCTCTTGCTCGCCCTCGGCCAAGCTCTTCATCACCTCGTCCGCGAACAGATCGAGCGGGATGCCGGCGGCGTTGCCGCCCGGAACGCCGAGGTCGGTATTCGTATGCGGCGGACAGATCTCGAGCACCTCGACGCCTTGCTGCTCCAATTGCTTGCGCAGCGATAACGTGAACGAATGCAGCGCCGCCTTCGTGGCACAATAGACGGGTGCCGCGGCGATCGGCACGTGCGCAAGCCCCGACGTGACGTTCAGGATTGCCGCTTGTTCTTTTCCCGCCAAATGCCGCGCGAACAGCGTCGACAAATGAATCGGCGCGGCCAGGTTCGTCGCGAGCTCGGACTCGGTGTCCTTCCAGGGCTCCTGCGCGTCCAGCCGGATGAACCGCATCACGCCGGCGTTATTGAGCAGCACGTTCACGTCCGGGTGCTCCCTCGTCACTTGCTCGTACAGCGCGATGCGCTCCGCTTCCTTGGACACGTCGACGACGTATGTCAACAGCTCCGGATGGGCCGCTTTGGCCTCGGCCAGCTTGTCCGCTCTTCTTCCGCCGATAATGACTTTGTTGCCGGCCGCCAGGAACCGCTTGGCCAGCGCAAGGCCGATGCCGCTCGCGCCGCCGGTAATAAGAATCGTGTTGGACTTGAGTTTCATATTCATGCTCCTTCTCGGGAAATTGATTTCTTGCCCGTCTTCCCATAAGCTAGTGTATAGCGAACGAAGAGCGACAAGAAGGCGGCTGGTTATACTGGTATCGCCACTCCCCTCTCTTGCGCGGACGGACAGGAGGACGGAGCGTCTTTGAACAAAACGGACATGAATCGGACGAGCGAGCTGGCCGGATTCCTCCGCAACCGGAGGGAGCGCATCACCCCGCGGCAGGCGGGGCTGCCGGAAGCGGGCCGCCGGCGAACGCCGGGCCTTCGGCGCGGGGAAGTGGCCATGCTGGCCGGCGTGAGCCTGGAATGGTACACCTTCCTCGAGCAGGGACGCCCGATCCACGTATCCGCGGAAGTGCTCGAAAGCTTGGCGGTCGCGCTGCAGATGGACGATGCGGAGCGCAGGCATATGTTCCTGCTCGCCCATCGCCAGCCGCCGCCGGAGAAGCCGGCCCCGCAAAGCAAGGTGAGCCCGGTGCTGCAGCGTTTTCTCGACGAGCTTGGATTGAGCCCGGCCTGCGCCATGGACGTCCGCATGACGATAGTCGCCTGGAATGCCGCGATGTACGTGCTGAGCGGCGATCTCGGCCAGCGCTCCGAACGGGAACGGAATCTGCTCTGGATTACGTTCGCATCGGCGGAGTTCCGCCGCATGAAGGGCGATCAGTGGGAGGAGCACGCCCGCCGGACCGTTGCTCAATTCCGGGCCGATTACGCCCGTCATGTCGACGATCCTTGGTGGGGCGAGATGGTGGCGGCGTTATCCGAGGCGAGCGAGGAATTTTGCGCTTACTGGGCGCTTCACGACGTAATGGACTATTCGCAGGCGCATAAAATCATGCTGCATCCGATGGTCGGCGAGATGACCTTCGATTATGTGGCGTTTCAGCCGCTCGATGCGGCCGACCTTCAGATCGCCATCCATATGCCGCGCGACGACGGCGTGACGAAGGCAAGGATCAGGCAGCTCATGGAGCCGCGGATCGGCGGATAATAGAATCATTTTTGCTAAGGCCGCCCCGACGAGGGGCGGCTTTTTTTCAGAGGGAACGTCCTTCTAACTGGGCTTGGAGGTCCTGCGCAAGACGCGGGGGGATTCGATTGGGCCCGTGACGGATCGCCGGCGGGCTGCAGATGCCGAGATATTCCAAGCCGAGTCGCCCCATCCGGCGCGGTTTATGCGATAATTAAGGAGCTGAAGGACAATCCCGCAACACACAAGGAGGCTATCTCCCATGACAACCATGCTTTGCTTGAAAGGCTTTACCGCGGAACAGCAGGAGGCCTTGCGGCGCGCCGCGCCGGACGTATCGATCGTTTTCGGCGGGGCCGATGACACGGAGGACGAGGTTTACCGGGAAGCGGAGATCATTTTCGGTTGGGACGCTAAAGTGAGGGACGTGGCGCTGCGCGAGGGCTCTCGGCTGCGCTGGCTGCAGAGCTGGTCGTCGGGCATCGACAGTCTGCCGCTCGCCCTGCTGGAAGAGCGCGGCGTGCTGTTGACCGACGCGAGCGGCGTGCACGCGCGATCGGTATCCGAGACGGCCGTCGCCATGATGCTGGGCCTCTCGCGCGGCATCGCGGCCGCCGTCCGCAACCAACGGACGGGCGTATGGGAAAGCCCGCCGACGCTGGCCGAGGTGAACGGCGGCACCGTCGCGATCGTCGGCGCCGGCGAGATCGGCCGCGGGGTGGCCCGCGTCGCGCGCGCGTTCGACATGCGCGTCGTCGCCGTTCGCCGTTCGGGCGGCGCGATGCCCGAAGCGGATGTCGTCTATGATACGTCGCGTCTCGACGAGGCGCTGCGGGAGGCCGATTACGTCGTCAATATTTTGCCGCTGACGAACGAGACGCATCATGCGTTCCATGCCGAACGCTTCGCCGTCATGAAGCGCAGCGCGTTCTTCATCAACGTCGGCCGCGGCGCGACGGTACGGACGGAGGATCTGGTCGCGGCGCTGGACGAGGGCGTCATTGCGGGCGCGGGACTCGACGTGTTCGAGCAGGAGCCGCTGCCCGCCGATCATCCGCTGTGGGCGATGCCGAACGTGATTCTGACGCCGCATAATGCCGGCGGCATGACCGTTCGCAACGCGGAGCGGCTAGTCCGGCTGTTCGTCTCGAACCTGGCCGTTTACCTCGCCGGCGAGCCCGGGAAGCTGCGCAATCTGGTCGATTACAAGAAAAGCTACTGATTCTTTGTCTGCTGGGATTGCGTCCATCGCATGGTCGACCTGCGCACCGGGCATGAGGTTGGCAGCCGTCACGCACCGCCCGCTCGCGCGGGAACTGCGCGAAGTGCCGAAGTCGTTCGTTCCGGCATCCGGAGCGGAAGGCCGAAGCAGGCCATTCATGATCGCCGCATGCCGCGAAGAAAAGGACAACCCGCCGGGTTGTCCTTTTTTGTCGCATCTTGCAGGTTCTGATCACGCTCGCGTTCTCTCGGCGCGTCCCGTATTTTCTCGTCACGTCCCGCATTCGCGACGGCAGCCTTTGAGACCGATCAGGCCAGCGCCGCCGCTTGGCCGCGAATCGTCAACACCCGGCCGGCTTCCCAAGCGACATTGGCCGAGAATTGCAGCTCGATCGCTTCACCGTCCGGGCGCAGCGCGAGCTTATACGTGAACGGCGTTTCCGCGAACAGCAGCCGGATATCCAGCGTATCGCCGTCCCGCCACGTAAAGCCGCCCTCCACGCGCTGCTCGGCGCCCTGCTTGACGCTTTCGATGCGGATCCGGCTCGCTTTCCACGCGCCGCGGCCCAATTGCGCGGTCTGTTCGCCGACGCGTTCGTTGCCGATCACGAGCTCGGCGCCCTGCTCCGAGAAGCGAAGGGCGATCGTTTCGAGCTGCAGCTCGTTCGGTTCCATGCGGAAGACGCGGCCCTCGAGCTGCGCTTCGATCGGCGAAGAGGGCCCCGTTTGCGGCGCTTCGATCCGAAGGGACGCCAGCCGGCCCTCGAGCGCCGTTTGTGCGGTTTCGTCCGGTTCCAAGGCTTCGGAGGCGGAAAGGGCAGGCAGCAGCTCGGCCCATACGACGTCCAGCACGGCCTGCATGTCGGCTACGCCGGACGTGATGGCGAGCACGGCTTCTTGCTCCGGCAGGACGACGCAAAACTGGCCGAACGCCCCGTCGCCCCGATACGCGCCGTGACGGCAGCGCCAGAATTGATAGCCGTAACCTTGCGTCCAATCGTTCGCGCGCCCGTCGTCGTTGTCGATCTGGAAGGAGGTCGCTTCGTCGACCCACTCCGGCGGCAGAATCTGCTGCCCGGCCCATTCGCCGCGCTGCAGGTACAGCTGGCCGAACTTGGCAATGTCCTCCGTCGTCACGTTCAGCCCCCAACCGCCGGTCGCGATGCCGCGCGGACAGGTTTCCCAGGTAGCTTCGGACAGGCCGAGCGGCGCGAACAGGCGCGGCTCCAGGAACGCGAGCAGGGATTGGCCGGTAATCCGGTGAAGGATGGCGGACAGCATGTAGGTGGCCGCGCTGTTGTAAGCGAAATGCGTGCCAGGTGCGTATTCGACCGGTTCCGCCAGGAAGCCTTTGACCCAGTTGTCGTCCTTCTGTACGCTGCCGGTGACGTCCGCGGCATGCCCGGTGCCCATCATCAGCAGATGGCGCACCTGCATCGCGGCGAGATTCGCGGATACCGTCTCGGGGACTTCATCGGGGAAGAAACCGATGACGGGGTCCTCTACCGACAGCAATCCTTCCGCCGCGGCGAAGCCGATTGCCGTCGACGCGAAGCTTTTGCTGAGGGAAAACAGCATATGCGGGAATTCGGGCCGGTACGGCGCCCACCAGCCTTCGGCGGCCACCTCTCCGCGCCGGAGCAGCATGAAGCTGTGCAGCTCCAGCTCTCGCTCCCGTATTGCGTCCAGGAACGCGATCACCGCTTGCGACGGGATGCCCTGCGCTTCCGGCGTCGTTCTCGGCAGACGAGCTTGATTTTCCATGGTTTCGTTTCCTCCCGGATTCATAATGAAGCATGAATGAAGACGTTTTCATGACTGGCGATTCCGACCGATGAGCGAACGTTTCCTGCTGCGGGTCTCGTTTGCTGTTCTCAGTTAGCATGTTATAGTAGTTGGATAATTGTGTAAAGCGGTCTTAGGGAGGGATTTTGACGATGCAGGTGTTTCGAATGAAAGCCGAGCCGGAGGGGAGCCGCGGCTTGCCGGATTATCTGGAGAATCACTACGTCAGCAGCGGCCTGCCGGGCCTTGGCGACCTGGGCTTGCTCGGCCAGGCGGAATTGCGGGCGAACTTGATGCAGGCGCACCGGCTGGACGGGCGGGAGCTGGAGCGGCAGCTGGAGGAGCATTGGTGCTTCGCGCACGGCATGCAGGACGGGGATTACGTCATCGTCGACGACGGGAACAAGCTGTATCTCGGCGACCTTGGCGATTATTATTACCTCGATGACTGCGACAATGGCGATGACCGCAGCGGGCACAGGCGCGGAGTAACCTGGCTGCAAAGCCTGCAGCGCGAGGATTTGCAGCCGGAGCTGCTTGCTTTCCTCGCGCAGGAGGGCGAGGTCGGGTTGTTCGGCAGGCCCGTTACGCGCGAGCAGTTGGAGCGGTTGTTCCTAAGACCGGCTCCGACTGCCGGCACCGGACTGGTCGACGAGGAGACGCTCCGGGAAGCGCTCGCCGTGCTGAAGGCGGCGCTCGGCAGCGAGGATGCGGAGCGACGGGAACGGGCCGCGATCGCGCTCCTGCAGGCGGCGCGGATGTAGCGACCGTGCGGTTTTTTCGATTGGCGGAGCAGGAGCTTTGGAGTGCGCCCGCGAATCCGTAGGGTAGACGCAATGGTACCGATAAGGAGGCGCAGGAGGATGAAATTTCGATCCGTGGTCGAGCTTGGCGGCAAGACCGCGACCGGCATCGAGATACCGGAGGAGGCCGTGGCGGCGCTCGGGACGGGCAAGAAGCCGGCCGTGAAAGTCACGATCAACGCGTATACCTACCGCAGCACGGTCGCGACGATGGGCGGCCGCTTCTTGATTCCGCTCAGCGCGGAGAACCGCAAGGGAGCCGGCGTAACCGCGGGCGACGAGGTGGAGGTCGAGCTCGAGCTGGATACCGAGCCGCGCGAGCTGGAGGTGCCCGCGGATGTTGCCGCGGCGCTCGAGGGCGCGCCTGCGGCCAAGTCGTTCTTCGACGGGCTGTCGTACAGCAACCGGCGGCGGATCGTGCTGTCGATCGACGGAGCCAAGACGGCCGAGACCCGTCAGCGGCGCATCGATAAGGCGGTGCTTGCGCTGAACGAAGGCAGCATGCCTTAGCGGGAAGCGCGCTTCATGGACCGGGAACGTCGTCGTCAGGTTGGCGATGCGCCTGGTCTTTTTGCCGCGGGCAGGCGGACGGACCGAGAACGTCATGCGATAGGCTGGCGATGTGCCCAGACTTTTTGCCGCGGGCAGACCGCCGGACCGAAGGCGCCGTCCGTCGGAACGCAGCACGTTCGAGGCGTCCGCGTACATTTGCTTGACGGCGATACGCGCCCGGATGGCCGTAGCCGGTCTCCGGTCCAACGGCGAAACGGCGGCCGCGCATGCTATAATGAAGAAAATCCCGGATCGGAGCTGACGCATGAACTGGAAATTCGCCGGCTATATCGTTTTGGCGCTGATCGTCATCCATCTGCCGTTTATCGGCATCTTCTTCCGGATCGCCAACACGCTCATACATGAGTCGTCCCATGCCGTCATGACGCTGGCGCTGCAAGGCAAGGTCGGTCAAATCCAGCTGTTCGCCAATACCGAGGGCGTGACGTATACGCTGTCCCCCAGCAGCTTCGCATCGATCCTGACGAGCCTCGCCGGTTATGTGGGCTCATCGCTGTTCGCGCTGCTGCTGGCCGTCCTATGCGCCAGAGGCAAGCATGCGGTCGTCCTCTGGCTGTTCGCCGTCGTCTCCGTCGTGAACGCGGTGCTCTGGGTGCGCAATCCGTTCGGCATCGCGTGGCTGCTCGTTTTTCTCTGCCTGGTCGGCTTCGCCCTGTGGCGGAAGGGGAAATGGACCGCCGTCTTGTCCATCGGCTTGTTCGTGTTCGTGCTGGCCGAATCCGTATCGAGCAGCTTCGCGATCCTATGGCTGAGCCTGTATACGCCAGCCGGCGCGGGAGACGCGGCGAATTTGGCGCGGGAGACGATTTTGCCGACCGCCTTCTGGGGCTTTTTCTTCCTGCTGCAGGCTTGCGCGCTGGGCCTCCTGAGCGCGAAGACGGTGCTTTGGAGAGGCAGGGGCAAGGGAGCGCCGTTCCCCAAGCACGTATCATCCTAATCTACCGCAAGGAGCTGAATCATCCATGAAACAAAATCGCATCGGCGCTTCCGGGCTGCCCGTCGGCGAGATCGGGCTCGGCTGCATGTCGCTCGGCACGGAGGAAGAGTCCGCCGTCGCGCTTATTCACGAGGCGCTGGAACGGGGCGTCAACCTGCTCGACACGGCCGATCTCTACGACGGCGGACGCAACGAGGAGCTCGTCGGCAAAGCGATCCGGGGACGGCGGGAGAGCGTCGTGCTGGCCACGAAGGTCGGCAACCGACGCATTCCCGGCCAAGACGGCTGGTCCTGGGATCCGTGCAAGGCCTACATCTTATCGGCGGTCAAGGAAAGCCTGCGCAGGCTCGGCACGGATTACATCGACCTGTACCAGCTTCACGGGGGAACGATCGAAGATCCGATCGACGAGACGATCGAAGCGTTCGAGCAGCTGAAACGGGAAGGCGTGATCCGGGAATACGGCATCTCGTCGATTCGTCCGAACGTCATCCGCGAATATGCCGCGCGATCCGGCATTGCCAGCGTCATGAACCCGTACAGCATCGTGGACCGGCGGGGCGAAGAAACGGTATTTCCGCTGCTGCACGAGAAGGGCATCGGCGTCATCGCGCGCGGGCCGCTCGCCGGCGGAGCGCTCGCTGCGAACAGGCAGCCCCTCAAGGGCGTGCCGGATTACGAGCAGGAGGAGCTGAGCGCGCTCCGCGAACGGCTGGAAGAGCTGACGAACGGCGAACGAAGCCTCACGCAGCTCGCGATCCGCTATTCGCTCGGCCATCCGGCGGTCGCCGCCGCCGTTCCGGGAGCGAGCTCGCGCGAGCAGCTGCTGCGGAACGTCGCGGCGGCGGACGTCCCCGAGCTGACGGAGGACGAAGCGCGAACGATCCGCGGCATCAGCAAGGCGAATCTGTATAAGCTGCATCGCTAATCGAGGGCAAGGGGGGCGACCGGTCCCGTCGGGAGGTATGCAGCCCGAACAAGAGGTTGCCGGGCAGGAAAGAATCCGCCTGCGCGGCAATTGCAGGTCCAATCGGCGGCGATTCGCGGGATTCGTCCCGAGCCGACATTTTACGGCGATTCGAACGGAAGACATGGCGGGTTATCGTTTATCGGGGAGAGGAGCAGGACGATGAACTTCAAGCTGCAAGAAGCAATCGAAGTGCTGGAGCGCACGCCGCGCGCGCTGGAGATGCATTTGACCGGGTTGTCCGAGGGGTGGCTGCAAGGCAATGAAGGCGAAGGCACGTGGAATCCCGTCGAGGTCGTCGAGCATCTGATCGAGGGCGAGAAGACGAATTGGCTGCCGCGGCTGGCCTTCATGCTGCGGGAAGGCGACGGCAAGCCGTTTCCGCCGTTCGACCGCTTCGCCCATCTGAATGACGGTCCCGAGCGGACGCTTGCGCAGAAGCTGCAGGAATTCGCCGCGATTCGCACCGAAAACGTCGCCAAGCTGAAAGCGCTCGTCGGCCCTGACCCCGAACGTCTGCTGGAACGGACCGGCAGGCATCCCGCATTCGGCGTCGTGAAGGTACGGGAGCTGCTCTCGACATGGGTGGTCCACGATTTGACGCATCTGTCGCAGATCGCGCGCGTCATGGCGGAGCGGTACCGCGCGGACGTCGGTCCGTGGGTCGCGTACCTGGGCATTTTGCGGAAATAAAGCGTGCCGTTCGCGCGCATGCCGCGACCCGATACTATCGGGCACGGAATGTCGGATGGCCGCGCGTCAACCCTGCTATCCTGTGGAAGAAGGAGGTCGGACGATGGATTTGCTGAAGAACATGAATGGCGCGCTCGCGTACATCGAGGACCAGCTGACGCACGAGATCGACGTGAAGGAAGCGGCGAAACGGGCGTTATGCTCGGATTACCATTTTCAGCGGATGTTCTCGTTTCTCGCCGGCATCCCGCTCTCGGAGTACATCCGCCGCAGGCGCCTCACGCTGGCGGCGTTCGAGCTTAGGGGCGGCGAAGCCAAAGTCATCGACGTGGCGGTCAAATACGGCTATCGTTCGCCGGATTCGTTCGCGCGGGCTTTTCAGGCGCTGCATGGCATCACGCCATCGGAAGCCCGCGGCAGCGGCCATTCGCTCAAAGCGTATTCGCCCATGACCTTCCAACTAACCATTCAGGGAGGCAGCGAGATGAACTATCGCATAGCGGAGAAAGAAGCGTTCCGCATCGTCGGCTTGAAGCGCAGGGTTCCGATTCAGTTCGACGGCGTCAATCCCGAGATCGCCAAGATGTGGGAGAGTCTGGACGGCGTGACGATTGGTGCCCTTAAGGCCTTGTCGGATGTCGAACCGCGGGGAATCATCAGCGCATCGACGAATTTTTCGGAAGGCCGGATGGAGGAGCGAGGGGAGCTGGACCATTACATCGGGGCGGCGACCTCGCAGGCGGGTCCGGATGACTTGGCGCAGCTGGAGGTCCCGGCTTCGACGTGGGCGGTGTTCGAAGCGGTCGGACCGTTTCCGGATACGCTGCAGGCGGTATGGGGGCGCATTTATTCCGAATGGTTTCCGTCCTCGGACTATGAGCAGGTCGAGGGGCCGGAAATCCTCTGGAACGCGGACAAGGACATTGCCTCGCCGACGTTCAGAAGCGAGATCTGGATTCCGGTGGCGAAGAGGTAACGCCGTCGTTCGCGCATAGGTCTGCTGACCCTGGGCATGCGTATTTTTGCATAACATGATATGCGGCCCGGATACGGGTCGAGGGCTGTGACAGGTACGCGCAAGCGGCCTGTCGCGGCCCTTTTTCATTCTCGGGCTGACAGGAAGAAGGAATATGGAGATTATGCGTGCTGAATAGGGGAGGTCGCGCGGAAGAGCGCGGCGGGTGTTCCCTCTTGAAAAACGCTCCCGCCCCGCGCTAGATCGCGGAAACGAAGACGTGCCGGCGCGTCCGCAGGACCCCATTTTTCCGTTGCCGATTGCGGTCGGCTCTGCTACGATGGGAAAAAACGGAACGGGGTGCTCGCATGATCGACATGCATAATCATATTTTGCCCGGCGTGGACGACGGCGCCAAGAATCTGGAGGAATCCGTGGCCATGGCCCGGATCGCGTATGCGGACGGCATTCGGGACATCGTCGTGACGCCGCATTTCAACGGTACGTATCTGACGACCGCCGATACCGTCCATCGCAAAGCGGAAGAGCTGCAGACGGAGCTGGACCGGCAGCGGATCGGCATTCGCCTCCACCCCGGGAACGAAGTCCGGCTGGAGAACAAGGCGTTCTTCGACGAGCATTGGAGAAAACGCTCGTTCGCCTATCTGGGAACGCCGGGAGCGTACCTGCTGTTCGAGGAGCGTTGGACCGACTACGACGACGATACGCCGGAGATCGTGCAGCGGCTGCGCGACGCGGGCGTCACGCCCGTGCTGGCCCATCCGGAGAGGCATTTTTTCTTCCGGGAGAATCCCGAGCCGCTGATGCGGCTGCTCGAGCTGGGCGTATGGACGCAGGTGTCGGCGGACAGCCTGGTCGGCAATTTCGGCGCGGAAGCGCAGCAATTCGGTCGCTGGCTCATCGAAGCGGGTCTCGTGCATACGCTCGCGACCGACGCTCATAACCTCATCCGCAAGCCGAACCTGAGCGCGGGGATGGCGGTGTTCGAGGAATTGGCCGGCACGGCGGAACGGGCGAAGCTGGAAGCAAGGATGAGCGGAATCGTGTAAGCCGCGCGGCAGAGAACCGGTACACATGCCAAGAAGCTGCGATAGAGAAGGCCAGGAGACCCGTCCTACCGGGAATCCTGGCCTTTTGTCATGCCGGGAGCCGAGGCCCCGGGGCGCTCCTCCGAAGACTCCGCTTCGTCCTGCCGTGCTTGCGCGGTCCTGCGGCGCGGAATCATCATGCGGCCGCCCTTGATGCGAAGCGAGACCAACGGTTCGGGCTCGGCCTCGCCTTGGCCGGGCACGGACGAGAAATCGAAGCGCTCGGCCAGCGTGCCCAGTATGAGCACGGCCTCCATCATCGCGAATTGCGAACCGATGCAGCCCCGCGATCCGCCCCCGAACGGGAAATAGGCGAAGCGCGTCCAACCGGAGGCGCCGTCCGCGAACCGTTCCGGGCGAAAAGCCTCCGCATCCCCGAATACCCCGTCGTTGCGGTGAATCGCATAGGGACTGATCAAGAAGCTGCTGCGCGCGGGGAACGCGTCGCCCAGCATGTCGAAGGCGTGGTCCGCCTCGCGCAGGATCGCCCATGCCGGCGGATACAGCCGAAGCGTCTCTTGAACGACCTGCCGCGCATAAGGCACTTCCCGGTAGTAGCCGGCCGCCGACAGGGACTCGCCGGCTTCCTTCTCCCCCAGCCGGACCGCGTCCAGCTCGAGACGGAGCCGGCCGGCGGTTTCGGGCGAGCGCTCCAGGGCGTACCACGCCCATACGAGCGCGTTCGCCGTCGTCTCGTGGCCGGCCAGGAGCATCGTCATCATCTGATCGCGAATCTCCGCGTCGGGGATCGGCTGTCCTTCCTCGTCCCGCGTGTCGAGCAGCAGGCCGAGCAGGCTGTCGGCATAAGCGTCCGGCTGCGCCTTGGCCGCGGCGATGGCGCCGTAGATCATCGCGTCGAGCGTCCGGATCGCCTGGCGATGCGCGCGGTTGCCCGGCGTCGGCCAGCCGAAGGGCAGGATGACGGGCGAGAATATCGTGCTGGCGGTATGGCGGATCGTCACGTCCACGGCGTTCGCGAGCGCCGCCTTGTCGCGGGCGAGCTCCGTGTTGAACATCGTTTTCGCGATGATCCCGAGCGTCAGCTGCATCATCGCGTCATGCATCGCGACGGGGACGCCGTCCTCCAGCGCGTCGGCAAGCCGCCTCGTCTCCTGGATTACGATCTCCGCGTACGCATTGATCCGTTCCTTGTAGAACGCCGGCGTCAGGTATCGTTTCTGCCGGCGATGCGGGTCCCGCTCGGACGTGAGCAGGCCGTCGCCGATCGTGCGGCGCAGGACGCCGGCGCTGCGGCCTTTGCGCAGCTTGTCCTCTTGATGGACGAGGAGCTCTTGCACGAAATCGGGAGCGTTGACGATGAACGTCGGGCGAAACGAGCTGGTCCGCAGCGACACCACGTCCCCGAGCGGCCGCGCATCGACGAGAAAGCCGAGCGGATCGCGCTGGAAACGAAAAAAGTTGGACACCCGGGATGAGGGAATATCGACGACGCGCGTCATGGGAGCGCCTCCTTCGGAACGGCCGTCTGCGCGCAGGGCCGCCTTTTCCCCTGAGTCTAGCATGTTTTGCCTCGCGCATTCAAACGGTTCGGGTGGCGATGCCGGCGGACAAGGCGTATGATTGGAAACAATAACGGCATAATCTGTATATAAAGCGGTTTGGAAAGAGTGATAACGACCATGACGGCGATTACGTTTAAAGCTTACGCGGTAACCAACGAGATCGATCTCAACAAAATCGCCATTCACCGCGGAATCCCCAAGAAATACACCTGGGAGCAGCCCCTGATCCTGAGAGGGGAGAGCCTGCAGCCGATTCTGCGAAAGAAGGCGGGCGAATCGCAGCAGGTGCTCGTGTTTTCGTTCGGCAGCATCGTCTTCGTCAATTATACGGACATGGACGAGATCGTGCGGTTCCTGGCCTACGTCAAAACCTTCGAGCCCGACATCGACATTCACCAGCGGGACGTCTACTCGGATGATTACAGCCTGCATACCGGGGATTCCGAGCAGATGGAGCTGACCGACGAGTACGTGGTGGTGCCGGCCTACGAGGCGTTCCATCCGGAATTGATCGCCACCGTGCTCGCCAAATCGGTCGCCCTCGAGAAGATCGAGGAGCAGCTGGGCAAGATCCACGACAAGCTCGAAAACATGATCGACCGGCTGGAGAAGGGCAGGCTGCGCATCGGCAACAAGGAGCTCGCCAGAACGACCGCGAACATCATCCGGCACGAATACAATACCCTGTCGTATATCATGATTTTGGATAAGCCCGACATCACGTGGGCGAGCAGCCATGCGGGGGAGTTTTACGACGGCATGCTGGAGTTCTTCGAGCTGAACGACCGGTACAAGATCATGAAGAGCAAAACCGACGTGCTGTATCACCTGATGGAAGGGTTCTCTACGATCAGCCATTCGATACGGGGGCTGTTCGTGGAATGGATCGTGGTCATCCTGATCGTCATCGAGGTTGTCCTGTCGGTGCTGCAGATCGTGGGCGTGCTGCCTTGAACGAGCGGTATGCCAGGCCGATCAAGCATGCCAAGAAGGCCGGAATCTCCCGCTGGGGGGATCCGGCCTTCGCGTTGTCTGCAGATTAAGCGTTACGCGGAAAAGGACACCCGGCGTCGATCACCGGCCGATCCTTATTCCTGGGGACGCGGCCCGGCATCGAGGCCCGTGGAGGACGCGGTCTTGATCAGTTTGATCGTCAGGTCGCCGTGCACGTGAATCTGGCAGGACAGACGGATCGCTTCGTCCTCGATCCCTTTGTTCCGGCGGACCGTCGCTTCCGCCTCGTCCATCTCGCCGGCATGGCCGGATACGACTTCGACGGCGCAGGTCGTGCATCTCGCGTTGCCGCCGCAGCGGTGAAGAACGTCGACGCCGCCGTCCTCCAGCGCCAGGACGAGCTTTTGGCCCGCTTCGGCCGTAACGGCTTCTCTACCCTCAATTTGAATCGTCGGCATGCTTATTCCTCCTCGTACGTTCTGATTCCTATTTACCTGATTGCCAGTTATATTAAACCATTTCAAGGCTGAAATAGGAAGCGGTGCAGCGTAAATCGCCGGAAATCTTCGGAAATCTTTGGATATCTTCAGAAATCGCCGGAGGAAGCGATGAACCGGGGCGATGCCGTCGCCGGCATCCGGCAGCATCCGGACTGCGCATAGTCCCGCTTCATGCGGCGTACACTACTGGGGTCTTTTGCATGGCTTGCCGTCATTCGGAAAAACGGAGGGAATTTTGCATGTCGGAAAGAACGGTATTCGCGTATTTCAACACGCCGGACCAAGCGAAGGAGGCGCTGGAGCAGCTGAAGTCGCTCAAGCTGGTGGACTATGCGATCGAGCGCATCGACGGCTATGCGGGCCCGGGCATTCAAAGCCTGGACACGCTCGGCGCCACCGTGGGGGGCGGCTTCCCCGGCCTTGGCTACCTCACGCTCGGCGGCGATTTCGACGGCCCGGACGCGGGCATCCTGGCCGCGGCGAGCGTCAGCGCCAGCGGCTACAGCTCGGGCGGGCCGGAGAACCGGGTCACCGGCCGGGATATCATGCTCGTGGCGATCGTCGAGGAAGCGGATTACGAGCAGGCGGATCGCATCGTCCGCGATGCGGGGGCGCTGTAGAGTTTGGCGCAAAGCTTGCCGTGCCATGGAGAAGAGTCCGCTTGGCAGGGTCGCGGGGGATTGCTTCCCCACTGGCGGCGCGGCTCTGGCCGCCGTTGACGGCGGAGGCGCCGGAGGCAGCGGTGGCGGCGGCACGCTTGCTCCGGCGGGTCGTCGTGCATGTCTCCATTGCGAATATGCCGCCTGATTCGTCCGTCAATAAAGGGAACCTCGCGCTCATCGATCGATGACGCAAGGTTCCCTTATTTATGCTTATGAAGCATTGTTCAATGCGCGTCTAGTCGGTGCGCTCCCCGCCCGATGGCGCCCGTTATTTCGCCTGCGGGTCCAGCGCGTCCAGAACGGCCTTTACGCCGTAAGATTGGCCGATCGGTCCGTAGCCGAGCGCGAGCTCGCCGTTGAAGCCGAAGACATGCTTGTCCTTCACGGCTTTGAGCGTACTCCATACGCCGCTCTTCTCCCACTCGTCCGTAGCGGCGGGCACGGACTTGTCGCCGTAATTGAAGTAGCCGAGGAAGAGATAGTCGGGATCGAGCTTCGCCAAGCCTTCGAGGCTGATCTCCGCGCCATCGGCCGTCATCAAGTCGGACGCGGGAGGCGTCAGCCCCATCCCGCCGTAATATTCCTGCATGTACTTCGTGCCCTGCAGCCAAACCTGCTTGTCGCGGACTTGAACGAAGGCCACCGAGCCGTCCAGGCCGGCGAGCTTCTCCTTGGCGGCTTGCAATTCGTCGCGGAAGCTCGTCACGTACTGCGCGGCCGTGTCTTCTTGACCCAGAATCTCGCCGAATTCGGTGACGAGCGCCGGCCAGTCGGTCCATACGTCGGTCGCCTGCTCGTCGATCATGACGGTCGGGGCGATCTTGGCCAGCTCCGCCGCGATGTCCTTGTTAGTGGCATTGCCGGCGACGATAAGGTCGGGCGCATACGCGAGCAGCTTCTCCAGGTTGACCTGGGTGTTCTCTCCGACGGTCTCGACGTCCTGGAAATTGGCGACGAACGGCTTGTACGCCTCGGAGCCGAGCGACGACTGCCGCTCGGTGAACGGCAGGGCGAGCCCGACCGACGGGAGATGAAAGACGAGCATCGGTTCGATATAGCCCCAGTGCACCACGGCGACCTTCTTCGGCTGCTCCTTGATGGTCACTTCGCCGTTAGCGGTCTGGATCGTGCGCGGGAAGGCCGGCGCCGCGGCGTTGGCGGCGTTCTTGTCCAAGTTCGCCGCGTCAGGCTGCGCATTATCTTTGCCGGCATCGCCATCGGCATTGGCGCCGGCGTTCACGTTCGCATTGGAAGCGTTGGAAACCTTCGAATCGTTCGCCCCGGAGCAGGCGTTCAGAAGCAATACTAGACAAATCATGCTGACGATGACGGGCATCGCGTTAAGGCGGAAGTTCATAAACGGCATCCTCTCTGCTGCAACTAATACGATAACGATTCTCATTATCAATTAAAATGTAACATCCCACGGCTCGGATGAGAATAGAGAATTTCGTGCTCCCGGGATGGATGATTTCCCTATCGGTGAGGTCCGACATGGCCCGGGGGCAGGCCCTTATGCTTCTTGAACAGGCGGCTGAAGTAGTACGCATCGGCATAGCCCACGCTCTGCGCGACGGCGGCGACCGTGAACTGCCCGGTCATGAGCAGCTCGTGCGCGCGGTTGATCCGGTACTGGATCGCGTAATCGATCGGCCCGATCCCGACGTATTTGTGAAAGAGGGAAGAGAAGTACTTGGGCTTCAATCCGTAACGGGCGGACAGCGCCTCCAGCGTAAGCGGCTGCGAATATTGCGCGTGAATGAACTGGATCGCGTCGTCGATCAGCGGATAGCTGTGCCGGTTCCGCGCGTGGCGCTCGGATTGCAGCACTTTGTTCAGGAGGCGGTAAAACAGCGTCTTCTTCTCCAGCAGCATCATGCCGTCCGGCGAGGACGCCGCCTCGATCAGATGATTCAGCAGCAGCCGGAGCTCGGGATCGGGGGCGGCATGCAGCAGCGAAACTTCCGTCAGGAGCCGCGCGTCCTCCAGGTCGGCGCATTGGGGCAAATAATGCACGAGGCCGTATTCGAAGCCTTCCCGGCCCGTATGAATCTCGAGCCGCTTCCGCAGGCCGCCAAGCAAGATTTTACCCGGCTCCAGACGGAATCTCGCGGTCTCGTCGAAGATGAAATCAGCCTGTCCGCGCAGGCTTACGATAATCGCGCACTTCGTCGTCGGCTTGTCGACATGGCCGCCGTAGACGAGGCCGGGCTCCAGCGCCGAACGGTAAACGCCGTGTACTTCCAGGGGCACCCGCACGAACTCCTGTGCCAACTGCTCATAGGGATAAGCCATCGTTTCACTCTCCAAGACGCCAGTGTCGAGCCGGCGTTGTGTCCGCGGGGCATGCATCGCAGCTTTCATTATATCTTTCCTTCAGGACCGCTTACAAACATGCGGGGCCGCCGCGGACGGTGCTTTTTTGCTCCGGATCGGGTAAAGCGGTAAACTAAAGGAGTCAACGGGAATGGCATAACATCGAACCCACGGGAGGCGGAATGAGCGTTGGAGAAGCGAATGTTGGGCAAAAGCGAATTGACGGTATCGGCACTGGGACTTGGCTGCATGGGCATGTCGGAATTCTATAGCGGGCGGGACGACGAGGAGTCGATCCTCACGATCCACCGGGCGCTCGAGCTCGGGGTCGCGTTCCTCGATACGGCGGATATGTACGGCGTCGGACGGAACGAGGAGCTGGTGGGCCGGGCGATCAAGGACCGCCGGAACGAGGTCGTGCTGGCGACCAAATTCGGCAACGTGCGCGACGCGAGCGGCCAGAGCCTCGGCATCAACGGCACGCCCGAGTACGTTCGTTCGGCTTGCGAAGCAAGCCTGCGCCGGCTCGGCGTCGATCATATCGACCTCTACTATCAGCACCGGGTCGATCCGAACACGCCGATCGAGGAGACGGTAGGCGCGATGGCGGAGCTGGTCCGCGAAGGCAAGGTGCGTTATCTCGGCTTGTCCGAGGCCGCGCCGGCAACGATCCGCCGGGCTCATGCCGTGCATCCGATCGCCGCGCTGCAGACGGAATATTCCCTCTGGAGCCGCGACGTGGAGGACGAGATCCTGCCCGTCTGCCGCGAGCTCGGCATCGGCTTCGTGCCGTACAGCCCGCTCGGGCGAGGCTTTCTGACCGGGCAGATCCGGAAGTTCGAGGATCTGGCGGAGGGTGATTTTCGCCGCAGCTCGCCGCGCTTCCAAGGGGAGAACTTCGCCAAGAATTTGGAGCTCGTCGAGCGGATCAAGGAAATCGCCGCCGAGAAGGGCTGCGAGCCCTCGCAGCTGGCGCTGGCCTGGCTGCTTGCGCAAGGGGACGACATCGTGCCGATCCCGGGCACGAAGCGCAGAACGTACCTGGAGGAGAACGTCGCGGCGCTTGCGGTCGAACTGACGAGGGAAGACTTGGCGCGCATCGAGGCGAGCGCTCCGAAGGGCATCGCGCATGGCAGCCGGTACGCGGAAGCGGGCATGCGGTCGCTCAACCGCTAGTCGGCCGGGTAAGCCTGCCGAGGGAGCGGTCGACGACCCGGGTCGAACAACGAACAAGGAAACGAACGGCAACCAAGCAACTAACCAAGCAAGCAAATAGGCAATCCGCGATAAGCAACCAAGCGACAAGCAAACAGGTAACAAGCAAACAAACGACAAGCAACAAGCAAAGAAGCCCCTTCCGCGTAGGGGCTTCTTTGCTTGTTTTTATGCCGTTAATTCTTTTATACCTTTACTCCTTTTATGCCTTTTGATCCATTTTTGCCGTTAATCCGTTTGCGCTGTTAATCCCTTTATGCCGTTAATCTCTTAGATGTTTAACGCTTCGAGCAGCATGTAGACGACCTTGACGGTTTCCGCTCTCGTCAAGGTATTGTCCGGACGGAAGGTGTTATCCGGATAGCCGTTCATGATGCCGGCGGAGACGGCCTTGTCGATGAAGGACTTCGCCCAGGCCGGTATGGCAGCCGCGTCGGCGAAGACCGCGCCGGCGCCAGAGGAAGAAGCGGCTCCGGACGCGTCCAATACCCTCGCGACGACGGCGGACAGCTCTCCGCGCGTAATCGGACGATCGGCATTGAACAAGGTTTCTCCGTTCACGGAGGCGCCTGTAATAAATCCTGCGTTCACGGCAGCCGTTACTTCGCTCTTGGCCCAAGCCGGGATCCGGCCGTCATCGGCGAAGCCCGTCGTTCCCGCAGCGCTCGGAAGGGCGATCGCGCTTGCGAGCATCTTGACCCACTCCGCGCGGGTGACCGCCTGTTCCGGGCGGAATTTCGAATCGTCGTAGCCGGCGATGACGTTCATCCCGATCAACCGGTCGGCATACGGTTTCGCCCAGGATCCGTTCAGGTCCGCGAAGGCTTGGGGCGCATGGTTGAATACCGCGAACTTGGCGAAATGCTTCGTCTCGACCGTGATCGTATCCACGGTCGCTTTCCCGCCGAGGAAGATCCATTTCTTCAACGCTTCGTTGAAGTAATAGACGGCCGGCTCGTCGTTCGGATGCGCCGAATCTTTCTTGTAGGCGAGGGTCAGCGCGAGCGGTTTATTCGGCGAAGCGCCCGCGGTGCTCGACAACTCGACGATTTGCCCCAGGGCTTGAAGGCTGCCGAAAGGCGGTTGATTGCCGGTTTCGACGATGGATGCCGTGACTTTGCCGCCTTCGGAGACGGCGCCGGCCGGAATCTTGAAGTCGACGACGTCTTTCAAGCTTCCCGTGCTCTCTTGAGCGGGATCGACGTCGATTTGCACCGAGGTCGGCGGCGCTTCGGGCGTCGTAGGCGTTGTCGGCGTCGAAGGCGTCGACGGAACCCACGTGCTCGCGAGCGCCTTGACCGTGACGGTAAAGGTCTTCGAATCGGACACCTGTCCGCGCGTGGCCTTAGCTGTCAGCGTAACGGACGCATCCAAGCGGCCGGCGGAAGGACGGGTGACTTTGGCGATGCCGTTGTCGATCGCGACCGCGCTCTCGCTATCGGCCGTCTCCGCCCATTGCACCGTCGCGCCATGCTCGCCAGCGGCCGGCAGCGTAATATCCGAGGTAACCGCGCTCGTATCGCCCAGCGTCAGCTTGTCCAGCGTATCCGCGACGGCTTGCTCGTCGCCGTACGCGGCCGTATCGACGAAGATCGGATTGGAATAAAACCAGAGATCATGGTAGTTTCGATCGTTAATGGCGTTAAAACGCGCGGTCGGATCGGCCGTCGTGTCCTTCGGGTCGATCAGCGGGTTGCCGTCCTTCGTTTCCCCGGGGACGTTCATGCCGAGATTCGTTCCCCTCAGGCGGAAATACTGGTTCTTGCTCGCCGATGGCAGATCGTACGTAATGACGTTGTAGCCGTCCGCGTCCGTCGTCCAGTCCTCGCTCGTGAACGTGGCGACCACATGGGTGGAGTCGTTCGTATCCTTGTCGTAGGCCGGAGTTCCAGGCTCCGCGAGACCCGTTACATCGCCCGCGATGAGGTCGATATGATCCACCTGCGGCTTCATGTTGCCCGAGATGCCGCTGTTGATCGGCGTCTCGTAGTTGTTGGCTGCCGGACTTTTGAATCGAATCGTGAGCTTGAGCTTGTCTCCTTCGGTCGCCTGCAGATCCTCGCCCATCTCGGCATCCGCTCCGTCATCCGCGATGCGGAAGTCCAGCGCGTTGATCAGATCGCCGAAGACGGAGAACGATTTGCCGGAACGCATGGCGTCCAGGATGTCCTGCGTGGAGCGGCCATCCGCCCAGAAGTAGTTTTTGGCGTATTCGCCGGGCCAGTACCCGCTGGAGTTGCCGTCGATCGTTTTGAAATGATAGTCCGAGTTGGCGTAATTCCAAAACTTGCGGCCTTCGCCGAGCAGCGCGTCCCATACGCCGCCGACCTTCGCGACCATGTAATCGACGCCGCCGTAGGCACGGTTCTTATAGTTGTTGTCGGCCGTCGGGTCCGCGATATTATACGTCGTATTGTATCCGCCCCGGTCAGGCTCCATCTGATTGCCGAGCATGCCTTCGAAGCCGAAGGCGATATCCGGCGCTTCGTTATTGAAGTCCCGGAAATCCGAAATCTTGTATTTGCCGACGCCGCGGGAGGGATGGTTGACGATCATGTAGCTCGTGTCCGGGTAGTTCTTCTTGAGCCAATCGAGCGCTGCCAAGCTGTCGGCATGCGAGGAGAACGCCCGGTCGTCGTCGGCTTCCCATTGGGCCACGTCGGCCTGATCGAACCAGCTTGCGTCGCGGTTCGTGAACAGGTACTCGAATTGGTTCGCGGCCTTGAGCGCCGCGGGCGAGCCCGGTTCGTCGGACAAGATGCCGACCGAGCCGTGCTCGTGCGAAGGAATGTCCCATTCGAAGCCGGAGAAGATCGTTTTGCCGGCGTATTTGCCTGCTGCCTGCAAGGCTTTCGTCTTCGGGACTTGGTAATCGAGAATCCCTTGCGACAGCGGAATCGGTCCGCCCGGTATTTCGGCGCCCGTATCGTCCCGCTTGGAGGAACGCAGGTGGTCGGCCAGCATGATGAAATCAAGGCCGTATTTGTCCAATCCGTTATCCAGCACCGATTCCAGCGAGCTCTGGGCGTCGTCGGATTCGAAGGTGTGGGCGTGAAACTCGCCGGTCAGCCATTGTCCGCCGCCGTTGTCCGCGTCCGCTGCGCTCTGCGCGGCCTCCGCCTTCGGCATCGGCGCCGCCAGGCCCGTCGACAACAAGCTGACCGACAGCGACACCGGGAACAGAACGCGTAACTGTTTATTGAACAACAAAATCATTCACCGCCAGTCTGGGTTTTTTGCCGCATGATGATTGCGATACGAGGCAATAGACGTAGTGTACAGGCGCAGTGTAAGGGGGGTATTTATTAAATCTGCGATGTTTGTTAATGAAGGTGGATAATGTTGGGATGTCGTGCCGTTCGGAGGAAATAAGCCGAAATGCGGTCGATTTCAAAAAGACAGCACAATCCGTTATTCACAACCAGGGAGGAAGGCACTATACTAGACGAAGATAATGATAATCAATCTCATTTAATAGGAGCCACTCGACATGAAATTAAGTACCCGCTTTGCGCAGCTTGCGCTCATTGTTTTGCTGATCACCGTTTTGGCCGCTTGCGGCAACGCGAACGACAACGGGGGCAAAGCTACGTCCTCGGCCGATTCCGACACGCAGCAGCCGGCGAACGCCGACGATACGAATACGGGCGCCGATCAAGCCGGGAACGAGCCGGCCGGTACCGCGAACGCGGCTGGCGATGACGCTGTTCGCGTACTGAAGGACGCGATGGGCCATGACGTCAGCGTGCCCGCCCACCCGCAGCGGATTATCGCGCCGTTCCTGGAGGATCCGCTCTCGGCGCTCGGCATGAAGCCCGTCGCGCAATGGGGCGCGGCCGGCGTTCCGCAGCATTATTTGCAGGACAAGTTCAAAGACGTTCCCGTCCTGGACATGGAGGGCGGCATGAAGCCGGAAGAGGCGTTGTCTTACTCGCCCGACTTGATCATCTTCTTGGCGCCGACTTATCTGGCGGACGGCAGCTACGAGCAGTTCGCCAAGATCGCGCCGACGTTCGTGCTGTCCGACAATGAATCGGACTGGCGGGGCAACCTCGAGAAGCTCGGCGCCCTGTTGAACGATGAAGACGCGGTGAAGACGGCGCTGGCGACGTACGACCAGAAGGTGGCGGACGCGAAAACCCAGCTCGGCACACTGCCGCAGGAGAGGACCGCCGTCCTGATGCAGGCCGACGGGGAGAAGGGCTTCAAGCTGTTCGGCACCAAATTCTACGGCGGCGAAACGCTTTATACGACGCTCGGGTTCCAGCCGCCCGCCCTGCTGAAGGGCGATTACGAGACGTATTCGATCGAGAAGCTCGGCGATCTCAAGGACGTCGATTACATCTTCGTCATCTCCGGAGAGGGCCGGGGCAAGCCGCCGGTCGACAACCCGCTGTGGAAGTCGCTCTCCGCCGTGAAGAACAATCAGGTGTTCGACGCCGATTCCGGCCACTGGTTCAACGCCAACCCGATCGCGAACGGGCTCATCATCGATGACGTCCTGAAGGATGTCCATGAATAAGAAGACGACCGCCGACCTGCTGCCTCCCGCTGCGGTCGGCCTTTGTTATAGGCTGCTCGACGTGCGCGTGCTCAAGGACGATCCGATGCGGCCGAGGGCGGAACGGGAATTCATCGAGGCGCCGTCGCATCTGCTGGTCCTGTCCAACGCGAACGGCGGCCGCCTGATCATCGACGGGCGGCTGCATGTCCTGCGGCCGGGCTCGCTGTTCGTCTGCGCGCCGGGCCAACTGATCGAGTGGACCAATTACGCGGGACATCCGCTGGAACTGTTGCTCCTCTATTTCCATGCCTACGCGCCGCCCGGCGAGGAGTCGGCCGAGGCATCCAAGGCGCTGCCGCCGCGCTTTCCCTTCCTCGGCGAAGCGACGATACCGTCCGGCATGTCGGCCGGACAGCTCTTCGGTTCCATCAGCGGCGGTTGGAGCCAGGCCTCGGCCTCGGGCCGGCTCCGGTGCGAAGCCGGGCTGCTGGAGCTCCTGAGCCTCGCGCTCGGCCATCAGGAGCGGCAGACCGAGCTGGCGCTCGAGTCGGCCCGCATGGAGCTGGAGCGGCAGTACGCCAGCGAGATCACGATCGTGGAACTGGCGAAGATCGCCGGACTAAGCCGCTTTCACTTCATGCGGCTGTTCAAGGAGCGCTTCGGCAAAGGCGTCATGGAGTACCGGACCGAGCTCCGGCTGACGGAAGCCAAGCGCTTGATGAGCGAGGCGGGCCTGCCGCTCGCGGAGATCGTCGAGCGGATCGGCTACACGAGCGAGAGCTACTTCAGCAGCCTCTTCAAGAAGCAGGTCGGCTTCGCGCCGGCGGTCTACCAGCGCAACCAGAAGCGGAGCATCGCCGCTTACAGCTGGATCAATATCGGGCAGCTGCTCGCGCTGCGGACGATACCGTCCGCGGCGCCGATGGACCAGTATTGGACGGACCATTACCGGAGCAAGTACGGCTACGAGGTCAAGACGCGGCTAAGTCATCATTACGACTTCAATCTTGGCGCGCTGAGGCTGGCCGGGCCGGACCGGATCGTCGGCATGAGCGAGCTCGTCCCTCCCGAGGAGCAGGGCAAGCTCAAGGAGATCGCGCCGTCGTTGTTCCTGAGCTGGAGGGACGGCTGGCGGAGCCATCTGACGAGCCTGGCGGCTTTCCTGAAGCGGGAGGAGGAAGCCGCCGCCTGGCTGAGGCGTTACGACCGTCAAGCGGCCGCGGTCCGCGACCGATTGGCGCCACTCGTCGGCCGAGACGCGGTGCTGGTCCTCGTCGTCACGCGCCATCGGTTGTCGGTCTGGGGACGCAGAGCCGGCACGGTGTTGTACGACGATCTTGGCATGGCGATTCCGGCCGCGCTGGTCGAGGTCGATTGGGAGCAGCCGCTCGAGGCCGCGGAGCTGGCCGGGATGCATGCGGACCGAATCGTGGTCCATGTCGAGCCGAATGCCGCGGCAGCCGCAAGGTGGAACGGCCTGTCCCAGTCGGAGACGTGGCGGAAGCTGCCTGCCGTGCATGCCGGCCGCGTGCACGCGGCCTCCGGCAGCGCGTGCTTCGAATCGCCGTGGAACGAGCATGCGGCCGATCCGATCGGTCGTCTCCTGCACGATGTTCCGCGCATATTCGGCCTCCGCGGGTGAACGGCTGCCCGGGAGAGGGAACGATCGCGCAGACGAACGAAAACAAGGCTCGCGCCGCTTGATCGATCAAGCGTCCGCGAGCCTTTTCCGTTTGCACAACATTCTCGATGAAAAACGCGCTTCAAGATCAGATGCCGGCCGGTTCCGCGATCGCGCACGAGGTATAGGCGGTCTATCGCCGTCGCGCGCCGTCCGTTGAGGCAGTCCGCCCTGCAAGGCGACTTCGGAGCAGGAAATTCACTTCGGCACGGCTCCCCAAGCTTCCGGAGGCACGTCCCGGACATGCTTGGCGAACATCCAGGGATGCCCTTCCGGATCCTCCGCGACGTATTGCCGTTCGCCGTATTCCGTCACGTTGAGCGCTTCCGAGATGCGGGCACCGGCTGCCAGCGCGCGCTCGTAATGCGCCTCGATGTCCTCAATGAACAGCATTAGGTTCTGCGTGCAGCCGCCGATTCGGGCCGGGCTGGCCGCGGCTTGGGTTAAACTCTTGAGCATCACCCATGCGTCTCCGCGACGGATCAGCGCGCCGTGGAGCGTCCCGTCCGGCAGGCTGAAGCGGTACTGCTCTTCGAAGCCGAAGGCTTCCTGCAGCCAGTCCAGCGCCGCGGCCGCGTCTTCGTAGTAGACATGGGGAAGCATGACGTTCATCGGTACGGATCGATTGTGCAGCATGATGGGCACCTCCGCTAATTTCTAATCGGAATCAGCATAACAGAGGCAGGCTGCAGCAGGCAAAATATTCCTTATAATCAGGGCTGAAAACAAGAAAAAAACCATCCCGCGAAGGGATGGCTTAGTTGCCGTGGAACTCCGTGCCGTGCGGCGTCAGTTCGGGAATTCGCCCAGATCCGAACCCTGCAGAATCGCGAGCACGATCGCAAGAATCGCGAGCACGAGCGCGGGCACGACTTGGCCGAAGCTGTCTTTGGCGCGAAGGTGGGCGATGACCGCGCACACCATGATGAAGCCGATGCCGATGGCCGCCCACGCGGACCAGCTGGTCGTCCAGAAGCCGACGACGAGACCGGCGACTCCGACCAGCTGCAGGAGTCCCGTCAGTACGCGGAACCATTGCGGCAGTCCGAGTTTATTGAAACTATCGACTTGCATTTTGACGCCGGCCACTTTCGTGAAGCCCGAGAACAAAAATGCAACGGCCAGCAAAATTTCGATTACGATAGCCATAATGGCAATCCCCCTCGTTTTTCGGGTAATCCCGATATAAGCAACATGTGTTGCGTAAGTTATGATATGATAAAGATACGCAAGGAACAACCGTCAATATTCCGGTTTTATCGTTTACGCGACATTATCGCCGTTTTGTCAGGAAACTCGCGCTTGTTTGCAGGCAAAGGAGGGGGAGTCTCATGGAGGAATCAAAGCTGGATCCGCGGGTATCGCGCACGCGGCAGCTGATCATGGACGCGTTCAGGGCGCTGGTCATGCAGAAGGAAATCAAGGACATCACCGTCGGCGACATCACGGGGCGGGCGAAGATCAACCGCGCGACGTTCTACGCCCATTTCGCGGATAAATACGCGCTGCTCGATTCGACGTTCGAGGGCATGTTCCGGGAGGGCATCATGCAGAAGCTGCAGTGCCATGCCGAGTTCAGCCGTCAATCGCTCACGGGCATTATCGAGACGCTGTGCGAGTTCCATCGGGAATTCAGCACGCAATGCCAGAAGAATTACGATTCCATGGGGCCGTACATGGAAGTCAAGATTAAGCAGATGCTGCAGGAAGTGCTCTTTCACCTCATGGACAAGCGGGACAGCGGCCCGAGCGCCGGCTTTGGCGCCGAAACCGCGAGGACGGGGGCGACGATGCTCGCGTGGAGCTTATTCGGGATTACGCACGCCTGGAACGCCGGAGGGCGCAAGCTGCCGCCGGACGAACTCGCCGCGCACGCCCTAACGTCGCTCGCGCAGTCGATCGGGGAACTGGACGGCGCTGCGGTTACCGCGTAACGCGGACGACCGGCTGCGGCACGATAGCGCGCGCGATGCCGAACATCAAAAGGAGCTGCCCCGAAGGTCACGGGAATGACCGGGGGCAGCTCCTTTTATTCCTTCATGGACGGATTCCTGCAAAAGTGCATCATTTGCTAAGCAAGGAGACCCGAAGGAGCAGAATTGCTGTACATCTACAGCAATACGCACCTCCGCAGGGGCATCGGGAGCTTAGCTCGCGAAATTCCTGCAGCATTGCAGCCATGTTTGTTTCAAAAAGGGAAGTCGTCGTAAAATCCTGCAGAAACGCAGCATTTTAAACGATACCTCTCACCAGGTCAAGGGGCCAGAATTCTTGGGCGCGCTCCTCTTAAAGCACTTCCATGCGCGCGCGCCGAAGCGGCCGCGTTCCGTTCCTCAGCCTTGGTAGAAATTGCGGTCCCAGCGATGCGCCTTGAGCTTGGCCAGCTTCTCCGGGGACAATCCTTGTCCGTCGCCGACCTTCATGTTGCGCTCGACGTTGCCGACGGTGCGCATGCCCGGGATGACCGTCGAGACGGCCGGGCTGCTCAGCACGTAGCGGAGCGCGGTTTCCGCCATTTCGTCGACGGAGATGCCAAGATCGGCGGCGATGCGTTGCACGCGGTCGTACACCTCTTGCTTGCGGTCGCCCCGGAAGTAGTTGCCGCGGAAATCGCTCGCGTCGAACGTGGTGTCCGGCGTGATCCGGCCCGTCAGGCCGCCTTCGTCGAGCGCGACGCGGACGATGACGCCCACGTTATGCTTCTCGCACGCTCGCAGCAGCCCGTCTTCCGGGCTTTGGTCGAATATATTGTAGATCACCTGAACGGTGTCGACGAGGCCGGTTTCGATCAATTGAATGGCGTTGCTTGCTTGGTGGTCGTTGATCGATACGCCGAAATAGCGGATCTTGCCTTGCTCCTTCAGCTTTTGCACGCCTTCCGCCCAATCGCCGCGGCCGACCCATTCGTCGGACCAGACGTGGAACTGCTGCACGTCGATCGTCTCCACGCCCAGGTTGCGCAGGCTTGTCTCCGTGCTGGAGATGACGTGGTCCGCGGGAAACGCGTCATCCGGCGAGATACCGGACGGAGCCGGCCATTTGCCGTTCTTCGGCGGGATCTTGGTGGCGACGTAGATCGGCTGCGATTGCGCCTTGACGACTTGGCCGACCAGGCGTTCGCTGTGTCCGGCGCCGTATCCCAATGCCGTGTCGATGAAATTAAGACCGAGCTCGACCGCTCTGTTCAGCGCCTTGAGCGACTCGTCGTCGGATGCGCCGATCCAGCCGGATTTGCCGATGCCCCATGCGCCGTAGCCGATCTCCGAAATGTTAAGGCCCGTTCTGCCCAGCGTTCTATAGTTCAAGGTTCGTTCCTCCTCGGTATGGTAGGTCTGGTGTGGTGGTTGCGCTGCAGGCTTGGCTGCGCGCTTAAGCTTCGGTTGCGTAATTCCGCCAAGCGTGCTTCGGCTGCCAGCCGAGCAGCTGCTTGGCTTTCTTGTTGCTGAGCAGCGATTCGAAGCCGTTCAACGGCTCTCGGAATTCGGCGACTTCCGGGAATTGCTCGGCCAGCAGCTGCCGGCTCGGAATCGCCATGCTCGTATCGTCCGCCGCGAGATTGATCGCGACCGAGCCGAGCCCGTCCTTCTCGATCGCCAATTGGCAGGCTTCCGCGATGTCCCGCGTGTCGACGTAGCTCCATAGGATCCGGTCGCGTTCGGCCGAGTTATGGATGAAGGACGGGAACTGCTCGTACCGCTCCGGCGGAATGACGTTGCCGATCCGCAGCGAGACGACCTGCATGCCGGTGCGGCGGTGGAACATGTCCGCCGTCTGTTCGTTCACGACCTTGGACAGGCCGTAGCTGTCCTGCGGCAGCTGCGGATGGTCCTCGTCGACCGGCACGTAGGACGGACCGAAGCGGTTGACCGCGAACACGATGCCGTAGGACGATTCGCTGGAGGCGATGACCGCCTTGCGGATGCCGAGGCCCGCGGCCGCTTCGAGGATGTTGTAGGTCGACATGACGTTGTTCTCGAACGTGACTTCGCTGGTACGGATGTGCGCGGCCGGAATCGCCGCCAGATGGACGACGGCGTCCGCGCCGGCCAGCGCTTGATAGACCTCGCCGAGGTTGGTCAGATCCGCCACGATCGTCGGACAGAGCCATTCTTGCGGACGCACGGTATCCACGTTCACCACTTCGTATTGCTGCTCGACGAAATGCTTGACGACCCAGCGGCCGAGCATGCCGCTTCCGCCGGTTACGACGACTTTTGCCACTTGCTTGTCCTCCTTTGATGCTGCGTTTGCTTCCTTATGCTAGAATGCCCTCGATCTTCGATATTACGTCCGCGGACAGCGCGAGGCCCGAGGCCCCGGCGTTCTCCGTGACCTGCTCCGGACGGCTCGCGCCGATGAGCGCGCTCGAGACGTTCGGCTGGCGCAGGATCCAAGCGAGCGCCAGCTGGCCGATCGTGATATCGAGCTCGGAGGCGATCGCGGTCAATTGCTTCACTTTGGCGATCTTCTCCTCCGTGATGTTGCTCTTCATCCGGTCGATCTTCGCCGCGCGACTGCCTGCCGGGATGTCGTTAGCCGAGCTGTATTTGCCCGTCAGCAGGCCTTGCGCAAGCGGCGAGAAGACGACTTGTCCGATGCCGTTCTGCTCGCTGATCGGAATGATGTCCTTCTCGATGTAGCGGTTGAACATATTATAAATCGGTTGGTTGACGACGATGCGGTCCAGCAGGTAACGGTCCGCCGCGGCCAAGCCTTCGGCGATGTTCGCCGCCGTCCATTCGCTGATGCCGGCATAGAGCACCTTGCCTTGGCGAATCAGGTCGTCGATGGCCCGCAGCGTCTCCTGCACCGGCGTCTCCGTATCGAAACGGTGGCAGTAGAGGATATCCACGTAATCCAGGCCGAGCCGTTTCAGGCTGGCGTTCGCCTGTTCCGTGATATGCTTGCGCGAGAGGCCGCGGTCGTTCGGGCCGTCGCCCATTTGACCGAACACCTTCGTGGCCAGCACGTAGGATTCGCGGGGATAGGCCCGCAGCGTTTCGCCGACGACGATTTCCGCTTCGCCGCGCTCGTACACGTTGGCCGTATCGAAAAAGTTGATGCCCAGATCGTACGCGGTCTCGATCGATTTCACCGCGTTTTCCTTCTCCACGTAGCCGCCGTATGTAAGCCAGCTCCCAAGGCTGATCTCGCTTACCTTCAGACCGCTGCCGCCCAATCTCCGATAGTTCATGGTTTCAAGCCTCATTTCATCCGATTGTAAGCTTTGTGAAAGCCCACTCTAAGTATAGAGTTCCCCCTAGGGAACCGAAAGTAGTGAATATATGTTCAATTAATGATACGCGGTATATCTACTATACTTTGATGACGCGAAAATAGCGCCGCGCAGGTGCTTCGTGGTCGCGGCGGTGGATCGAACGCCCGGCCGTCTACAGCCGTCAAGCGCTGAGAATCGGCGCGCGGCGGATAAGGCAAAGGCCGGGAATCCCCGCAAAAGGGACTCCCGGCCTCTCTGCTGTCGGCATCGGTCGAGGCCCGGCATCGACTTAAACGCGATCCAACCGATCAGCCTGCGGCGTCCGGCATCGACCGGGCCAGCTTGACCAGCAGCTGCGCCAGCATATGCCGCTCGCCTTCCGTGCCGGCCTTCCACAGCTCCCGCAACAGATATTCCTCGCGGTTGCGAGGTTCTTCATGCTCGGCCAGATACCCGGCCACCTTTTGGGCGATCCCGGCAAGCTGTTCATCGCCGAAGCCCAGGTCCCTGGCCATCTCGACGCGTTTGGCCAGATAGGCTCGGAAGGCGTGGAAGTCTTGCGGGATCGGCTCTTCCGTGCCGCCGCTCATCGCCATTACGGCCATGGCGACCTTTTCCGTCCGGACCTCCCGGTCCAAGCCGAAGATTTGATCGTTTCCGTTCATTGCGCATACCTCCTTGTTTGAATGGCCATGCAGGCAGCTACTCTCCTTGTTACCCGGGGCGTTCGGGGACGAATCCGCCGCGGCGGCACGGGACACCGCCGCGAAAGGGTTGCCGGCTTTTCAGGGTGAACGAAAATCTTGGCCGAATGCAGAGCTAAAAGAGAAGCGCGAACGTCTAATGAATAGAAGCGGACGCAAACGTTGAAGCGGGTGATGATGATCATTGATCGGGTGAAGCGGGCTCGGAAGGGCGACGAAACGGCGTTTTTGGAGCTGTTTCAGCATTACGAAGCTGATTTATACCGTATGGCGTATATGTATCTGGGCAATCCGGAGGACGCGCTCGACGTCGTGCAGGAGACGGCCTACAAGTCGTTCAAATCGATTGCGGCTTTGAAGAAGCCCCAGCATTTTAAAACGTGGTTGATAAAAATAGCCATGAGCTGTTCTGTCGATATGCTTCGCAAACGCAAGCAGGAGGCAGCTTGGAAGCCTGAGAACTACGACGCCCTGACGGTCGGTTACGATGGCGACATTCCGCTGGCGCTTTCCCTTAAGGCGTGGATCGAATGTCTGAACGCGGACGAGAAGCATGTCATTCTTCTGCGGTTTTACTATGATTTCACGATTCGCGAAGCCGCGGAAATTATGGACGTTCCGCTTGGAACGGGCAAGACGCTCTTGTACCGGGCTTTACGGAAATTGAGGCAGCGAGCGGAGGAGGACGAATATGCGTGATAATAAGGTAAGAGAACGACTGCATGCGGTTCCGATTCCCCCGGAGCTCCACGAACGAAGCCGGCTCGGCGTGCGGCAAGCTGCCCGGGAGCGACATGAAGTCTTACGGCGAAAACAGGGGCGAATAAGGCGCAGGGTGATCGTCGTTGCAGCGGCGGGTAGCATTATATTGGCTGCGCTGCTCATGAATCATTCGAGAGTATGGGCATCGATTCAGCGGGCGCTTCAATTCGTGCCGGGTATCGGAGTCATTGAGGACAACGGCGCGAATGTGCCTCCGGAGAGATATATCTTGAAACAGCCGGTATCGCTGAAGATCGGGGAGGGGTCCATCCTGGTCACGGGATTCCAATCGGATGAAGAGATGACTTACATCACGGTGGTCGGGAAGAATGCGCCCAGACTCGGAAGTGTGATTTTGATTAACGAGCAAGGCGAGTCTTTCCGGGTAGATCGGTCCATGTCCATATGGGGTTCTTCCGATTGGACCGCGTCGTTCTGGCATAAGGGCAAGCTGGACTTGAAAGGGAATATCGAACTGCGCATTCCGTCGGATCCCATCATAGAACTGCCTGTACGTCTGGAGAGGGCTTCTTCCTACGCCAGCTATGCCGATCTGGGAGAGACTGCAACGGTCAACGGACTGCCGATTACCGCGATTGTCGACAGGCAAGGGGACAAGGCAAGAGTTACGCTGGTTACGCCGCCGCGGAAATCCTTCCGGATGCGCGATTATGGCTTGTTCGGCGTCTACATGCATGCCGATGATCTAAAACTTAGGGTAGTCGACGACCAAGGACAGCAAGCACCGATCGAAATGATTCCAGGGTTAAGCAGCCCGGCAGACGAATTCTATTTTCCGTTGTCGGAGCGAGCGAAGAACTACTCTTTGACGCTGCCGGAAGTCAGTGTTACCTACAACGACGAAGAGACAATTCGGATCCCGGCGGTACCGAACGCACATCTTGAAAGGCAATTCGACCTCGCCGGGTTTCCCGTGACGATTACCAAGATTGAACGGGACTCGGACAATTCGGCAGCGCTTCGAATATACGTGGATTTGCATTATGATGCGCGGGCGACGACCTCGCTGTACGAGTTTCGTATAGATGGCAGCCCCATGACGAAACTAAACGAGCAAACGGGAGCGATTGAATTTTTCGTGTACACGCCGGAGCTTGGCAGCAAGCAGTTGAAGCTTAAGATGACGGAACCTTCCGTCGTTATTCGAGGACCGTGGACATTTCACGTATCGGCGGAAGAGCTTAAGAACGGCACAATGGGAACGAAAAGCCCTTAATGGCAAAAAAGGCGGATGCGCACTTGCGCATCCGCCTTTTTGAGTTACGCTAACTTTTTTAACCTGTATATCGAGGTGCCTATTCCGCTTGCTGCAGCTGCTCGATCTCGGCCTTGTACAGCCCGAGGAGCTTGGACAGCGCTTGTTTGATCGCCTCGGCGTCTTTGGAGTCGGCCGCTTTGCTCAGCTCGAATTGGCCTTCGAGGAGCGGGCTGTCGATCGGAGTCGCTTGAATCGCGATCGTTGCGGGCTTGCCGTCGGCATCCTTGAGATCGCCGCCGATCGTGATGTCGCCGCTTGTAACCGTAACCGCTTGGGCGGGCTTCGCCTTGATTGCCTTAAGGTCTTCCGGCGTAAGGTCGCGCACCTTTTGCAGCTTGCCGTCGCCGATCTTGGAGACCGAGATGGCGAGCGGCTTCGACGTCGTCCGGTTGGCTTGCGTCAACTCGGTTCCGCTTACCGCCGTCCCCGTTACGGTTACGGCTTGTCCGGCAATCTTAACGTTCTCGGGAAGCGGAGCGGAGGTCACCGTGAGCGTTACGTTCTTGACGAGCTTGTCGAATGCCGCGAGCGTCTTCTCCCACTCCGAGACCGTATCCGGCGCGTATTGCTTCGCAAGCGCCAGGGGATCGACGAGCGCGACGGCTTTGCCGGCGACGACGTTGCCCGCGTCCGGAAGGGACCAGCCTTCGCCTGCTTCCGTCAGCGCGGCCGTATAAATGTTCGACAGCGGGGCGGTTGCGGCATTCGCGGCCAGCGGGCTCGCGAAGGCGGACAACATGAGGGCGACGGCGGCGATTTTGGTGACGGTACGTTTGTTTTGCATGATACACACTCCTAAGGGGTTATTTGTTCTTGCAGTTCCCATACTACCGGGCAAGTGTGGCAGGCCATTGGTGAAATTGTGGAAAAACGATGGCACGGCCCTATGCGCCGAGTTCGAGTTGGTATAATGGGAGGGAGATGCGCGAAAGCGGGAGGTGCCACCTTTGAACGAGTACATGATCGCCGTCGTGGACGACGATTCCAATATAAGAGGCCTCGTGGAGGCGTATTTGCATAAAGAACGATTCCAGACGATCGGACTGGGCTCCGCGGAGGAAGCCTGGGAGCTGTGGCGCAACGATCCGCCGGATCTGTGGGTGCTGGACATCATGCTGCCCGGCATGGACGGGTACGAGCTGTGCCGGCGCATCCGCAGCGAAGCGGACGTGCCCATCATCATGATTTCCGCCAAAGACAACGAAGTCGACAAAATTCTCGGGCTCGAGCTCGGCGGCGACGATTATCTCGTCAAGCCGTTCAGCCCGCGCGAGCTCGTCGCCCGCGTGAAGCGCCAGCTGCAGCGGTGGTACAAGCTGCGGCCGGCCGACGACCCGGCGTCGGCACAGGCGGCATCGGCCGCGCAGCACGGCGTGGACGTCGGATCGCTGCGCATGCTGCCGGACGAACGGCGCGCGTTCCTCGGCAAAGACGAGCTGGATTTGACGTTCAAGGAATTCGATTTGCTGCGGGTATTCGCAGAACATCCGAATCGCGCGTTTACGAGGGAAGAGCTGCTCGTGCTGGTATGGGGCGACGATTATTTCGGCAGCGACCGCGCGGTGGATCACCTCATTAAGCGATTGCGCAAGAAAGCCGACCAGCTGCCGATCGAGGCGGTCTGGGGACATGGGTACCGACTACGATCCGGTGGAGGGGAAGAAGCATGAAGCTGCTGCATCAAATCAACCTGGCCTTCGGCCTGCTGCTTATCGTCGTATTGGGCGTCACGGCGGTGTCGATTCATTTCGTGTTAATGGACCATTTCATCTCGACGCAGAAGCAGGAGCTGCGGTCGATCGGCACCACGATGGCGTCGACGCTGGCCGGTCAAGCCGGCCCATTCGCGGCGGTTCCGGGCAGTATCGCCGTCACCGCAACACCGCTTGCGTCCATGAACGTGGCGCTCGCCGCTCCTCAGGGGGTCGAAGTCTACCTGGCGGACTCGAAGGGCAAGGTGCTGCAGAACAATCATGCCGTTCCGCTTGCCGGAAGCGCCGTTCAGGGCCACTGGATATCGCAGACCACGCAGACCGCCGCGAACGTGAACACGATCACGAAAGCGGCCAAAGCCGACAATTATCTCGTCAACGTGAGCGCGGTCCCGCAGGGCACGCTGACCTTGATGACGCCGCTCAGCAAAGTCCGGGCGGTCGAGCAGGACCTGCTCGGCCGGCTGCTGATCGTGCTCGGCATCGGCGGCGCGCTCGCGCTGCTGCTCAGCCTGCTGATCACGCGGAAGCTTATCCGCCCGTTGATGAAGCTGCGGGAAGAGCTCAAGAAAGTCCGGGAGCGGCAGTTCGGCGAGGTCGGACTCGTGAAGGCCGGCGGGGAGATCGGAGCGGTGGCGCGGACGGTGTACGAGCTGGCCGGCGAGCTGGAGCGCCACAACCGCGCGCAGAAGCAATTTTTCCAGAACGCCTCCCACGAGCTGAAGACGCCGCTCATGTCGATCGCCGGTTACGCGGAGGGCATCCGCGACGGCGTGTTCGAGGGCGAGGGCTCGCGCAAGGGGCTCGACATCATCCTGAGCGAGAGCGGCAGGCTCACGAAGATCGTGACGGAGATGACCCTGCTGGCGAAGCTCGACAGCGAGGAGGATATCTTCCAAACGTCCTCCGTGAGCGTCCGGGAGATCGTGACGGAGACGATCGAGCGCATCAATCCGCTGCTCGCCGCCAAGGGGTTGGAGCTTCGCACGGCGTACCAGGAAGGGGTGCAGGAGCAGCGGCTGACGGTCAGCGCCGACCGCGACAAGCTGCTGCAGGCGCTGCTGAACATCGTGTCGAACGCGGCGCGCTACGCGAATCGCGCCATCGTCATCGAAGTCGGCATCGGAGGGGGCCAAGTATCGCTTGCGGTCGCCGACGACGGCAAGGGCTTCCCGGAGAGCCTGCTGCCGCATCTGTTCCACCGGTTCGTGAAAGGCAAGGACGGCGAGACGGGGCTCGGGCTTGCGATCTCGCGCGCGATCGTCGAACGCTGCGGCGGCCGGATCGCGGCCGGCAACCGCGCCGCCGGCGGGGCGGTGATCTCGCTGAATTTCCCGCAAGCGCATCCGGGCGGAGCGTGATCGGAGCGCAGGCGGAAGCGGGGACTCGCGCACGCGGCGGCAAGGGGCTGTCGCCGATCGTCGCGCAGCAAGGAAAGAAAGACGAAAAAGGCCGGAATGCCCGCGGGGGCGTTCCGGCCTTTCGTATGCGATCAGGCAGCTTGCATCGGGCAAGCGGGCGGGATGCGCCCGGTTTGTCCGGTTATTTTCCGGACGGCTTGACCGGAATGTCGAGCGAGACGCCGGCCTTCAAGCCCGCCTTCTCGTCCAGGTTGTTGTGCTTGGCCAGGAAGCCGACGTAATCGCCCGATTGATAGAACTGCACGGAGATCCGGTACAGCGTGTCGCCGGGGCGAACGAGGTAGGTCGCCGGCAGCTTGACCTCGGAATAGTCCGCGGTATCCGGTTTGCCCGAACCCGATCCGGCGCCTGCGGTCAGAGCCGGAATCTTGATGGTGTCGCCGACCTTCATATCGTTGACGAACACGATCTTGTTGCGGTCGGCGAGGAAGGAGACGTACTGCTTGGAATGATAAAATTTCATGGAAATCGTCGACAGGGTGTCTCCCTTCCGGACGACGTACGTCGTCGGAAGCTTGGCGTCCGAATGCCCGGACGATGCCGGCGCTTTGATTCCGGTATCCGTTTGCTTCGGCGGGGACGCTTCGCCCTTGCCCGGGTCCGTCTTCGCCGGCTCGCCGCTGCCGGGCTCGGCGGGAGCTTCCGATCCGGCGCCGCTGCCTGCGCTGCCGCTGACGCCGTCTCCGGCCGCCGCATCGCCGCCGGAAGCGCCGTCTCCGCCTGACGCCGCATCGCCGGCTGGCGCGTCCGGTGCATCGGACGGATCGTTCGCTGAGCCGCCGTCGGCGTTCCCCGACGATACCGGGGTATCCGGATCATTCGCGCCGGCCGCGTTCGAACCGCCCGCATTCGTTTGGTCTTGCGGCGCGCCGTCGCCGGCGTCCGCCGTTTCATTGCCGGCCGGCGGCCGGGCAGCCTCAAGCTGCTTGTCCCCGGAATTTTTATGCGAAGAATAAATGCTGAATAAGACGACGCAAAGCACGATGAGGAAAGCCCCCGTCGCCAGCAGCACGCCGCTGGACCCGGCTTTCTTCTCTTTCGCGCGCACGGTTCTGGACCGGCGGCTGGTTTCTGTCGGTTTGTCGTTCTGCATGATAGCCTCCCCTTCGCGCATGATCTCTTAGGATTCGACTGCTCGGATTCGCCTTCGATTCTACTGGGCGCAGCTTCTATTTTACTATAATTTCCCGGCCGACAATATTAGACCCGGAAAATCAGGCCGTTGGCCCTATTAAGCCTGGCGCGGTCGCCGTCGACGGGGAGGCGCAACGGCAAAAAACCGGCACTTAAGTGCCGGCTTGACCGATGCGTCGAAGGATACATCCATGAATGCGGCCCCAAGAACGTCGATAAGCGAAATCCGTCGCCATGGGTCGAACGGTTGGCCTGCCGTTCAATCGCGGACGCCGCGGCATACCGTGGGTACGACGGCCTCAAGCCGTAACCGTCTTGAAGTAGCGGTACACCTTGGCCAGCTTCTTGGCTTGCGCGCCGCCCTTGACTTCCATCCGGCCGAATTCGAAGAACTTCACCTTCTTGATGCCGACGAAACGAAACAAGGCTTTGCGCATCAGCACCTTGTGCGCGTCGTGCAGCCAGAACAGCGGATAGAGCGCCGGACCCTTCATCGTCGAGACGCAGACGACGGATTTGTTCTTCAGCAGCCCCTCCGGCAGGAGGCCGCCTTTGTCCCGGTACGCGAAGCCGGAAGCGAACAGCTGGTCGACGTAGCCGAGGAGCATCGCCGGCGGGCGTCCCCACCAGATGGGATAGACGAAGACGATCTTGTCGGCCCACAGCAGTTGTTCCCGGTAGACCGCGAGCTCCGGATCGGCGTGCATGTCGCGTCTGCGCTTCTCCCCGTTGAAGACGAGCACGGGATCGAATCCGGCCTCGTACAGATCGAGCACCTTCACGTCCTCGACGGCCGCGTTTTCCCCGCTGCCTTGGACGACCTGCTGCAAAAACGCATAGCTCAGGCTTTCGTGGGAAGGATGGGTATAGATGACGAGCAGTTTCATTTTCTCCACCTCATTAGTTATCATTTGATAATTAAACAATAACATCGTCTTCTATAGTTGTCAATTGATAATTATTAAATGATAATTGTTTTTTGATAAACGATTTGTTATCGTTACGAATAAGAGGTGAGTTTGGCATGGATCGGAAAGCGTTGTTTGACCAGGCGGTCGCGTTCATCACGTCGGTGCATCAAGTGACCTACGAGATGACGAAGGACTTTGCCCTAGGAGACATTACGCCCGTTCAATACGGGATATTGGAATATATCGCGGTCGCGCAGCCGGTGACGCTCAGCCAGGTCAGCGACTGCAAGCATATCTCGATGCCCAACACGAGCCGGGAGCTGAAGAAGCTGACCGACAGAGGGCTGTGCGAGAAGATCGACGCCCCGGACGACAAACGCAAGCAATACATTCGGCTGTCCCCGGATGGGCAGGCGTTCATGAACGCGGCGTTCGGGCATATGGAAGGGCAGTTCCGGATCCGGCTCGCGACTGCGACGGAAGAGCAGCTGGAGCAGCTGTCGGCGGCCATGGGGGTCCTGCAGGCGAGCTTGTTCCGGGAGAAATCTTAGCTGGCCGGGAATCGAGGCGGCCGGAGGGGGCTTGCGCTTGAAATAGCGCGGAACGCAGGTGAAGGAGTGCCCGGCGTAGAATAACGGTGGAGAATGAACCGGCGGTTCTGCCGTCGGCGAAGAGGAGGCTAACCCGAGCATGAATCAAGCCCATGATCGCCATCGACCGTCCATGACCTCGATCGCCCCGTGGTTGTCGGTGCGCAACGCGGCGGCGGCGCTGGATTTCTACAAAGCGGCGTTCGGCGCGGAAGAATTGTATCGCCTGGACGACGACGACGGCAAGCCGGCGATCGCCGAGCTCGCCATCGGCGGAGCGGGTTTCTGGTTGCAAGAGGATCCGGATTCGAGCCCCGGGCCGGAGGACAAAGGTTCGGTCCGCATGATTCTGACCGTGGGCGACCCGGACGCCGTATTCCGGCAAGCCGTCGCAGCCGGCGCGGCCGAGCTCGTGCCCGTCGGCGAAGGCCATGGCTGGCGCATCGGGCGCATCGCCGATCCGTTCGGCCACCACTGGGAGATCGGCCGGCGGCTTGTTTGAATGCGGAAACGAAAAAAACCGGTCTTCTCCCTTATGGAGATAGACCGGTTTTTCGAATCGGGGCTTCGTCCGCGCGTCGGCGGACAAGCCGGTTGCGCAATCTACTTCCGGCGTCTCACGCGGGGGCATCGCGCCGATACCGATAGCCGGCGCGAATCGCTTCATGGAGGTCCGGTTATTTCGCGTTAGTCCGCAGGAAACGGATGATCTGATCGCGATGATGATCGTCGTGATTCGCGAACTCGGGAATGAGCATGTCCAGCGAATAGTTCAGCTTCCTCGCATACCATTCCTCCGGCATTTCCAGCAGCTCGGCGACCAGCTGCTCCCGCGTCCTAATCGTCTCCGCGAGCAGGGCCGATTGCGTGATGCCGAACTTCGCATAATCCGACGCTTGCCGGTTGTACGCGTCCTCGTCCGGGAACCGTATCGCCCCGCCTTGCCGCGCGGCGGGCAGGATCGACGAGATGATATGGCGATCCCAGTTCGCGAGATGCGCGATGATCTCGGCGATCGACCATTTCCCGGCCGCGATCGGTTTCAGCCATAGATCGGGATCGAGATCGTTCAATGTCATCGCCCAAGCGGTAAAATCCCGCAAGTGTCGAATCGCAGAATTATCGGCCATCGTAATCGCTCCATTCTGTTTCCCTGTCAGCCAGGGGTCTCTTGCATGACTATATCAGGCATAATTGGACAGCAGTATGTCATATTAGAGTTCGCGCTCAAATAAAAACAGCCTTCGTCCGGATCGTTCGCCGGATTAAGGCTGTTTAACGTGCGCGGACGGCCGATCGGTCGATGGACTGGCGTGGGGTTCCATGCAGGACGTCGCAGGACCGGCTTCGGCGCCTTCAGCGCGTCCTGCAGAGCCGGAGAATCTCTTCCCAGGCAATGGCGAACCGTTCGCTGTCCTCTTCGAGCAATTCGGCGCCCAGCTGGATGTCGATATAGACCAGCGGCGTGATCGCCTTCAGGGCGTGCTTGGCGCCGGCGGGGATGCTCAGCACGTCTCCCGCTTGAATCCGGGCATGCGCGGCATCGAGGATGAATTCCCCGGTTCCGGAGAGCACCGTCCAGGTTTCGTCCCGCTTCCGGTGCAGGTGATAGCTTGTATTTTTCCCGGGCAGCATGGCGATCTTCTTCGTGAGGGCCTCGGTGCCCATGCCCGTCTTCGCATGGTCCAACACGCGGTAGGTTCCCCATCGTTTCTCCCCGCTGGCGGGCTTGCCGCCGCCCGGCAGCAGCTGCTTGATTCGGCTTGCGCCGTCTTTGTCGGCGACCAATATGCCGTCCGGGCTCGCGGCCACGATAATGTTCGAGAGGCCGATGACGTGAACGGGGTACTCCAGCTCATTGACCACGTGCGTATGAAGAGAATCGCTCGATATCTCTCCGCGTCCGACGACGCTGCTTCCCAAATACTCCGTCAGCACGCGCCAATCGCCCAAATCCTTCCAACCCATATCGTAGGGAATGACGACGCATCGCCTCGTTTTCTCCGCGATCTCCACGTCGAAGCTGGCTTCGGGAAGCCGGCCGTAGCAGGCGAGCAGGCTTTCGTACTCGGCGGGCAGCCCCTTGCGCCGCAAATGGGCGAGCATGACATGCAACGGGAACGCAAACACGCCGCAATTCCACAGCGCCTGCTTCTTCATCAGGAGGAGCGCCTCCGCCTCGCCCGGCTTCTCCACGAAGCGGGCCACGGGTCGATAATCCTTCGCCTCGCCGCCACTCGCATCCGGCGGCTGCGGCACGATGTAGCCGTATTGGCTGGACGGATGTCCGGGCGTCGTGCCGAGCAGGGCCAGCTCCGAGCCCGATCGGGCCAGGATGCCGGGGAATTCGCGAAGCAGGCGGAAAAATGCCGCTTCCACGAACAGATCGGCCGGCATCACGCAGATCGTCTCATCCGCGGCGGCCAGCCCCTTCGCATGCAAGTAGCTTGCGGCCAGCGCAGCGGCCGTGAAGGTCCCTCTGCGATGAGGCTCCGCCAGGAACGCGATTCGATCGCCCACTTGATGCTGCGTCAGCTCCGCTTGGCTCTCGTGCGCGACGATGGAGGCGAGCGGAAGCAAGCCCGCCTCATCCAGCTGCCTGCAGATCCGCTGCAGCATGGATTCCTTGCCGCCGTCTTCCGAGGGCAGGAGCTTCAAAAACAGCTTCGAGCGAATCTCATTGGATAACGGCCACAGCCTCTTGCCGGAGCCGCCGCTCAATAGAACAATCCGCACGTACATCCCTCCTCACTCAAGGTTGGAGCGGCCTCTGGCGGGCGCTTATTTTCGCGTATACCCTTTGCGTTTATGGAACGAGATCGAGCGGTATTTCTTGGCGAGCGTCTTGATCCGCTTCGGCGTGACGCGCGCGACGTTCGTCGACAGGCTCTTGTTGAGCGCCTTCCGGAGCGCGAGTCCGCTTGGATTTTGGGCATAGAGGAAATTGCCGTACGTTTCGAATTCGGAGAAGGCGAACTGCTTCGAACGGTCCATTTTCTTCAGGATCGCCGCATGCCAGCTCATGCCGTGCTTGGATGCGATGGTCCTCTTGAGCTGCCGGAGCTTCGCGTTCTCGAACAGCATGTAGTGGGTGACGAAGGACGAAGGCGAGGCTGCTTTCTTGCCCAGCAGCTTCTTGTAGGTTCTGAAGTATTCGGGCTGGCTCCAGTTCCGGCAATAGAAGAGCGTCCGGCCGCCGGTTCTGAACGCATGCGGGCGAATGAGCACGGTGTCGGCGTCGATCGCCAGGAAATACTTCGCGGAAGACAGCCTATCGCCGCTCATCTTCAATAATTGCTGGAACAGCCAGCCGGACCGTTCCCATTTCTTCGAGCGGTAACGGATGGTTTTCTTCGTGATCGGAAGAACCGTGTTTTCATTGACGAACGCGCAGCCTTTCCGCTTGCACAGCTTCCGCATCCGCGGCCGGTTCGGAGCGACGATCATGATTTTGCCGAGGGGATGCTTCACTTGCTTCCGGACGGCGTCGATGACGTAGGGGAGCGTGGACAAATCCTTCTCGATCGCGGGGATCAGGACATCTATCGTGGTCTTGCTGCTGATTTTGCTCGTGATGGGGGCCGGCATAGTTTCATCTCCATTTGGTCAAGGAATGGGATCATGATATGCGGCCGCGGGATAAAAGGACATCGGGGGAAACCGGGAGGATTCGGGAGAAATCCTGCCGTCCGCGCGGAAAAACGGCGGAAACCGGGAAAGGGGAGCGAGCGGCTGCCGGAAAAGTTAGGCATCCGTGGCGGCCCTATTTTCCGAATGCCGAAGCGGCGTTCAAGGGAAGCCAACATTTTTGATTGACGTTGAGAATCATTATCAACTACAATCATTAGAAAAGGATTGTCCCCGCGCGGGATGTTCCTATTCGACACAGACTGGAGATTCGGAATCGTGAAAACCATCGCGCAACAACACCCTCAGCACGAACCGGCGGAGGCTCCGCGGGAGGAACCCGCCGAGGCGCTGAATCGGATCTATTCCCGTCCGCGGACGGCCATGCTGGTCATCTTCTTCGGCCTGCTCCTGCTCGCGGCGGGCGTCGGCATATCCGTCTCGTTCGGCGCCGCGGACATCGGCATCCTGACGGTATGGGAGGCGGTCTTCCGCTATAATCCTGATCTGACCTCGCATCAGATCATTCAGGAGCTGCGACTGCCGCGGGTGCTCGGCTGCGTCATGGTCGGCGCCAGCTTCGGCGTATCCGGGGCCATCATGCAGGGCATGACGCGCAATCCGCTGGCGGACTCGGGCCTGCTCGGCTTGAATGCCGGCGCCGGCTTCGCGCTCGCGATCTGCTTCGCGTTCTTCCCGGGACTGCCGTATACATACCTCATTCTGTTCTCCTTCGTCGGCGCCGCGCTTAGCGCCGCGATCGTCTTCGCGCTCGGCTCCGTCGCCAAGGGCGGGCTCACGCCCGTCCGGCTCGTGCTTGCCGGGGTCACGCTGTCCGCGCTGTTCACGGCGTTCAGCGAAGGATTGCAGTTGTATTTCCGCATCGGCCAGGACATGGCGTTCTGGTTCGCGGGCGGGGTCGCGGGCACGAGATGGATGCATCTCAAGATCATGTCGCCCTGGATCTTCCTCGCCCTGGCCGGCGCGTTTGCCCTCTCGCGTTCCGTGACGCTGCTCAGCCTGGGCGAAGACATCGCCAAGGGGCTCGGGCTGCGCTCCGGTCCCGTGAAGGCCGCCTGCACCGTCATCGTCGTCGTCCTCGCGGGCTCCGCCGTCTCGGTCGTCGGCGCGGTCTCCTTCGTCGGCCTGCTTGCGCCGCACGTGGCCCGCAAGCTCGTCGGCATCGATTACCGGTGGATCATCCCGGCGTCCGGCGTGCTGGGCGCGGTGCTCGTCACCTTCGCGGATCTCGCCGCGAGAACCGTCCATCCGCCGTACGAGACGCCCATTGGGGCGCTCATCGCGCTGATCGGCGTTCCTTTCTTCCTGTATCTCGCGAACAAGGAAAGGAGGGAGCTGTAGCCGATGCGCACGATCGAACTCACGTCCGCCGAGCTGCGCAGGCGCAAACGCAACGTCATTACCGTGGCGGCGCTGCTCGCACTCATCGTCTTGGCTTTCATTCTCAGCATGAACACGGGCTTCATCCGGTTATCGCCGCTCGACCTGCTGCGCACGCTGTTCGGCTCCGGCACGGATCAGCAGCATCTGATCCTGTTCGACTTCCGGCTGCCGCGAATCGTCATCTCGGTCCTGATCGGCGCGGGGCTCGCCGTCTCCGGCAGCGTGCTGCAGGCGATCTCGCGCAACGCGCTCGCCGATCCCGGGATTCTCGGCATCAATGCCGGCGCGGGGCTGGCCGTGCTGGTGTTCGTCGCCTTCTACTCGTCCGCGGCTTCCGCGCCCGCATACCTGCTGCCGATCTTGGCCTGGGCCGGAGCCGGCGTCGCGGCGCTGCTCGTGTTCATGATTTCCTATCGCAAGCATACGGGCCTGTCCTCGAACCGGCTGCTGATGAACGGCATCGCCATCAACTCCGGCATCTCCGCGCTGACGATCGTCATCTCGCTGCGGCTCAATCCGGAGCAGTTCCAGTTCGTCTCGACCTGGATGGCCGGCAGCATCTGGGGCAAGGACTGGAACTTCGTCATGGCGCTGCTGCCCTTCATCGTCGTGCTGCTGCCTTACGTATTCTACAAGGCGCATACGGTCAACGTGCTGAGCCTCGGCAATTCCATGGCGACGGGACTCGGCGCGTTCGTCAACCGGGAGCAGCTGCTGCTGCTTGCGGCGGCCGTCGGCCTCGCGGGCTCGTGCGTCGCGGTGAGCGGGAGCATCGGCTTCGTCGGGCTCATCACGCCGCATCTCGCGCGGCGCCTGGTCGGCGCGCGCTTCCAGATTCTGCTGCCGACGACCGCGCTCGCGGGGGCGCTGCTCGTGCTGGTGGCCGACACGCTCGGCAGATGGGTGCTCCAGCCGTCGGAGATTCCGGCCGGCCTGGTCGTCGCCGTCATCGGCGCGCCGTATTTCCTGTACCTGCTCGTTCGCTCCAAAGGCTGAACCCCGAAAAATCCGGACATGCGGCCGCGTCCGTTTGTCGGCCTTGTTGCCCCGGCTCTTTCTCGTGACGTTCGACAATGACCCGGACTTCGTCAAGGAGGTCAGCGAGAGCAGCCTATGGAAGAACCTCCCGGCCGTGAAGAACGGCAAGGTGTACGCGGTCGACGGAGATCTGTGGTTCTCCTACGACGTCATGTCGTTCAGCGCCCAATTGGACGACGCGATCAAGCTTCTCGGCAAATAATAGCGATCCAACGAACCAAAGTTCTCCGGCCGCGGCCGGAGGACTTCTTTCTTTATTGCGAGACAACGAGGTGGTGGAATCATGGTACCGGTGATATACGTCTGGACCGGAACCGACGACTGGGTCCGCGAGGAACCCCTCTCGCTGACGGCGCAGCTCGCGGGAGCGGTAGACTGGATGACGCGGCGGAACGGGCTTCGTTCTTAATAGGCAACGTTCAAAACCTTCTTCGTTCATGAACAACGCATCGTTAAAAAAACCGTCTTCGCCCCGAATCCGTTCATTCCCCGTTCATATTGGCAGGGTATCTTTTTCACGAACCCAACGGTTGAGAGCAGGCTTAGGCCTTGATAATTTTGACACAATGTTTAAATTGACAGTCACTATTATTTTATATAAACTCTCACTGTAGAAGGAAAGCGAAAGAGGAGGCTGCGGTTTTGACCAGAACGAACAATAAGGCGCTTATCGTCATTGGTTTGATTATCGGTATTATATTTTCGGAGCTCGACGAGACGGTCGTCAGCACGGCCATGCCCACGATCATCCGCGATCTGAACGGATTGTCGCTGTACGGATGGGTTGCCGGCATCTACATGCTGACGATGACGTCCTTCATGCCGATTCTCGGCAAGCTGGCCGATCTGTACGGCCGCAAGAAAATTTACATCCTCAGCATGAGCTTGTTCATCGCCGGTTCGATCGTGAGCGGCTTCGCGGAGAACATGCCCGTGCTGCTGCTGGGACGCGGCATCCAAGGGATCGGGGCCGGCGGGCTGATGCCGCTTGCGATGGTGATCTTCGGGGACACGTTTACGGTTGAGCAAAGGGCAAAGATGCAAGGGATTTTCGGCGCGATCATGTTCGTGCCGCAGCTGCTGGGACCGCTCATCGGCGGGTATTTGACCCAACATATCTCATGGCATTGGATCTTCTGGGTTAACATTCCCGTGGGCATCGTGGCTGCGATCGTGCTCTCCGCGGGCTTGCGGGAGTCCACGGGCAACAAAAGCGCGAGCATCGACTGGGCGGGCGCGTTCCTGCTCGTCTGCTCGATTGTATCGCTGCTGCTGACGCCTGTGCTGCACGAGACGGAGGGCTATGCCTGGAGCTCGCCGACGCTGATCGGCCTGTGGACGCTCGGCGCCGTGCTGTTGACCGTGTTCGTCTTCGTCGAGCGGAAGGCCAAGGAGCCGATCCTGCCGATGCATCTCTTCAAGAACCGGACGTTCGTCGTCCTGTCGCTCATCGTGTTCATGCTCGTGCTCGGGGTCATGGGATCGTTCGCTTCGTTCCCGTTCTTCGCGCAGAACGTGCTCGGCCTGACGCCGATCGCATCCGGCTACCTGACGCTGCCGCTCATGGTCGGCGCGATCCTCGCGAGCGTCGTCTCCGGACGGCTCATGACGAAGGTGCCGTACCGCAATATTTTCGCCGTCTCCATGCTGCTGCCGGCGCTGGCCTTCTTCCTGATGACCAGCATCGACATGCATACGAAGATTATCGCGCTCGTCGGGTACTTCGTTATTCTGGGGCTCGGCTTCGGGGTTTTATTCAACAATAATCTGATCGTGCAGGAATCCGTCGCCAAAGAAAACAGCGGCGTCGCGCTGACGTCGGTCACCCTGTTCCAATCGTTCGGCATGACGATCGGCGTCAGCATCTTCGGCAGCCTGCTTGCCGCCAATATCACGTCGGGCATCGGCAAGCTGGCGGGCGATATGCCGGCCGACAGCGCCCAGCAGCTCGGCAACGCCGCGCAAGGCGGCATTCCGCAAGGGCTCGACCCGGGCTTGGCAGAGCAGATCAAAGGCGTCTTTTCCAACGCATTCCAGCATCTCTACTGGGTATCGTTCGTCTTTGCGATCGTCGTGGTCGTCATCTGCCTGTTCCTGAAGCGGGAAGTGCTGAACGTCTCGTCCGGCAAGGATCAAGAGAAGGATAAGGACAAAGAAGCCCAATCGCCGGCCGCCGTACTGGATGCGCAAAGCTAAAGCTTGTACAATGGGACGAAAGAGGTGATGCGGCCATGTCCGAGGATATTCCGGAGCCGGCGAAGATGGGACTTCGCGAGAAGAAGAAGCTGAAGACCCGCCGCACGCTGCAGCAGCAAGGGATGCGCCTGTTCCGCGAGCAGGGCTACGACGCGACGACGATCGAGCAGATCGCCGAGGCGAGCGAAATCTCGCCGAGCACGTTCTTCCGCTACTTCCCGACGAAGGAAGCGCTGGTGCTGGAGGACGACGACGATGAGCTGCTGATCGAAGCGTTCCTGAAACAGCCGGCCGGCAAGAGCCTGATTCAGGCGTTCCGGGCGGCGGTAAAGGAAGGCTTCGCGGAGATGACGCGCGAGGAGCAAGAATCGCTTGGCGAGCGGGTAGCGCTCATGATGTCCGTGCCGGAGCTGCGCGCCGCCTCGCTCATCCAACTGAACGATACGCTGCTCATGATCGCGCGTCTGGTGGCGGACCGGCTGGGTCGCCCCCGGGACGACTTCGAAGTCATGATGTTCGCCGGCTCCGTCATGGGGGCGATGATGGCGGTGCAGCTGTATTGCTCCGAGCACCCGGACGCGGATTTCACCGCGGTCGTCGACCAGGCGCTGGCGCTGTACGAGGCGGGTTTGCCGCTCGGAACGCTGGGAAGCCGGCAGGATTGATATCGAGGATGTCGTCACCGACGGTGACGGTATCCTTTTTTTGTCGTGCCACGGGGTTAACCGCGGGCGAAGTACCGATATTCCTTTGAAGTCTCCTTTCCTATGTCGAATGCGGAGACTTAATTCCGACAAAATCGATAGGAAAAGCATTGACAAGGCGGTGTCAGGTATTTAAGATATGGATATGTAAACCAACGACGGTTTTGTCGGATGACTTGGAACGATCTATCTACTGGACCAACCAGAGATTCAATGAGCGCTTGAACGCAGCGCGCTCGTTGGATCTTCTTTTTTTATCCGGAACTATCCTAACGGGAGGGACGACCGAGAGATTTAACCGCAAGATGCAAGGCAACTGTCGTTACGTTGAACAGATTCATCGAACAAGCTTGCCAAAATCGATAGCAGAGGGGTTGTTCTACCGCATGAAAAAGCTGACCAAAACGACATTATCTTTCGTTATCGCAAGCGCGGTCTTCCTGGCGCTGACGTTCGCCGCCGTCAACGCGAACAAACAAACGCAAAACGATCCGTCCGACGCGCCGGCCGCGGCCGAAACGAACCAAGCGGCCGCCCCGCAATCCGCGGGCGCGGAAACCGAGCAGCCTGCGGCGACCGAAACGGCCGTCGTTACCGAAACCGCTGCCGTCACGGAAACCGCGCAGCAAGACGCGTCCCAAACGGGCGCGGCGCAGCCTGCGGCGGCAGAACAACCGGCCGAGACTGCAAAACAACTTGCTGCGCAAGACGAGCCAACGCAGCCGGCGGACACGAAGGAAGCGGCGCAAGGCACGCCATCGCAGCCATCCGGCAATGCAAGCTCCGTCTCGAACCAAGCTAAGCTCAAGACGGCCGTGCTGACGCAGCCTTCCGCTTCCAAGGAAGAAGCGCCGAAAACAACGGAAGCCCAGCCGAAAGCGCCTGCCAAACCGGCGGCATCGAATGCGTCTCAGCCGAAAGCTTCCGCGCCGGCATCCACACCGTCAGCATCCAAACCGGCGGCTGCGGTGTCCGCGCCTGCTTCCAATGCGGCAGAGAATACGGTACCGGTGTCCGCGCCCGTAGAGAAAGCGCCGAAGAAAGTCGGTTCCATCGTAGCGGCCAAGGAAGAAAAAGCGCCTGAGACGGCGGTCGAATCCGCCTCTCCGCAATCGTCCCCTTCGTCTTCGTCGAATTCCGGCTCGTCTTCGCCGAGCGCTTCCAATCCGGATACGGCACCTGCGCCGTCAGATCCCGGTTCTTCGGACGACGAAGATTGCGGCATTGAAGATTGCGGCTAATCCAGCCATTCCATTCCCACTCAATCTAAACTAGGAGCTATAGCCATATGAGGAAACCTACTTTCGCGGCAAGGATCATTGCCTTGCTGCTTGCCTTGCTCATCTCGGTGCCGGCGTTTTCCGCAAACGCCGATGCCGGCGATTCTTCGGCCGTCGTCTCGACAGGCAGCGGCACCGGCGCAACGAGCCATTACGATTATTTCAGCGACGTCTATCCAAGCTTGAACGACGCGAGCCATGTGTTTAAGACGGTTACCTACGAGGACCTTGCGCATATCCTCGGCAGCGAGGGCGAGTATGCGATCCTGTTCGGCGGGGCGTCTCTGCCGAGCACGCAGGCCGAGATCGGCTACATCGATCAGGTGGCCAAGGCCTACGGCATCTCCACGATCTATAATTTCGACACCAAGCTGGACGGACTCACCTTGGACATCGCGGACAGCGGCAACGCGTTCGCCAGCGTGTATACCGACCTCGTCAACAAATACTTGACGGAGAAGGATGCGGCTGGCGCGGCGGTCGGGGCTAGCCCGGCGGCCGACGTGAAGGATCAGACGTTCCTGTTCGTCTACGACAAGGACCACAAGAACGGCGACAACAGCCAGCCGATCGTGGCTTCCTTGAAGAACGACGGCAGCGCGGCGGACTTCCTGACGGACGGCGCGGTGGACGCGTCCAAAGTAGACGCGTTCAAGGCGCAGGTTCAGAACGTGTTGGGCGCTGCGCCGGCGGCGGACTACAAGACGATCGCCAACAACGATCTCTTTGAACCGGCCTTCAACAAGAACGTGAAGCACAACTCGCCGAACGTCGGCCGTGACATCTTCGGAGCGGAGGACGGACAGCTCGTGTTCGAGCATGTGACATACCACGAGCTGACGAAGCTGCTCGACAGCCACGGCAACTATGCGATCCTCTTTGGCGGATCCTGGTGCCCGAACACGCAGGCGGCCATCAAGTTCATCAACGAGTACGCGAAGAAATACAACATCGACAAGGTGTACATGTGGGATCCGCGGCTGGATGCGGGCGTGGACGTCACGCAGAGCGATTCGCCCGATTTCGATTCCCATGACATCGACCGCCTGATGGTGCGGGGAACCGGCCATCCGTACGCGAACCTGTACGTGGATCTGGTCAATAAGTACCTGACGAACATCCAGACGCAATACGTCAAAGGCACGACGAACGTGACGTACAAGGACGGCAACGGCCAGGACGTCGTCGCGAACAAGCTGCAAGTGCCGTACCTGTACATCTACAACAAGGACAACAAAGACGCGGCCGGCAGCAGCGCGCCGATTCTCGGCCACGTGGAGCTGATGTACTCGTGGACGAACATTCAGCCGGACTACGCATCGAACGGCGTATCACCGAACGCGACCTACAAGACGGCGCTGGACGCGCTGTTCTCCCGTCTGGAATCCGTTCCGGCGCAGGCAGCCGGCGTAGCGCCGACGACGTCGGCGAACAACGATGGCCAGATCACGGGCGTAACCGCGGCGCTGGAGTATAAGGCTGCGGGAGCGGCCAACTACGCGCCGGTCACGGGCACGAGCATTGCCGGGCTGGCGGCGGGCACGTACAATGTCCGCTACGCGGCGAAGCCGGGCTTTCATGGTCCGGTCAGCGCCAGAGCGAACGGCGTCACCACGCTGATCGCGCCGACGCAGGTGCTGTACGCGGCGGGCGAATCGGTGGACGTCGTCGTTCCGGCCGGACCAACCGGCGGCGGCAATACCGGTGGCGGCAATACGGGCGGGAGCACGACTCCGGTCAAGGATGACGGCGTAACGACGACAACATCCGGATCGACGACGACTTCTTCCATTGACGTTCCGACCAAGACCGACGCCGACGGCAACACGACGGCCGTCGTAACCAAGGAAGCCGCGGCCGCGCTGGTCGACAGCGCCAAGAAGACGGAAACGGCCGGCAATGCCGCGGTCGTCGAGCTTAAAGTGGCCTCCACAGCGGACACGCAGACGGCCCAAATCAGCATTCCGCGCGCCGCGATCGACGATGTAGCGGCGAACACGAAAGCGCAAGTGAAAATCAACTACGCCGCCGTCGGCACCATTCAATTCGACGCGCAGGCGTTGAAAACCATCAGCGCCGCCGGAACGGGCGACGTAACGGTCGAAATCGCCAAGCGCGAATTGACCGACGAAGGCAAAGAAGTGTTGGGCGACAGACCCGTGTACGATCTCTCGGTTAAAGTAGGCGATACCTTGGTTTCCGACTTTGGAGGAGGCATCGTCAAGGTCAGCGTACCTTACGCGCCGAAAACCGGCGAGGATCTGAATGCCATCATCGTGTATTACATTACGGATGACGGGTACTTGGAGCCGGTAAGCGGCAGGTACAACCCGGCGACGGGCACCGTGGATTTCGTGACGGCGCATTTCTCGCAATACATCGTGGCGTACAACAAGGTCGCCTTCGATGACGTTTCCGATGCGGCTTGGTACGGCAAGGCCGTTACCTTCCTGGCTGCGCGGGACATCGCGTCCGGCACCGACGATACGCACTACAGCCCGCTGGCGAACGTGACGCGCGGCCAGTTCCTCGTGCTGCTGCTGAAGGCGTACGGCATCGAGCCGAACGAAGCCGAAGCGAACAATTTCGCGGATGCGGGCAATACGTACTACACGCAATACCTCGGAGCGGCAAAACGTCTCGGCATTACGACGGGACTCGGCGACAATCTGTTCGCGCCCGATAAGGCGATTAACCGCCAAGACTTGTTCACCCTGCTCTTCCGCGCGCTCGACGTGCTCGGCAAGCTGCCTTCGGGCGATGCCGGACCGGCCGTATCGAGCTTCGCCGATGCGGGCAAGATCGCCGGCTACGCGCAGGATGCGTTCCAAGCGCTCGTGAAGGGCGGCGTCGTAACCGGCAGCGGCGGCAAGCTGAACCCCGCGGGATTGACGACGAGGGCCGAAGTGGCGCAAGTGCTGTACAAGCTGCTTTCGAACGAATAGCATCTTGATTTTCCTCAAGGAACGGGCATCCAACCGGATACCCGTTCCTTCCTTGCGTTTTAGTCTGACGAGGCTCGTTCGAGGAAGAATAGCTGCGGAAATTTAATTCCGACTAAATTTATAGGAAAAATAGTTGACAAGGAAAGTCATGGTAATTAATATAAGACTAAGCAAACCGAACGAAAGCGTTATCGGATAATAGGGAACGATCGATTCTACTGGACCGCCAGAGATTCAATGAGCGCATGCGACTTTGTCGCGTCCCTCGTTGGATCTTCTTTTTTTATCCGAAAGCCGTTATTTCCTACTATTACGCGAGGGGTTGAAGTCAGAATGAAAAAGAAACTCGTAACCAAATCCACGTTGTCCTTTATTATCGGAACTGCCGTATTCCTGGTCCTGACCTATGCGGCGGTCTATGCGAATAAGCAGCCGCAGAACGATCCGGCAGCGGCGCCGGCGACTGCCGGAACTACGCAATCGGCCGTTACGCAAGATCAAGCCGCTTCGTTGCAAAGCGAACCGGCAACGACCGAATCGGCGGCAGTGGACGTCACGCCTTCCGACGCCGCGGTTTCCACGGCGGCAGCCGGCCAGCCGGCCGCGCCGGAAGCAACCAACGACCCGCAAACCGCTAGTACGCCGGCGGCGCAAGAAAAGCCGTCCTCCCCGGTTGTCGATGCAGGTTCCGCCGTCAGCCAAGCGAAAGTGAAGACGGCCGTCTTGACGGACACGTCCAAACCGGCTGAGCAGACGCCTGCGCCGTCGACGACGGAACAGCATAAAGCCGAACAATCGAAAGCCGAACAGCCGAAAACCGAACAACCGAAAACAAACAAGCCTGCGGCAGCGGCGTCCCAGCCGAAAGCATCGACGCCATCGGCAAACAACCAGCCTTCCAAATCATCGGCAGCGTCCGCGGCTCCCGTGACTACGGCAGCCGATACGGCTACTGTATCCGCGCCTGTCGAGAAGGGTCCGAAGAAGGTCGGATCGATCGTCGCTTCCAAAGAAGAGAAAGCGCCGGAGACCGTATCCGCGCCTTCGCAGCCGTCCTCCGGTTCGTCTTCGTCGGAGCCGTCTTCGTCCACTGATTCCTCGGACCCGGTCTCCGCGCCGTCCGACACGCAGCCGTCCTCCGGTTCGTCCGAAGAAGAAGTTTGCCCTTAAGGACCGGCCGACGACCGAAGCACGCAATAAGCCGCAATCCCACTACTAACTTGACTAGGAGACCCAGCCCTTATGAGAAAATCCGTTTCCGCGGCAAGGCTCGTTGCCTTGCTTCTGGCCCTTATCCTGTCCATCCCGGTTCTATCCGCGAACGCCGCCGCGAATAATGCGGCAGCCGTTCCGAATTCCGTCAGTCCGGCCGGCCATTTCGACTATTTCAGCGACGTTTATCCGAATCTGAAGGATGCGGGCCATGTGTTCAAGACGGCAACCTACGAGGATATCGCGCATATCTTCGAAAGCGCCGGCACCTATGCCGTCTTGTTCGGCGGGGCTTCCGTGCCGAGCACTCAAGCCGAGATCGGCTACATCGATCAAGCGGCGAAAGCTTACGGTGTCTCCACGATCTACAACTTCGACACGAAGCTCGACGGCGTCAGCCTGGATTTGGCGGACAGCGCCAATCCGTTCGCCAGCCTGTACACCGATCTCGTTGCCAAATACCTGACGGAGAAAGACGCGAACGGCAATGCGGTCGCGACGAGCCCGGCAGCGGACGTGAAGAACCAAACGTTCCTGTTTATCTACAATAAAGACCATAAGAACGGCGCCAACAGCCAGCCGATCGTCAAATTCATCAAGAACGGCAGCTCCGCCGCCGATTTCCAAATCGGCGGCACCGAAGACGCAGCGAAAGCCGACGCCTTCAAGGCGCAAGCGAAGGACGTGTTCGGCGCCGCGCCGGCCGCGGACTACAAGACGATCGCGAGCAACGATTTTATCGCACCCGCGTTCAACAAGAACGTCAAGTTCAATTCCCCGAACGTCGGCCGCGATATTTTCGACGGCACGGACGGCCAGCTCGTATTCGAGCATGTCACGTACCACGAGCTGACGAAGCTGCTCGGCAGCGAAGGCGACTACGTGATCCTCTTCGGCGGATCCTGGTGCCCGAATACGCAGGCGGCCATCAAATTCATCAACGAGTACGCCCATAAATACAAGGTCGACAAGGTCTACATGTGGGATCCGCGGTTGGATGCCGGCGTCGACGTGACGAAGACGGACTTGCCGACATTCGATTCCCATGAGAACGACCGTCTGATGGTTCGGGGTAACGGTCACCCGTACGCCAACTTGTACGTGGATCTGGCCAATACCTATTTGACGAATATCCAGACGCAATACGTGAAAGATACGACGAACGTGAGCTACAAGGATGCGAGCGGCAAAGACGTCGTAGCCAACAAGCTGCAGGTCCCTTATCTGTACGTTTACAACAAAGACAATAAAGACGCCGCAGGCAAGAGCGCGCCGATTCTGGGCCACGTGGAGCTGATGTACTCGTGGACCAACATCCAGCCGGATTACAAATCGAACGGCGTATCGCCGAACGCCACGTACAAGGCGGCGCTCGATAACTTGTTTTCCCGCCTGGAGTCGGTACCGTCCGGATTGACGGGCGTTGCGCCGACGGCGGGCAATAACGGACAAATCACGGGCGCGAACGCGGCGCTGGAGTACAAAGCCGCAGGCGCGACCGACTACGCGCCGGTTACGGGAACGGCCATTACAGGCCTTGCGCCGGGCACGTACAATGTCCGTTACGCGGCCAAACCGGGCTTCAACGGTCCGATCAGCAGCAAAGCGGACGGGGTCACGACGTTGATCGCGCCGGTGCAGGTGCCATACGCGGCCGGCCAATCGGTGAATGTAGTCGTTCCGGCTGCGACGGCGACGAATGCGGCTTTCGCGGATGTTCCGTCCTCGGCCTGGTATAGCGAAGCCGTCGGCTACCTAGCCGCGAACGGCATTGCGTCCGGTACCGACGCCACGCATTACAGCCCGTCGGCGAACGTGACGCGCGGCCAATTCCTCGTGCTGCTGCTGAAAGCGTACGGCATCGAGCCGAATGAAACCGAAGCAAGCAACTTCGCCGATGCGGGCGATACGTATTACACGCCATACCTCGGCGCGGCGAAACGTCTCGGCATCACGACGGGGCTGGGCGACAATCGCTATGCGCCGTCCAAAGCCATCACGCGCCAAGATTTGTTCACGCTGTTGTACCGCGCGCTTGACGTGCTCGGCAAGCTGCCTGCGGGCGATGCCGGTCCGGCATTGTCGAGCTTCGCCGATGCGGGCCAAATTCCCGGCTATGCAGGGGATGCCTTCCAAGCGCTCGTGAAAAGCGGCGTCGTAACCGGCAGCGGAGGCAAGCTGAACCCGGCGGGATTGTCGACGAGAGCGGAAGTCGCGCAAGTGCTGTACAACCTGCTTTCGAACGAATAGAACGCCATATTTCATCAAAATGGGCATCCATTCGGCTGCCCATTTTACCCATTTCCGCAGAAGGCGATGCCTCGCCTGCAACGAGGAGAAGAAAGCATGGATATCCTACTCGCGTTTTCGGCCGGGCTGCTCTCGTTCTTATCGCCCTGCGTCCTGCCGCTCATCCCGGTCTATCTCAGCCATCTCGTCGGCGCGTCGCTGCCCGAGCTGCAGAGCAGCCAAGCGAAGCTGCGCGTGTTGATCGAGGCCGGTTTCTTCGTGCTCGGCTTCTCGGCCGTGTTCATGCTGCTCGGCGTGTCCGTCAGTTCCGTCGGCAGGCTGCTCGCGACGAATTCGACGCTCGTGAAGCAGATCGGCGGGGGTCTGATCATCGTATTCGGGCTGCACACGACGGGGATTTTCAAGATCAAAGCGTTCTACGCCGAGAAGAGACTGTTCCAAACGAGCGGAAGAAGAGAGAGGACGGCCATCGGCTCGTTGCTGCTCGGCATGGCTTTCGCGGCCGGCTGGACGCCGTGCGTCGGTCCGATTCTTTCGTCCATTCTGATCTACGCGGGCAGCATGTCCACGATCGGGAAAGGCGTCCTGCTCCTCGCGGTTTATTCGTTGGGCTTGGCGCTGCCGCTGCTGCTGGCCGCGCTCCTGGTGGGCAATCTAACGAACTATCTGAAAAAAATCACAAGGCATCTCCCGGCGATTTCCGTCGCGAGCGGCATCGTCATGATCGCGATGGGAGTGCTCGTCTTTACCGACAAGCTCGCGTTCATCAGTCAAAACGCCGGATTGTTCAATCTATAAGGAGAGTCGGAGCGATGAAGAGAAAAGGGGTACTGTGGGGCGCGGCGTCGCTTGCCGCAGCCGCCGTCGTGGCAGGCGCGGTGTACGTAACCAGCCACTACGACGTGAGCGAGGCATCCAGCCTCGGATCGGAAGCGGCTTCCGCCGAGGAAACGGCCCGCGCGCTTGATTTTACGCTGACGGATCTGGAAGGGAACCATGTGTCCATGCGCGAGCTGAGAGGGCGTACGGTATATCTCAATTTCTGGACGACCTGGTGCAAATACTGCAAGAAAGAAATGCCCGCCCTGCAGAAGGTAAGCGAAGCGTACAAGGATCGGAACGTCGTGGTCGCGACCGTGAATGTCGGCGAGAATCGGCAGACGGCCCTGGATTACATCCAATCGCACGGCTATCCGTTCCGCGTCCTGCTCGACGAGAAGAAGAAGTTGACGGAAGCGTACGGCATTACCTCGATTCCCGTCTCGATCATCGTGGATCCGCTCGGCAACGTCAAGCATAAACGCGTCGGAGCGATGACGGAGGCGCAGATGCGGGAGGCATTGGATCCGGTCGTGCTGGCGCAATAATATCGCGGCGGTTACTCGCATTCCGTATCGCGATTCCGAAGCGCAATGCCGCCGCGGCTAGGCTGCGGCGGCGCTTTTCGTTCGCCCTGCGGTACGTTTCGCGGCAGAAAGCCCTCCGTCATCCCTGGCGGGAAACGAAGGGCTTTCATTCGGCTGCCTCAGGGCAGCGGATCAGTGCGCGGGCTGGAGCGAGATTTCCTCGTCGTCATCCCGGTTGTTGAAGGCTTCGCGGTCGAACTCGCCTTCGGAGTTGGCCACGAGCAGGGAGGTGACGGTCGTGCCCGTTGCGTTGACGGCCGTGCGGCCCATGTCGATCAAAGCTTCGACGCCCGCGACGATCGCGATGCCTTCCAGCGGCAGTCCGAGCGCGGTCAGAACGACGGTGGTCGAGATGACGGCCGGGCCCGGTACGCCGGCAACGCCGATGGACGAAATAATGCTGACGAAGACGAGCACGATGTAGTCCGTAAACGCCAGATCGATGTTATACACGTGTGCGGTGAAGACGGTCACGATCGCCGGCCAGATCCCTCCGCAGGCGTTGAAGTTGACGGAAGCGCCGAGCGGAGCCACGAAGCTTGCGATCCGCGGCGAGACGTGCAGCCGTTTGGTAATGACCTCCAGATTTACGGGAAGCGTGGCATAGCTGCTTCGGGTCGTGAACGCGACGGTGATCGTCGGGTAGATCTTGCGGAAGAATTTGATCGGATTCACTTTGGCAACGAGCAGCACCAGACCGCCGAATACCAAGACGAAATGAATGATGAGCGCGACGTACGACGTGATGATGACCCTGCCTAGCTCTTGCAGCGTGTCCCAGCCGTAATGCGACGTTACGCCGGCGATCAGGGCGAAGACGCCGTAAGGGGTAAGGCGGATGATGAATTTGACGACTTGGTGCAGCACTTGCGTGACCGAGCCGATCAGATCGCGTACGGGCTTGACGGCCTCCGCGTTGCGCGAGCCGATCTTAATGATCGCCACGGCCAGGAAAATCGCGAAGATGAGCAGCGGCACCACTTTGCCTTCGGCCGCCTCGTTAATGGGGTTGGACGGCACCATGTCCAGGATGACCTCGGAGAAGGTCGGAATTTCGCGCGCCTGAAAATCCGCCGGAGCCGCTTGCTGGATGCCGCTCCCCGGGTTCAGCAGCAGGGCGACGAGCAGGCCGATGATGGAGCCGACGCCGGTCGTCCCGAGGAACCAGGCGAACGTCTTGAGCCCGATCTTGCGCAGGTACTCCAGGTTGGTGAGCGACGAAATGCTGTTCAACACGAGAATGAACACGAGCGGCACGACGAGCATGCGGATCAAGCTGACGTAAATGCTGCCGAACGTCGAGATGGCCTTCGTATCGAAGTCGAGATTTTGGAACAGAATGCCGGTGACCACTCCGATGCCGAGTCCGATCAGGACCCGTTTGCCGAAGCTGATCCGTTTGCGGGCAAGCGAGAATAAGATCCAAAAGACGAAAATCGAAGTCGCGAAGCTGTACCAGTTCGATTCAATGGCGGACAGGAAATTGTTGTCTATTTGCCCCATTGTTGTTATACCCTCCTAAACCGATAAGAATAATTGGAATTATAGACTAACTCTACTCATATCCCCGTTTATTGTCAATACGCGTTGGAAATATTTATTTCATTAACCATTCGGCACGTTAATGGTTCGAACGCGAATACGGGCCGCTCCGGACGCGGCCCGGCAGGATTTAATTCGAATCGGCGTTTCGGTTGACATTACGTAAACAGTTCGCGGTTACAATTGAAGGATGATTTCTACCGAGCCCGAGAGGTGGTGAAGAGGTGGCAGTGATGCGAAGAGTGGCGCCGCCGGTACTCAAGCTCGCGCTTGTCGGAATCATTGTCTTCTTCGTCGTGCGGAACGTGCCGCTGAAATTGGCGGATATCGAATCCTTCCTGGTGCATGCGAACGTGCAATTTTATTCCTCCATGCTGGTTTTTGCTTTCTTCCTCATGCTTCAAGCCGCCATCTGGGTGCTGATCGTCAATGCGGCCGGAGCGGAAGCCGTCAAACGGCAGGCCGGCGTCAAGCTGCGGCTGCTCGACGGATTGCGAATGTTCATCGACTCGCAGTTCGCCAAATACCTCCCCGGAGGGTTCTGGAATTACGCGGGCCGGGTCGTGCTTGCCACGCGCGCGGGCGTCCCGCTGGATGCGCAGCTCGCGTCTATCGTCTACGAGAACATTCTGCTCGTCTCCGCGGCGCTCAGTTATGCGCTGATCCTCCTGGTAAGCCTGAACATTGCTCCGCTGCTCTGCATCGCCGCCGTTCTTGCGGTCTTCGCGCTAGCCTACGTCTATTACGACCGGGGCACAGCCCGCATTCGCACGCTGTTCGTCCGCGCTTCTCGCTGGAAGGCGCTGCAGCGCATCATCGGCAAGCTGATGGCTTCGATCGGAACCGGGAAGGCCGCGGCCGAAACGGGATTGGACGCAGGGTTGACCCGCAATCAGTTTTTCGGGTACCTCGTTTGTTTTCTCGGCAGTCATTTCGTGATGGGGATCGCCTTTTGGATGCTGATCAACAGCTTCGGCAGGGGCGATATCGGTTTGTTATACGCCGCGGGGACGTTCGCGACCTCCTGGCTGCTCGGCTTATTCAGTCCGCTTCCGGGCGGGCTCGGGGTACGGGAAGGCTTTCTGGTCTATTTCCTGTCCTTGAAATTAGGTGCGGAGACCGCGATTTATATTTCCGTGATCGCGCGATTGTGGAATATGATGGCGGAAATCATGTTTTGGGCGATCGTGCGAGCGGTCAGCTACTCGGCGAGAAGGGTGAAGTCCTATGATGAAACGTAGAAAAATCGTTCTCGTGGCAGGCGTGTTTCCGCCTGGCATCGGCGGCATGCAAAACTATTACTATAATTTATCCAAACATACGAAGCATGACATGACGGTCGTTGCGCCGGAGTACCCGGGAAGCGACGCGTTCGACGAGCAGGAGCAGCTTCGGATCGTGCGGGGCGCCTTCATGCGGGGCGAGCGGGCGGATATCTCGAGCTGGGGTCGTTTGTTCCGGCAGGTGCGGCGCACGCTGCGCGGCGAGGAGCCGGACGTTACGCTGTACGGCTACGTGCTGATCGGATTCATCGGGCTGCTGTTCCGGGTGTTCGGCGGACGCCGGTACGTGATTTCGACCCACGGCATGGATATGCTCATGTTCCGGCGGTTCATCGGGCTGAACGCGGTCGTGAAGCTGATCCTGCGCAAAGCCGACGGGGTGCTGACGAACAGCAAATTCACCAAACGGCTGGTGGAGGATTACGGGGTCGATCCGCGCCGGATCGGCATCGTCAATCCCGGCGTCGAGCAGGTGTACGATCGGAAGCCGGCCGACGAAGAACTGCTGGAGCAGCTCGGACTGGAAGGCAAGTACGTCTTGTTGTCCGTCGGACGGCTGGTCACCCGCAAAGGTCATGACCGGGTTATCGAGGCGATGCCGGCGATCTTGAAGCAAATTCCGCATGCCGTCTACGTCATCGTCGGGGACGGTCCCGCGCGCGAGCGCCTGGAGCAGCTCGCGCGGACGACGGGCGTCGCGGATGCCGTCGTGTTCGTGGGCAGCGTGAGCGGGAGCGAACGGTTGAACGACTATTACAGCCTGTCGCAGCAATTCATCATGGTGTGCCGGGAGCTGGAGCAAGGGGACGCGGAAGGGTTCGGCATCGTGTATTTGGAGGCGGCTTCGGCCGGCGTGCCGGTGATCGCCGGACGCTCGGGCGGCGCTTCGGAAGCGGTGCTTGACGGCGTGACGGGCCTGCTCGTCGATCCGGAATCCGTGAACCAAATCGCGGACAGCGTCGTCCGCCTCGCGCGCGACGAAGTCCTGCGGGAACGGCTCGTGCGCGACGGGTATCATCGCGCGAAAACGGAGTTTCAGCATGACGTGCTCGCGGATAGGTTCGATCAGTACATCGGGCGGATCTGCGCCCTGCCGTCGGTCCGCGTCGCGCGCCGGCTGGCACGCGAATCCGCCAGGCAGAACGCCCGCTAGGGCGGGTTCGGCCGGCCGCGGAATAGAGAAAAGAGCAGCAATCCTGCGCCAAGGCGGGAAGGCTGCTCTTTTTTGCATTTTTGCTGGCGCAAGCTTTCGATCCCGCAATAGTTGCGCGTATCCGCAGGGGAGTTTACTCCGTCGGTCTCGGACGAAGGCCTGCGCGCTGCCTCATGGATTCGTCGGACGGGCTTGCGCGCCGATACCTTCGCGGCGAAGCCTGTGGAGGGCCCAGACGATGACGCCGAACAGCACGGTCGCGCCGCCGGCCAGGCACACGCCCCGCCAGCCCCAATGCCGCCACGCAAAGCTGCCGAGCGACGACCCGATCGCGCCGCCGAGGAACGTCGTCACCATCTGTACGGTATTCAAGCGGCTCCGCGCCGGGGGTTCGAGCGCATAGATGCGCGCCATGTTGGCGACCTGCGTTCCCTGCACGCCCAGATCGAGCAGGATGACGCCCGCGATAAGCGCCCACAGGTAGCCGCCCCATAAGCCGAAAAGCAAGTAGGAGAGCAGGTTGAGCAGAAGCAGGAAACCGATGATCCATTCCGTACGGAGCCGGTCCGCCATTCTTCCGACGATCGGCGCGCCAAGCGCTCCGGCCGCGCCGACGAGGCCGAACAAGCCGGCGATCTGGCTGCTGTACCGATACGGATCGCCTTCCAGGTAGAAGGAGAGCGCCGTCCAGAAAATGCTGAACGCGGCGAAATTCGCGCCGCCGATGAGCGCCGATTCGCGCAGCGTGGCATACCGTTTGATCAGGCTGCCCATGGAACCTAGCAGTTGTCCGTAGCGGAGCTCGGTCGTCGGACGGTTGGACGGCAGCTTGATGCGCAGCAGCACGAGCAGCGCCAGCATGGCGGCGGCCGCCAGCGCATACATCAGGCGCCAGCCCCAGGTTCCGCCGATCAGGCCGGACACGGTCCGCGTGAGCAGGATGCCGAGCAGCAGGCCGCTCATGACGGTGCCGACGGCCTTGCCCTGTTCGCCGGGCGCGGCGAGCGTCGCGGCCAGCGGCACGAGGATTTGCGGCACGATCGTCGTGATGCCGACCGCGAAGCTGGCCGCGTAGATCCAAGGCAGGCTTTGCGCGGTCGCGACGCCGATCAGCGATACGCAGACAAGGGCCAGGAGAATCGTGATCAGGCCTTTGCGTTTCTTGATGTCGCCGAGCGGGACGAACAGGAACATGCCGAGCGCATAGCCGATCTGGGTGAACGTGGAGATGAAGCCGACGGCATCGGGGCCGACGCCGAACGTGCGTCCGATATCGGCCAGCAGCGGTTGGTTGTAGTACAAATTGGCGACGGTCATGCCGGCGGACAAAGCCATCAGCAGCAGCAGACCTTTGGACAGCGGGGTCGTGGCGGCGGATGGCCGTGATGCTTGTTGGGACATGGGATGAAGGATTCCTTTCTTCTTCGCGCGTTCTTCGCCGGCGGCTCGGGAAAACGGACCGGATCCGGCCGGGCCGCCGCGGAAGAACGCGAATGATATAGTGTCATGATACCAGATTGCGGCGATCGGGCAAGCCGGAAAGCCGATCCGGAGGGCGGGCATGCGGTTCTTCCCGTTTTAACGCGGGGATGCGTAAGCCCATAGGAGGCTAATCCTTCCTGCCCGGCTAACGCAAAGAAGGCCGCCGATGATGCGGGCAGCCTGATCTTGATATCCTTTGCGTGAGAAAGGGTCCGTTACAACGGATGTCTATAGAGCTCGATGATGTTGGCGTCTGGATCGCGCAAATGTGCAACCCGGGCATTCCACGCCGGGCGGTCATGGGGTTCGTTCAGGAGCACCGCCCCTTTAGCCTTCAGACGGGCGCAAGCCTCATCGACGTTGTCCGCCGCGAACGCAAGCAAGAACTTCGATGGCGACTCCGCGCCGATCGGAACATCCCGCTCGTCGATCACTTCGGCCATGCTTTGGCGGGAAATGATTTCGATTTTGGTTTCGCCGGTATTTAACGAGGCAAATTGCATCTCCTCGGCCAAATACCCGATCTGGAATTCCATGACGTCTCTGTAAAACGCCACGCTCTTATGAAAATCTTCCGCGAATAGCCTGATTTGCGATACTTGCATGTCTTCGCTCCCTTTCCGTGCGAATGATGGCTTGCCGGCAATTACGAAGGAATCCTGCCTCCAATATAACAAACCTGCAGCAGGCGGTATTGTAAATACACGACAACCCCAGCCAACCTCAGCGTGATTTGAAAGTCGCCTTGCAGCGCGCGATCTTTAGCCGTTATCCTCCAATCTCCCGCTTGTTGAACGCCGGCCAATGCATTAAGATAACGAACAACGAGATCAGCACGGCTAACTCATTCCAGGGAGAGGATGACCCCCCATGCTCATGCGGCTGTTCCGCCGGTTGACGCCGGGCACGTTCAAGAACCGGATCCTGTTCGCTTTCCTGCTGTTCGTGCTGCTGCCGATCGCGCTGCTCGTGGTGTACAACTTCAAGGGCACCGAGCGGGTGCTCCAGGACAACGCCGCGAAGAAAAACACCGAGCAGCTCGAGGGCTTCAAGAACGGCTTCGTCGATCTGATGGCCCTCGTCATGAAGACGGGGCTGTTGCTGGAACAGGACACGTCGCTCCGGCAAGCGATGGAGGACCCGGGCTCGGCCGACGACATTACCCGGAAGAAGCTCGTGGAGAATAAATTCGCGGGCATCGAGAATACGTTCTTCATGACGGGCGCGACGGTATACTATACCCTGATCGACCTTCATGGACACGCTTACACGTCCTTCATGCCGAAGAACGCGCTCGATTACGACGAGATCCGCGCCGAGCCGTGGGTGAAGCAGCTGCAGGAGCAAGGCGGCGAGCGCTACGTCTGGAACCCGAACGACGAGAGCGTCGTCATCCGCGAAAGCACGGCGAGCGATCGCATGCTGAGCCTGTACCTGCTGCTTCGCGACGACAACCTGAAGCCCTTCGCATACGGGCGGTTGAGCATCGATTACGAGGAATGGTTCAGCCGGACGACGAAGGACGGCGGACAGGAAGGCGCCTATTTCCTCGCGGACGGTTCGGGGACGGAATTATTGACGTCCGTGCCCGGCGAGGCGATCTCTCCCGCGGTGGCAGCGGCGATCGAGCGCTCCGCCGAGAGCGGCGATGCCGCGGCGCAGGCGTCGTCCGTCGTCGACGGCAAGGAGGAGGCGCTGTACACGTACAGCCGGATTCAGGAGCTGAACGGGTATTTCGTGAAGAAGGTCCCGCTCGCGCTCCTGTTCAAGGAAGTGGACCGGCAGAAGCAGCGGTTCTTCATCGGGTTCGGCGCGATTCTGCTCGCGTTCGTCCTGCTCACGTATTTCATATCCTCGACGATCACCGTGCCGCTCAAGCTGTTCCAGAAGAAGATGGACTCCTCCGTCAAAGCGAACCTCAAGGTCAAGCTGCCCGAGCACGGACGCGGCGAGATTCTATCGCTTACCCGCAGCTTCAACGCGATGATCGACGACATCAACGGCTTGCTGGAGCGGCTGCAGCTGGAGGAGCGGCAGAAGCAGTACGTGCGGTTCCAGGTGCTGCTGTCGCAGATGAATCCGCATTTTCTGCTGAACACGCTCAATACGATCAAGAGCATCGCGCTGGAGAAGGACGAGGACGACATCTACGACATCTGCGTGGCGCTGGGCACGATCCTGGAGACGACGCTCAACACCGAGGTCGATCTGATCCGGCTCAAGGACGAACTCGTGCTGATCGAATCGTACATGGCCATTCAGCGCCGGCGCTTCGGGCACGGCATCGAGCTGCGCTACGACATCGGCGACGAGCTGGGAGACGCGCTTATCCCGAAATTCTGCCTGCAGCCGCTCGTCGAGAACGCGCTGCTGCACGGATTCGGCCAGTCGCTGAAGGAGGGCCATATCGATATCCGGGCGACGGCGCGCGAGCCGCATCTGTACCTGGAGGTCGCCGACGACGGCATGGGCGTCGAACGGGCGAAGGCGAAGAAGGTCGCGCGCAAGCGCAAGAGCATCGGCGTGCAGAACATCCGGGAGAGCCTGGAGCTGCTGTTCAAATACCAGAGCACGGGGCTGGCGATGGATTCGACGGACGCAGGCACGCGGGTCGTTATGCATATGCCCCTGCTGTTATCGAAGCCGTACTTGAAGGAGGGAGACGACCATGACGACGACAGGAACGACGGGAGCGGGAGCGGCGCGCTGGCGAACGCTGCTCGTGGAGGATGAGCGGCCTGCCCGGGCGAGCATCCGCAAGCTCATGCAGAAGGCGAATCTGCCGTTCGAGATCGTAGGCGAGGCGGAGGACGGGGAAGAAGGGCTTCGGCTGATTCGCGAGCTGCGGCCGGACGTCGTGATTTCCGATATCGACATGCCCGCGATGGACGGCGTGCGCCTGCTCCAGGCGGCGCGGGAGGAAGGCTACGAATGCCGCTTCGTCATGCTGACGGCGATGAGCGAATTCGAATACGCGCGGCAGGCGGTCGAGCATGGGGCGTCCGGATACCTGCTGAAGCTGTCGCTGGATCTGAAGGGCATCAAAAGCGCGATGGACAAGGTTGCCCTGGAGCTCGAGCGGATGGCGAAGCTGCGCAAGGCGGACAAATGGTTCCCCGACAAAGAACGGACGGGCCCGACCGACCATCCCGAGATGAACCGGATCATCGGCTATATCGAGGAGCATTACGCCGAGGACATCACGCTCAAGGGACTGGCGGAATTCATCCGCATGGACGCCAGCTACGTGAGCGACCTGTTCAAGAAGAAAACCGGCACGACGCTGACCCACTATATCCAGCAGCGCCGGGTCCAAGCGGCGAAGATGCTGCTGGCGGAGACGGACGGCACGGTGAGCGACATCGGGCGGCGGGTCGGCTTCGAGAACGACAACTATTTCATCAAAATCTTCAAGCGCTGGTGCGAGGTGACGCCGAATGAATACCGGAAGCAAGGCTCGGAGCTGTCCCCATAAACGCCGGATCAAGAACAAAAAATCGTTCTATGAATGCCCAAACGCCGTTCATCCCCCTAGGGCGCGCCCGATGTTACAGTTATAGACGTAGAGCACGGCACGATGATTCCTAAGGGGGAATGCGGAATGAAGAAAAAATGGCTGCTTGGCGCGGCAAGCGTCATGATGGTCGCTGGACTGCTCGCCGGCTGCGGAAGCAACAACGGCGGCAATAACGCCGGCAACGCGAACGGCAACGCGGCAGAAGGCAATGGCGCGCAGGCCGCTGGCGGCGGCTCGGGCGCAGACGCGGGCACCGGCGAGAAAATCAAGCTGACGCTCTGGGGCGCGGTTCCCGAAGAGGCAGGCGCGCAGGCGGTCCTCGACGACTGGAACAAGGCGAATCCCGATATCCAGGTCGAATACGTCCGCTACGTCAACGACGACCCGGGCAACCTGAAGCTGGACACGGCGCTCTTGACGGGGCAGGACGCGGATCTGTATATGAATTACACGCTGAACCGCCTGCAGAAGCGCGTAGATGCCGGCACGGCGGTCGACTTGAGCGGCTCCGGCTACGACATCGACGGTCAGATGGGACCGGATGCGGCGCAGTGGAAGATCGGCGATAAATATTACGGCATCCCGACGAAGAAGAACATGGGCTTTATCTGGCTGAACAAGAAGAAGCTCGACGATGCCGGACTGCCGGTTCCGCCGATCGACTGGACCTGGTCCGACCTGCGGGACTACGCGAAGAAGCTGACGAAGGACGGCGTCTACGGCTTGCTGCAGCATGACGCGATGTTCACGGCGACGATCGACGGCACGGTCGCCGGTCTCGGCCTGACGAAGCCGGACGGCTCGTCGAACTTCGACAACGACCTGTGGAAGCAGCAGTTCCAGATCCTGCACGACATGATGTTCGTCGACAAGTCCACGCCGGAATACGGCGAGCAGCTGACGAGCAAGATGCCGGTCGACACGATGTTCCTGCAGGGCGAGGCGGCGATGCTGAGCGCGGGCGAGTTTATTTTCCGCAACGCCAACAACCTGAAGGATTACCCGCATGACTTCCAGATCGCGTTCGCCACGATACCGAAGGTGACCGCCGACCAGAAGGATTACAAATACGCCGGCGGCCTCGGCGACGTATTGTCGGTCAACGCGAAATCCAAGCATCAGGAAGCGGCGCTAAAATTCGCCGAATGGTACGCGGACGGCGGCATGCTGCCGATGGCGAGCGGCGGGCGGATCCCGTCCTCGAAGAGCGTGGACAACAAACAGGCGATGGATCTGATGCTGAAGGGCGTGGAAGACAAGTACGACGCCGATTCCATGAACAAGGTCGTCTTCGGCTCGTTCCCTTCGTTCCAGCTAGCCGTGCCGCAGCAGGTGCTTGACGCCCGCAAGGAAGAGTACGAGAAGTATTTCCTGAACAAGCAGGACCTCGACACGACGCTGGCTAACATGGCGAAGGAGCACGAGGAGCTCACCAAGAAATAATGTCATAGCAGCGCGACGCCAAAGAGAAGAAGGGAACCCCGCTTCCTTCTTCTCTTTGCTGCTTTCATCCGGCGTCCTACGATAGCAGAAAGGCGGCGATCCCGTGAAACGGCGAGGCTGGGTTCGAAGACAAGGCTGGGTGGGATACGCGTTCGTCCTGCCGAACATGCTCGGCATACTGATTTTCCTCATATTACCCGCGCTCTTCTCGTTCGGTCTGATGTTCACCGACTATCAATTCTCCAATCCGCGCTGGTCGTTCACCGGGCTGGACAACCTGAGACGCCTGTTCGGCGACGACAATTTCTACGATTCGCTCAAGCATACCGGAATCTTCCTGTTGTCCGTTCCGGCGGCGCTCGTGCTGGCGTTTCTCGTCGCGCTCGTGCTGAACCGCAGCGTCTATCTGAAGGGGCTGCTGCGCGGGATGTTCTTCCTGCCGTACATCTCGAGCGGCGTCGCGGTCGCCTTCGTCTGGATGCTGCTGTTCCAGCCCTCGCACGGGCCGATCAACGAAACGCTGCGCTGGCTCGGCGTCGTCTCGCCTCCGGGCTGGTTCGCCGATTCCGACTCGGCGATGTATGCGATCGACGTCGTGCAGGTTTGGTTCATGCTCGGCTACAACATGATCATCTACCTGGCGGCGCTGCAGGAGGTGTCGGCGGAGCAGCTGGAAGCCGCCCGCATCGACGGCGCGAGCACCCGCACGATCACCTGGCGGATTCTCTGGCCTCTCGTCAGTCCGACGACGTTCCTGCTGCTCATCACCGGGCTGATCATGACGATGAAGTCGTTCGCGCTCATTCAGGCCATCACGCAGGGCGGACCGAGCGGAAGCACGACGATCCTGTCGCTGTTCGTGTACAAGACGGCGTTCAGCTATTACGAGATGGGTTATGCGTCGACGATATCCTGGTTCCTGTTCGCCTGCATCTTCGCCATTACCCTCATCCAGTGGATCGGCCAGAAGCGCTGGGTTCACTACTAGAAAGGAGCGCGTCCCATGAATGAAGGCACGATGAAATCCAAGCTGCCGGTCACGGTCGCGATGCTCGTCGCCGGCGCGTTCATGATCGTTCCTTTCCTGTGGATGATCAGCACGTCGCTGCAAACCCCGGCCGAAGTGTTCAAGCAGTGGCTGCCGTCGAAGCTCGATTGGAGCAGCCACCGGCGAATCTGGACCGGCAATTACAATTTCCTGCCCTATTATCTGAATTCGCTCAAGATCGCGGTCATCGGCACGGCCGGCGCCTTGTTCCTGTCCGCGCTCGCGGCGTACGGCTTCGCCAGGACCGAATTCAAGGGCCGCGACGCGATGTTCCTCGTCTACCTGTCGATGATGATGATTCCGCCGCAGGTCATCTTCGTGCCGAAGTTCGTGATGTTCAATTGGCTGCATATCTACAACACGCACTGGGCGCTTATCCTGCCCGCCATGTTCTCGATCTTCGGCGTCTTCATGCTCCGGCAGTTCTTCATGGGCATTCCGAGGGAGATCACGGAATCGGCGTTCCTGGACGGGGCGGGGCATTTCACGATCTTCTTCCGGCTCGTGCTGCCGCTCGCGAAGCCGGCGCTCGCGACGTTCGCGATCATCGATTTCTCCTGGCAGTGGAACGATTACGAGAACGCGCTCGTGTTCCTGCAAAGCCCGAAGCTGTATACGATCCCGCTCGGCCTGCAAAATTTTATCCTCGAGAACAACGTCGACTACAACGGCATGATGGCGGCTTCGTCGGCGGCGATCATCCCGATGATCGTCATTTTCCTCCTCGGCCAGAAATACATCATCCAGGGCATCTCGAGCTCGGCCGTCAAGGGCTGAGGAGCGGAGGGAGAGGCGCCGGGTTCCGGCGAGCGCGCGGTGCGGGTTAGCGGCGGGAGGCGCATGGACGAATTCGCATCGCTTAAAATGAAAAAAACGCATTCGCCCTTGCGGGGCGAATGCGTTTTGTCGTTGCCGAGCCGATGGTTGGATGCGCGGCTCTGCTGGCGGGGGGCCGTTGTCTCCGATGGCGCAGCACATCGGAACGGAACGGGTCAGCAGCGGGTGCGCCGCGCGAAAGCAACGGCGTCGCAGCAGGCGACCTCGCGGCTCGCGAGTCATCTAGCAATCGCCGTGCTTGGCTGGATGGACCGGGCTGTCCGGCAAAGGCTGCCTGCCGCGGGGAACGCAGCACGGCATTCGCCCCGCGATTACCTGCGCACCGCTTCGTACGCGAAAGTCTGTTTGGCGTGCGTCGGCGCTTTGCCGTGCTCGTAATCGGCGCTGACGGTCACGTCCGCGAACCCGATGCGTTCCAGGACGAGCTTGAATTCCTCGACGCCGTACCAGCGCAGCGCGAATCGCTGCAATTCCGTCGCGATCAGCGCGCCGCCCCGCCATTTCTCGTACTTGATGTACGAGATTTTATATTGCTCGAACAGGTCGGCTTCGACCAGCTTGCCCTCCATCGTGATGATGTCGCCGCCGGGCAGCCGGAAGGTCGACGCGCCCGCGAACGGGCCGCTTGCAAAGTTCTCGTCGGGCAGGAACAAATCCAGGATCAGGCGCCCGCCCGGCAGGAGATGCTCATGCAGGCGCGCCAACGCCCGCAGCGACTCCTCCCGGCGCTCGATAAGCAGGAACGATCCCGCCGGCACGATGATCGCTTCATAACGCGCCGGCAGCGACAGCTCCTGCAGACTCGACCCATACAGCTCGGCGTGCAGACCGCGCTCTTCGACGCGCTGCCGGCAGGAAGCCAGCATGTCGGGCGAATAATCCGCCCCGTCCACGCGAAGTCCCGCTTCGAGCAGCGGAATCAGCACGCGCCCGGATCCGACCATGGCCTCCAGGATGCGCCCCTTGCAGCCGCGCAATCTGTCGCGGTAATACTCGATGTCGCCGTCGATGGACTGGCCGACCTTCTTCGTGAAATCATAGACTTCCGTACAGAGCTCGCCGTAATAGCTGAACGACATATTCGTTTCCCTCCATGGAATGTAAGTGCGCGGAAGGAGGGAGCGAGAGCGGGATTACCCCTTCCGCACCTGTTTGATTGCCGACGGGCCGGATTCGAGAAGCATTTGCATGATCATCACTCCGTTTCGTAAGATACCTTCACTATAAGTCGCGGGAAAATATTGGTCAACGCAAAATTGAATGGTGCTGCCTAAGCGCTGCCTAAGCGAAATTCATGTCGGTTCGACCTGCGTCAGCAGGTCCGCGAACAGCCGCCCGACGGCGGGCAGCGACATGCCGCGGCGGGTCGCCAGGCCGACGCGGCGCTCCGGGATCGCTTCGGCGGCGCGAAGCTCGAACAGCTCGCCCTCCGCCAGCTGCCGCCGGACGAACGCGCGCGTCACGAAGGCGGCGCCGTAGCCGCGCCGGGCGAATTCGACCAGCATGTCGGAGCTGTTCAGCTCGAAGGCCGCGTCGACGGCGAGCCCTTGCGCGGCGAACCAGCGCTCGGCGAACACGCGCGTGCTGCTGCCGGCGGACAGCAGCAGCAGCGGCAGCTTGGCCAATTCCGCGGCGGCGATCGGACGATCCGCCAAATGCCGGTAACGCGGCCCGACGACGAAGCAGTCCTGAATGGCGGCGAGCGGACGAATGTCGAGCTCGGGGTCGTCCGCCGGCAAATGCACGATCCCGATGTCGATGCGGATCTCCTTCAGCCAAGCGCGAATCTGGTCGGTTCTCCCTTGGTAGAGCCGGATCTCGATGTTCGGATGCGCATCGCGGAGCCGGTCGAGCGGAGGCAGCAGCAGATGCTTGATCATCGGCCCGCTGGACCCGATCCGCAGCTCGCCGGACGCATGGTTGCGCAGCGAGGCCATCTTGCGTTCGCCGGCATCCAGCAGCGACAGCGACTGCTCCACGAAGCTCATCAGGTCTTTGCCCTCCGGGGTAAGCACGACGCCTTTGGACAGCCGGTCGAACAGCTTGACGCCCAAGCCCTCCTCCAGCTGCTTGATGGCATAACTGACGGAAGGCTGCGTGACATGCAGCTCCTGGGCGGCCCGCGTCAGGTTGCCGGTTAGCGCGGTATGCAGGAATATGCGGTACCATTCCAAATGCAGCTTTGCACTGATATCAATCACCTCTATGGCAGACTGGGGAAATCGCGATTTCATTTATCGTTATGCGTTTATTATAATCAACCTTAACGGAAATGAACAATCGCGGAGGTGTCTCATCATGGCAGGCAGCACATTTGGGGAAGCATTCAAAATCACGACGTTCGGGGAGTCGCACGGCGTATCGGTCGGCGTCATCGTCGACGGGGTCACGCCCGGGGTCGAGCTCGACGAGGCTTATATTCAGGTTCAGATGGACCGACGCAAGCCGGGACAATCGGCGGTGACGTCCCCGCGCAAGGAATACGACGTCATCCGCATCGTATCCGGCATGTTCGAGGGGCGGACGACGGGCACGCCGCTGTGTATCCTGCTCGACAACAAGGATATGCGGCCGAGCGCGTACGACGGGATGGACGAGACGTTTCGTCCGGGGCACGCGGATTATACCTACTTGAAGAAGTACGGGATTCGCGACCATCGCGGAAGCGGGCGGGCGTCGGGCCGGGAGACGGCGGCGCGGGTAGCCGCGGGCGCCGTCGCGCGCAAGCTGCTGGAGGACAGGGGCGTAAGCGTCGTCGCGTATACGAAGGAAATCGGCGGCATCGCCTGCCGGACGTATCAGCCGGACGAGATCGAGAAGAACAGCGTCCGGGCCTGCGATCCCGAGGCGGCGGGCTGGATGGAGGATTACGTCAAGACGCTCGCCGCGCGGGGCGACAGCGTGGGCGGTATCGTGGAATGCCGGATCAGCGGCGCGGCCTCGGGCCTCGGCGAGCCGGTGTTCGACAAGCTCGACGCGGATCTCGCGAAGGCCATGCTGTCGGTCGGCGCCGTGAAGGGCATCGAATTCGGCGCGGGCTTCGCGGCGGCGGGCATGCTGGGCAGCGAGCATAACGACGGCATGAACGCCGACGGATTCGTAAGCAATCATGCCGGCGGCATCCTGGGCGGCATCAGCACCGGCGCGGATATCGTGTTCCGCGTGGCGGTCAAGCCGACCTCGTCGATCTCTTCGCCGCAGCAGACGGTGACCACGCAGGGCGAAGAGCGCACGATCCGCACCGAAGGACGCCACGATCCGTGCATTTGCCCGCGCGTCGTGCCGGTGATCGAAGCGATGGCTTGCCTCGTGCTGGAGGACCACTACAAGCGGCAGGCGGCGCTGCACGGCTGACAGGCCCGGATAGGACGGACGCGGCGGTGGCATCCTAACCGGCATCCGGCTGCAAAGGAAGGATCGCCATGCTCAGGTTGATTTTGCCTCTACTGGCCCTGGTGCTTGTCCTGTGGGTCCGTCCGCCGCTCGCGTCGGCGGAGCCGGCCAAGTACGACCCCGAAGACGGCTACCGCCAATACGTCCAATGGAGCGATCTCGCGCGCAAAGCCGCGGCCGAGCGCTATCCCGGGGCATCCTTGACGGACATGCGCTATGTCGGCTGCCAAGCCGTATCGTCCTCGTCCAAACAGTTCGTCTACCTATTCTGGCTGCGGGAAGGCGCCGCGGAGTTCGGCGCTTACGTCACCGTCGAAGCCGCGACCGGTACGGACAAAGCCCGAGTCAAGCGGATCGAGAAGTCGGAAGGGCCTGTGCCGTCCTACGGAAAATGGGAGCGTTACGCGGTCGAGGCGGTCCAAAGGAAATATCCCGGCGCCGAGATCGTCGGCGCCAAGCCCTTCGGATGCGATTGCGCGGACGGACAAGCCGCCAGCCAGACCTTCCGGTTCCGGATCAGGCACGCGGGCTACAACCGGCTTATCCGCGTCACGGTCGCGTACCGCATCCGCACGGATCAAGTCGTAGCCGTAAGGTTCGAGGAGCTCCGCGGCTTCGAGCCGACCTGGCGCGCCGCGCCAATACAAGGATTCGCCAAGTAAGCGGCGCGGAGCCCCTTGCTCCGCACGGCCCATAAGCACGCTGCTTCTCATCGTATTCCGCATGGCGACAGGCGGACGTCGACGAGGAGGGGCGTGCTTTTTTTCGCGGCGTTCTCCGGCTCAGGAGTTGTGAATCGCGTTCTCCACGAACTTCATGAGCGCCGGACGCACGGCAAGGGTTTGATAGAGGCTGACGATCTCGTTGGAGGCGACGACCGATCGGCCGGGCATCGTAATCGCCGACGCTTTGCTTTTATCCAGCACTCCCGACCTGCGGACCGACCGCAGATAGCCAAGATCGGCCGTCACATGGGCGCTGTCGTAAACGACGCACCAGTCGGATTTCGTTTTGGCCAGCACTTTGCGCAGCGCGTTAATGTCCCGGTGGTAAGAATAATAGAGCACGCGAATCCGCGGATCCGAATAGGGCGCGAGCACGGCTTCGACCTCGCGCTGCGTCGTCAGGCCGACGATGATCAGCTCGAAGTTCGTTTCGTACTGGTCGACGACTTTCGCCAGCGCCTGCTGCGCCTGCTGCACTTCTCCCGGCCGGATCAAGAACAGCGCGCTGATGTCGGCTTTTATCCCCCTGCGCTGCCGGGTCTCGTAATGCGACTGATGGACCTCGTTCCAGCAGACGCGATGCTTGGCGGGATCGTCGTTGATATGCGTCGAGAGGCTGAACGGCGAATTGATCCGGTAATCCATCAGCTCGACCGGAATGTATTGGATGTCGCAGTAATCCGTCAGCCGGATCCAATAATCGTAATCCTGGATGTACTTGAACCGGTAGCCGTCGACCATCCGGCAGTATTTCGTGCGCTGCAGGAAACTGGGGCCGATGATGCATCCTTCGAGCAGCGCTTCCTTGGGCCGATGTTGAAATTCCCGAACCTCACGGATCACTTCCGGCGGATGCGCCGCGAGGCCGTTCTCCAGGACATGCCGGAACGCGCTGTAGACAATGCCGACGTTCGGATGCGAGCGGTCCATCTCGCGAACGAGCGCGTCGAGGAAATTCGGATAATAGATATTGTCCGTCGAGACCCAGGTCAAATATTCGCAGCCCTGGTCCATCACGATTTCGAAGCCGTAATTCAGCGCGTACGCCACGCCTTGATTTTCCGGATACGCGACGATGCTGACCCGGGGATCCCCTTGCGTCAATTCGTCGAAGAGCGGCACCAGGTCGGGCGCGCCGTCCACGACGATGACGAAATTAAAATCCCGCCAGGTCTGGTTCAGCACGGATTGCACCGCGAGCCGAATCAAGGCTTCTTGCTGATAATAAGCGGGCATGACGATACCTACTTTTGCCACGTTCCATCCCCTTCCCTTTCAAGCAGTCTATGAGTCTCGTTGGACGGGAGCGCTAGGCCGAGCGTCTATTTTTGGCTGTCCCAAAAAAGATCAGCTTTTACATACTATATTGACAGTCGATATATCTAATGTTAATGTATCAATACACGATATATCGTTAGTCAGAATAGTTGGGGAGGGCAGATCCGCCGTGGCCAATTTGAAAAGCATGCTTCCGCTCACGGAGGCGTTTTACTACATCTTGATCGCTCTGCATGCGCAGCCTTCGCACGGTTACGGCATCATGCAGGATGTCGAGGAGATGAGCGGCGGCAGGGTAAAGATCGGGGCGGGGACGCTGTATACCGCGTTGAACGCGCTGCTGGGCAAAGGGCTCATCGATCATTATCCGGGTCCGGAAGGCACGGATGCGAGGCGCAAGATGTACCGGATTACGGAGGACGGCAGGGAAGTGGTCGCTGCCGAGATGAACAGGCTGGAGGAGCTGCTCGTTGCCGGGCGGCGAATCGTGCATTCGGAGGAGGCGTAGGGGATGGGGAATCACGCGCGGATGGAGCGCAAGTATCGTCTTTGGTTCAGCTGGCAGTACGAGCAGGAGGAGCACTGGATCAACGAAATGTCCCGGCAAGGGCTGCATTGGAAGCGCGGCGGAGTCATACGCAGCGAATTCGAACGGGACGCATCGGTTCGGTACACGTATCGTTTGGATTATCAGCTCGGACTGGGGAAGGAGAAGCTCCAAGAATACCTGGAGCTTTATCGCGATGCCGGCTGGGAGTTTGCAGGGAACTGCACCCAGGCCTGGTACTATTTCCGCCGGGAATGGCGGCCGCATGAGGACCCGCAGCTCTATACGGATCGGGAGTCGCTCGTCACGCATTATATGCGGCTGCGGCGCATGATCACCGTCATGCTGCTGCTCAACCTGTTCGTCATGAGCTTGAACGGCATTAGTTTGCTGCCGAGAGCGAACGATCACTTATGGGGAATCGTCGTGCCCGTGCTTGCAATCTATGCGCTCCTCTTCCTGCTGCTCGGGATCGGGATCGTGCAGATAAACCGCAAGCTCAAGACGATTTCCTCGTGACGGGGCAACCAACGCTCCCGTCAGGCATCGAAAAGACAGAGAGCGCGGACCATGCGTCGGTCCGCGCTCTTGCGTTGTTAACCTTAATTCGTTGCCCGATTCGTCTTGCCCGCAACATAGATAGTAGCCGCATTGGCCACGCGCGTTCCGAGGGCTTCTCCCAGCGCGAGACCCTTCGCAAATAGCGATTGGCTCAGCGCGTCATGGGTATCTTCGACGGGAGACGTAACCCCTACGCCGTAATAGCTGCCGTACAGCGCATTCTCCGGAATGTTGGCCGGCAAGCCGACGATCATCATGCCTTGGTGGAGCATCGGCGTAATCAGGTTCAGCAAGGTGGCTTCGCTCCCGCCGTGGATGGTTGCCGTGGTGCAGAATACGGCGCCGATTTTATCGACCAGCTTTCCGTTCGCCCATAAATAACCGAGTTTGTCGATCCATTCTTTCAAGCCGGAGCTGATGGTGCCGAAGTGTCCGGGACATCCCCAGATAATCGCATCCATCTCTTTGAGATCGTTTACGTCCGCCTTTTTGACGTGATTAATGAAAACCTCGGCTCCTTCTACGCGTTCGGCTCCTTTGGCAATGGACCTTGCAAGTTGTTCCGTATGGCCTGCTTCGCTATCGAAAACAATATAAATTTTCATCGTTCAAGCTCCTCTCGTTGTCGAAAAACCGACCTTGATGCCTCACTTGTTTTCTTTGACGGGTTCAGCCAGTTTCTTAAGCGTTTCCCGGTATGCCTTATCGTTCATTTCTTCCTGACGGTCCTCTTCCGGGGCATTGCCCCTCAACTGCATAAGCGCCTTCCGATATTCGCTATCGTTAAAATGCTCGTTGTCTTTCGCCGGTTCAGGCTTGAGAAACCCTCGGATGGCATCGCGGAATTCGCTGTCCGCGCTTTGCCGATCGGGGCGGTCCCGATTCTCGGCAATTTCCGCCACGGGCGGCGCCTGCATTTCTACCGGCACATTAATCGGCTCGCTCACCGCATCCTCGCGCGGCGACGCCTTGCGAATGAAGAATGCCAGCACGAGCGCGGCGACTGTCAGCCAAGTGGCGATGGCGAAGGAATGATTAATCCCATAAATCGTAGCTTGCTGCGCGATCTCGCCCATTTTCACGGTGTCGGACGGATCGACTTTGCCTTCGATGGCCAGCGACTTCGCATGCGAGGCCGCGCTGTTCGTCATGATCGTCACGAGAATGGCGGTGCCGAGCGCGCCGGAGACGTTCCGCAGCGTCTGGGACATGGCCGAGCCGTGCGCGTTCAGGCGGCGCGGCAGCTGATTGAGGCCGGCCGTTTGAATCGGCATCAACAGCATGGACATCCCGAACATCCGCAGCGTGTAGAACAGCATCATATGATTGTACGTAGAATCGATTTCGAGATGGCTGAACTCATACGTCGTAATGGTCGTGATGATAAGGCCGATGACAGCCAGCCAGCGCGCGCCGATCTTATCGAAGACCATGCCGGTGATCGGCGACATGATGCCCATCAGGATCGCGCCCGGCAGCAGCAGCAAGCCGGATTCGAGCGGCGTGAAGTGGCGGATATTCTGCAAGAAGATCGGAAGCAAAATCATGCCGGAATACATCGCCATCGTGATGATGGCATTGATCAGTGCCGTAAGCGAGAACATCGGATACTTGAAGACGCGCATCTCGAGCAGCGGCGCCTTCGCGAGAATCGAGCGGACGACGAACAGGAGGAGCGCGACCGCCCCGACGGCGAGGCAGACGATGACTTCGATGGAGTCCCAACCTGCCGTTCCCGCTTCGCTGAAGCCGTACAGCAGCCCGCCGAAGCCGAGCGTGGAGAAAATGACGCTGAATATGTCAAGCTTCGGACGCGATGTCTTAATGACGTCCCTCATCGAGAAGGCGCCGAACACGACCGCCAAAATCGCCAGCGGCAAGATGATGTAGAACAGGACATGCCAGTCGTAGTTTTCGACGATCCAGCCGGATAACGTCGGTCCGACGGCCGGCGCGAAGATCATCGCGACGCCCATCATGCCCATCGCCTTGCCGCGTTCTTCGACGGGGTAGATCGTCAGGATGACGATGGTCATCAGCGGCATGAGAATGCCGGCGCCGCAGGCCTGCACGAGGCGGCCGGCCAGCAGAACGTCGAAACCGCTGGACACGGCGCATATGGTCGTGCCTATCGCGAATAAGACCGAAGCGACCAAGAACAGCTTGCGGGTCGTGAACCTATTAATGAGGTAGGCGCTGATCGGCACGAGTACGCCGTTGACCAACATGTAGCCATTGGAAAGCCACTGGATCGTGCTCTCGCCGACGTCGAGATCCACCATCATTTGCGGCAGCGCGACGTTAAGCACCGTTTGGGCTAGCAGCGCGACGAAAGCGGCGATGAGCAAGGAAGCCATGATCGGCCCTTTGCGCAATTGATTGGATACCATAGTAGTCATTACGTTATGCTTCCTCCCTTGATTGTCTTAAAATGCGCAGTACTTCTTGTTGGATCCGGCTAAGCTCCCGTTGATCGTCCTCGGGAAGCTCGAGCAGCGGCCGCAGCATATTCAGCCGCGTTGCGTCCGTTTCGCGCCAAAGCCTCATCCCGTTCTCGGACAGCGAAAGGGTCATTGCCCGCCGATCCGCTATCGTACGTTCCCGGTCGACGAGGCCCGCCTTGACCATCCGCTCCACGATGCCGCTGGTCGTGCTGCTGCCAAGATTGAGTTGCTCGGCGAGCTCCGACAAGCGGATCCCCGGATGCTCCTGCAGCACGCGCAGCACGATGAGTTGAAGCGCCGTGAGCCGGTGCTTGCCGGCGGCTTTGGCCATCAGCTGGAAGAAAGCTTGGTTAACCTCGCGGTAGGTCTGGAATAACTGCAAAATCCGCTGGTCTTCCACCGTACATCTCCCCCGGCAAATTATTTCGTATGCGAATTATTATCCGCTCATTTGTTATCTATGTCAATACAGACATATAATTTGGGCATTGAGTCTGATAGTCGCCCGCTTTCCATAGCGAGGATTAGTATCCTCAAACTTCCCGCCGTTCATCCCGGATTTCGCGGAGGCCAAGATTGCCTTGCGCGCAAAAAAGCCGGGAACCTCGCAATAAGGTTCCCGGCTTTCGGTATCGGATCTGTCTGCGCCGAGGCGGCTTAGAAAAACTTCGTTCCGGCGTAGTCGGCCGCGGCTTTGAACAAGCTTGTTTTTTGCTTGCCTTGGATGCGGGCCGCATCATAGGTCGTATCGATGACGAGCCATTTCTTCAGATCTTCAAGGTAAACTTCGTTCCACGCATGCTCCACGTTCGTGTGCGTGCGTTCTTTGCCCGTGACCAGCTTCGTCGGGATGCCGACGCTTCTCGCCATGGCCGCGAAGGTCGACGCGTAATCGTAGCAGATCCCGCCGGACGCTTTGAACACGGTGTCCAGGTTCGGCACGTAGCCGGCTTTGACGGTCTTGGCTTTCGCGTTATCGTAGACGAATTTCTTCGTAATGAAGTCATAGATGGCTTGAACCTTCTGCCGATCCGTCTTGGCGGTCTTCGTCAGCTCGGCTGCTTTCTTGACGGCCAACGTTTGGCTTGTCCAGTTGATCAGCGGATTGGACAACGTGAAGACCTGCTTGTCGTCCGCGAGCTTTACCGTCAGCGCTTCTTGCGCGACGACCTTGTACTGCGTGGCGCTTACGGCTTCGGCGATCAACACCGAATAGCTGCCGTTGCCCAACTGCAGCGGATATTTGGCCCCGCTCGTCAGCGCGTAGTCGTATTGCGTCGAACCTTTGGCGATGCGCACGATGGCTTTCGCGCCATTGGCCGGTTTGTAGGCCACGGTAATGTAGCCTTGGGGCAATCCTTGCTTGCCGATCAGTGCGGCGGCGGCTTGATCCGCGTACGTGTTCGGCACGATCAGACAGAGGGCGATTACGGCGGCGAGCAGCAGGGAAAACGACTTTTTGAACACAAAAAAACTCTCCTTTCGGCGGCTGGCTGTCATCTCGCTGGGAGCGCGAGGAAGACCCTGTAGCTTTGCGTCTTTAGCTTTCGCTAAATTTGCCTTTGTCGGTGGAAAGCACCGGCAGATTAAGTTGGTTAGCATTAATGTACTATAGGCTTGTCGATTTGCATAGCAAAATTTTACAAGTTTCCTAGGTCCGATCGTCTACGAGAAGTCCTTTGATGACGATCCGCTTGGTCGGGTGATAGAGCGGATGGCAGGTGATCAGCGTGATTTCGCGGTCTTTGCCGTTGCCCTTGAGGACGTCGACCTGCGTAGGCTTTACATACTGCTTCGATTGAACCACGTAGGTGTAAGTGTCGGTTGCCGTCTGCACCTGGACCCGGTCGCCGACCGTGAGCTCATCGAGCCGGTTGAAGTTCTTGCCGTACGTATGGTTGCGATGGCCGGCGATGGCGTAATTGCCGATCTGGCCCGGCTTGCCGGTGTGCAGGATGCTGGCTGCCGACAAGGCGAGATGCGCCTGCGTGGCGTCCGTGATGATCGGGAGCTTCAGATCGATTTTGTCGATCAGGAGCACGCCTTCGATCGATTTCTTGCCGATGCCCTTGGCTTGAAGCTTCGCTTCCATCGGATCCTGCTGCGCCGCGGGCTTGACGCCGGTCGGCGAGGGGGTAACAGAGGCGGTCGGCGGAGTAGTCTCCTCGTCGGACAAGTCCTGCGGATCGGCGGGCATTTCTTCGATCTGCCGGAGGTTATCCTCCCAGGCCGCTAGTATTCGCTGTTGCTGATAGGTTTCATAGCGGTCCTTGATCGTCGGAGAGAGAAAGATCAGAAGACCTGCGAGAATTAGGGCATAAGGTGCAATTTTTTTAATCATCGTGTCGAAACCTGCCTTTTTAAGGACGAAAATGGATTTAATTGGTTGCGATCGTGTCGAATCCTAGTATAAACTGGATAGGTGCTATCTGCCTAGTTAGTTTACCTTTATTAGGTAGAATTGCGCAAATCGCTAGACGATTCATTACGAAAAGAGGTTGATGACGAAAAATGGTTTTCAAAAAAATAGCGGGCTTTGCCGTGGCCCTGCTGGTGCTTTTCCAGGTGGCGAACGGAATCGGATTCTTCTCGAAGGCGGATGCGGCTGCCATCGAGAACGACATCAACATTATCGACAGCGCGGCGTTGACGGTGTTCGACGCCCATGATAATCCGGTATTGCCGACCGACATGCTGGACCAGGGCGCGAAAGTAAACCTGGACTATAGTTGGTCCCTTCCTAACGGACATGGCTACGTTGCCGGCGATACGTATACGTTCCACATTCCGGACGAATTCCTGCTATTCAATGATCTTAACGGAGATCTGATGCTGGACGAAGATATATCCGTGGGTACGTTTACGGCAACGGCCGCGAACCACGATGTCGTCATGACGTTCAACGATTACATCGAATCGCATGACGCCGTAGCCGGAATTCTGAAGTTTTCCTCGCAGTTCGACAAGCAGAAAATCACCGGAAGCACGGAATATACGATCACGATTCCGGTAAAAAGCGGACCGCTGGAGTTTCCCCTCCACTTCAAGCCTACGGTCACGTCCACGATCGAGAAGGGCGGCGTGCCCGCGGGCTTCAATCCGAAGACGATCGAGTGGACGGTCGACGTCAACAAGATGCTGCATACCGTGAACAACGCCGTCATGACGGACGAGCTGCCGGCGGGTCTCTCGATGGCCGATACGTCTTCGGTCCAAGTCTACGACTTGACGGTGAATCTCGATGGCTCGGTGTCATCGGGAAGCGCCTTGGATCCGTCCCGGTACACGGCGGATGTTACGGATGGCGTGCTGAGCGTTCATTTCGTCGATAATCCGGCTACTCCGGAGAACCCAATCAAGTCGGCTTACCGTATTAAATTCACGACGGACATCGTCGATGTCAGTGCCGGCTCCTTTACCAACACGGCCAAGTTCAAAGGCGACACCGAGCCGGAAGCCGCCTCGAACTCGACGGTCAACGTCAACTACGGCAAGCTGCTCGAGAAATCGTCGACGGGCTATGATTCCAACACCCAGACGATCTCGTGGGCGATCAATTACAACTATAAAGAGCAATCCATTCCGCAAACCGATGCGAAGCTGGTCGACACGTTCAACGACGTGCAGGTCCTGGTGCCGGGATCCGTCGTCGTGTACCCGATCACGCTGGACATCAACGGTCATGAAACGAAAGGTTCCCCTATACCGGGTTCCGATTATGCGGTGACGCTGACCAACGATCCCGACCAGCATCTGAACGGTTTTGACCTTCAATTCGCGAACGCGATCACGACCGCCTATAAAGTGGAGTACCAGACGAAAGCCTCGAGCCGCGTAGACGGATCGGCGACGACGAACATCGTGAACAAGGTATCCGCGAACGGAACGTCGACTACCGCGAGCCGTGGCATTCGCCAGGTTATTCTGCAGAAGAGTACCACGGGCACCGATTATATCGCTCAGACCGAGTCATGGAAGATTCGTTTGAACGAAGACAGTCAGACGATGACCCATGCCGTCCTAACCGATACGTTTACGAACGGCGGAATGCAGCTGGTTCCGGGAACCCTGACGGTGACGCCGGACAGCGGGACTGCCGCCGCGCACAACATTACGTATACGGCAAGCCCGACCCCGGCAGCCAACGACGGCTTCCGGATTGAATTTACGGAACCGATCACCGTGCCTTATACCATTACGTATACGACGACGTACAACAATGATTGGCTCAATTCGGACTGGATTACGAATAACGCCTCCTATCCGAACCACGCCACGGTGGTTTGGGACGAAAATGCGACTCATACTGAATTGAAGGCGGACGCGACGTTCAATCCGAACAACGAGACGAAGGCCAACGGCTACAAGAAAGGTTCATACAACGCAACGACCAAACAAATCACGTGGACGGTCGGCGCGAACTATAACCGCAAATCGCTGGCGAACGCCTTCATCGAGGATCAACTGTTGGCCGGCCAGACGCTGGTTGCAGGCTCCCTGCATGTGTATAACATGACGATTCCGTCTAACGGCGCTCCCGGTCAAGGGACGGAAGTGGATGCCGCCGACTACACGATGAGCTATGCGAGCGATCTGCTTAAAATCAGTTTCAAGAACCCGATCACGACCGGTTATATCATGGTCTTCACGACTAGCCTTGCTGACGATCTGATCGATGCGTCGATTGGCAACACGGCCAAGCTGCTGGACGGCACGACGCCGGAATCCCAAGACTTGAAGGCCACCGTCAACATTCCGCAGGGCGGCGAATACGTGAACAAGACCGGCAAGCAGAACGGCGGCAAAATCGACTGGACCGTTAATATCAACCGCGGGCAATCGACCGTCAACGATGCGCTCGTGACGGACGAGCCTACGGACAATCAGCTGCTGATACCGGAATCGTTCCATCTCTATCCGACGACGGTCGCCGCGAACGGCGACGTGTCGAAAACGGGCACGGAGCTTGTTAAAGACACGGATTATACGCTTGCGATCGAAACGGATCTCGAGACGGGCGAGCAGCTCTTCAAACTCGCGTTCCTGCATCCGATCACGAGCGCGTACGTATTGGAGTACCAATCGCTGATCGTTGCCGAGAACGGCGACACCGTTTCCAATAAAGTGAGCTTCAGCGGCAATAACGTGCATAGCGTCACGAAGGAAACCACGAAAGACATTATCGTCGGCGTATCGAGCGGCTCCGGAACGGGCAGCGGCGTGCGCGGCGGTCTCGCGGTGCTGAAGCAGGATAAAGATTCGCATCTCGCGCTGAGCGGAGCCACTTTTGCGCTCTACCGCCAATCCGGCGGGGACCGCATTCTCGTGAACACGCTGACGACGGACGCGGACGGTAAAATCGAGTTCAAGAAATTGTTGTACGGGGACTATGTATTAATCGAGAAGATTGCGCCGGCGGGCTATCAGCTGGATACGACGGAGCATCCGGTCAAAATCGATTCGACGACGACTGTTAATTTGACCGTCGACAACGCCAAAATCGTGGTCACGGTGACGGTGTTGAAGCAGGACAGGGATACGCATGCCGCTTTGAGCGGGGCGACCTTTGCGCTTTACAGCCAGTCGGGCGCGGTTCGAACGCTGGTGAGTACGTTGACGACGGGCGCGGATGGCAAAGCGCCGTTCACGAATGTGCCGTTCGGAGATTACGTGCTGATCGAGACGTCCGCGCCGGCCGGCTATGAACGGGATACGACGGAGCATCCCGTCAAGATCGATTCGGCGACCGATGTCGGCTTGACGATCGACAACTCCAAAATCTTGGTCGCGTTGACGGTGCTCAAGCAGGATAAAGACACGCATGCCGCTTTGAGCGGAGCCACCTTCGAGCTGTACAGCCAATCGGGCGCGGTTCGCACGCTTGTCGATACGCTGACGACGGGCGCGGACGGCAAAGCCCAGTTCGACAATCTGCCGGTCGGGGATTATGTCGCGATCGAAACCGCGGCGCCGCTTGGTTACCAGTTGGATGCAACGGAGCACCCCGTCAAGGTTGTTTCGAACACCGATATCGATCTAACCGTAAATGACGCTAAAATTCTGGTCAATTTGACGGTGTTGAAGCGGGATATCGACACGCATAGCCCGTTGAACGGAGCCACTTTCGCGCTTTATAGCCAAGTCGGAGCGGATCGCGCGCTTATAGGTAAGCTCACCGCGGTCACGGATGGCAAAGTGCAGTTCAAAGACCTGCCATTCGGGGATTATGTGCTGATCGAAACTTCCGCGCCTGTCGGTTACAGAACGGATCCGACAGAGCATCCGGTCAAGGTGGATTCAGCGTCCGATATCGAGGTGACGGTAGACAATAACAGATTGCCGGCACCGCCGACGTCGACGCCGCCGTCCGATCCGACGACGGATCCGACGGATACGGATCCATCCACGCCGGTGACGCCGTCAGACCCGGATACTTCGACGCCAACGGGTCCGGACACTTCGATGCCGACAACGCCGACAGGTCCGGATACCTCGACGCCAACGACGCCGACGGGTCCTGCGACGACGCCTGCGAAGCCGGTGAAACAACCCGAGATTCATGAAACGACCGGCAAAGACGAGCTGATCGAAAGCAGCGTGGACGTGCCGCTCGGCGGCATCGCCGTCGTGAATCAAGGTCCGAAGCACGGCCAAGTGACGGTGAAGCCTGACGGCAACTGGACCTATAAGCCGGGCAAAGGCTACACGGGCAAAGACAATTTCTCCATTATCGTGAAGGACAAGGACGGCAATGCCGAAGAAACCTTGATCACGATCACGGTCGGAGACGTGCCGCTCGGCACGATCGACCCCGGAACGGGAGCGACGCTTCCGAAGACGGGGGAAAGCAGTCATATGGGCATAAGGCTGGCCGGCCTGGCCGTCATCCTTCTCGGCGTGTTCCTGCTTAGAAAACGCTTGTTCCGGATCACGAAGTAAGTTAATACGACGATGAAGAAGGCTCCCTATTCCGGGGAGCCTTTGTCGGCTTCAGCCGCGCCCGGTCACTTTCCAAAATATGTGATTCGATGCTATGATGGGCAGCATGGGAGCGTGATGGAGATGCCGCCGGAGGTAAAGGCGATTTCGGTGCTGTTTACGATCTTTATCGTGCTTTGGACGGCAGCGGCGTTGGTAGCTGCGATCTGGCCATATCGCATGTGGAAGATCGCGCAAGGATGGAGAGCGAGGCATGAGCCACCCGCGGCCTATTTTGTTTTCCAGCGCATCCTGGCAGGCTTGTTCGCCTTGGTTGGACTGGGGCTGCTGCTGCTTCCCGTATTTCGCTAAAAAAACGATGAAACGGATGGTGACGCGACATGTGCAGAAACATCAAAACCTTGTTCAACTTCGACCCGCCGGCAACGGAGGACGAGATTCAGGCGGCTTCCCTGCAATTCGTGCGGAAGCTGTCGGGCTTTAACCAGCCCTCCAAATCGAACGAGGCGGCCTTCCAATTGGCCGTTCAAGAAGTGACCGCGGCCGCGGAGAAGCTGCTGTCGACGCTCGTGACCAACAGTCCGCAGCGCAACCGCCAGATCGAGATCGAACGCGCGCGCATCCGTTCCGTCAAGCGTTTCGGGCCAAGGGAGAGCTGATTCTTTTATTCCTCCGCCTGAGGCAGCGCTTAAGCGTGTCGAATCGGCGCGAATCCGCTGCGAACGGTCAATGGAGGAAAAGGCTCTGTGAACGTTTAGTTACGAGCCCTTGGGCCGCTTTCTTAATCGCCGCCCGGACGGTATACTTGGGTTTCAGGGTCGCTTCGGTGCCGGACCAGGTGCCGATCGCGGCGATCGTATTCTAACGAACGAGGTCAACAGACCGATGTCCAAATCCAAACTGCCTTATGTACTCTTGCTGTTCGCGGCGGCCGCTTTCGTCGTCTATGCGCTATACAAAAACGTCCTCCAGGATCCCGAAGCCTCGGGCTTCCTGCGTCATAAGGGCAATTCCGCCCATCCGATCCATTTGCCGGTTTGGCTGTCCGTCATGCGGGTGCATCTCGGCTTCGCCTGCCTCGCCATGCTGTCCGGAGCGGTGAACTTCTCATCTTGGGTTCGGCGTCGTTATCGGCGGTTCCACAAGCGAAACGGATATGCGTACCTGATTGCCGTGCTCGTCGTGTCCTTGACGTCCGGCTATATGGCGCCGTATGCGACGGGAGGCGAGGCGGTCAGCTTCGCGTTCAATATGCTGAATATCATCTGGCCGGCTTTCACGGTACTGGCGATTCTCAATATCCGCCGAAAACGCATCGAGCGCCACCGGCAGTGGATGGCGCGCAGCTATGCGTTTTGTTTCACCAATCTGGCGGTGCATTCGCTCGCTTTCGCATTGGATCGCGGGACGGGCTTGTCGTATCCGGAGGCCTACGCAGCCGCTGTATATGGCGCCATCGTGCTGTTGTTGATAGCGGGGGAGGTCGCGATCCGGCTTTTTCCGGGGAAGCCGGCCGCGTCTGTCGCGTGACGGAGCGGCTGCCCCAGACCCGTGCCGCTGCGATCGGCCTGGATGCCGCCGGAGGGGCCGACATCGCCGCGAAAAAGGCTGCGTTCGACTGTATGCATGCAGTCGGACGCAGCCTTTTCCATTGTCTAGGCCTCCTCGGACGAGGACGGGTTGAGCTCCCGGCTGTACGCTTCCGGCGACTTGCCGATCATCGCTTTGAAGCTCTTGATGAAATGCGCCTGGTCATAGAATCCAAGATCCTGCGAGAGCCGGGTCCAGTCGGGAATGCCCCGGTCCTGCTCGATCAGCTCCGCGGCCTCTTGGAGGCGGAAGCGCTGGATAACCCATTTGGGGCTGACGCCGACGTACCGGCTGAACAGCCGCTGCAGCGATCGTTTGCTCAGCCCGAACCGATCGACGACTTCCTCGACCTTCGTAATCGTTCGATCGTCGATAACCTGCTGCACGATGTCGCCGATCAGCCTGATCTGGTCATCCGGTTCGGGAAGCCGCGAGCGGAGGAACGCTTCCGCCAGCCGGATGCGATCTTCGTCCGTCTCCGCCGCGAATATCCGCGCGGCCGTCTCTCCCGCTTCCTCGCCGAAAACCTCCTTCACGTCCAGGATTCGTCCGGTCAGCAGAGCCGCCGGCCGGCGCCAGAACGGATGGAACCCGCCGGGGCGGAATTTAATGCCGAGGACTTCGCCCTCGTCCTGCAGATAACGGGTGTAGGTGCTTCTCGGAACGCCGTATACGCCCGCGAAAGGGCCGTTATGGTCGCGTTCGAACGACAGGTTGATGTTGGGGTAAGAGAGAATGACTTGCGAGTAGGGAGCTTGTCCGCTCAAATCCCAACGGACGGTCCAATAATGCTCGATATAGGGGGCGAGGTCGGGCGACGGCTCAATGCGCCGCAGCGCGAACTTTTGCCGGGCCAACTCCGCTTTCAAAATGCCGCGATCGGATTGCTGGATAGGCTTGTCGCTCATCGTGTGCCTCCTTCGGCGAACGGTTGTCGCGTATTTACAATACCTGGCTTGCGGAAACCCTTATAATCGAGACTAGCACTTCGGTCCATGCAGCGCAATGGCAATTCCCGCAGTAACTCATCCCCAAGCTTGAATGGAGGGCAACAAAATGGAAGCGCTCAAGTACGAGATTTATATCGGGGCCAAGCCCGAAGACGTATGGAACGTATTCGTGACGCCGGAAGGAACCAAAGCGATCTTCTTCGGCAGCGTGCTGGAATCCACGTTCGAGATCGGCTCTCCCTACAAGTACGTCGGACCCGGCAACGAAGGCGAGCATACGATCCATGTCTACGGCGAGGTGCTCGAATACGAGCCGGGTAAACGCATGAGCTACACGGAGCATGCCGGCCCGTCCTACCGGGCCAACCATGCGGAGCTGGAGACGCGCGTCTCGCTGACGCTCGAGGTCGTCGGCGCCACCACGAAGCTGACGCTCGTGAACGACCAATGGCCGGACAACCATCCGTCCTACGAGAGCACGAAGCAAAGCTGGCCGATCATCGTCAGCAACATCAAGACGTACGCGGAGACGGGGAAAACGCTGGATTTCGGCTTCTGACGGAGCGGAATCGGGCGGATGAAAAGGCTGCGGAGGTGCTGCTGATGTGCAGCTGCCGCGGCTTTTTTTGTCGTGCATGGTTTGCGTTCGGGCTAGGTGTTCGTTCGGCTGCGAGACTTGCCTGCTCGGGTGCAAGGGCGGACGAACCACGGCAACCGGAAAGCTGGCCGCCCGCTTCTCGGAGCGGAACTTTGCGAAATATTTAGTTTACGCGCCTTGTCCGGACCTCGTATACTAATTTGGACATCAAGGCCGATGAAACGTGCCGGCTAACGTGCGGAGGACGCATGGGGCCCGTACGAGTATGAGGCGAATGAAGGAGTGACGAAAATGGATCATTACGTGTTTAACCAATTGGAATTCGTGCGTTCGCAAACGCTGAAGCTGGCGGAGGGCGTGTCGGAGGAAGCGGCCGATCTCGTTCCGGACGGTTTCCGCAACAATATCCGCTGGCATCTGGGACATATTTATGTCGTCCTGGAGCGGTTTGCATTCAAATACGACGCCATGCCGCTCGACGTGCCGCCTGGCTGGACGGAACGGTTCGAGTCCGGGAGCTCGCCGCTTACGGCGCCGGCGGACATCGCTTTGCCGACGTTGGACGAGCTGAGAGACCGTCTCGGCAGCCAGATCGCGCGCATCCGCCGCACGCTTGAGGGCAATCTGCAATTGCCGGTCGCATCGCCGTATACCACCTCGGCGGGGATGTATCTGGAGAAGCCGGAGCATTTCCTCAGCTTCAACCTGTATCACGAGGCCATGCATCTGAGCACGATCAGGGCGTTCAAAAGACTGCTGTCCGTTTAGGACGGCAGTTTTTTTCGTCCACGGGGCTGCATGTCAGACGATGGTATGGTGCTCAGGCCTGTTACTTGATGCTACCCCTCGCGGATTCCGTTGCCCCGGGCACCCGTTGCGGCAGTCATCCCGAAACCCTGGTTCCGCGCGTTCCATTGGCGTGGATGTTTAAGCCCCGTTCGACGTTGGGTAATAGGGAAGGGACAGCATTGATAGAAGGAGGGGTAACGATGAGTTTCTCTAATATTTTGGTCGCGTACGACGGAGGCATGCCATCCGTGAAGGCGCTCGATAAAGCGATCGACATGGTTCGGCATTATCCCGAAGCCAAATTGACGGTAATCTACGTATACAGCGTGGCGGCGGTTGCGGTCGCCGATTCGGTCGTATCGGTGCCGGTTTCCATCCAGCGGGAGCAGTTTTTGGAGGCGCAGGAGCAGTTGAAGGAAGTGGAAGCGCGGCTCGCCCCGATTCCGAACGCCGGCACGGCGCTTCTGGAAGGCAGTCCGGGGGAAGCGATCGTCGATTACGCCAATCGGCATCTATGCGACTTGATCATCGTGGGCAATCGCGGGTTCGGCGCGATCCGCGAGTTCGTCATGGGCAGCGTGAGCCACTATGTGCTGCAGCATACGGAAGTGCCGCTGCTCGTCATCAAATAATGCCCGTTCGCCCGGACGCGATATGTCCGGCTCATAAAAGGCGACCCGCAAGCAGCGATGCCGTACGGCACGGGCTTGCGGGTCGTTTGCGTTTTGAGGATTGCATGGCAATGTGGATTTCACTGGAATCTATAGCAACTTTATGATATTGTAACTTTGTAATAAAAAATACAAAAACGGCATTCAAACAGGAGAACGGCGATGTCACCCAAGAAGAAAAGCATGGTGCTGTCCATTCGGTTGGACGAGACGGCGCTCGAGGCTATCGATCTGCTGGTGGAATCCGGGCTGGAATCGAACCGGTCCAGGGCGGCGACCCATTTGCTGAGCGCCGGCATCGGCGTATCGGAAGACCTGCTTCGCAAAGCGCGGTCGCTGGCGAACCAGGTGAAGCAGCTGCGGAGCGAGATGGTCGAAGCGGTCAAGGCGGGCCAGGCGGAGAAGGTATCCGCGCTGCTGGACCGGGATCCCGAGCTTGCGAACGCGCGCAACGACAGCGGCGAAACGGCGGTGCTCATGGCGGCTTATTATCGCTCGTCGGCCATCAAGGAAATGCTGCTCGACCATGGCGCGGAGCTCGGCGTCTACGAGGCCGCCGCCGTCGGCAGCACGGCGCGCGTCGCGGAATGGCTGGCGCAGTCTCCCGAATTGCTCGGGAGCCGCAGCGGCGACGGCTATACGCTGCTCGGACTGGCCGCGCATTTCGGCTGCGAAGAGACGGCGCGGTATCTGCTCGATCAAGGGGCGGACGTGAACGCGCGGAGCCGCGACGGCCAGTTGGACAACATGGCGATCCATGCGGCGATCGCGGGGAACTACGAGCCTATCGTCAAGCTGCTGCTCGCGCGGGGAGCGGACGTGCGCGCGGTCTGCGAGGGAACGTGGCGGCGGGGCTTCACGGCGCTGCATATCGCGGCGTATTTCGGCCGGAGCGGGATGATACCGCTGCTGCTGGAAGCGGGTGCGGACCGCGCCGCGCGCACCGATGCCGGGCAGACCGCCGCCGAGCTGGCCGTCATGAGGGAACATGCGGAGACGGCCGCGTTATTGCAAGCTTAATCCATCGATAAGGGAGAAGATGCACATGGAGCCTAAACAAAGCATCGCGCCGGAGCTGGTCAAGGAGTTCGTCGGCCATGCGCACGGGGATTTGACCCGCGTGCGGGAGCTGTTGGAGCAGGAGCCGGGGCTGCTGAACGCGGCCTGGGATTGGGGCGGCGGCGATTGGGAGACCGCGCTTGGCGCAGCGGCGCATATGGGCCGGCGGGATATTGCGCTGTTCCTGCTCGAGCGGGGAGCGCGCCTCGATCTGTTCGCGGCCGCCATGCTCGGCAAGCTGGAGGTCGTGAAGGCGATGATCGCGGAGCAATCGTCGCTCAAGGACGCCCTCGGTCCGCACGGCATCCCGCTCGTCGCGCATGCGCAGGCAGGCGGCGAAGAGGCTTCGGCCGTGATCGCGTTCCTGCAGTAAGCAAGCGCAGGGCCGGTATCGGCGCCGAATGAACGGCAAGGAGCTGTCCCGGGATTCGCGCGCGCGAACCGGGGACAGCTCCTTTATTCTTAGGTCAATCGAGCGGCGGCGCTGATAGGAGCAAGCGGGATAAACGCACGATGAGCCGGGTTTTAGGCGAAGCGCGTCCACGATTTCAGCGTTTGCGCGACATCCGTGCCTTCGACAATCATACGATGGATATCCTCGTTGACCAGTTGGCGGGAGGCGTTCCATTTCTCGCTGACATAGAAGCCGCTCACATGCACATCGTTCAGCTCCGCAAGATAACGCGACCAGATGCGGTGCGCCGCCATGCCGCTTTGCTCGGCGATCAGCTCGCCGAAAGCCTCCGTGTCGCCCTGCTTCGCGCGCTCGGCCAGGTCGCGGCGATCCGTTTCCTCGTTCTCGGCGCTTCGGCTGCCCATTCGGTCCGGACGGCCGCGTTCATCCGTTTTGTACATGTTCATCGCTGCCCTCCGCGTAATCGATTCGTCCTCGTAAGGTAAGATGCCGGAACGGGTATAAATTTGAACAGACAATCCATATTTAGTTAAATTAAGTTAAGTGTACCATCCGGACCGGGAACGCGATAGGGGACGCTCCCCGCGGCAAAGCCCCGCCGCGTCTAGGAAAACGGCAATTAATCGATTATGATGGGAACGATTGTCCAATTCGGAAAGGGAAGGCGATATCATGAGCGAGCAGGCTATCTCGACGTTCTTCATGTTCAACGGCCAGGCGGAAGAAGCGATGGAATTCTATGTATCGTTGTTCGACGGTTCCGAGGTTGCGCATATTTACCGTCACCCGGACGGCAAGGTGCTCCATGCGGCGTTCACGCTAAGGGGGCAAAGCTTCATGGCGATCGATAACATGCAGGGCGACCATCCGTTCACGCCCGCGATCTCGCAGTTCGTGCCGTTCGGCTCGGAAGAGGAGCTGCGGACGGTATTCGCCAGGCTGTCGGAGGGCGGGGCCGCGCTCATGCCGCTCGAGCCGATTCCTTCCAGCCGGCTGTTCGGCTGGGTGCAGGACAGGTTCGGCGTATCGTGGCAGCTGAGCTTGCGCGAGCACTAGATCGCTCCGGGCAAACGATTGCCCGGCATGGGCCGCAACGCCGGCTTAACGTAAAAACCGGGAGCCCCCTGCAAGAGGGTCTCCCGGTTTTTTTCGCTGCCGAAGTTATCGCTGCATTCAGTCTTCCCCGCTCGCGGGCTCGCCGACCAGCCGGGCGACGTTCGTCTTCTGCAGCGCCTCGTGCAGCACGCTGCGGTACATCGGAACCTCGGGCTGTTGGTCGGCCATTTGCTCGTAGAAATGGGCGACTTTGCCGAAGTAATACGGATACGCGTCGACCGCCGGCACCAGACCGTTCGCATCCGCTTCCCAGCGGTAGGCTTCGATCCGGTACGACTGCTCCGAATCCTGCAGCCACAGCGCCAGCTCGCACTTGCCGTCCGGTCCGTCGATGCCCGGCATATCCTCGATCTCCAGCCAGTCGTAGGCGATGCCGCTTGGCACGATGCGCGTCAGCCCCGCCCCCGTCCATTGCAGGATGTCGAGCTCCACCCGGCCGTCCTCGTGCTGCCAGCCGACGAGCAGGCTGTTCTGGCCGGCCCGGGCAACGGGAGCCGCCGTCAGGTCCGCCACGTACACGCCTTTGCCGCTGGCATGCGCGAACATCTGCCAGCTGCCGCCGTTGTTCTTGAGCACGATCAGGTTCTGTTCGCCTTGGTAACGGTAAAGCGCGACCAGCTCCACGTTGAAGTCGTAATCGAGATCGGCGAAAAGCACCGCCGGCATGCTTCCGTGCCGCGTCAGCACGGCCAGCTCCGCGCCGTACGGAATGAAGTTCCGCACGACCGATACCGCATAGTTTACATTCTGGTTCATCCTCATCCCCCGTTTTCAGGATCATTCATGAAAGCATATGCCGGCCGAAAGGGGTACATGTCACCGGAAACGCCGATAAGGTCCCGGATCGTGCCGCCAAGATAAGCATCGAATATCTAGGAGACGGCAACGGATGGCAGTGGTTTCTGTAAACCGGTCCGGCTGCGTTCGCCAAGGACGGTTGGTTGCGCTGCCTGCCGCGGTGTTATAATAGATGAAGTCTGAATTTGACAAAGGGGTCATGCAGCATGGCATTGGAAATCGAACGGAAGTTTCTGCCGGCGGAATTTCCGGAACGGCAAATCAAGGAAGGCTTGCTTAACGTGGTGTCCGAGCAGCGAATCGAGCAGACGTACTTGGCGATCGACGAGACGCAGGAGCTGCGCGTACGCCGGATTACGGACGCATCGTCGGGCGAAGTGTTCTACACCCAGACGTTCAAGGCCGGAAACGGGCTATCCCGCGAAGAGATCGAATACGGGATTACGGAAGGCATTTACGGGCAGCTCACCGATGGCCGCGGGTTCGTTCCGCTGACGAAGGACCGCGTCACGGCGCAGTGGAACGGCCGGAAGGTGGAGATCGATCGGTACGATCAGATCCGATTGACCGTGCTGGAAGTGGAATTCGACTCCGTCGAGGAGGCCGAAGGCTTCATGCCGCCGGATTGGTTCGGACGGGATATCAGCTCCGAGCGGCAGTACAGCAATAAGACGGTGTGGCGCGAGCTCCAGAGCGGCAGTTTATAACGAACGACGGGCCTTAATAGCAAGCAAACGGCGCACAATCGCCGGAACAGAAACGCCAGTCGCTCGGACCGGCGACGAAAGAAGAACAAGGAAGTGACCATGATGACAACGACCGCGAACGACCGCGTGCTAGCGGCGGCGGAGGCATACGCCCGGGCGGAGCTTGGCGGCGACGTCACCGGGCATGATTGGTGGCATATTCACCGCGTCGTCCGCATGGCGCGGCATTTGGCGGAGCGGGAGGGAGCGGACGTCTTCATCTGCTCGCTCGCAGCGCTGCTCCATGACGTGGCCGACGAGAAATTGAACGATTCCAAGGAGAGCGGGCTGCTCAAGGTGGAGGACTGGCTCGCGGACCAGCCGATAGCCGAAGCCGACCGGACGCATGTCATCGAGATTATCGCGAACATGTCCTATAACGGCGGCGCCAACCCGCCGATGCGCACGCCGGAGGGCCGGGTCGTGCAGGATGCCGACCGCCTCGACGCCATCGGCGCGATCGCGATCGCGCGGGCGTTCCTGTACGCCGGCTGGAAGGGCGATCCGATCTACGATCCGGCGCTGAAGCCGCGGGATGCGATGACGGCCGCCGAGTACCGCACGGGCAAGAGCACGGCGATCAATCATTTTCACGAGAAGCTGCTGAAGCTGAAGGACCGCATCAACACGCCGAGCGCCAAGGCGATCGCCGAGGAGCGGCATGAGTATATGAAGGCGTACGTGGAGCGGTTCATGGACGAGTGGGACGGGATCGGGGACTAAGGCGCTGCGCACATGGTGTTCATTGCCGTTCATCGCATAGGAAGCAGGCTTGCTTGCGTATGGCAGCCGCGCACACGTATGGCGCAGTAATCGGACCGGGTGGTGTCCGCGATGCAAGGTGAGAACACTCGCCCGCAGAAGCCGCTTTCGATTCCGCCTTCCGTAACGCAAAAAAGGCTTGCCCGGCCCGCGAACGCACCGTTCGCGGCAGGCAAGCCTTTTCCATATCGCCAACCCTATTGCGCCTGCTCGGCAGATTCTCCCGGCTCCAGCACCAGCGCCACCGGGCAGTGGTCGCTGCCCATCACCTCGCAGTGAATCTCGGCGTCGACGAGCGAAGGCGCGAGCCGCGCGGACACGAGGAAATAGTCGATCCGCCACCCCACGTTCCGTTCCCGGACTTTCGGCATGTAGGACCACCAAGAATAAACGTCTCCGCGGTCGGGGTAGAAATGCCTGAAGGAATCGACGAAGCCGGCTTCGAGGAGCGAGGTCATCTTGCCGCGTTCCTCCAGCGTGAAGCCGGAGTTGCCCATGTTCGGCTTCGGATGCTTCAGGTCGATCTCCTCGTGCGCGACGTTCAAGTCGCCGCAGACGATCACGGGCTTCTTGGCGTCCAGCTCCAGCAAGTAGTTCCGGAAGCGGTCTTCCCAGTCCAACCGGTAGTCCAGCCGCGCGAGATCGCGCTTGGCGTTCGGCGTGTAGACGTTCACGAGGTAGAACGATTCGAACTCCAGCGTCAGCATCCGGCCCTCCGGCTCGTAAACCTCCTCGATGCCGTAGCGAACGGAAAGCGGCTCGGCCTTCGTGAAGACCGCCGTGCCGGAGTAGCCTTTCTTCTCCGCGTAGTTCCAATACGATCGATAGCCATCGCCGAGCTCCAGCTGGATTTGCCCCTCCTGCAGCTTCGTCTCCTGCACGCAGAATATATCCGCGTCCACCGCTTCGAAATAATCCATGAACCCTTTGGTCACGCAGGCCCGCAGCCCGTTGACGTTCCATGATACCAGCTTCATTGCCGTACAGCTCCTCTATCCCATGTTGGGTTTACTGTACCCGGGAATCGCCGGAGGTGTCAACCTGTCCGGCCGTCGGCGCGTTCCGGCAGGCCCGATGACGGCAGCCGCTCGCACCGAGGCGTTTTGACTTCTCCGATCCGGCTCAACTATACTAATTTGGAGTAAACATTCCATGGTAGACGGGGGATTGGACGGTATGTCAGCCAAGCGAGGAAAGAAGTACGAAAATCTGGTGCCGACCTCCATGGGCGTCAATCTGCGGTCGCTTGCCGGCATGCTCCGGGATCAGTTCCGGAGCGACCCGCGGCGCCGGCCGGCGAAGCCGATTCCGGTCGTTCCGCTGTCGCTGTCCCCGCAAGCGCGGCCGGAGGGAATCCGGGTGACCTGGTTCGGGCATTCCGCGTTTCTGCTGGAGCTGGAAGGCCGGCGCCTGCTGTTCGACCCGATGTTCTCGGCTTCGCCGTCGCCCGTGCCGATCTTCGGCGGCAAACGCTACAGCGGGACGCTGCCGCTCGCGCCGGAGGACTTTCCGAAGCTGGATGCCATCATTCTCTCGCATAATCACTTCGACCATTTGGACAAGCCGTCCATTCGCAAGCTGCGGGACAAAACGGAACGTTTCGTCGTGCCCCTCGGCGTGCGGGGCCTCCTGATCAAATGGGGCGTGCCGCCGGAACGGGTCACGGAGCACGGCTGGTGGGACGAGCTGGAGTTGGCGGGTTTGAAGCTGGCCTGCACGCCCGCGCGCCATTTCTCCGGAAGAGGGCTGAGCGACCGCAACGGCTCGCTGTGGTGCTCGTGGGTTATTCACGGACCGAACAGCCGGGTGTTCTTCAGCGGGGACAGCGGCTATGCGCCGCATTTCAAGGACATCGGGGACAAATACGGCCCGTTCGACCTGACGATGATGGAGTGCGGACAGTACGACGAACGCTGGGCGAACATCCACATGATGCCGGAGCAGACGGTGCAGGCGCATCGCGACGTGCGCGGCGGGTTGCTCGTGCCGATTCATTGGGCGGCGTTCACGCTCGGCTTCCATGCGTGGGACGAGCCCGTCGAGCGCGCGGTCAAGGCCGCCCGCGCCCAAGGCGTCCGCATCGCCACGCCGCGGATCGGAGAGACCGTCGAGGTGTCGGAGGAGGGTTACCCGCAGTCGGCCTGGTGGCGGGAATAGCAGCGAAGCACAACCGGATTCTCCTGCGGAGGATGCGGTTTTTTTGCGTTGCCCGAGGATGCGCGGCCCTGCATACAAGCCGGGCGATTATACGATACTACCAGGAAGGAACATTATGGGAAACGGCGGCGAGCGGTTGCTTCGAGCGCTGAGCGCGAGGAGACGGGCATGCAAAAAGGCCCCGCCGAACGCGGGGAAACGCGCCCGAGGGGACCTGCCGGTAAAGATGCGGTGCCAGCGCGGGAAATCATAAGAAACCGCAGGGAACCTGCGCGTGCCGGCCGATTGGCGCAGCCTATCGGCGCGGAACTGTCAGAGCCGGAGCTTACCCTGTTGCTGTACGCATCTCTAAGATGCCGCTTCCCGCTCATGGCATGCCGCGCTTGACGCGCGGCTATGCGGCAGGGCTGCCGCTTACGCCTGCACGACCGGCTTGGCCGCTTCTTTCACCCAATCGTGGACATGCCCCCAACTTGCCCATACGGAGCGGACCCAGTCCTGAATCGCGGCATCGCGGCTCGGACCGGCCTCGGCTCGAAGGACATCCTGTACGTTCATGCCCGCGGACGTCGGGGGCGGCGTCAGCTCCGGCCAGTCGGATTTTCGCCTGCCCAGCTCCATATGGGCCTGCTGCACCTGCCTGCCCGTAAAGCCGTGCTCCACGACCAGATAGAGGCCGATCAGCGAGAAAGCCGTCGTGATCGGGCGCGTCCCGCCGCCGGAATGCTGCGCGCCGTAAGCGTCGAGCGCCAGCTGGTGAATGAATAGTTCGTGTCCGCGGGACGCGGTATAGAGAGACAGCTCGTTATACAGCTCCATGCATTCGCCGGACGCGTGAAACCGCGGTGGTTCGGCGTACGATTGGTTCGGCAGCATCAATCCGCAGCCGGGGCATTTCACGATGGATGATTTCATGGCAAGCACCTCCAGGTCGTTTTATTGCGTAAGGGGCAGGTCATCGGCGAAAGCAATGCAGCGCTGCGCGGCGTCGGCAGCGGCGAAAGCGAGCAGCTCCCCGCCTTCGGCGAGAAGCGCCGCGCGATCGGGTTCTTCCAGCGGCCCGAACGGCGTCAGGATCAGCTTGGCGGTATCCTTCGCGCGCTCGATCCTCCATAGGCCGGCGACGAATCCGTCCACGAGGAACGCGGACCGAATCAAGCCGTTATCGGTAAAGACGAGCGGTCGGAGCTCTTCCGCGAGGATGCGCGAGCGGTCGGCATGCGACAGCAGGATGTTATCGAACTCCGCGAGGAAGCGTACCGGCGCGGCCGCATGCTCATCGGGAAGCGGGGCGCCCGGCGCATCGAATAATTCCGTCCCGCGCTCGTCGCGGAAGACGCGGAGCCGCGGACGGAGCGCCTCCACGACGTCGCGCAGCCCCGTCAAGCCCGACCAGGCGGCCATGTCCTTGACCGAAGCGGGACCGAAGGCCGCGAGATAGCGCAGCAGAAGATCAGAGGTAGTGGATTCGGCCTCGGACGGCAGGTCCGCAAGCCAGGCTTCGGCCGACGTATGGGCGGCTTGGGCGCTCGCGCCCCACATGCCGCGGGGCGTCACCTGCACGAGCGGGACATATGTGCGCACCGCGTTCGCGAGCGCGGGTGCCTCGCGATCCGGCCAATGCCGGTCGCGGAGCAGGGCGCCGAGCTCCGCGAACGTGAGCGGGCGCTCCTCGACGAGGGCCCGCCCGGCTGCGGCAAGCTCCGCCGGGTCGAGCCCGGCGAGCTTGCGGCCGAAATTGCCCTTCAGCGCCCGTTCGTGCACGGGCTGGAGGAGCGGGCGCAGCCGCTGGCAGTCCCGGGCGGAGACGAGGTGGATGGTGGAACGCATCAGCGCGATGCGAACCGCCTCGCGCTCGGCCATCAGCCGCGACAGGTCGTCCGTCCGGAACCGCGCAAGCCGCGACCAGAGTCCGGCATAAGGGGCGGTCGGCGCCTGCGATTGCATGCCGACCAGATGCTCGATGGCCGCGATCGGCGATATGGCCGCCCGCTTCAGCAGCAGCTGGCGCGCGAGCAGCGCCCGGTTGAGCGCTCGGCGGCCGAGCACGGGCGCCTCGTCCTGGGCGGCTCTCGCCCGGCGTTTAGGAGGAGCGTCGAATGGTTCTTCCACGCCGCGATCACTTCCTCTCTTGATGGTATTTTCTTGACCCGAAGCGGAGGACCGCGGCTCATGACCCGCTCACGGGGGAGTCGAATGCTTCAGACAGCGAACGAAAGCCGGGCGGCAGCGCGGCGGGAAAGGAGGGATGCTTCATGATAGCCAAGCAAGCCTACAGTCTGGATCACGCCGTCTCCGCGGACGGCACGATGATCGGGTATCGCCGGCTCGGCAGCGGGCCCGGATTGATCCTCGTTCACGGCGCGTTCGTCTCCGGCCACGAATACGAGAAATTGGCCGCGGAGCTGGCGGATGCGTTCACCGTATACAACATCGACCGCCGCGGGCGGCGCTACAGCGGGCCGCAGGGCGAGCGGTACAGCATCGCAAAGGAATGCGAGGACGTGATGGCGGTGCGGCTTGCGACGGGCGCGACCCTTCTGTTCGGCCACAGCTACGGCGGGCTGATCGCGTTGGAGCTGGCCAGGAGCCATCCGGACGTTTTCGCGAGAATCGCGGTTTACGAACCGGCGATCTCCGTCGGCGGCGCTTTTCCGTCCGATTGGCTGCCCGCCTACAAGCGGGCCATGGAGCGGGGCCGGGAGCTGTCGGCGTTCGTGCATTTTCTGAAAGGCGTCGCCGTCTCGCGGCGGGTCTCGCGCATGCCGGCCTGGCTGCTGAAGCTGCTCCTGCTCCCGTCCCTGCTGTTCCGGGAGGGCCGAAAGCTGAAGGATAAGCTTCCGACGCTGATCAAGGAGATGGAGGAAGTGTTCCGGCTCGATTCCACGGTTTCCGCCTACGCCGCGATCACGGCGAGCACGCTCGTCATGGCCGGCGGCGACAGCCCGGCGTTCCTGCTGCAAGGCGCCCGCGCGGCGGCGGAAGCCATCCCGGAGGCAAGCCTGATGCTGCTGGAAGGCCTGGGGCATAACGCGCCCGATCTGTTCAACCAACGCGAGATCGCGGAGCGGCTGAAGGCGTTTTGCGGGCCATGAGGCGACGGCAAGGTCCTTTCAAGCGGCAAAGAACCTCGGAAATCTGCTGCGCGCGCAGCGGAAGCCGGAGGTTCTTCTGGTTGTCTGGGGCTTGAATACTTTTCATTATAGCTCATCGGACAAGAGCGTCCATCGCTATTTTTGGCGGAAATTAGCGAAACCGCGCGCGGAGGAAAAGAATCCGTTCCCGGTGCTGCGCTTCGCTGACTTCATGGCCGCCGAACGGGTAATCGCGGATCGTTTTGTCCGCCGTGATCCGGTTGTACGCCGCGTAGATCGTCTCCGGCATGCAGACGGGATCCTTCCAGCCGACGGACAGCAGCACGGGGACCGCGATCCGCGGGGCAAGGTTCAGCATGTCGTAATGGGCGATCGCATGCAGCACGGCTTCGAGCCGGTCCGGGTAGCGCTTCGCATACTGGGCGAGCTCCGTCAAAGAGCTGCTGGAGTGCAGCACGCCGAAGTCCATATGGCATAAGTTCGGAATGTCCGCGACGACCGCGGTGACTTTGGGGCACAGCGCCGCGGAGATGAGCGCCAGACCGCCGCCTTGGCTGGCGCCGACGGCCGCAAGCCGCGACGGATCCGTTTCCGGCTGCGCCGCCGCGGCCTCGACCGCGCGGACCGCATCCATCGTAATGGCATGGTAGTACGAAGCCATGGGCTCGAGCACGTTGCCGGATACCCAGCCTTTGACGGCGCCGGACCGCAGCGTCATCGCATTGCCGGTCTCGCCGCCTTGGCCCCGCACGTCGACGGCCAGCACTGCATATCCCTGCAGCAGCCAGCTGGCGTACCGCTCGGGATAGCCGCGGTCTTCCGTATAGCCGGGGAACGTGACGATGCAAGGGTAACGGCCGGCGTCGGCGCAGGCGTCATCCGCGTTCCGGCGGGCGTCCGGCACCATGAACCAACCGTGAATCGGCGTATCGTCGAAGCCCGTATAGGTGAGGCGGTCGACCGTTACGCCCGGAAAAGGCGACTCCGCCCGCTCGCGCCGCACTTCCGGCGGCTTATCGGCATAAGCCTTCAGGGCGGCATGCCAATACGCGTCCAGTTCGGCCGGATCGATCGTGGGCGGGGCGGAATAGGCTTCAAGCTCGCGTTTGCGCCTTGCGATGGCATGATTCATGAAGTGATTCCTCCTATGCCGAGTGGGATTGTTCTACGGCGACGACCCGGCCGATGCGTCCGGTCTGGCGCGCGGCCGCGGCCGCCCATGCCATGACGGCCAGCAGCGCGATTGCGGTCGCGGCAAACAGCCAGCGCGTGGCGCCCGGGCCATGGACGTCCAGAAACCAGCCTGCGCCCTCGGGCAGCAGCGCGCCGCCGATGCCGCCGCAGGCCATCAGCAGGCTCGTCGTGCGTTCCGTCACGCCGGGAAAGGCGCGATTGGCGAAGACGATGGCGATGGCGAACATGCCGGACATCATCAAGCCGACGACGAACGTCAGGACGAAGGCGGGCGCGGTGCCCGTGAAGAACGTCATGAGCACGAATAGCACGGCCGCCGCGGAGCAGGTCGCGAGCAGATACGCGGCTCCGCCGATCCGGTCGGCCAATTGGCCGGACACGAGCCGCCCGATGACCATGGCGCCCCAGAACAGGCTGAGGACCAGCGTGGCGGAAGCTTCCGTCATGCCGTTGCTGGCGACGAGCAGGGAGGGCAGGTAATGGATGAAGCTCATCTCCAGCCCGACATAGACGACGAAGAACAGGGCGCAGGCCGTCAAAATCAAGCCGCCCTGCCTGCGGGTGCGGGGCGTGGGCGCGTCGGCGCCCCGGCCGTGCGCGGCGTGGGGCTCTCCGGCGTGGTCGCCCGCCCGGGCGGGCCGATCCAGCACGGACGGCCACCAGACGAGCCAGAGCACGAAAGTCGCGGCGGACATCGCGCCGACGATGCCGAACGAGAGCTTCCATTGTCCGGCTTCGATCAGCCCCGCGCCGGCGAACGGAATGATGAGCGCGCCGACGCCGAAGAACGTCTCCACGCGGCTCATATAGATGTTGGCCTTCTCGCCGGCAGCGCCGATGACGAAGGAACCGACGACCGCCTCCGTCATGCCGAGCCCGACGCCCGCGAAAGGCGCGATCGTCAGCATGACGCTCCAAGGCGGGAGCAGCGTATAGAGAAGCTCGGCTGCGGTCATGACGCCGATCGCCGCCATCAGCACGGGCTTTTTGCCGAATTTGTTCATGAGCCACGGCGCGCACAAAATGCCGACCATGCCTCCGAGGAACTGATGCATGACGAGCTGGCCGCCGTCTCCGTAAAGAATGCCGTACGCATGGACCATCGGTTCCATGACGGCGCCGATGGCGAGCTGACCCAAGCCGACGACGAGATACGCGATGCAGCCTAATACGATGAGCCTGGACATGAAACTACCTCCGTAAATGAACTTTCTTCACCTTAACACAAACCGGAAGCCGGCAGTAGGGAAAAAAATTGTTTCATCTAAGGGGAGGAATAGAGCGGACTGCAGTCGGGCCGCGAACGCCGGCGGCGATGCCGATCGCTCAATTCGGCTGCCTCAGGTCGCTCGGCCAGATCACGAGCGAGCGGTTATCGCGCTCCGCGCCCAGCTTCAGCAGCGCTTCGGCCGCGGGGGATTCCAGGACCGGGATGCCGTTCCACCGATCGATCTTGATCTTGCTCAGCTTCTGCTGGCGCAGCAGCGTGCGGAAGATTTCCGCGAGCATGGCGGGAAGCTCCGCGTCCGGGACCTCGGCTGCAGGTTCCGACGCCGTCGCCAGATCGACGATATGGCGGCCGTTGTTCTCCAGCCAGAAGCGCCATTTGCCGTGCCGGAGCACGAGGAAGCTGCCGCTTTTGCGCGAGAAGCCGGACCCGCGCGCGGCGGGCCAGTCGGCCGCGAGGCCGAACGGGTTGGCCGGGTCCGTCGCGGCCAGCACCGTGACGGCGTCGCCGCCGGGCACGGAATGCCGCACGGCTTCGAGGCCTTCGCGCCGCGCGAACTGCAGCGTGCCGACGCCCTCCACGAGCAGGCCGCGCGTCACGGCGCCCCATTGCTCCAGCTGCTTCAGCACGGGGAACAGCTCGTCCCAGCCGAACGGCGACAGCTGCTGCGCGAGCTCCCGGGATACGATGCCGAAGCTGTCCAGCAGATGCTGCGTCCAGTGCAGCGCCGATTCGGACAGGTCGGAGCTCACGGCGCGAAGGGCCTCCGCGCCGAGCTCGCGGTCGGCCGTGCCGCTATGGTCGGCGGAAGCGTCTTGGCCCATGGTCGCTCCCTCAATTTCCGAGCGGATCGGGGCAGCTCGATTCGGCAGCCCGCCGGCCGGCGGCGCGGCGTCCTCGGCTTCGGCCAGCGAGCCCGTCCAATACCAGCGCCCGAGGCCGGAGCCCGTGCGGGCGAGCTGCCTGCCTCTGGTCGCGAGCTGCAGGCGCAGCGGCGCGAACTGGTCGTTGGAGACGGCGCCCTCCCATACGAGGTCGAGCAGGTCGGCGAGCAGATCGGACGGCACCTTGCCGTACTCGCGGCTCAGCTTGGTGAGGAAGCTCGCGCCGCCCGCCCGCAGCAGGCCGAGCAGCTCCGGATGCTTGGACGGCGCCGCGGCCGCGGCTTGGGCGGCCGCCCGCAAGACCGGCGCATAGAGCGGCTTCGCGTCCGCGAGGAAGAAGGCGACCCGGCCTTCTTTCTCGGTCTCGCCCTTGCGCCCGAGCCAAATGACCTCGCCGGAGGCGCAGAGCAGATCCAGATCCTCCTTGCGATAGCCCGTCACGCGCGCCGGGAAGATCAGCGATTCCCAGTGCGAGGCGGGCAGGAAGAAGCCTTGCAGCCGTTCGATGACCAGGCGCAGCCCGTCGATGCCGCTCAGCTGCGTGCCCGAGAGGACATGCTGGAGCCGCGACATATGCGCCAGCCAGTCCACGGGATCGATGGCTTCCGCCTGCTTGCGCGCCTGCTCGAGCGTGAGCCGGACGAGCCGTCTGGCGACGCCGCGGCTCGTCCAGATCCGCTCCGTCTCTTCGGCGAACGGCGCAAGCTCCGTTCGGTCGAGCGCAAGCAGCACGTCCGCGATATGCGCGGCATCGGCAGCGGTCAGCCGCGGGTACCGCTCCCGGAGCTCCTCCTCGGTGAAGGACAGCCGGTTATCCGCGAACCGGCCGGCGACGAACGCGATGGCGGCTTCGCCGCCCGGGAATGCCGCGTACAGTTCGCGTTCCTCCGCGCAGATCCAGCGCGTCCGCCCATCGCCGAAGTCGAGCTCCATTACGCGTCCGGCCGCGGCGAGCGCCGTCAGCCAGGCGTCCGCGTCCTTGCCGGCCGCGGCGGCGAGCTCCGTGCCGGACGAATCCCCGCGGCGCTTCAGCAGCGCGAACAGCTCCTCCGCGCTCGCGGGCACGAGCGGACCCGCTTCCAGCCGCGCTTCTTCCTCGCGGGCGATGGCGGGATCGACGGCCCGCCGCACGGCCTCTTCGCCGAACAGCTGCCCGGCCAGCGTCTTGCTGACGCCGAGCAGCTGCAGCTGCGTCGCTTCGCTCAGCCCGTCGCCCTCGTACAGCATCGTATTGGCATAATCCGCGATGAATTGCACGGCGAACGGCGAAGGCGCCTGCGTCTCCTTGACGCGCACGTCGATATCGCCGGCGGCAATCGCCTGCAGCAGCGTTTTGAGTCCGTCCGTGTCCAGGTACTCGTGCAGGCACTCCCGCATCGCCTCCTGCAGATACGGAAAATGCTCCGCGTACGGCAGCGCCTGCTTCAGCAGCTCTTCGCTGCGCAGCCGCTTCTGCCACATCGGCGTGCGCGTGAAGCTGCGCGAGAGCAGCAGGGACGTCTCCGCGATCCGGCGGAACGAGACGGCAAGCAGGGGCGACCCCGTGATCGCCTCCGTCAGCAGCGATTCCGCGCTCGCAGCCGTGATCTGCCACAGCGTTTGCAGCCAGGACGCATCCCAATCCGGCACGACGAGCTCGATGCCGTTATCCTTGGCGTTGCCGTACATCGAATAGGGCAGCATGCGCTGGAACTGCCGCTGGATCGCCAGCAGCCACGTGCGGTTGACGCGCCGTCCGAACGGGTTATGGATGATAATGCGCGTCTGGTTCATCAGATCGCGGTAATGCTCGACGATGATCCGCCGATCGGTCGGCAGCCCGAGCGCCCGGTGCTGCGCCCGCACGAGGTCGATCAGCTCCGAAGCCGAATAATGGTCGAGCCCGTATTCGTCGTCCAGCCAGGCGATCGCCGCATCCTCGAGCGTCTTGTCCGATGCTTCGTCGCCCGGTGAAGAGGCGTCCAGCCGGAGGCGATCGGCCAGCTGCGCGAGAAAACCGCCCAGCCGCACGCCCACCTCCACGCTGCGGCTGCCCGTCTCCGCGCGCCAGAACGGAATCTCGCTGAAGCGGTTGGGCGCTTCCTGCACGTACACGCGGTCGTTCTCGATCCGGCTGATCATCCACGAGCTCGTGCCCAGCTGGAAGACGTCGCCGACGCGGCTTTCCGCGATGTATTCCTCATCCAGCTCGCCCAGATGGACGCGGCTGTCGGCGTGGTGGACGGGGTAGGCGGAGCTGGACGGAATCGTGCCCGCGCCGGTCACGGACGCCATCGCCGTGTTGGCGCGCTTGCGCAGCGTATCCGTCTCCCGGTCCCAGTCGATCAGCGGACGGGCGAAAGGATAGAAGCCGGACAGCACCTTCAGCGCAGCCTCCAGCCGTTCGCGCGGAAAGCCCCGGTAGCACTCGCTCCGCGCGATAAGCCCGTGCAGCGCGTCCACGGTCATATCCGCGGCGGCCGTCATGGACACCATTTGCTGCGACAGCACGTCCAAAGGCTCGTGCGGCAGCGTGATCGCTTCGATCTCCCGCCGCGCGATGCTGCGGCACAGCACGGCCGCTTCCGGCAGCTCGCCGCGCTGGCGCGCGACGATATAGCCGCGGCTGACGTCGCCCACGGCATGGCCGGCGCGGCCGATGCGCTGAATGCCCGCGGCGGCGGCCTTGGGCGAGTCGACCTGAATGACGAGGTCGACGTGGCCGACGTCGATGCCGAGCTCGAGCGACGAGGTCGCGACGAGGCAGCGCAGCTCGCCCGCCTTCAGCATGCGCTCGACCTCGAGCCGCCGCTCGCGCGCCAGGCTGCCGTGGTGGGCGCGCGCCAGCTCGTGCCCGGCCTGCTCGTTGAGCCGCAGCACGAGCCGTTCGCACAGCCGGCGGCTGTTCACGAAGAGCAGCACGGAGCGCGCGCCTGCCATGAGCGCCATGAGCCGCTCGACGATCGGCTGCCAGACGCCTTCGCGCGTGCGCGCGGGCCGGCTCAGGTCCGGCATCGTCACGCGGACCTGGATCGATTTGATCATGGCGCTTTCCACGATGACGACCGCCCGCGGCGAATAACCGAGCGGATGGGCGTCCCCGTTCATGCCGCCGTCGCTATTCAGGGCCGCGTCCATGCCGCCCGTACCGGCCGGCGCCCAGCCGCCCAGAAATCGGGCGACCCGCGAAAGCGGCTTCTGCGTCGCCGATACGCCGATGCGCTGCACGGCCTGCTCGGAGAGCGCCGCAAGCCGTTCCAGCGAGAGCGACAGATGCGCCCCGCGCTTGTCGCCGGCAAGGCTATGGATCTCGTCCACGATGACCGCCTCCGCGGTTTGCAGCATATGGCGGCCCTTGTCCGATGTCAGCAGCAGGTACAGCGATTCCGGCGTCGTGACCAGCACGTCGGGCGGCCGGACCGCCATGCGCGCCCGCTCGCCCGGCGGCGTGTCTCCGGTGCGCACCGCGGTACGGAGGCCCGGCCAGGCTTCGTTCGCGGCCTCGCGGCCGTAGGCTTCGATTTCTTCGAGAAATCCGACCAAATGATGCTGAATGTCGTTATTAAGCGCCTTGAGCGGGGTAATGTAGACTATGCGCACGCCGGGCTTCCAGCCCGTTCCCTGCGCCATGGCCAGCGTTTTGGCCAGCGCGAGGCGGCTGAGGCAGGGCAGCAGCGCCGCGAGCGTCTTGCCGGAACCGGTCGGCGCGGCGATGAGCGTATGGTTGCCGGCGGCGATGGACGCCCAGGCGTCATGCTGCACGGGCGTGGGTTCGCCGAACGTTTGGCGGAACCACCCGGCCAGCGTCGGATGGAACTCCGCAAGCGCGGAGGGAGTCGAGGACATGCGGCAGCAGCTCCTTCATCTCAGTAGAAGATCGTTTTACGTACAGTCTATCATTCTAGTATTCATCATGCGTCAAACCATTCCTTTTCAGACGTCGGACGAGCCCAGCGGAGCCAAAAAGGCGGTTCAATAAGCAAGCTTGCGCGCATACATATAGTTTTACGACAACAGCGTCGGCGTACGGGCAGCGGGAGGTATCGGGAGGATGGCGAAATGGCGGGACAGCTTGGAGAAGCGCTTCGCGGAATGGAGGCGGCTGGAATACGAGGTGGAAGACACGCTGGCCGGCAAGCGCGTGCTTCGCGTCGCGGGGCCGCGCACGCCGCGGCTCACGACGCCGGTGTCGGTGGCGGTCAAGCAGGCCGAGCTGAACGCGGTGGAGGAGAAGTTCCAGGCGGGCTTGGCCTGCTTCTGTCTCGGCGAGCTCTCCGGGGAGGAGCGGCGGGCGTTTCTGCGGCTCTGGCACGAGCGGCTCGAATCGGGCGCGACCGTCGTGCTGGCCGACCGCCGCGGCGAAGGATGCGAGACGCCCGCGCAGCTGCGCGATCTGTTCACGCCGCATGCCAAAGCGCTGAACGTCCAGGTCGGACCGACCTTCTGGTGGGTCCGGTACGAGCGCGCCTGAATCGGCAGGCGGCATGCCCGTGCACCTGATATAAACAAACAAAGCCGCGGCTGCTTGTCCCGAAGGAGAAGCAGCGACGGCTTTGTCCGCAATCCCGAAGGGCAGGGTCGCACCCCTGACCGGACCGGCATTATTCATGCATGTTGCCCGAATTATTCGTCGGAATCGTTGTCGCCTGGTTCGTCGGATGGATCGTCGGCATATTTCTCGAACGTCTGCGGGCTCATTACGCGGCGAGCCGTTACATAGCGCTTCGCGTAATAGGACTCGCTAAGTCCGCTGATCGTGACGCCTTTGCTGGAAGAAGCGTGCGCAAACTTGCCGTCGCCAACATAGATGCCTACATGCGAGATGCCATTTCCCGTCGTATTGAAGAATACGAGATCCCCAGGGATCAGATCGCCCTTGGCGATTTTCTTGCCCAGCCCAGCCTGCGAACGGGATGCGTGCGGAATGTCGACGCCGAGTTTCTTGAACACGTACATCGTGAATCCGGAGCAGTCGAACCCTTTCGTGGTCGTGCCGGTGTAAACATAAGGTGTTCCGATCAGATCTTTGATGACGCCGTCCATTTTCGAGTCGGCGAACACGCTGCCGGCCTGAAAGATGAAGAGCATCGCAAGTCCGATCACCAGAGCAGAGAACTTCTTCAAAACGGGAAACTCCTTCCAGTGCCTACGAGGTTAGCTGTGGGGTTCGGTTGAAGGTCCCCTATGATCGCCTCTGGCAGCCGCATATGCGCACGAACGGCTGTCGGGATCAATTCACCCAGAATGGTTCCCCCGTTTCCCAAGATGGGAATTCGGCAAAATTTTCATTTCTCAGGGAAAGTTATTCGATCATTTTGTCGCTTCTCCTTCCGAGTTCACGTTTTGTTCACAAATTAAAATTATTAGAGTGAAACTTTTTGCCTCTCATTTTCGTATAGCGGCGCCGTTTTCCGGGTGGGAACGGCGTTTTTTGGCCGTTGTCGGAAAATCGGATTTATCCCGCAAAGCTTGTCTGCCCCGCAGCCGCGTGCATATGCCAAAAAGCCCCATCGCGGGTCGATGGGGCGAAACTTAAGTCCTATGCTTTTCGAATGAATTGACGGGTCTTTCGTCTCTATCTCATGTGCAGGCAAGGGCGCGAAGACATGCAGCTAGGATTGCTTCGACTGCCAGGCGTCGTACTGGGCGGCTACCGTCCACACCTTCATGATCGTTCGCAGCAGCTGGTAGCCTTGGTGCAGGACGAGCGCGAGCAGGCCGGCCCACAGCATCGACACGGAGGCGATCGTCATGCTGAGCACGGCGCCGATGCCCCACATCGCGAGCGACACCCCGGCGAAAGGGAGAAAGTTGGCGATCCCGCTCCAGAGCGCCCGCATGGAGCCGCTGCCGGTCACGGCGCCGAACTGCATCGCGAGGAAGAGCAGGTGCAGCAGGACCGCCCACAGGAGCCAGCCGCCCGCCCACGGCCCGGCTTGCTTCGCGAATTCCGTCAGGGTGCCGCTCGAGAGCAGCAGCTTGAGCGCCTTCGGCAGGAGCCAGCAGGCGGGCGCGAGCGTGAGCGCCGTCTCGAGCAGGTAGAGCAGGGCGACCGGTTTCCAGGCTTTGCGGATACCGCTTAGGAATTTCGTGCCTTTCTCCTCGGACACGTGATGCAGGGAGTGGAACAGGCCGGCGTTCAGGAACGGCGTGACGAGCATCCGGCCGGCCAGCAGTCCGCAGAACAGCAGGGCGTAAGGCCGGATCAGGTCGGTCTTCATGAGCTGAAACTGCGATTCGGTCAAGAAGAGCGAGATCGCGCCGCTGTTGGCCGCGTAGGCGTCGGGGAACCGCTTGAGCAGCGGGACCGCGATGTTCTCGATGGTCCGGTAGAGGAAGAAGCCCCAGATCAGTTCGTACAGAAACAGCAGGATGATGATGTACAAATGCTTCGACGTCAGCCGCCAGCCTTGCTTGATATGCGTTCTCATCCGCAAATCACCTCCTTTATTCATACGGCGGGCGTTACCAGGCGAGCGAGGAGAAGATCGTCTCGGCCAGCTTCGTCAGGCCGACGCTCCAGCGCGTACGGGTTTTCTCGGCCAGGTCGGCTTTCAGGAAATTGTTGATGTGCTTGTTGTCCAGCACGTTGTCGTTCTGCGGGTCGACCGCGGCCCAGAGCAGCTTGGAGCCGTGAACGATTTTGTATTGCACGTGGCTGTCCTGCCCGTCCCATACCTTCGGCATGACCGTGCCGTCGGCGAAATGGAGGATGACCGTCACGGGGCCGACGCTGCCGCCGGTTTTCTTGACGAGCACGACGTTCTCGTACTCCGTCTTGCCGCCTTGCTTGACGGGCGTCACGTGAATGGAGGATACGGAGTAGTCCGCCATCTCGTCCCCGTACACGAAGTGGCTGAAATAATCGTTCCACTTCGTCTTGGTGACCGTCTCCACGACCCGCTGGAAATCCGCGGTCGACGGATGCTTGAACTTGTACTTCTGGAAATACGTCCGCATGATCTTGCGCATCGTCGCCTCGCCCACCTGCTTCTCGATCCCGACCAGCACCAGCTTGGCGCGGATGTAGACGTTCTCGGCGTAGTGGCTGTTGTCTTGATACGACCAGGACAGCTGCTTGAGCGGGGCGGGGTCCGTCATGTAGCTCGCTTCCACGGGCAGGTTGGGCGCGACGCCGTACTCGCTTTCCATCACTTTGTCTTCCGCGTAGGAGGTGAAGCCCTCGTCCAGCCACGCTTCCTCGAATTCGTTCGAGGCGACCATGCCGTACCAGTATTGATGGCCGATCTCGTGCACGACGGTGCGCTCCAGGTCGTACCCGGGGTTGTCGTTCTCCGCCGAGAACGCGGTGACGAGCGTCGGATATTCCATGCCGCCCGCGCCGTTGCCGCCTTTGGGCGGGACGACGACGGAGAGCGTCGTGTACGGATAGGCGCCGTACCACTGCGCGTACTTGGCGAGCGCGGACTTGGCGGCGTGCAGGTAGCGGTCCTTGTACTTGGCGTGCAGCGGATCGAGGTACAGCTTGATGCGCACGCCCGGCACGCCTTCGGTGGAGAAGGGCTCCTCGGAATAGACGAAATCGGGCGAGGCCGACCAGCCGAAATCATGCACGTCGTCGGCGTAGAACTGGTACGTCCTGCGGCCCCCGTCCACGATGGACGCCTTCGCCTGGAAGCCGGTAGCGGCTACTTTATAGGTGGAAGGCACGTTGATCTTCACGCTGTAGATGCCGAAGTCGCTGTAAAATTCGGAGTTGCCGTGATACTGGTGCGCGTTCCAGCCTTCCGTGGCCCGGCCCCTCGTGCCCGCGGTCTCGTAAGCGGCGAGCTTCGGAAACCACTGCCCCGCCATGACGAAGTCGCCGGAGTAGCCCATGCGGGCGAACACCTCGGGCAGCTTGACCTCGAACTTCATCCGCAGCGTGACGCTCTTGCCGGGGGCCACGGGCGTCGGCAGCTTAAGCTTGGCCAGCGTGAGGTCGTTCGGATTGCCGTCGTCGGGCTGCACGTAATGCAGGCGCGGCAGGAGGCTGTAGCCCTCCGTCGTTTCGAGCGTCAGCAGGTTCATGTAGCCGGTGCTGTCCGAGGTGGCCTTGTCCTCCCGCAGCTGCCCCCCGGATTCGCGCATGAACGTCGTGTTCTTGGAGCGGAAGGCGTTGGGGTAGAGGTGGAAATACATCTCGGACACCGGTTGTTTGCCGGGGTTTGTCCACGTGACGGACTGCTCCCCTTGAAGCATGTGCGCGTCCTCCTGCAGGTTCACGTCGATGTGGTACTCCGTGACGCGTTTGCTGAGCGAGACGGGCGTCGGCTGCATGACGCTGTCCGGCTGCTGCGTCGGCGGCGCGGCCGGTTTGGGCGCGGCGTCTTTCTTCGCGGGGGCGGAAGCGAACGTATATTGCGAAACCCAGGCATCTCCGAACCCTTCCTTGGCCGTGACCCCGATCAGCGCGGCGGCGAGAACGAAGAGCAGAATACGTTTGGCGCGGCGTGGATTCATTCCATGATTCCCTCCCGTTGACAAGCTTCTAAGGCATGTATATGTTTGCTTTTCCGAGATTATTAGCTAAAATGGAATTAAAGTGCGGACAGGTTGGAAGAAACGCCGGCGGCCCTTTTCGCAGCGGCGCGGCGCGTTTTTTTTCTGACGTAATAAGCGGGGCTTCATGGCGGGGAAACCGCGCCGGAAGCGGAATTCAAGGTTTTTTATGAAGGCTTGGGACGGGAGTTGATCGGTACGTGAGCGAACAGGATAACGGACAGCAGCCGCCGGAGAAGAAAGAGAAAAGGTCGCTTTCTCTCAACGTGGTGAGCAATAAAGAACATAGAGGCTTCGGCGCGGGGACGATCGATCTGAGCGACGTGGCCTGCGTCATGATCGATAAAGGCGAGGCTTACATCGACGTGGGCGCGATGCACGCCAAGAGCAAGATCGAGAAGGGCATCAAGTTCAGTCCGAACAAGGAGGACGTGCCGAACGGGCGGCCGTGCTGGATCGTGTGGGTCGCGGTCGACCGCAACGAGGAAGGCTCGTATTACGCGGGCGCGACGGCTTGCCCGATGCTGATCGATACGGAGGCGCGACGCGGATGGAAGATTCTCGCGCAGCACGTGAACAACCTCGATTACGCCATCAAGCGCCGTTTCGTGTTGGATGAGCTTGGGGAGCAAGACAAGCGGGCGCTCAAGAGTCTGCTCGTGACCAACAATCCGGACTGGTGGGAACGCTCGCCGGATAAATTGAAGGAAGCCTTGAACGTATAACCGCACGGCGCTATGCCCGCCGCGATCATGGAACCCGCATGGGGGAAGACGATAGCGGCGGTGCGGAAGTCGCCGTTTGGAAGAGGAACGCGTTTGCCGGAAGGCGGGCGCGTTTTTTTTGATGGCTGCTTACGAATTGTGATTGACAATCATTCTCAATATACTGATAATGATTATCAGTATCAACCAATAAAGGGCAGCCATTGCCTGTGGGAGTGAGCGACTTGGATCAGAAGGCATTGTTGGTCTATGCCAGCATGACCGGCAATACGCGCGACATGGCGGACAGCGTCGTGGAGGGGTTGTTGGAGCACTTCGTCGCCGTGGAGGTCAAGGAAGTGACGGATGCGACCGCGGCCGATCTGGACGCCTACGATAATTTTTTATTTGGGGTCTATACCTGGGGGGACGGCGATCTGCCGGATGAGTTCCTCGATTTCTACGACGATCTGCGGGCCAAGGATCTATCCGGCAAGCGGGCGGCGGTGTTCGGGTGCGGGGACACCGCGTACCGTTATTTTGCCGTCGCCGGCGACATTTTGCAGGAATGCCTGGAGAATCGGGGCGCGCTCGTCCTGCAGCAAACCGTGAAGGCCGACGGTTGTCCGGGCAGGAAGGAGCTTGAGGCTTGCAAGCTGCTCGGCGCCGAATTCGCCGCCTTCATCAAGCAAGAGGCGGGCGCGTAGCGAGCGCGGCCGCCTAGAGCAAAGGCAAAAAAGCTGCGCCCGTGGGTTCCTTCCTTTATTGGAGGGCACGGGCGCGGCTTTTTTCACGGCCGTTCAACGGGCTTCTTGCAGGCTAATAGATCCGCCGCGCGCCCGCGTACCGCGGTCCCCAATACGGGTTCTCCAGCTGCTGGACATAGATGCCTTTGGAGCTGATCGCGGAGATGAAGGAGCCGTTCCCGATATAAATGCCGACATGGTCGACGTTCTCCCCGCCCGCGATGCGGAAGAAGACCAGGTCGCCCCGGCGCAGCATCGGTTGGTCCACGGCAACGCCCTGCGCGTACAAATTGACGGTGTTGGTGCGGACCTGCTGAATGCCGAATTTGTGGTACATATAATAGACGAAGCCCGAGCAGTCGAAGCCGGACGGCGTGGAGCCGCCCCAGACGTACGGAATCCCGATGTAGGAATAGGCGTCCTGAACGAGGGTTTCTTTCAAGACGGCGTGCTTGGCTTCTTCCGCGGATACGGATTCGGCTTGTCCGGTTCCGGGCAGCCGGACGTCCGAGGCGGTGCCGGTCAGATGGAGGACGACTAGGGACATGGCGGCGAATTGCTTGATCATCCGGATGAACTCCTTCGCTTTGGGGGATTGAAATGTCCGTCATCCTTAGTATAGGATGTTTTAAATTTCCCAAACCGAGAAAATAATAGGTGCATTCGGCTTGGAGGAAACGAAGCATCGAGCGCTTGCGCGCTAAACGCGTTCTGCCGATACTGCCGTTGTGGAAAGAGGCTCCGCCCGGTGACGCAAATTAAGCCGTGAACCCCTGTTCGAGCGCCCGGCATCTGTGGTATAGTCGTTGGACAGGAACGCATGTTCTAAAATCAGGAGGATATGGAATGAACCGCCAAACGAAAGGCCGCTCGCAATACGCCGACCTGCTCCGGCGTTATTTGCTGCCTCAAAAACATACGTTATGGGTGCTCGCGGCGCTGCTCGTCGTGACGATCGGCCTCCAGCTCGCCAATCCGCAGATTATCCGCTATTTCATCGATTCGGCACAATCCGGGAGCACCCTCGAACCGCTTCTGATCGCCGCGCTTCTCTTCATCGGCTTCTCGGTGCTGCAGGGCGGCGTCACCGTGCTGGCCACGTATTTCAGCGAGAATCTCGGCTGGAAGACGACCAACGCGCTGCGAAGCGACTTGGCGGCGCACTGCCTGTCGCTGGATATGCCGTTTCACAAATCGCAGACGTCCGGCGCCATCATCGAACGCGTCGACGGCGACGTGAACGCGCTGGCGAATTTTTTCTCCAGCATGATCATTCATCTGCTCGGCAATTTCCTGCTCATGGTCGGCATTATCGCGCTGCTGTTCAGGGAGAGCTGGATGATCGGAGCCGGCATGACGGTCTTCGTGATCGTGGCGGTGTTCGTCATCCAGCAGATCCGCAAGTTCAACGGGCCGTTCTGGAAGGATTGGCGGCAGGCGAGCGCGGAGCTCTACGGCTTCATCGGCGAACAGCTGGAAGGCACGGAGGATATCCGGGCCAACGGCGCGTCGGGCTTCGTCATGGGCCGCTTCTACGGCATGCTGAAGCGCATGCTGCGGGTACGGCTGCGGGCATTTATCGGCTTCGCCTCCATGTGGAACACGACGATTATCGTCTTCACGCTCGGCAATGCGATGGCGTTCGGCATCAGCGCCTATCTATGGAAGACGGACGCGATCTCGCTCGGCACGGTTTATCTGATTTTCTTCTATTCGGAGCTGCTCGCCAAGCCGATCGAGAAGATTCGCACGCAGATGGAGGATTTGCAAAAGGCGGACGCCAGCATCTCGCGCATCCGGACGCTGTTCGAGACGCGCTCCTCCATCCAAGACGGTCCCGGCGCGCCGCTTCCGGACGGACCGCTCGCGGTCGCCTTCGACGACGTGACGTTCTCGTACGACGACAACGGCGGTAAACCGACGCTGAGCGGGCTTCGGCTGCAGCTGGAACCCGGCGAGGTCTTGGGGTTGCTGGGCCGGACCGGCAGCGGCAAATCGACGATCGCGCGCCTGCTGCTGCGCTTCTACGACCCGCAGGAAGGCGCCATCCGGCTCGGCGGCACCGACATTCGGGACTGCAGGCTGAGCGGGCTGCGCAATCGGGTCGCGATGGTCACGCAAAACATCGAGATCATGGAAGGCACGATCCGCGATAATTTGACGTTCTACGACGAGTCCGTGCCCGACGCGCGCATCGTCGAGGTTTTGGAGCAGCTTGGACTCGGAAGCTGGTATGCTTCCATGCCGGAGGGACTGGACACGATGCTGGCATCCGGGGGCGGCAGCCTGTCCGCCGGGGAAGCGCAGCTATTGGCTTTCGCCCGCGTGTTCTTGACCGATCCGGGCCTCATCATCATGGACGAAGCTTCGTCGCGCCTGGATCCGCTGACCGAGCAGCGGATCGAAGAAGCGATCGGCCGGCTGTTGTCGGACCGCTCCTGCATCATCATCGCGCATCGGCTCGCGACGGTGCAGCGCGCGGACCGGATCGCCATTCTCGAGAACGGCGTCGTCATCGAATCCGGGCGCCGCGCCGAGCTCGCGGCCGATCCGAAGTCGCGGTTCAGCGCCATGCTGGCCACGGGTCTCGAGGAGGTGCTCGCATGACGACGTTTCAATTCCTGGTCCGGCTGATCACGTTCCGGCCTTTGCTGTATACGGCGAACGCGTTGGCCTGGACCATCATCTACCTGATCCCGATCGTGCCCGGACTGATCACGCAGCAATTCTTCGATTCGTTGACCGGCGAGGACACCTTGAAGATCGGCACATGGGGCATCATCGCCCTGCTGCTCGCCGCCGCGCTGGCGCGCGTCGTCATGATCTACGTCGGCTGCATCACCGACGTGCAGTTCCGCTTCCGGGTGGCCATGATCCTGCGCCGCAACCTGCTGGGCCATGTGCTGAAGCAGCCCGGCGCGCGGGCGATCCCGGTCTCGCCGGGCGAGGCGATCAGCTATTTCCGCGACGACGTGGACCAGACCGAGGAAGCCGTCAGCTGGTCGGTGGACGTGTTCGGCTTGACCTGCTTCGCGGTGGTGTCGAGCTACATCCTGCTCAAAATCGACGTCCAGATGACGCTGCTCGTATTCGTTCCGCTCGTGCTCGTCGTGACGATCGCCCAGCTTGCCACGTCGCGGCTGCAGAAATACCGGGCGGCCAGCCGGGAATCGACGGCGCGCGTGACCGGCGCGATCAGCGAGATGTTCAGCAACGTGCAGGCCATCCAGGTCGCCGGCGCGGAAGACCGCGTGATCGGCCGGTTCCGTCGGTTCAATGACGACCGCCGCAAGACGATGCTGAAGGATAAGCTGCTCGGCGAAGCGCTGGATGCCGTGTTCACGAACTCCGTGAACCTGGGGATCGGACTGATCCTGCTGCTCGCGGGGACGAAGATGCGGGGCGGCAGCTTCACGGTCGGGGATTTCTCGCTGTTCGTCTACTATTTGACGTTCGTTACGCAGGTCATCTCGAACGTCGGCAAATTCATGACGTATTTCAAGCAGATGAGCGTTGCGCTGGAACGGATGCTGGAGCTGCTTCAGGGCGCCTCTGCGCGGATTCTGACGATGAAGGGAACGCTGCTGCTCCGCAAGGGCAAGGGCAGCCATCCTGCGGCGGGGCCTTCGGATCGTGCCGCTTACCGCGAGCCGCTGCAAAGCTTGGAGGTGTCGGGCTTAACCTACCGGTTTCCCGACACCGGCCGGGGCATCGAGGACGTGCGGCTGCGGCTGAAGGGCGGCTCGTTCACGGTCGTGACGGGCGCCATCGGCTCCGGCAAGACGACGCTGGTCCGGACGCTGCTCGGCCTGCTGCCGAAGGAAGAAGGGACGATCACGTGGAACGGCAAGCCGGTCGAGGATCCCGGCACCTTCTTCACGCCGGTCAATAGCGCGTACTCGGCGCAGATTCCCCGCATGTACAGCGACACGCTGCGCAACAACATCTTGCTCGGTCACCGGGATGACGAGGGCGCGCTTGAGCGGGCGGTCCATGATTCGGTCATGGAATACGACATCGCCCATCTGCAGCAGGGGCTCGAGACGGTGGTCGGTCCCCGCGGCGTCAAGCTGTCCGGCGGCCAAATGCAGCGGGCGGCCGCGGCGCGGATGCTCGTGCGCGAGGCGGAATTGTACGTGTTCGACGACGTGTCGAGCGCACTCGACGTCGAGACGGAGTCGAAGCTGTGGGAGCGGCTTTTCGAGAGCAGGGGGAGCGCCACCTGCCTCGTCGTCTCCCATCGCCGCGCCGCGCTCGCGCATGCCGATCATATCATCGTCATGAAGGAAGGCCGGATCGAGACCGAAGGCACCGTCGATCAGCTGCTGGCCAAGAGCGAGACGTTCCAGGAGCTGTGGTACGGGGACGAGCGAACGAAGGACGGCTCGCCGAGAGAGGCGTGAATGCACGCCTCCCGAGCGGGTATATACGCAGAAATGCCCTGCCGTATCCAAAGATATGGCAGGGCATTTCTCGCATTTGGGCTGCATTCGGTTTATCCGTCAAGCCCCTGGAATAACATAACCGTTCGTTCTTAATCGCTTCAACTCATTCGCAACGCCGACTAATTCCACCAACGCTTGAGCTGTTTCCACCAGCCCTTCGTCTGCTCCGCTTTCGCGTCGCCGTCGCCGCCGGCGGATGCGGCCGTATCGCCGTGCGCGCCGCAGACTTCGACCGGCTGCGTGCCGCTGACGAACGTTTCCAGCCGCCGCGTCTTGCAGGTTTTGCCGGCCAGCTTGCCGGTCTCGGGATCGACGTAGACGGAGACGACCCCGTCCGGCAGCGGGAAGATTTTCGGCGGCACCGCCGAGAGCGCCTTCTCCGTGTAGGCGGCGAAGATCGGCGCCGCGCGGTGCGCCTCGGCAGGCGTCAGCTTGCGCCCCTTGTCGTAGCCGACCCAGACGGCCGTGGCCAGCTCCGGCGTATAGCCGACGAGCCAGGCGTCGGTCGCGGTCGTGCCGGTCTTGCCGGCGACGGGGCGCTTGATCGTGGCGGATACGCGGTTGCCCGTGCCGCCCGCGTCGAACACGCTCTCCATCAGGCTCGTTAACACGTAGGCATGCGCCGCGTCGACGACGGGGGTGGAAGCCGGCTTGGCCTCGTACAGCACCTCGCCTTTGCTGTCCTCGATGCGCAGGATCGCCGTCGGCTCGACCCGGACGCCGCCGTTCGCGAACGTGCCGAAGGCCGAGGCCATCTCGAACGGACTGACGGGGAACGTGCCGAGCGCGAGCGACGGGACCGGCTGCATCGGGCTGTCGATGCCGAGCTTGCGCGCCATGTCGATGACGTTCGCGGGACCGACCTTCATGATGGAATTGACCGCATAGATGTTGTCGGAGGTGGCGATCGCCGTCCGCATGTCGATGGGGCCGTTCGCGTATTTATCGTTGTAGTTGCTCGGGGCGTACGTCTTGCGGCCGTCATCGTATGTGAAGACCGTCGGCGCGCTCGTGAACTGGGAGACCGGCGTCAGCGAGCCTTGCTGCAGCGCCGTCAGATACAGGATCGGCTTGAACGACGATCCCGGCTGGCGCGTCGTGGCGAACGCGCGGTTGTACTGGTTGGTCTTGTAATTGCGTCCGCCGACCATCGCCTTGATGTAGCCCGTGCGCGGGTCGATGGACACGAGCGCCGCTTGCTGCTCGGAGGTAGCCGGAAAGCCGGCGGCGACGGCTTCTTCTGCCGCGCGCTGCGCCTCGGGATCGAGCGTCGTATAGATGCGGATGCCGCCTTCGCTCAGCAGCCGCTCGTCGATGCCGAGCTTATCGACCGCGAGATAGCGGACGTAATCGCGGAAATACGGCGCGATGCCGGCCTGCTTGCTGGTGCCGAGCGGAACGAAATTGAGCAGCTCCGCGCCTGCCGCTTTGGCGTCGACCTGCTGGATGATCCCTTGGTCCGCCATCGTCTGCAAAATGGTCCGCTGCCGGTCCTTCGCGTTCTTCATGTCCATGTAGGGCGAATAGTATTTGGGCCCTTTCGGTACGCCCGCCAGCATGGCGCTTTCCGCGAGCGTCAATTCGGAGGCGTGCTTGCCGAAGTAGAGCTCGGAGGCGGCTTCCGCCCCGTAGGCGCCATGGCCGTAATAGATTTGGTTCAGGTACATGGACAGGATGTCGTCCTTGGAGTAATGCATCTCCAGCTGGACGGTGTACATCGCTTCCTTGAGCTTCCGCGACCAGGTCCGTTCATGCGTCAGATACAGGTTCCGCGCGAGCTGCTGCGTCAACGTGCTCGCGCCCTGCTCCCGGGAGAGATGCTCGATGTTCACCACGGCCGCCCGGGCCATGCCCTTCAAGTCGAAGCCGAGGTGGTCGTAGAAGCGCTGATCCTCGATCGCGAGCGTCGCCTCGACGAGGTACGGCGAGATGTCCTTCAGCGGCACGGACTGCCGGTTCTCCCCGGCATGGAACGTATCCATGATATGCCCCTGCAGATCCAGCATTTGCGACGTCTGGCTGACGGACGAAGCCGGAAGCGCCTGCATCCGCAAATAATATAAGAAGCCGAACGCGGCCATGAACAGCACGAGCAGCGTTCCGCCCGCATAGAGCAGTGCCTTGCGCAGCCGGCGCAGCAGCGGCATCCACCGCTCGATCCGAACGGCAATCGGCAATCGGCGCTTCCCGCCGCCCTGCTTGAAACGATACCAGCTCATTCTTGATGCCCCCTAACGTTAACCATCGCTATCCAACTAGTATGGAAAACATTGGGTCGGGCTATTCAAGCGAGGCGAAAGGGGGTATGAAATTTTTGTGTAGGATTCGCAGAAGGTTGCATTTTCCCCGCGTTAACTTATAATACAGATTGGAACATTGGACCTCATGAATCAAGGATTGACCATACATACACGAAAGCAGGGATCGACCGATGGAATTGTGGTACACGGAGAAGCAAACCCCGACTTACGGCATCACGGCCAAAATCAAAGAAACGTACGTGAGCGAGCAGACGGAGTTTCAGAAGCTCGACATGATCGAAACCGAAGAATTCGGCACGATGCTCGTCTTGGACGGCATGGTCATGACGACCGACAAGGACGAGTTCGTCTATCATGAAATGGTTGCGCATCCCGTGCTCTACACGCATCCGAACGCGAAGAAAGTGCTCGTGGTGGGCGGCGGCGACGGCGGCGTCATCCGCGAAATCCTGAAGCACCCGAGCGTGGAAAAAGCGGTCCTCGTCGACATCGACGGCAAGGTCATCGAATACTCCAAGAAATACCTGCCGAACATCGCCTGCGGCCTGGACGACCCGCGCGTCGAAGTCATCGTGAACGACGGTTTCATGCACATCCACGACCACAAGAACGAATACGACGTCGTCATGGTCGACTCCACCGAGCCGGTCGGCCCTGCGGTCAACCTGTTCACGCGCGGTTTCTACCAAGGTATCTACGATTCGCTGAAGGAAGACGGCATCTTCGTGGCGCAGACGGACAACCCATGGTTCACGCCGGACCTGATCTCGAGCGTCAACCGCGACGTGAAGGAAGTATTCCCGATCGTGCGCGTGTTCTGGGCGAACGTGCCGACGTACCCGAGCGGCCTGTGGACGTTCACGATGGGCAGCAAGAAATACGATCCGCTTGAAGTCGACGAGTCCGGCATTCCGGAGATCGACACGAAGTATTACTCTCCGCGCCTGCACAAAGCGGCGTTCGTGCTGCCGAAATTCGTCGAAGATCTCGTGAAGTAAGATAAGACTTGGAAAACAAGTCTCGGTGATAAGATAAGACTTGGAAACAAGTCTGTTCGAATAAGAGAGGAACCACAGCGACCATGAAACTCGATCAGAAATATTCCGGCAACGTGTTCATTCTAAGCTCGGAAGACTATAGCGCATCCAAGGCGGTCATTTACGGCATGCCGATGGACTTCACCGTCTCGTTCCGCCCGGGCTCGCGCTTCGGCCCGCCGCGCATCCGCGAGGTGTCGATCGGCCTGGAGGAGTACAGCCCGTACCTCGACCGCAGTCTGGAGGACATCGCGTATTTCGATGCCGGCGACCTGCTCCTGCCGTTCGGCAACGCGGCGCGCTCGCTCGACATCATCGGCGAATTCGTGGCCGGCGTGCTGGAAGACGGCAAGATGCCGGTCGGCCTCGGCGGCGAGCATTTGTGCTCGTGGCCGATTTTCCAAGAGGTGTACAAGAAGTATCCGGACATGGCGATCATTCATTTCGACGCCCATGCCGACCTGCGCGAGTCGTACGAAGGCGAGCCGCTCTCGCATTCCACGCCGCTGCGCAAAGCGGCTAACCTCATCGGCGGCAAGAACGTCTACCAATTCGGCATTCGTTCCGGCTCTCGCGAAGAGTGGCAGTTTGCCCGCGAGAACATCAACTTCCATCCGTTCGAGGTGCTCGAGCCGCTCAAGAAAGTATTGCCTGAGCTGGCCGGCCGTCCGGTCTACCTGACGATCGACATCGACGTGCTGGATCCGTCGGCGGCGCCGGGCACGGGAACGGCGGAAGCCGGCGGCATCACGTCGAAGGAATTGATCGACGCGGTCCACGCCATCGCCCGCTCCGGCGTGAACGTGATCGGCTGCGACCTCGTCGAGGTCGCGCCGGCGTACGACCCGACCGAGCAAACGCAGATCGTCGCGGCGAAAGTCATCCGCGAAATGCTGCTCGGCTTCATCGAATAAACGAAGAACCGCCGCAATCGTGCGATCCTGCACGGCTGCGGCGGTTCTTTTTTTTGCATAATCCTAATGCCGGGTTCCAACCTGAAGCTTAAGAACGCGCGTTATTGGCTTCTTGATCTGTTACGTTCGGGGCTTGATCCCGCAGCCCGAGCATCACGTCCGGGATGTTGGTGTCCATGGCGTCGACGCCCATGGCCTGCAGCCTGGCGAACACGTCCGGATCGTCGGACATGCTGCCATAGACGTAGAAGCCATGCTCATGCAGCCGGTCAACCCGTTCCCGGGATAGATGCTGCAAGGGGGTATTGATGATCTGGGCCTGCAAGGACTGCAGCAGCTCGATCGGATCTTCCACCCATCGTGCGCAGATCGGTGCCGTCAGCACGTCCGCGTTCACATCGCGCACCGCCTTTACGAGCCGGTGCTGAAACGACATCAGCTGTACCTGGCCGTCCATGCCGTGCTCGGCCACGAGCCTGGCCGTTCGGCGGGCCAACTCGACCTCTTCGCATTCCTGCGCCTGCTTCATCTCGATGCTGAGCCAGATTCGATCCCGCGCCCAGGCGAGCGTCTCCGCCAACGTCGGGACGCGCGCGCCGGCAAAGGCGTCCGAGAACCACGAGCCGGCATCCAGCTCTCGCAGTTCCGCCAGCGTATAGTCGCTTAACGGACCATGCCCGTTCGTCGTTTTATCTACCTTTAGATCGTGGAAGACCACGATCTCCCCGTCCTTCGTCAACTGCACGTCGAGCTCGATCAGTTCGGCCCCGCAAGCCGCTGCCCGCTCGAAGGCGGCCATCGTATTTTCCGGCGCATAAGCCGAAGCGCCCCGGTGCGCGCCGACGGCTATGCCGTTCATGCCGCTGAATATCGTTCCTATCATCATCATGCGCATCCTTTCCGAAACAAGATGGCTTTCATTGTAACATCGTGGTTTCAATTTGAAAGATAAGGTTTTGTTAAAGCGGTTTAATGCTACTTTATTCCTAATTAGTGGTAATTTATGCCTAAATACCCACTGAAATTTGCGATTTTTAAAGAAAATATCGATTTTTACAATAACTAATCATTGAATTGAAACGGAATTTACAAAACCGGTTTAAGCTTATAAACGAATCCGGTACCGTTCCCACATCGGATCACATGGGAGAAAGCGAGGTTCAACGAGTCTTGGCTACCATCGACGACGTCGCGAAGGCATCCGGCGTATCCAAGGGTACCGTTTCGAGCGTATTCAGCAAAAAACGACCCATCAGCAAAGAAGTGACCGAGCGCGTGCTCGCTGCTGCCAAGTCGCTGCACTACAAACCGAATTATTGGGCACGAAGTCTCGTAAGCCGCTCCACCCGCATACTCGGACTGAATATCCGGGGCGAATCGCTCGAATTCGGTCAGTTTCATCACTCCTTGCTTAACGGAGTGCTGCGCGTCTGTTACGAGAACGGCTACCGCCTTCTGGTCAATGCGCTGTCGCCAACTTACCTCAGTCAAGTCGAGAACATCTCTTCGGATCCCGTGGATGGCGAGATCTTACTGGATCCCATCGCATCGGACGGCAGGATCGAGGATCGGCTTCAGAGCGGCATGCCCATCGTCATTATCGGCCGCCCGCCGGCGCCCTACGAGGCGCAGGTCAGCTACGTCGATAACGATAATGTCGGCATGGCCGCCCAGGTCGCCCGCTACCTGATCGGGCTGGGGCATACGGAAATCCTGTTTCTGAACGCGCCGGTCTCGAGGACCGTTTCGGCGGACCGCGCCGAAGGATACAGGAGCGCGTTCAAGCAAGCCGGCCTGCAGCCGAAGCCCGATCTGATGCTGCACAAGCCGCTGAAGGGCGAATCGGCGCATGCCTTCGGCTACGAGTCGGCGCTCGCCAAGCTGACGGCCTCGCCGGAGATAACGGCGGTCATCGCCGATACGGACATGATGGCGCTAGGCGTCTACAAGGCGGCGGAGCGGCTTGGCCTGCGCATTCCGGAACAGCTGTCGGTCTTCGCGTTCAGCGACGACACCGTGCTTTCGCCGGAATTCTCGCCGCCGCTCACCGGCGTTCGGCTCCATGCCGACCGGCTGGGCGTCGAAGCGCTGAAGCTGCTGCTCGAACAGCTGAACGCGGCTCAGAAAAGCGCCAAACGCGTGCTTGTTCCGACGGAGCTCGTCATTCGCGGCTCTTGCGCGGCTCCGGGCGCGCGAGGCCAGTAAGGCGGCAAAGAAGCCGGTCCTTTTCATAGTTGTTATAAGCTTGCGCACAGGTTGACAGTCGATTTAACGCTCCGATCAAGATTTCGAATCGCGATTATACTTCAGGAGGTTTCAAACGAATGAAAAAAGTATGGTTGACAATGTCGACGGTTGCCGTCGCGAGTACGATGCTGTTGTCCGGCTGTGGTTCGGATAGCGGAACAAACGATGCGGCCAACTCGAACGCGGCGGCAGGCAATAACGCCAACGCTCCTGCCGATGCCCCTGCCAACGCTCCTGCGAACGCGCCGGCCGGCGACATGAAGCTGCGCATCCTCGACGCCAACGTCGGCGGCAAGACGCCGGAAGAGAACACGAAGTTCGAAGCGGAAATCAAACGCCTGACCGGCATCGACGCTTCCATCGAGAAACCGGCGAGCGATTACGACCAGAAGGTGCTCACGGCGCTCGGCTCCGGCGAGAAATACGACCTGATCGAACTCAGCGACCTGGGCAAGCTCGCTACCTTCGTAGACCAAGGCGTCGTTACGGATTTGACCGATTTCGTTACCAAATCCACGGTGCTGTCCGACCCGGCCGTCGTTCCAACGGCCGAATGGGATCAACTGAAGGACAAGGACGGCAAGATCGTCGCCGTGTTCAGCAAATTCCAAGGCGGTACGATGCCGATCGTGCGCAAGGACTGGCTCGACAAGCTCGGCCTGCAGGAGCCGAAGACGCTGGACGAATACTACAACGTACTCAAGGCGTTTAAAGAGAAAGATCCCGACGGCAACGGCAAGAACGATACGTACGGCCTCAGCACCTCCGACCTCTATGATATTCAAGGCTTCATGAGCGCGGCCGGCATTAAGGCGCATTACGTGATGAAGGACGGCAAACGCACGATTCCGTATGCGACGGAAGCCGCCGTTCCAATGTACGAATGGTTCGCGAAGCTCGTGAAGGAAGGCATCATGGATCCGAACTTCGTGACGAACGACACGGGCAAGATGCGCAACCTGTTCCTCTCGGACCGCGTCGGCATGGTCACGTATTGGGATGCGTGGGTCGGCATGTTCAACAACACGCGCAAACAAGCGGATCCGAACACGACATTCCAAGCGGAAGCGCTTGAAGGCATTCCCGGCGCGGACGGCAAGATTCTGATGCGCCGAGGGGATCCGGATTTCTGGATCATTCCGGCCAACGCCGAGCACCCGGACGCCGCGAAGAAATTCCTGGAGTTCTGGCATACGGAACCGGGCATCATGCTCGGAAGCCTGGGCATCGAGAACGAGGATTTCACCAAGGAAGGCGACGCGTACAAGCTGACGCCGACCGGCACGGAGCACAACATGGATCACGGGGTGCCGTTCTGGTACAACCAGAACGTAAAATATCCGTTCGGCAAGCTGCCGGGCGTTCAGGAAGCGCAGGATCTCGCGACGAAGGACGCGACGCTCGAGTTATCGCTGCCGGGCTGGCCGGACGCCGAGAAGATCGTCAAAAATTACGCGCTCAAAGCGATGTCCGGCCAGATGGATGCCGCGGAAGCCGTGAAGAAGATGCACGAAGAGCTGCTTGGCAAGAAACTGATCGACGAGTAAGCCGTTCGCGCGCATTCGAACGACAAGCAGGCAGGGGAGCACGGATCCCCTGCTTGCGTTCATTTCAGCCCGATAATGGTACCGTTTACCAGATAAGGACGTGGATAAAAGCATGAGATTGTTGAAGAAATACGGCGCGCTTTACGTCATGATGGTGCCGGTGATCGCCTATTTTCTCGTATTTGCCTATTACCCGCTCGTGAAAGGGCTGCAGACCAGTTTTCAGGATTACAAGCTGATGGGCGACCGGCCGTACGTCGGGTTCGCGAACTACGACGCGGTGCTGCATGATTCGCTGTTCTGGGAAGCGATGGTCAATACGCTCGTCATCGGGGGAGGCATTCTCCTCTTCAGCTTCGTCGCGCCGCTCGCCATCGCGTTGTCGCTGAACGAAGTGCTGCGGACCTGGTTCAAGAAGATGGCGCAAATGATCCTCTACGTGCCGCATCTGCTCTCCTGGGTCGTGGTCGGCGGGATCTGGATTTTCATGCTGTCGCCGGACAGCGGGATCGTGAATATGATCCTGGTCCATGTGTTTCACCGGGCGCCGATCAATTTTCTGGCGGATTCCGGCTATGCGCGCTGGATCATGATTCTGCTCTCGACATGGAAGGAGATGGGCTACACCTGCATCTTGTTCCTGGCGGGGATCGTGTCGATCAATCCGTCGCTCTACGAGGCGGCGCGCATGGACGGCGCGACGCGCTGGCAGCAGTTGACGTACGTGACGCTGCCGCAGCTCAGCAACACGATGAAAGTCGTCTTCCTGCTGAATACGCTCGGCATCCTGCGGATATTCGATCAAGTGTTCATCCTGCGCAATCCCACGATTGCCTCGAAGGTGGACGTGCTCATGATGTATACGTTCCAGAAGGGGATTCTCGAAATCCAGCTCGGTCCCGCGGCGGCGGCCAGCTTCTTCGTCCTGGTATTGACGCTCGCGCTGACGCTCGTCGTGCGGCGAATGACAAGATTTGATGAGGTGTAACGACAATGTCCGATCGATTCGAACGGCTTGGCTGGAAAAATAAAGCATTCGACATGCTGAACGCCCTTTTTCTGCTGGCGCTCATGCTGACCATGATCATTCCGTTTATTAACGTGCTGGCGCTTTCCTTCTCTTCGGGCATCGCGTCCATGCGGCCGGAAATCGTGCTGTGGCCGAAGCAGTTCAGCGCGGAAGGCTACCAGATCGTGTGGAAAAGCCTCGATATTTGGCGTCCGCTGCTCAACAGCGTCATCGTGACCGTCATCGGCACGACGCTGCATGTGCTGCTGTCCAGCTTGGCCGGCTATGTATTCATTTATCCCCGCCTGCCGGGCAAGAAACTGATGATGACGTTTATCCTGATTACGATGATGGTGCCGCAGGAAGCGATCATGATTCCGCTCTACGTGGTCAACAAAGACCTGCATCTCATTAATACGCTGAGCTCTCTCGTGCTGTCGGGCCTCGTGTCCGGTTTCTCGATCCTGCTCATGCGCAGCTTTTTCCTGAACGTGCCGTACGAGATGTCGGAATCGGCCAAGATCGACGGCGCCGGCGAATTCCGCATTTTCCTGACGATGTACCTGCGGCTGGCGGCCGCCGGCCTCGCGACCGTGACGCTGTTCGAGTTCGTCGGGCGGTGGAACATGTTCACGGCGCCGGTCATGTTCATCAACGATTCCATGAAATACACGCTGCAGGTGGCGCTGAAAGCGATGATTATCGATACGAGCAGCAATTCCGGCACCTATATGGTGACCACGAACGTGCGGATGGCGGGTATCGTCATCAGCATCCTTCCGCTGATCGCGGTGTATCCGTTCGTGCAGAAGTATTTCATGAAAGGCATCCTGCTCGGCGCCAGCAAAGAATAGGAGGACGCATGATGGAGACGATGAAAGAACGGCTCGTGCTGCGCCGGCCGATCGGCAAGCACGAGGAACGGTCATACCTGGAGGTTGCTTTCACGGTGGAAGGTCCGGTGGAGCGCATCGATATCGCGTACCGTTACGAACGCGGAGGAGCGTCGGGGACGGTCGTCGACATCGGACTTCGTTCGCCCGAGCGGATCGTCGGCTGGAGCGGAGGCGCCCGCGAAGCGTTCTTCGTCGGTATGGAGAAAGCGACCCCGGGCTATCTGGCGGGTCCGGTCGCCGAGGGCGAATGGGCCGTGCTGCTCGGAGCGTACAAGATCCCCGAAGACGGCGCGGAAGTGATCGTCGAGGTGGAATTCGCCCGGCCGCACGGACGCTGGATGAAAGGCGACCTTCATATGCACAGCGTGCACAGCGACGGAAGTTATACGATCGAGCAGGCGAAGGATTCCTGCAAGGCGCGCGGGCTGGAATTCATGGCGCTGACGGATCACAATACGGCGTCGCAGAATGCCGCGGCGCTTGCCCCGGACGAGCTGCTGCTGCTGATTCCCGGCGTGGAGTTGACGAGCTATTTCGGCCATGCCAACGTGCTCGGCGTTCCGGATGCGCTGCGCGATTTTCGCGTGACGACGCCGGAGCAAGCGGGCGAGGCGCTCGGGGAAGCGCGGGAGCGGGGCGGCTTCGTGTCGCTGAATCATCCGTTCTGTCCGTCCTGTCCGTGGGAGCTCGGCTTTGACGTGCCGTACGACGCGATCGAGGTATGGAACGGACCGTGGCGCGCGCTCAACGAACGCGCGCTGGCCTGGTGGCAGGAGCAGCTTGCGCAGGGCCGCCGGGTGATCGCCTTGGGCGGCAGCGACGCGCACCGGGAAGACCGGTTCGTGAAGCACGGGCGTCCGACGGCTTCCGTTTGGACGGAAGCCGATACGGCGCAGGGCGTGCTGGCGGGCATCCGTCAAGGCCGCGTCGTGCTGCAGTTCGATCCCGACGAAACCTGCATGGCGCTCGCCTCGGGCGAGTACGGCATCGGCGACACGATTCCGCGGCATGCCGTCGGGGAGCAGGGCGGCGTTCCGCTGACCATCGACATTTGCAGCGCCAAGGGAGACCGCGTCGCGTTATGGTCCGATCGCGGCATCGAAGCCGTATGGGACATTATCGTTCCATCCGCCTCCGCCGAGGCGGGAGACTGGGAGACGGAAGCCGCGGAGGCCGGCGGCTGGACCGTGCAGCGGGAGATCGCCGCGATCTTGGCCTTCGATGCACGGGAAGATCAGGGCGGCGTGCCCGCGATCCCGGCCGGGGCTTCCGCAGAGTCGGGCATCGCGCCGCAACTTGTTGAGACGGAGAGCGGTCAGGTTCGCCTGCGCTTCCAAGGCTCGGGGGACCGGCTGTTCTACCGGCTGGAGGCGCGCCGCGCCGTTGAAGGGCTGAAGCAATCCGTCATGACCTGCATGACGAATCCCGTGTACATCGAACGGGCGTAGGACGCGCGGTTTAGAACGCGATCTAAGCCGGCGGAACGGCCGACCGAGGATCGGTCCGTCTTCCGCGTCTGTCCCGTCTGCCGTCACACCGGCTTGCGCCGGCATGCATATAGGCTGTCTTCTCCGCCGCCGGGCGAGGGACGGCCTTTTTGCCGTGCCTCCTTTTCCCGGCTCGGTTCTATTTTCGCGGTCAAGGTACCGAGTGCGCGCCCCCGCTGTAAACTAGTAGCAGAACGATCGATTTCGGCGCGGAGATTTCCGCGGTTATTCGGAAAATCGCTCGACCTCCGCTTGGAAGCTTTCTTTTTTGGTCATACTGGCTAGTAGTGTGAGACGATTGAGGGAGGCGCGAAGCATGACCATTTTGCCGATACATGAACGGCTTGCGGAGCTGTGGACCATTCGCGGGGGACGGCATCTGACCGGGGAAGAGCAGGCGGATTTCGAACACTGCTTGGCGGTCAATGCCATGCATGTCAGACAACTCGCCAACCTGCACAATCTATCGTTGGCCGCTTCGATGGCCGGGGACGTCGAGTGGCAGCACGAGATTTGCCGCAGGCTGGAGAAGCTGAGCGGACTGCCGCCGGGCTCGCCCCAAATATAGCCTTCACATAGGGCGTCGTGTTAAAGCCCGACTGGAATAGCAATTCGCGCTCGGCCGCTTTTCGGCCGGGACAAGCCCGCCGCGGACGCCGTATCCGGCGCATCGCTTGCAAACGTTCCCCCTCTCCGGGTATGCTCGGAGGATAAAGGAGGCGATTCGCCATGCGCGTGCATTCTTTTCCGCCGATGATTCGCGAGGGAGCGAAGGTGCTTGTGCTGGGCAGCATGCCCGGTGCCGCTTCCCTTGCGGCGGACCAATACTACGGCAATCCGCGCAACCATATGTGGCGGGTGCTTTACGGCTTGTTCGGACGGGAGCCGGACGAGGCTTACGAGGACCGGCTCGCGTTTGTCTCCTCGCACGGGATTGCCATGTGGGACGTCATTGCCTCCTGCGAACGCGAAGGCAGCCTGGATGCCAACATCCGCGACGAGGCTCCGAACGATTTGCCGGGATTGCTCGCGGACTATCCCGGCGTGCGCGGGTTGATTTTCAACGGCGCGAAGTCGCATGACACGTTCATGAAATATTTCAAGGACCATCCCGGGCTGGCGGGTCTGGCCAAGCTGAAGCTGCCGTCGACCAGTCCCATCCCCACGAGGACGATGCGCACGACCGCGGACCGCATCGAAGCCTGGCGCGCGTTGATGCCGTACTTGAATTGAACGTTTGCCGCTTGCAATTTTCGCAAGGTCGCATATAATAGGGGAAATAACAGCCACATACGATGAACGGGACAGTAGCTTGCAAGACGCTGACAGCAGCGAGCCGGGGAGGTGGGAGCCGGCGCAGCGGTGCAAGGGAAGCGCACCCGGGAGTTGATCCACTGAATCCGGCAGGCATTCGCCTCGCGAGCCGCCGCCATAGGTCGATCCGGTCACCCCGTTATCGTGTTCGAGAGGCGCTCGCAGCGTTCGCGTTTCCTTCGTGAGAGGGAGCCGGCCGGTTGCGGAGCCAGAAGAGTGGTACCGCGGAAATCAACCTCCGTCTCTTTATAGAGACGGGGGTTTTCTTGTTGTCCGGACCGAAGCCGATTATAGTGGGAACAGGAGAACGAACAAGACGGGAGACCGCGACATGAACGATAAGGCGAAAGTGAACATCATGCTCGAGAGCGACATCGACGGCGAATTGCAGCAAAACAGCCTCGGCGGCGAGTGGTACCGCAAAGGAAGCACGTTTTTCCTGCGATACGAAGAGACCGAGGAAGGCAGCGAGGTGCGCACCCTGGTGCGATGGCGTGACGGCGAGCTGAGCGTCACCCGGCGGGGGGACGTCGAATCGCAGCAGACGTTCGTCGCCGGCGCGCGACGAAGCGGGCAGTATGCGTCCCGGCACGCGTCGTTCGCGTTGGAGACGGAAACGAGCTTCCTGTGGGTTCAGTTCGGCGACCTGTTGAAGCCCGACCCGAGCGAGGACCGGCTGCTGCCGAACCTGCCGCTGCTGCTGGAGTGGCATTACAAGCTGCTGGTCGACGACGAGCAGATCGGCGACTTCGTCATTCGCCTCCGCGCGGAAGCGGACGGCGGCAAGTAGAAAACCGGGCACGCGTTCGAGCCGAATCACCGGCATCGAGGCCTTGCCTCGCAAAACTTAACTTATGCTTACGAAGCAGTTTTGCTTTTCTCGCCGAATCACCGGCTTCGTAGGCTTCGCCATCGCAAAACTTAGCTTATGCTTACGAAGCAGTTTTGCATTTCTTGCCGGGATCACCGGCTTCGTAGGCTTCGCCATCGCAAAACTTTTAGGAGGTCAAAATTCATGAAACCTAACGTCATTGAACTGCTTTATCAGCAAGTCCAAGAAGCCATAGCCGACGCGGTCGTTGCCGCGGGTCTGGCCGCGCGCGAAGAATTGCCGGTCTTCGTGCTGGAAGTGCCGAAGGAGAAGGCGCACGGCGACCTCGCCACGAATGCCGCCATGCAGCTGACGAAGCTGGCCAAGAAGAACCCGCGCCAAATCGCGGAAGCGATCATTGCCAATCTGGACGCGGCCAAAGCCTCGATTCAGAGCGCCGAGATCGCCGGCCCCGGCTTCATTAATTTCCGCATGGACCGCAGCTACCTGTACCCGGTCATCGCGCAAACGGTCGAGCAAGGCGCCGATTACGGCCGTATCGGCATCGGGGAAGGCCAGCGCGTGCAGGTCGAGTTCGTCAGCGCCAATCCGACCGGCAGCCTTCACCTCGGTCATGCCCGCGGCGCTGCCGTCGGCGATGCGCTCTGCAACCTGCTTGATTTTGCGGGCTACGGCGTGACGCGCGAATACTACATCAACGATGCCGGCAATCAGGTGGCGAACCTGGCGCTCTCGATCGAAGCGCGCTATAAGCAGGCGCTCGGCCACGATGCCGCCATGCCGGAGGATGGCTACCACGGCGAGGATATCATCGGCTTCGCGAAGGCGCTGGCCGAGACCGAGGGCGATCGCTTGCTCTCGCTGCCCGAACAAGAACGCTTCGCCTTTTTCCGCGATTACGGCCTGGAGCGCGAGCTGGCCAAGATCCAACGCGACCTCGCCGAATTCCGCGTCAACTTCGACGTCTGGTTCAGCGAGACCGCGCTCTACAAGACGGGCCAAGTCGAGCAGGCGCTCGAGGCGCTGCGCGCCCGCGGCCAGATCTACGAAGAAGAAGGCGCGACTTGGCTGAACACGATGCCTTACGGCGACGACAAGAACCGCGTGCTCGTGAAGAATGACGGATCGTACACGTATTTGACGCCGGACATCGCGTACCACCGCGACAAATACGGACGCGGCTTCGACAAAATGATCAACATCTGGGGCGCCGACCACCATGGTTACATCCCGCGCGTGAAGGCGGCGATGGAGGCGCTCGGCAACGATCCGCAGAAGCTGGTCGTGCTGATCGCGCAGATGGTCAGCCTGTTCCAGAACGGCGAGAAGGTCAAGATGTCCAAACGTACCGGCAAAGCGGTCACGATGGAAGACTTGACGGAAGAGGTCGGCACGGATGCGATCCGCTACTTCTTCACGATGCGCAGCATGGATTCCCACCTCGATTTCGATATGGACTTGGCCATCTCGACCTCGAACGAGAACCCGGTGTTTTACGTGCAGTACGCCCACGCGCGCATCTGCAGCATCTTCCGCCAAGCGGAAGAACAAGGCATTGCCGTGCTGCCGCTTGGCGAAGTGGACCTCGGCCAATTGACGACCGAGCATGAATTCGACCTGCTCCGCAAGATCGGCGAGCTGCCGCTCGAGATCGCGGAAGCCGCGTCGCAGTACGCGCCGCATCGCCTGATCCGCTATGTATACGAGCTCGCGTCGCTGTTCCACAGCTACTACCGCGCGGATCGCGTCATCACCGAGGATCCGGCGCAGACCCAAGCCCGCTTCGCGCTGCTCGGCGCCGCCCGCGTCGCGATCGCGAACGTGCTGAAGCTCGTCGGCGTTTCCGCGCCGGAGCGCATGTAGGCAGCCTTGCCGGCAGCGCCCGAACGCGGGGCAGCCTCGCCCCCGCTTCGCCGCCGGCCCGCAAGCCCGGGCCACGGCAAGCGCTAACGCAAAAAGGGCCGGGAACCTACCGTTCCACGGCCTGCAGCATGCGCATGACATCCAGCTCCCCGGTCAATCGGGGGGCTTTCGTGCCTCTTAAGGGCAGCATGGACCGCTTGACGACGGCCTTGATATCCGTCGGCGTCAAGCCGGGACGATACGCCAGCAGCAGCGCGATGGCGCCGCTGACATGCGAGGTGGCCATCGACGTGCCGCTCATTTCGTTGTATTTGCCGCGCAGCCAGGAGGATAAGATTTTGTCGCCCGGCGCGTAGACGTCGATATACATGCCGCGGTTGCTGAACGGCGCGATGCGGCGCAGCCTGTTCGTCGCGCCGACCGCGATCGTCTGCGGATAACGCGCGGGATAGTCGATCGACTTGCGCTTGCCGTCGTTGCCGGAGGACGCCACGATGATGACGCCGGCGTTGAAGGCGTTGTTGACGGCGGTCAGCAGCGATTTGCTGCGCGTTTTCATGCCGAAGCTCATGTTGACGATATTCATGCCGCTGCGTACGCACCAGTCGATGCCGAGCACGATGTCGGACACGAAGGCGCTGCCGTTGTGGTCGAACGCTTTGACCGGATAGACCATGGCGCGGGGGGCGACGCCGATCATGCCGTGAACCTGGTTCGCGGCCGCGATCGTGCCGGCGATGTGCGTGCCGTGGCCGTTATCGTCATGCGGCAGCGTGCCGCGGTTCAATAAATTGATGCCGCGCCCGAGGGATTGCTTCAGGTCGGGATGGCTGAAGTCGACGCCGGTGTCGATGACCCCGACTTTGACGCGGTGGCCGGTCGTCGAGCTCCAGGCGAGCGGAGCCTTGATTTCCTGCACGCCCCATGGAATGCCCTTGTCGCGGGCGGACGGTTTGGTCACGGTGGCGTGCACCGTCACCTGGGGGTCGTTCTCGATCCATAATCCGCTGGCGGGGGCGGCGGCCAGCAATTCGCTCGAAACGGGGAGAGAGAAGGCCTTTATGAAGGGTAAATGCCGAACGGCTGCCGATGCGCCCCCGTCCGGCATGTCGAAGTTCGACCATTCGAGCAGGAAGCGCTCATAGTCGCCTTGCTGCCGGAAGCGGACGATTCGCCGCTTTGCGGCGGGTGAAGGAAGGGTCGACGCGCTGTGCAACAGGCGGAGAATTGCGGATCTGTCCAAATTTGGCTTCCCCTCCATGGCGAATCATGCTGAACTATTGTATGAAGGGGAGCAACAAGCTGTATGAGCAACTTGCCTTTTTTCGCATAATTAGGCTGCAAACCGTGTCATTCGCCGTACGGGGACATAGTATAGACCAAGAGCCCTTAGCAGGCTCTTGTTACCGGCAAAGGCGCCCGTCGCCCGGTCCGGAAGGATACAGTCGAGGCGGAGGGCCACCTTCGCTTTTTCTTTTTGAAAACGCGAGACATACATAGTTTCCGCTTTCTCCGAACCCGCGGGCAGGGCATGCTTGCTTTTTGATAAAAAATAGGTTTTACTATAGTTTGATAATGGATTGCTTGCAATCGGCAGGCAATTTGACATGAGAGGAAGTGTCCGAATTTGAGCAGCGAGATCGTCTTGAAGATCGATCCGGAACGCATCAAGGAAATGCCGATGGTCGATCTGGCATTTGAATTGCTTAAAGCGGCCAATACGCCGTTTTACTATCGCGACATCATGAATGAAATTGCCAAAATCCGGGGCCTGTCCCAAGATCAAATCAACCAAGTGATTGCGCAAGTATATACGGAAATCAACATTGACGGGCGCTTCGCGTGCGTCGGCAGCAACATGTGGGGACTGAAGCGCTGGTACCCGGTCGAACGCAACGAAGATCCGGTCGGCAACGCCAAGCGTTCGCGGATCATCAACGACGAGGACGACGACGACGACACGTACACGGACGAGGAAGAGGATACGTACGCGGCCGAGGACGACGATTTCGATTCCTACGACGAGGATCAAGAGATCTTCGACGAAGCCGAGGAAGAAGCGGAAGTCGATGAGGAAGTGCTGATCGACGACGAGGAAATCGAAGAAGAAGACATCGCGGGGGACGCCGAAGGCGAGGATGCCGACACCGACGAAGACAGCGAAGAGGAAGACGACGAGGACGAAGAAGAGGAAGAAGACGGGAAGTAAAATAGACCGCACTCGCCTGTCTATGTTCCCTTGACAGGCGAAGCCGCGGCAGAGTAAACTATTGTTTGGGCTTCAAGTTCGGACATAAGGTATAAGCCAAAATTAGAAAGTGCCCCGTGGTTACGGGTGTCACTTTTTTCTTTTTTATGGACCGTTTTTCTTAGGGAATTGGGAGAACCTATATCATAACCATACAGGCGTGGAGGGTATCATCAGTGACTAAGTACATTTTCGTAACAGGCGGTGTCGTTTCATCGCTTGGCAAGGGCATTACGGCAGCATCGCTCGGGCGCTTGCTCAAGAACCGCGGTCTTAAGGTGACCATTCAGAAATTCGATCCGTACATCAACGTCGACCCGGGAACGATGAGCCCTTACCAGCACGGCGAGGTCTTCGTAACGGACGACGGCGCGGAAACGGATTTGGATTTGGGTCACTACGAGCGTTTCATCGATATTAACCTGTCGAAGAACAGCAACGTCACGACGGGCAAGATCTATTCGACCGTCATTACCAAGGAACGCCGCGGCGAATACCTGGGCGGAACCGTGCAAGTCATTCCCCATATCACCAACGAGATCAAAGAACGCGTCTTCCGCGCGGGCAAAGAAACCGGGTCGGACGTCGTCATCACCGAGATCGGCGGCACCGTCGGCGATATCGAGAGCCTTCCGTTCCTCGAAGCGATCCGCCAGATCAAGAGCGACATCGGCCGCGAGAACGTAATGTACATTCACGTCACGCTGATTCCTTATATCAAAGCGGCGGGAGAAGTGAAAACGAAGCCGACGCAGCACAGCGTGAAAGAGCTGAGAAGCATCGGCATCCAGCCGAACGTCATCGTATGCCGTACGGAATACCCGCTTGCCGAAGATTTGAAGCGCAAAATCGCCCTGTTTTGCGACATCGACGAGAACGCGGTCGTGGAATGCCGCGATGCGTCCACGCTCTACGAGGTTCCTCTCAATCTGCGCGACGAGGGATTGGACGAGATCGTCGTCAATCATCTGAAGCTGACGACGAATCCGCCGGACATGACGGCGTGGGAAGACCTCGTTCGCCGCGTGAAGCAGCTCAGCCGGACGACGGAGATCGCCATCGTCGGCAAATACGTCGCGCTTCACGACGCCTACCTCAGCATCGTGGAATCGCTCAGCCACGCCGGCTTCGACGCCGACGCGGACGTGAAGGTGCGCTGGGTGAACGCGGAAGAATTGACGCCGCAGAACGTCGCGGACAAACTCCAAGGCGTCCACGGCATTCTCGTGCCGGGCGGGTTCGGCGACCGCGGCATCGAAGGCAAGATCGTGGCGATTCGCCATGCGCGCGAGCATAACGTGCCGTTCTTCGGCATTTGCCTCGGCATGCAGGTGGCGGTCATCGAGTATGCGCGCCACGTGACCGGGCTCAAGGACGCGAACAGCTCCGAGATCAATCCGCTTACGCCTTATCCGGTCATCGATTTGCTGCCGGAACAAAAGGACATCGAAGACATGGGCGGCACGATGCGCCTGGGTCTCTATCCGTGCAAATTAACGCCGGGCTCCCTGGCCGAGCGCGAATATAACGACGAGCTCGTGTACGAGCGGCACCGTCACCGGTATGAGTTCAACAATGAATTCCGCGAAACGATCGAATCCGCGGGTCTGCGCATCACGGGAACCTCGCCGGACGGCCGTCTGGTCGAAATGGTGGAACTTCCGGAACATCCGTGGTTCCTCGCGGTGCAATTCCATCCGGAATTCACGTCGCGTCCGAACCGGCCGCAGCCGCTTTTCCGCGGATTCGTCCGCGCCGCGCTGCAATTGGCGGAGAGCTAACACGCACTGTCAACACTAAAGTTTTTTTCCAGCTCAAGCAGGAAAATGGATGTTTGGACGCGAAATCATTAACCCATAATGGGATTCTAATCCAAATCGCGGAACATCGTGCATTCCTGGGAGGGTTCAAGTTGGAAAACAAGAAAGTCTTGATCGTCGACGACCAGAATGGCATTCGTATTTTATTGATGGAAGTATTCAGCAGCGAAGGCTACATGACGTTTCAGGCGCCGAACGGCAAGCTGGCGCTGGAGATCGTTCGAAACGAGTCTCCGGACCTGGTGTTGCTCGACATGAAGATTCCGGGCATGGACGGGCTTGAGATTTTGAAGCATGTCAAAGCGATCAATAAAGACATCAAAGTCATCATGATGACGGCGTACGGCGAGCTCGACATGATCAAAGAAGCGACCGATCACGGCGCGCTGATGCACTTCACGAAGCCGTTCGACATCGACGAGATGCGGATGGCGGTCAACTTGCAGCTTCGCGGCGGCGAATCGGGCGGCTGGTACGCAGTGGGATCCTAGCACAAGGGATCCCGCTTTTTTTGTTTCGGGGCCTCGAGCCGGGGGATGGCAAGACTTGTACCAAAGCCCGGATGGATGTGATATAATGACCGGGTGCGATATTCAGAGGCGTGATGCAAGATCAGTCAGGCGCATGTCTTCCAAACCAGCCGTCTGCCGCTCGGCAGAGGTGGTGGGCGAAGCGTCGCATATCACAGACAATGTATGGAGCCGTTCGTCGACGCCATACCACCTTAGGAGGAGTAGAGAACCATGCCACTCGTTTCAATGAATGAATTTCTGCCGAAAGCCAAAGCAGGCAAATTCGCGGTCGGTCAATTCAACATGAACAACCTGGAGTTCGCGCAAGCGATCACCGACGCTGCCATCGCAGAGAAATCGCCGTTTATTTTCGGCGTATCCGAAGGCGCCCTGAAATATATGGGTATCGAATACACGGTTGCCATCGCAGAAGCGGCAGCCAAGAAATCCGGCTTGCCGATCGCGCTTCACCTGGACCACGGCAGCAGCTTCGAAGTTGCCATGAAGTGCATCCGCGCGGGCTTCTCGTCCGTTATGTTCGACGGTTCCCACTACTCGCTGGAAGAGAACATCGCGATCACGAAAGAAGTCGTAAAAGCGGCTCACGCGATGGGCGTATCCGTTGAAGGCGAGCTCGGCACGATCGGCGGCGTCGAAGACGACCTGAGCGTTGACGAGGAGCATGCTTCCCTGGCGAAACCGGAAGAAGCGATCCGTTTCTTCGAAGAAACGGGCGTAGACTGCCTGGCGATCGCGGTAGGCACGGCGCACGGCATGTATAAAGGCGTACCTAAGATCCATTACGATATCATTCAAAAAGTAACCGACGCGATTCCGGTTCCTGTCGTATTGCACGGCGGTTCGGGCGTGCCGGACGAAGCCATCCGTTTGTCCGTAGCGGCAGGCGTCGGCAAGATCAACGTCAACACGGAGAACCAAGTCGCTTGCACGAACGCGATCCGCGAAGTGCTCGCAGCCAACGATTCCGTGTACGATCCTCGTAAATACCTGGTACCTGCGCGTGCCGCGATGCAAGCCGTAGTTCAAGAGAAAATCCGTTTGTTCGGCAGCAGCAACCAAGCTTAACTTCCGATAGTCAAAGGAATCGAACAGCCGCGCAGCGCGAAAGGGAAGCAGGCGCCCCGTCCTTCAAGATCGCTTTGAAAGATGGAGCGCTTGTTTTCTGGCATTCAGGGCTTGCCGCGGCTGTTTGTTCCCTTGCTCTCACCGGATGGGAGGATAACGAATTCCGATGGAAAAATTGATGATTCGCGGCGGTCGCCCGCTGCGCGGCACCGTGCAAATCAGCGGTGCGAAGAACAGCGCCGTTGCGCTTCTGCCCGCTTCGATCCTGGCGGAATCAACGGTGACGCTGGATAATCTGCCTCATCTGAGCGACGTGGCGGTCTATAGTGAAATCCTGGAAGAGCTAGGCGGCATCGTGGAATGGAGCGGCGACTCGATCGTCATCGATCCGTCCGCCATGGCATCCAAGCCGATGCCGAACGGCAAAGTAAAACTGCTCCGCGCGTCCTACTACTTGATGGGGGCCATGCTCGGACGCTTCGGCGAAGCGACGATCGGCATGCCGGGCGGCTGCAATTTCGAACCGCGTCCCATTGATCAGCATATCAAAGGCTTTGAAGCGCTGGGCGCAACGGTCACGAACGATCACGGATCCATTCGCATCGTTGCGAAAGAACTCCGCGGCGCCAAAATTTATCTCGACGTCGTCAGCGTTGGGGCGACGATTAATATCATGCTCGCGGCCTCGCGGGCCAAGGGCTTCACGATTATCGAAAATGCGGCGAAAGAGCCTGAAATCATAGATGTAGCTACGCTCCTTAACGCCATGGGCGCGAAAATCAAAGGAGCCGGGACGGAGACTATCCGGATCGAGGGCGTCGAGCGGATGCACGGCTGCCGACACTCCATCATTCCCGACCGGATTCAGGCGGGTACCTATATGATCGCGGCAGCGGCGACGCGCGGCGACATGCTGATCGACAACGTCATTCCGAAACACATGGAAGCGATCACGGCCAAGCTGCAGGAGATGGGTGTCCACGTCTACGAAATGGATGAGTCCATCCGCATTGTCGGCCAGCCCGCTTACGAAGCCATTGACGTCAAAGCCCTCGTGTATCCCGGTTTCGCCACGGATCTGCAATCTCCCATGACCAGCCTGCTCACGCAAACGGCGGGCGTCAGCATTTTGAGCGACTACGTCTATAGCAGCCGCTTTAAGCATGTCCCGGAATTGACGCGGATGGGCGCCAATATTCGGGTCGAAGGTCGATCGGCCATCATCGAAGGCGGCAAGTTGAACGCCGCGAAAGTCCGCGCCTCCGACCTGCGCGCGGGTGCCGCGCTCGTCGTGGCCGCGCTCACCGTCGATGAAGGCGTAACGGAAATCACCGGCGTGGAATACATCGACCGCGGGTACGACAACCTGGTCGAGAATCTGCGCATGCTCGGCGCGGACGTCTGGCGCGAGTAGTTCTAGTTCTCTATTAAATTTGGAGTCGGTCTTCGAATAGAGCGGACCGATTCCGGCAATGATGGAAGAAGCTCCGCATTTTACGGAATCTGCGAAAGAATCGGATTTATCGGCATTCATTGCTTATAATTCCATGGGAAGAGGCGCGCTCCGCCGCAGGACGGCGATAGCCGGTTCTTCTTGAACCTTGATAAGAAGTGGTGATACTATGTCTGAACTTCAGATCACGGATCTTGAAGTGATGAAGCTCACGGAGCTTTACAAGCTGGCCAAACAGCACCAGATTCAGGGCTATGGCCAACTGAAGAAGAGGGAATTGATTTTTGCGATTTTACGCGCGCAAGCGGAACAAAGCGGTCTCATGTTCATGCAAGGCGTATTGGAAATTTTACCGGAAGGCTTCGGGTTTCTTAGACCGATCAACTACTTGCCGAGCACCGAGGATATCTACATTTCAGCCTCGCAGATTCGCAAGTTCGACCTTCGCACCGGTGATCTGGTATCCGGCAAGTGCCGGGCTCCCAAAGAAAACGAACGCTATTTTGGACTCCTTCAGGTCAATGCCGTCAACGGAGAAAGCCCCGAACATGCTGCAGAACGTCTTCATTTTCCAGCCTTGACTCCTCTCTACCCCGAGAAGAAACTCGTTCTCGAAACCGCCCAGTCCAAACTCTCAACGCGTATTATGGATGTGCTTGCGCCCGTCGGTCTCGGTCAGCGCGGATTGATCGTGGCGCCGCCGAAAGCAGGCAAAACGCTGCTGCTCAAGGAAATCGCCAATAGCATTTCGACCAACAACCCGGAGATCGAGCTGTTCGTGCTGCTGATCGACGAACGTCCCGAGGAAGTGACGGATATGTCGCGCTCGGTCAAGGGCGAAGTCGTAGCATCCACGTTCGACGAGCTGCCCGAAAATCATATCAAAGTGGCGGAATTGGTGCTGGAGCGCGCGCTGCGCCTGGTCGAGCACAAGAAGGACGTCGTCATTCTGCTGGACAGCATCACGCGGCTAGCCCGCGCGTACAATCTTGTCGTCCCGGCATCCGGACGGACGCTGAGCGGCGGTATCGATCCGGCTGCTTTTCATCGTCCGAAGCGTTTCTTCGGCTCCGCGCGCAACGTGGAAGAAGGCGGAAGCTTGACGATTCTGGCTACGGCGCTTATCGAGACGGGTTCCCGTATGGACGACATCATTTATGAAGAGTTTAAAGGTACCGGCAATATGGAGCTTCACCTCGACCGGAAGCTCGCGGAACGCCGTATTTTCCCTGCGCTCGATATCCGGCGTTCGGGTACGCGCCGCGAAGAGATGCTGCTGACCAAGGAACAGCTGGACAAAGTATGGGCGATCCGCAAAAACATGAACGATTCCATGGAATTCGTCGACGGCTTCCTGAAGAAGCTGGCGAATACAAAGGATAACGAGGAATTCCTGGCTTCCCTGGATACATCGGAGGTTTCGACTCCCTCGCCGCGCAGGCAGAACGCAAGCTCCGGCAGCGGTTCGGGCAGCGGCAGTGCGACGGGCGCATCCAGACGTCCGACGACGCGTTCGACGCCGGTCACTTAATTTGAAGGTTAAGCAGTTTGGCTTTTAGGAGGTACATCATGAATCTCGTATATGCAGACGAACAAGGCAACTTGTTCGATCACCCCGATTGGATCGGGCTCGGCCGCAGCGGCGACATGGTCGTGGAGCTCATGGAAGACGAGCTTATTCCGCTGCCGGACGGCGCCACGATGGTGGGTTTGCCGCATACGCGGCCGATCGGCATTCATGCCGCTTCGGGCGAGATGCGGCCGCTTCCCGGCAACTATCAAGCCGTCGGCGCATTGCTGCCGCAGGGCTTCACCCGCTTGTGCATTCCGGGCTACATGAAGACGGACAAGGCGCAGAAGCTTCCGCTGTTCGGCTATTCCGCGGTCGTTTGGAAAGACGGCGGTTTTTACGTCGCCGCGCAGAAAAGCGATGATCCGGAACGTTGGAACCCGCTCAATTGCGACCCGACCGAACTGAACGTCGGCGTCGAGCGGCTGCTGGCGAAGTACCCGGAGAATCGGCTTTATCAGCACTTATCGAATTGCGCGCTCGGGTACGAATGCCTGACCGCGTCGAATACCTTTTTACAGCGCTGGGAAGGAGCCGTCCCGGTTTCCTTCTCCTGCAATGCCGGGTGTTACGGCTGTATCTCCGAACAACCGGACGACAGCGGGTTTCCGGCGCCGCAGACGCGCATGAATTTCAAGCCGACGGTGCAAGAACTCGTCGACATCATGCTGGAGCATCTGAACGCGCCGGATTCCATCATCAGCTTCGGCCAGGGCTGCGAGGGCGAGCCGTCCACGCAAGCCAGAATCATCATCGACGCGATGCGCGAAGTGCGCAGCCGCACGCAGCTTGGCTACATCAACATCAATACCAACGCGGGCCTGACCGACCATATCCGCGGCATCGTGGACGCCGGTCTCAATCTGATGCGCGTGAGCACGATCAGCGCGCTGGACGATCACTACAACGCGTATTACAAACCGCGCGGCTATACGCTGGCCAATGTCGAGAAATCGCTTCGCTACGCGGCGGACAAAGGCGTTTATACCTCGATCAACTACTTGATCTTTCCGGGCGTGACCGACCGCGAGGAGGAGATCGAAGCGATGCTCGGGTTCGTGAAGCGGACGGGGCTCAAGCTGATCCAGATGCGCAACCTGAATATCGACCCCGAGAGCTATTTGGAGCTGATTCCGAAAGCGCAGGGCGAGATATACGGCATGAAGCAAATGCTGGAGATTTTCGCGGACGAGCTTCCCGATGTCGTCATCGGATCCTACACCCACGTGCCGCCGGCGCCGATGAAGCAGCCTTTTTGACGGTGGGCGAACCAGCCATTCCCGAATCGGAAAAGCATTGCGTCCCGGGTATAGGCGTGCTATAATCGAATTTGTCTGTTATAGAACTCTGGGTCCGCCTGTTGATCCAGGGCAGAAAGAAGGTGAACGAGATGAAACAAGGTATTCATCCGACATACCACGTCACGACGGTAACTTGCGCTTGCGGCAATAGCTTCGAGTCTGGTTCGATCAAACAGAACCTGCGCGTTGAGATTTGCTCCAACTGCCACCCATTCTTCACGGGTAAGCAAAAGTTCCTGGATGCCGGCGGCCGCGTCGACAAATTCAAAAAGAAATACGGTATCTAAGCCTATACGTCCGCTTTTGCCGGAAATTAGCAGAATACAAGAACCTCCCTCAGCCATCCTAATGGTTAAAGGGAGGTTTTTTTATGTCAAGCCAACGTATAGTGCTCGGCACCTTCGTGCTTGCGGCTGTCATTTCGCTTGCCGGCTGCGCAGGCAATAAGGACGCCACCAATAATTATAATGCCAAGTCGTACGGACACGATGGCTATATGGGGTTATCCAACAGCAATCCGCATTTGCCGAACCGCAACGGACAATTTTTGAATCAAGATTCGGACGGCGATTTCGCGCAGGAGAAGCTTAGGCAAGTCCCGGGCGTGAATAAGGCGAGAATCATCTTTCAGGCGCCGGATATGTTCGTCACGGTGACCCCCAAGAAAGGCTATGACAGCGCGCAGGTTAAAGCAAAAGCGATTGCCGTGCTGCGCTCGAACATGCCTCGTTACAACGTTCATGTCAATATGTCCCGTTGATCGACCGGCTTTCGGCGAATCGGCTTGCACTTTTGGTTTGAACGAGCTATACTTATCTCTGCCGTGCTAGACGGGGAGGTAGCGGTGCCCTGTAACTCGCAATCCGCTGTAGCGGGGTTGAATTCCTTTCGTAGGTTTTTGCAGTGTGGGGCTGGTGTTCATGAACAGTGTTGACGGCCGGGTCCTCCGCAATGGACGCTTGTGAACGGGTCAGGTCCGGAAGGAAGCAGCCATAAGTAAGTTAGTTCATGTGCCGGAGGAGTGCTTGACCAGAGCTGGGAGTGAGCTTTCCGCTCATGTCGCTTAAATCGAGGATAGGTGCACGGTCCTGATTTATAAGATGATAACATCCGAATTGACTTCTTAAGTCATGCAGGGTGTTTTTTCGTTTTCGCTAGAATATCGGCGAACGGCGCGACATATGGATTCCCCCGACGAAAACGTTGCCGAACTCGTGCAACCAACGGTTTTTTTGGCTGACGGCATCGTGTATAATAGAGAGACAGACTGGCGCTAGCCGCCGACAAGTACGTCATACAGCCGAAAGGAACGGACTTGACGATGTCACATATAGCCTTATACCGTGCTTGGCGTCCGCAGACGTTCCAGGATATGGTCGGCCAACAGCATATCATTCAAACGCTTCAGAACGCGATTCGCGAGGATCGGGTCTCCCATGCGTATTTGTTCAACGGACCCCGGGGGACAGGCAAGACGACGACGGCCAAAGTGCTGGCGAAAGCGATCAACTGCGAACGCGGTCCTTCGCCGGAGCCGTGCAATGTCTGCGACGCGTGCCGCGGAATCACGGCGGGTACCGTCATGGACGTCGTGGAGATCGACGCCGCTTCGAACCGCGGCATCGACGAGATCAGGGACATTCGCGACAAAGTCCGTTACGCCCCGTCGGAAGTTCGCTATAAAGTGTATATTATAGATGAGGTCCACATGCTCACGTCCGAGGCGTTCAACGCGCTGTTGAAGACGTTGGAGGAACCGCCCGCGCACGTCATTTTTATCTTGGCGACGACGGAGCCGCATAAGCTGCCGGCAACGATCATTTCGCGCTGCCAGCGCTTTGATTTCAGGCAGGTGTCGTTGCCGGAGCAGACGGAACGGCTGCGGCAGATTTGCGCCGAAGAAGGCATTTCGGCGGACGAGGACGCGCTTGCTTACATCGCGAGGCTCTCGGACGGCGGGATGCGCGATGCCATCAGCCTGCTGGAACAAGTCTCGGCATACGGCGGCGAGTATATCACGTTGAACGACGCCGTGGACGTCACGGGCGGTCTGGCCGCGGAGCAGTTCGAGCAATTGGCCGAAGCGGTGCGCGATAGAAATGCCGGCGCTATCCTGCCGCTGGTCGAAGGATTGATGCAGGCCGGCAAGAGTGCGGACAAGTGCCTAGAGAATCTTGTTTACTATTTCAGGGATTTGCTCGTGTTGAAGCTTGCTCCCCAGGGCAAGGCGGCCGCGACTGAGCGAATCGTCGACCAGGACAAATACAGGAGCATGGCTTCGTCCTTCAGCGCGGAATTATTGTTCCGCATGATCGACGTGCTGAATCAATACCAGCTGGAGATTCGCCATGCCTCGCTGCCGCAAACGATCTTCGAAGTCGCGCTGATGAAGATATGCACGCTGCAGGAAGCGGGAGCGCCGAGCGTTGTCGAAGCTTCTGCTTCGTCCAGACCATCGGACTCCGCGACCTCCGTCGGCGAAGTGCAGAGACTGCAGCAGCGCATCGAGGCGTTGGAACGCAAGATCGAACAACTGCTCCAATCCGGCGTTCGTCCGGAAGGCGGAGCCGCGGTCTCTCCGGATCAGGCGCGTGCCGGCGCCAATCGCGGCGCGAACAACTTCGGAAGAAGCGGTACAGGAGGCACGGGAGGCTCGATAGCCCGCGTGAAGCTCGATCCGTTTCTGGCTGCGGCGGAGAGTCAGGCGACAACCCAGGTGCGTATGAAATGGGCCGACATCTTGCAGCGGGTGAAGGGGAACAACATTTCGACGCATGCTTGGTTCGTCAACGGCGAACCTGTGGCTGCGGCGGACAACACCATTTTGGTGGCGTTCAAGAACTCCATCCACCGCGAGACGACCGAGAAGCCGGCGAACCGCGACGTGATCGAACGGGTGCTGAACGAAGCTTACAATCGCCCCGTGCGGCTCGCGACGGTGATGCTCAAGGAATGGCAAGCAGCCGCCGAGAACGGGCCGGCGCCGGCCGCGGAGCTGACGCTTCTTCAAGAAGACGAGGGAGGCGGACCGCCGCCGGAGCCGGAATGGGTCGAGGAAGCCGTGAAGCTTTTCGGCGAGGAATTGGTCGTTATCGAGGATAACTAGGCTTATTATGAATGACATTAACTAACTCAAGGAGTGATGAGGACAATGAATAACATGAACCAAATGATGAAGCAAGTGAAGAAGATGCAGGAGCAAATGCTGAAGGCGCAAGAAGAACTCGGCACTAAAACGATCGAAGGCACGGCAGGCGGCGGCGTTGTGACGGTTATCATTAACGGCCATAAGAACGTGCAAAGCATCGTGATCAAGCCGGAAGCGGTAGATCCCGACGACATCGAGATGCTGCAGGATCTCGTGATGACGGCCGTCAACGACGCGCTGAACAAAGCCGACGAGCTGGCAAACAAAGACATGGGCAAATTTACGGGCGGTATGAAAATCCCGGGCTTGTTCTAAATTTGTTCCAAGAGTAGAGGAGCTGCGCTTTGTATTATCCCGAACCGATAGCCAAACTTATAGATGCCTTCAGCCGATTGCCTGGCATCGGTCCGAAGACGGCGGCCAGATTGGCCTTTCATACCCTCAAGATGAAGGAAGACGACGTCATCGATTTCGCGAAGGCGCTCGTCAGCGTCAAGCGCAATCTTCATTATTGCTCGGTATGCTGCAATATCACCGACACCGATCCGTGCCGGATTTGCCAGGACAAGAGCAGGGATCAGTCCATCATCTGCGTCGTTCAGGAGTCGAGGGATTTGGTCGCGATGGAGCGGACGAAAGAGTTCGAAGGCCAGTATCACGTGCTGCAAGGTGCGATATCTCCCATGGAGGGCGTCGGTCCTGACGAGATCCGGATTGCCGAGCTGCTGCGCCGTTTAAGCGATGAGACCGTTCAAGAGCTGATTCTGGCGACCAATCCGAATATCGAAGGCGAAGCGACCGCGATGTATTTATCGCGGCTCGTGAAGCCGTTCGGCATCAAGGTGACGCGGATCGCCCATGGATTGCCGGTTGGCGGCGACCTGGAGTACGCGGACGAGGTCACTTTGTCCAAAGCGCTGGAAGGTCGCAGAGAACTAGGTTAACGTGAACAATATTGATACAAGCCCCGCGGGAGTTGCTCCCGCGGGGCTGTTTGCGTTTATCGGTCCGCGATGCCAGAGAGGCTCGTTCTAATTCCTGCCGAACCTCATACATTCAATTATATGCGCTTCGATAGTCAAGAAGAGGCGGACAGGCAGGAGGATGAGAGTCATGTGGAAATGGCTGAGAAGAAAGAAGCAGACTGCTGATCTCACGAAGAAGAACGAGCGGCAAGAACAGTTGGAGCTGATTGAAGAAATCAATACGGCCAAGAGAGAGTGGGAGAATGCGCAACGGTTTTTTGAGTATGCGGTCGACAGCGACCAGATCGACTATGCGATTTTTGCGATTGCATCCGCCGAGAAGAGGTACAGCATGCTGATTCGGAAAGCCAAGCGACTGCCGGCGCAATGGTCATTATTGAAAGGCGGTGCCGTTCAGTGAAAACGATTTGGATGGTCAGTTTGATCGCTTCTTCCCTGTTATTGATAATGGTGGTCGTGCGTAATAGGATGTCATTTAGGTGGTTAAGAAGATTTGCCCTTCATTTGGTCGCGGCTGCACTGGTCTTATACTTGCTTAATTATTCAGGCGTCATATCGGGATTCGAGGTACCGCTTAATCCGGCAACGATCGGCACGGTAGTTCTGCTTGGTTTGCCTGGTATCGCGCTTGTATTGGGCTTGCAGATGACGCTTTTTTGAAGTGGATAGAGCAGTTAAGAAAATAGCCGTGCGTTACACTTGACCAGACCTATGCGTATATGTTAAATTAGTTTTCGCGTCACAAGAGCAAACATTAATTTCAACAAAAAGAAATAAAAAATGCTTGCATTTGAATGACTGAGTGTGATATATTAATCAAGTCGCCGCTGAGACATGGGCGATACGAGAAAAGAACTTGTACCTTGAAAACTGAACAATGAGCGACCTGTCAAAAGGTTATAAAGTAAGTCAGCGATGAGCTAACAAGCACATCCTGAAAATGGCTTCGGCCACTTTTATGGAGAGTTTGAT
>NZ_JBXENS010000011.1:0-216299 GCF_059383675.1 Paenibacillus sp. J22P277
CACGACGTCGCCTTCGGCCAGACCCGTTACTTTTACCGTATCTTCAGTGCCCGTTGGGTTGTTCGCGACCGTAATCGCCGTTGCCGCTGGTGCTGCGCTGATTTCGCTGTCGTACGTTTTCGTCGTTCTTGCGCTTTCCAGCTTGTCTTCGCTCTTCACGCTCACGTACACGCTGCCCGCTGCCGCGCTGATTTGTTCAATCGTGACCGTTGCGGAAGTGGCATCGGCAGCTACCGTTGCCGTGCCGATGGCCGTGCCGCCCGTTGCTACGCTGTACACGTTCACGATGTCGCCTTCTACCAAACCGGTGACCACGACTTTATCGTCTACGCCTGCTTTGTTGTTCGTTGCCGTGATGTTCGCTACTGCCGGTGCTACGGACACAGGCTCGGTCACGTACGTTTTCGCTACGCGCGTGCTTTCCAGCTTGTTCGTTTTCGTCACCGTGACGTAGACCGAACCGCCCTTGGCGATCAGCAGGTCCTCTTCGGAGATCGTCACTTCCGTTGCATCGGCTGCTACCGTTGCCGTGCCGATGGCCGTGCCGCCCGTTGCTGCGCTGTACACGTTCACGATGTCGCCTTCGGCAAGTCCCGTTACTTTTACCGTATCCGCGCTGCCTGTCGAATTGTTCGTGACTATGATAGCTGTTGCTACAAGCGCAGCGCTAATTTCACCGTCATATGTTTTCGTAATTCTTGCGCTCTCCAGCTTGTCGGCACTTTTCACGCTCACATAGACGCTGCCGGCTGCCGTGCTAATTTGCGTGATCGTGACCGTAGCGGAGGTTGCGCCGGAAGCTACCGTTGCCGTGCCGATTGCCGTGCCGCCTGTGGCTTTGCTGTACACGTTCACGATGTCGCCTTCGGTAAGTCCCGTTACGACGACTTTATCGTCTACGCCTGCTTTGTTGTTTGTTGCCGTGATATTCGCCGCTACCGGTGCTGTCGAAACCGGCTCCGTGACATACGTTTTCGCTACGCGCGTGCTCTCCAGTTTGTTCGCCTTCACCACGGTAACATATACGGTACCGCCTGTTGCCGTAAACAAATCGGCTTTCGAAATTGTTGCTTCCGTCGCACCTGTCGCCACGGTTGCCGTCTCCAGCACTGTACCGCCAGTTGCCACGCCATATACGTTCACGACGTCGCCTTCGGCAAGGCCCGTTACTTTTACCGTATCCGCGCTGCCCGTCGGGTTATTCGTGGTCGTAATTACCGTTGCTGCCGGCGCTGCGCTGACTTCGCTGTCGAACGTTTTAACGATTCGCGTGCTCTCCAGTTTGTCTACGTTCTTCACGCTCACGTATACGCTGCCTGCCGCCGCGCTGATTTGTGCGATCGTTACCGTAGCGGACGTTGCGCCGGAGGCCACTGTCGCCGTACCGATTGCCGTGCCGCCCGTTGCTGCGCTGTACACGTTCACGATGTCGCCTTCGGCCAGACCGGTTACGACGACTTTATCGTCTACGCCTGATTTGTTGTTCGTCGCCGTGATGTTCGCCGCTACCGGCGCTGTCGACACTGGCTCGGACAGGTACGTTTTGGATGTACGGGAGCTCTCTAATTTATTCACTTTCGTTACTGAAACCTGAGCGGTTCCGCCGGTCGCCGCCAGCAAATCCGCTTTGGAAACCGTCACTTCAGTCGCTCCGCTCGCTACTGTTGCACTTTCAAGAACGCTTCCGTATACTGTAACGACGTCGCCTTCCGCGAGGCCAGTTACTTTCACCGTATCGGGGCTGCCCGTTTTTTCGTTGCTAATCGTAATATTTGCCGCCAAAGGCGCTACGGATGTCTCCGAATCATATGCTTTAACTACGCGCGTGCTCTCCGTATCCGTGCCATTGCCGCTCGTTACCGTGACATAGATGCTGCCGGCAGCACTGCCAAGTTGATTGATGCTCACCAGTGCTTCCGTTTCGCCCGAAGATACGGTTGCCGTACCCATAAGCGTTCCTGCCGTTGCGGCATTGTACACTTTCACCACATCGCCCGCAGCAAGTCCGGATACTTTTACCGTGTCTTGCACCCCAGACTTATTGTTCGCGACAATAATCGCCGTTGCCGAAGGAGCAGCCGTTCCAGCTGCAAATCCAATTGCCGGACTCACTGTGGAAAATAATAGCGTTGCGCCTAATAGACCTGTTGCCAGTCTTGCAGACTTCGTTTTGTAACTAGGCTGCACTTTGGATTTGGGCTTTAATTTCATTTGAATTTGCCTCCACAGTAGTAGTAGTCGTATTCTACTATTACTATCGGAAAGAGTTATATCGTTGTTTAGGTATATTTTCACATTTTTCCATTTTCCATCGCGCTACTTACGACCATGTAACACGAAAAGCGGATTCCATCCTAGATATCCATTGCCTCCATTAACTCGCCGGAACAAAAAAACACAGCCTCCTAAGAAGCTGTGTCCGGTATCGCATTGAGCACGAACGCTGCCGTCCGTTATGTTTGTTCAATCAGGCCGTATTTACCATCGTTTCTTCTATATACGACATTGACTTCACTCGTCACCGAATTGGCGAACATGAAGAAGGAATGACCGACCATATTCATGTGTAATATCGCTTCTTCAACATCCATAGGCTTTAAAATGAACTGTTTTGTACGTACAAGTTCATATTCTTCCTCCTCTTCAGCGATTCGGATTGCCGAGCTTTCTTCTTTAAACAACGTGCGAATCCCGCTTTCTTTACGGAATTTACTGTTTATTTTCGTTTTATGTTTTCGAATTTGCCTTTCCAGTTTGTCCACAACCAGATCGGTCGAAGCATACATATCCTCGCTTTTTTCTTCTGCTCTCAGCATTACGTTCGTTAACGGGATCGTCACCTCAATCGCATGTCTTCCTTTGGTTACTGACAGGGTTACGTTTGTTTCGGAGATAGAAGGCTCTTCAAAATACTTTTCCAGGCGGCTCAATTTCTTCTCGACATAATCGCGCAAGGCGTCTGTCACTAAGATGTGTTGACCTCGAATGTTGTATTTCATGCGGCATTCCTCCCTTTTACATGATCTTATTATAACATCTTATTCGGGCGTTCTCCAAGATATTTTCAGTATTTTTTGAATTGTCTAAAATATTTAACCCAGTATTGACCTGGTAGAAACGGCAAGTCTTGCCCTCCCCCGAGAACGCAACAAAAAGCCCCGGTTGCCCGGGGCTGTTGCTTATCACATTCGGTTAAGCGCGCATACCATGTATGATGTGGCCGCTTAACAGCGGGATAATTACAGTTTTTGAACGTTAGCCGCTTGAGGACCGCGTGCGCCTTCGACGATATCGAATTCTACGGATTGGCCTTCTTCAAGCGTCTTGAAACCTTCGGATTGGATCGCGGAAAAGTGAACAAATACGTCGCCGCCTTGTTCTGTCTCGATGAAGCCATAACCTTTTTCAGCGTTGAACCATTTTACTTTACCTTGCATTCAGAACATTCCCTTCATCTTCAAATAGCTGCGAGATCACTAAGCGTGGCCCACAAATCGAATATACCAGAGGCTTCACAAAGTTGTCAATAAGTTTTTGTAAGCGAATACAATTCAGTAACGTTAACCTTTTATCGATGCTTCCGCCTTGCTCTCCCCCATCTTAACCATGCTCTCGGCAACGATGAAATCCAGCAGGGTATCGATATCCAAGGAGCGCTCCTTCGGCATTCGGTACCCTTGCGTACCCGCGTAGAAAAAGGTACGGTTCGAGATGACAAACAAACTGTAGGAGGCATATACGGCTCCGTTCAACGCGTAAATCTTTGAAGCAGCCTGACGTTGAAAAACCATCTCCGCTTCGCTCACGGCAGGGGAAAGTACATTGCATTCGTCGCTGACCGTAAACATCCAGGATAATGGTTTATCCGAATCCGTTACCGACACAACGCTGGCCGTGTCCGAAGTAACGAGCTGTTCCAAGCAGGCGTCAATATCCGCTGCTGTCCGGAACGGACTTGTAGGTTGCAGCAGAACTACAATCTCGTATTCCTTTAATTTCTCTATCGCATGGATAACCGGCAATATGCCCGGCGTATCGTCCTGCGCCAATTCCGCGGGGCGCATGAAAGGAACTTGTCCGCCCCATTCCTCGGCGACGCCGGCAATCTCCGGGCAATCCGTTGATACGAGGACATAATCAATATAGCTCGAAGCCAATGCCTCATTTATCGCCCATGCCAGAAGAGGTTTGCCGCCGAGAATTCGGATATTTTTTTTTGGTAGCCCTTTGGAACCTCCTCTGGCCGGGATAATAGCGAGCACTTTTTGTCCGTTGATCACGCCTGCATCTCCTAACTATTATGAATCGCCATTGACCATGATTGCAGAATTCAACCGAAGTTTTCCAAAAACTCCCCATTAGCCCGCTCGAAATCGTCTTTACGCCCAATATCGATCCAATATTCCCTGATCGGGAAGACAGCCGTATTGAACTCACGCCTTATCGCCTCGTCAAAAAGCGTGGGCATGTCGAAAAACGTATCTTTGGAGATAATCTGTAAAATTTCCGGATCGATGACGTAAATCCCCCCGTTGACGAAAAACTTTTGCAGCGGTTTTTCTTCGATTTTGCGCAGCTTATGATTCTCCACCTGTACGACGCCGTATGGAATCTGGAACTCGTATTCCCTTACGCACATGGTCGCTTTCGCTTTGGCTTCGACATGAAAATCCACCAGTTGACGAAAATTCACCTTCGTAAGCAAGTCTCCGTTCATGACGATAATCGGCTGTTTCAACGTTTCCGGAATCAAGCTAAGCGCTCCGGCCGTACCGAGCCGTTTCCCTTCGTGGATGTAACGGATCTCGATACCCCACCGCGACCCATCGCCAAAATAGTCTTTTATCATGTCCGCTTTATAATTCACGGATATGTAGAATCGATGAAAACCGTTGGAAATAAAACTTTCGAGGATCACTTCCAAAATGGGCTTCATACCGATTTTCAATAACGGCTTGGGACAATCCTTCGTCATTTCCCCGAGTCGCGACCCGAGCCCGCCCGCCATCAGTACGACCCAATTATCCCGACTGTTGCGCTGAAGCAAATCATCGAGCAGATCCAGTCTGACGACTCTCCCTTCATTATCCAATACAGGAAATTGGCGCAAATTCAAGTACTGCATGACGCTCAAAATCACGTCGCGGTCCATCTCGAGCCTGGCCGTTCTCGGTTCGCGATTCATGACCGTCGATACCGGGGAATCCAGACCGATGCCGCGTAAAATCCCCCTTCTTACGTCGCCATCCGTAACCGTTCCTAATAATCGCTCTTTCTCATCCACGACAAGCGCTATCTGCATGGATCCCCGGTCGATGATTTGAAGGACGTCGATAATCGACTGATTCGGTGAAACGAACAACTCCTGTATCGGTTTCATGCTATGATTTCTCCTTTGCGGGTGCGTCCGTAGATCACCATTCGATTAACTCATCCTGCTCATAGCCCCGATTCGCCCTGCGGCCCAGCATCTCCCAATAAAGAGATGGGCTGAGTCCGTTCCCCGGCCGCTTCATAGCCAGATTCGTCTCATCGAATACTTCGCCCTGCTGAATCTTCCTCGAGGCAACGATACTCTTACGGGCAGGCGTCATATTCTTCAGCTCCGATGCGGCCGGATATTTCACTTGGCTCCCCAATGCCGCTTCCGTATTTCTGATCTGTGTAATGAGCTCGCGGATTTCTTGCGGCTCCAGCGAAGCCTGATGATCCGGTCCATCCATCGATTTATCGAGCGTAAAATGCTTCTCGATTATCTTCGCGCCAAGCGCCGCGGCAGCTACTGAAACTTCCGTACCGGGCGTATGATCCGAGTAACCGGCAGGCAACCGAAACGCCTGTTCGAGCGTAATCATGCGATTTAAATGCACGTCTTCATATGGCGTAGGGTATTCCGTCGTGCAATGCAGCAGCGTCACTTTACTTCGAAGCGCCTCTTGTCCTTCTTCCGAAGCGTAAGCGCTGCGAAACGTCGCCGAAGAAGGGTTAATATCCCGGCCGGCCGTAAGGCCGAAAGCAATAACGGACAAGGCTTCCTCAACCTCGCCAAGCGTCGCCATTCCCGTGGAGACGATCAGGTCGCAACCGGTACGGGCGGCTTTCAGCAATAACGGCAAGTTGGTTAAATCTCCAGAAGAGAACTTTAAGCGCCGCAGCTTTAGCTTCTCCGTCAACAGAATGAGACTTTCGTCATCGAATGGCGTCGACAAAAAATCGATACGATTACGTAAGCAGCATTCAAGTAATTCCTCGTGATCCTCTAAGGACAACTCCAACCTCTTGATCATATCCAACTGCGTTTCTTCCGTGCCTGTCGTTTTTTTTTGATAGTCGGCTTTTTCGGCGCGGCTACTGACTAAATTACCTGCTTTGAATGTTTGGAATTTGACTGCATTCGCTCCGGCCTTCGCGGCCTCCTCGACCATTCTCTTTGCTAGCTCGATCGAACCGTTATGATTGACGCCCGCTTCCGCGATGATATAAGTGGCAGCTCTCATTCTAAAACCCCTTTGGAAGAAACGAACGCTTCTTATGCTTATTTGTCGGTTTCTCAATCCGGCTTGCAACGAACTTACGCCTGCATATCGTAAAAGGACTTCAACAAAATGCCATCGAGCGAAATGCTTTTCAATACCGCTTTGATTTTCGGTGCCGTATTTCCCTCTCCGTATATCGACGTCATGGATTGCAGCGATTCCCGAAAGGCAGTCGTCAACGCATGACGGACCGCGTCAACGATTTCTTCGCTGGACGAACCGCAATCAACAATCGAGGAACCTTTCATGCGACCGCTCTGACGGTTTCCGATGTTGACCGTCGGGATACGAAACATAGGCGCTTCTATAATCCCGCTAGAGGAGTTGCCGATTACGGCATCCACATGGTTTAACGCGCTTAAGTACCTAAGCTGTCCCAGCGAATCAAAGCACTTGACGCGCTCCGGCTGGCGTTCAGCGTACGCATCCATCTTCGCCGCTATAATGCGTCCATCCATATCGGAGTTCGGTTTCGTCAAGATGATCTTGGCGGCAGGAAATCGGTCCAAGGCGTCCAACAACTGATCGATCAATTCGCTCGAAGACTGCTTCGCCAACGTTAGCGGATGATAGGTCACTAGGAAATTGATCGAGCCAAGCTCGAAATCCAGCGATTGTTCAAGCTCCTGCTTGCCGAGCAACCGAAGCCCGAGGATATTATCCAATCCGATCGCGCCTACGTTATACACGCTGTCCGGGCGCTCACCGAGTTGAATGACCCGCGCCCTGTATGGCTCGGTCGCAGGAAAATGAACGTGCGCCATTTTTGTAATGCTATGGCGGATCGCCTCGTCGATTGCCCCTTCCGTGCTTTCGCCCCCATGGAGATGCGCGATCGGAACATTGGCGATCATCGCGGCTTGCGCTGCCGTCATCATTTCGTAGCGGTCTCCGAGCAGGACGATAATATCGGGCTTTAAGCGGTCGATAGCGTCCGCGAACCCAATAAGCGCAAGACCCATCGACTTCGTGATTCCCACTGCCGTGTCGCTCGATAAAAGCATTTCCACTTTGGCATCTATGTTGAATCCGTCGTGTTCGATTTGCCGCAGCGTAAGTCCGAATTCAGGGGAAAGGTGCATGCCGGTTACAATGAGTTGAAGCTCGATTTCGTCGTCCTCTTGCAGCTCATGCAGCAGCGGCGTAAGCAAGCCGTATTCTGCTCTCGTTCCGGTAACGACGCATATTTTCCTTCTGCTAGTTCTCGTCAACAGTAAATCAGCCCCTGACTGCTCGGCACGTTCACGACGGCATCTTCCATTCGTTCCGTGACGGGTAATGGCATGCGAGGCACACGTTCAAACATCGGAAGCCGGTGCATGGGTACCCAAATCGGACGCGTCTGGAAACCGGCGTCGTTCGTCCGCTGCAAGACCATATCGCGGAGTACCGGATCGGGCTGATCAAGAATAAGCGCGTTCAGCCAATAATTGCTGACGCAGTTGTCGGGCTCCGTCATCAAACGGACGCCCTGGACGGAACCGATGCGGGCCTTGTACCGCTCGGCAACCGCGCGCTTGTCGGCAAGGGTTTGCTCCAAACTTTCCAGCTGCGCGCAGCCTAAGGCCGCATTTAAATTCGGCATTCGATAGTTGAAGCCTGTCTGATCGTGAACATAGGTCCAACGATGAGGAAGCTTCGCTGTCGTCGTGAGATGTTTCGCCGCCCTGGCAAGCCCCGCATCGTTGGTTACGATCGCGCCGCCGCCCCCGGTCGTCACGATTTTATTGCCGTTAAAGCTGAACGCGCCCAATCGGCCGAATGTCCCGGTATGTCGGCCTTTATAAGTGGAACCCAACGATTCGGCCGCATCCTCTACCAGCTCAAGCTTATACCGCGCGCACAACTCCATCAGGGGGTCCAAATCGACGGGATGGCCAAACGTGTGCATCGGTACAACGGCCTTGATGCGGTTGCCCGTCATTCGGTTTATCGGTTGACCCTCCGAATCGAAACGCACGATATCTATTAAGTAGCTCTCCATCGCATCGGCATCCATGCCAAGCGTAGATTCGGCAATATCGACAAAATGCGGAATGGCTCCGCAATAACTGACCGCGTTCGCCGTTGCGACAAAAGTCAAGGAAGGGATGAGCACTTCATCCCCTTCCTTGACTCCGGCAAGCAGCAAGCCGACGTGCAGCGCGGCAGTACCGTTCACGACGGCCACCGCGTAGGACGCTCCAGTCCAGGCTGCCATATCTTTTTCGAATCGGTCCACGAACGGCCCCGCGGATGAAACCCATTTCGTGTCGATGCATTCCTTAACATAGTTCCATTCATTCCCAACGAACTCCGGTTCATGCAGCGCGACCGCTCCGTTCCGCCGACTAAACGCATTTTCCAGCAAAGCGACGATTTCTTCCGGCAAGCGCTCCTGGCTCATATCGCAGTTCCCCTTAAATGTTATAAATCGAAGCCTTGTACTGCGCTAAATTGCGCGGGTCGCTGAACCATTCGATTGTTTCCCGTAACCCTCTTCGGAATCCTTCTTCCCCGGCATATTCCGGTTGCCATGCGAGCAATTCGAACGCTTTCGCGTTGTCGGCCCACAGACGTTCGACTTCGCTTTTGTCCGGTCTAATGCGTACTTCGTCCGTCACCCACTCGACTTCCCTTTCCATTAACTCGCCGATCAATTTAGCGGTGCGTCCGATCGAAATCTCGAAATTGCTGCCGATATTGATAACCTCGCCGATGCTCGAAACCGATTCGAGCATGTGTACAAAGCCTCGAACCGTATCCGCCACGAAGTTGAAATCCCGCGTAGGATGAACGGCGCCTAGTTTAATGCTGCTTTTGCCCGCGGCAAGCTGCGTAATTATCGTAGGAATGACGGCTCGGGCGGATTGTCGCGGGCCGTACGTGTTAAACGGCCGGATAATGCCTACTGGCAATTCGAACGAACGGTAGAAGGAGATCGCCATCTGGTCCGCTCCGATCTTCGAGGCCGAATACGGCGATTGCCCTTGCAAGGGATGGTTCTCGTCGATCGGCACGTACTGCGCCGTCCCGTATACCTCGCTCGTCGAGGTGTGTACGACTTTGCCGATCCCGAGTTCCCGGGCAGCCTGCAATACATTGAGCGTACCTTTAATGTTCGTATCCACGTAGGTATCGGGCGAATGGTACGAGAACGGGATGGCAATCAACGCGCCCAAATGAAGAACGGCATCGCAGCCCTTCATCGCTTCCTTCACGCCATGCGGGTCTCTCAAATCGCCGGTAAACACTTCAAAGCTGCCCTGGACATCCTCCGCGGCATGATCCAGCCAGCCCCAGGAGTTAAAGGAATTGTACATCGTGAAAGCTCTTACGTCATATCCGCGGCGAACGAGCCCTTCCGTCAAGTGGGATCCGATAAACCCGTCGGCCCCCGTAACCAATAGTTTGCGAAATGTCGTCATATCTGCTCCTTACATGTCGCTTAATGACAATGAAAGCGACTGTTCTTCATGATGAATGCGGCGAAGCGATTCCTCTACGAGCTCGACGAGCGCGGGGCTTCCGTCGAGAATCGCCTTTATGAGCGGACCTACGATATGGCGAGTCCGTTCTGCTCGCTTAATCAGATTATTCTCTTTCGCGATGTCCGGCAAGTCGCGTTCCATCTCGAATATCTCGTTTCGGAAGACTTTGAGGTACAGCGCCTTAAACGGTCCGCTGTGCACGACGGAGCGCCACTCCGCATCGAATTCACCCATCAGCTTCAGGCATTTATTTGGATTGGTTCGGCTTAAATCCGCAAGCTTTTTTAGGCTTGCATCCAGGTATCGCAATTTCCGTTCGTTCAGCTGCAGCGTCTCGCGCAAATCGACTACGCGGTTATGCACTCGCGTCACGCTCCGGTCGTCGTACGGGCGCAGCTGCGAGACCGCCTTAACGAAGAAATCCGCCTCCGGACACGCGCTTCTCAAACGTTCATAAACATTGTCCAGCGGTTCCCATTGCGTATGCTTTATCTTCGCTCCCATTCGGGTAGCATTCGTAAATTGAATGTGAGGGAACTGCTCGATTAAATTCTCTATGCCAGCCAGCGTTACTTTCATGGCGTTATTGGTTCGATTCACGGCTCCGCGCACGTTTTCGACAAAATACGTCGCTTTTTCGAGGACGGAATCGCTGTATTCCTTCGTGAAATGAGCAGCCCCGGGCGCATACATGCTGGTACCCGGATATGAAAAATCTTGTCCCGTAAACACGATTTCCTTGCAGCCCATAAAAATGGCCGCTTGAATCGCAGTCCCCGTCACCGAATCCGTCGGTTTAAAGAACGGATACGATTCCTCAAGATCGAATATGTATTTGTTCGTGATATCGCTCGTATAAAACAAATGAATAAGCGGATCTATCGGGCCATCCAATATTTCATGATATAGCATAGGGCTGAACAAGAACGGTATACCAGAGATATTCAGGTTTTTAAAAACGTTGTTATTGATCGGATCCCCGTCGATCGAGACGATCAGATGAGGTTCTATGCCATAATGCAGCAACGACTGGGTCGTCGATCCTGCCGCTATAATAATCGCATGCGGTTTAAGCTTCTTTAGGCATGCGATATCTGCTTCCAGAGAGGGCCCCGCCCCCGCGACAACGGCGGTCATGCCTTCGAATTTGCCTTTCAGTCCCTCGATGGAAGGCGAATTCAACGTCTTGGCAAGGTTATTCATATAATTCGTGACCCACTGCATACCATATTTCTTGTACATGATAAACGAGCTGTCGTAATTGATAATGGCCGTGCCCGCATCCGTAAAAAAATCGTTTTTTTCTTGCTCTTTGATTCGATCGTAGGCAGGCAGGGAAAGCGTGTCCGCTCCGGCCTTCAAATATCTCAAAAAGCCGTAAATGAAGTTATCCCGATCCGATTTCGTCCGTCCGATAACGATTTCCTTCACATTGGATTTCCCTATGATCTCCTGAAGCTCGATGGCCTCCATGGCTGCCAGCATCACCTGCTCATCCGGCTCATACACATAAAGCCGATGGTCCGGATACAAGTCCGCATACGCCAGCGCATGGAACCCGAAACCGAAACCGAAAAAGATCACATTCTCTTTGCGATCGCCGCTCCCGGCAGCTGAATCCGCCCAGCGCCTGGATTCATGTATAGGGTCGTATTGGCTGTACAAGTAGAAATTCTCGTCCGCCAAATATAAGTTCGGCCGATTATTCCTGGTATAGACGAGCTGGTAACGCTCCTCGTCCCTTGCAATCGTGCTTAATAATCCATAAACCTGCGGATAGCGAACTTTCACGAATGCCATGTTTCGAACAAATCGTTCGTTCCGCGCTTGCCGAGTTTCGCCCAACTCCGCAGCCAAGCGTTCTACGACCGTAATCAGTTCAAATTGTAGATAGTCGCTTGCCCCGACAAAATCCTCTTCGTCCACGCATCGATTCATAGCTTGGAAACGGTCGCTCAACTCGGAGACGGTTCTCTGGATGACCGGCAGCCATGCGCGAAAGCGTCCGGATTCAACAAGATCGGAGCCCATGGCTTGAAGCGTACGATACAAGTCGTCTATGCCTTCGACCACGTCGCCGAACTGCTGCCAGGCATCTTCGTCCATCGGCAGGCAAAGCCGCGTCGCGATCGATCTAGATGCCGAAATAAGCTTAGGCAAGAAGAGCTTCACTTCTTCTAGTACCTCTTCCGTTTGAAACTCCTGCTGCTCCATTCATCGGCCTCCTAAGCTTGATTCCGCAGAAATTAGCCTGCGACAATCGTTTCTCGATCGAGCTCAACCCTATTTACGGCTTCCTTGACGATTCCGCCGACCGTAGGCAGCGACTCCAAGATCGCTTTGGCGAGCGACCCTACTACGTTACAAAACAGGTCCGCCTTCCGGATCACGTTTCTCTCTTCTACGAGTTCCTGCAGATCCCGATCGTAGGTGCGAAGATCGTTCGGGATAATAAACGCCAACGAGAATTCGAACGCCTTGTTGTGCATCACGGTTTCCCACAGTTCCTCGATTTCGATCATCGTCTTATGGCATTTTTGCGGTTTCACTCGGCTTAACGCTTGTAGTCCGCCAAGCTTTTGCACGATTCGTTTCAACGTCGCTTCCATCCGCTCGATTTGTTCCGGCGTATTCGTTAAACGGGTCAAGATCTCCTGCCGATGTTTCTCGTCGACCGGTCGCAGATCGCTCTCCATTACCTGCGCCACCATATTTGGGGGGACAAGAACATCCGCAATACGCTCGAGCACGCTCGCCATGTCTTGCCATTCCGTATGCTTGATTTTAGCCCCGATCCGGGACGTGTTCGTGAATACGATATGAGGGTATCTGCTCAATAACTTCTCGATTTCGCCGAGCGTTACTTTCATCATATCATTCGAACGGTTCATGCCGCCTTGAACGTTCTCAACCTGAAGGATGGCCGCATTGACCATCGCTTTACTCTTTTCCGACGTGACGTGTTTGGCTCCCGTGGCGTACATCTCCTCAGTCGGGTAAGAAAAATCCTGCCCCGTAAACACGATCTCCGTACACCCCATGTAAATAGCCGCCTGGATGGCCGGCCCTGTAACGGAAGGCGTCGAGCTAAACAACGGTTCGCCGATTTCCGTGCCGAGATAATAGTTGGTCGTGAAATCATTTTCCGGCAAGAAATACATCAACCTCTTTTTATCTTTAAGAATCGTGAATTTGAGCTGCGGTCCGTACAGTAGAGGGACGTCGTCCAAATCAAGATGCCTAAAAGCGGCATCGTTCGCTTCCGAGTAATCCAGCGAAACGACTAAATGGGGAGTAATCCCGAAATGCATCAAAGATTGAACGGCCGTTCCGGCCGCAATAATCAGCGCATGGTTTTTAAGCTGACGCAACGTCTCAATATCCCGTTCCAACGAAGGACCCGCGCCTACGATAACCGCCGTCTGCCCTTTTAATCGGTCCTTCATCCCTCGTATCGAAGGCGATTGGATGAGATGGGACAAATTATACAATTTGTTCTGGTACAGTTGGATCCCGTAATAAGCTGCCGTTTTGGCGGACATTTCAAAGTGCATGATGGCTTTCTTCGCGTCTTCGAAAAACTCCAATTTTCTCTGCTTATCTACCCGGTCATAAGAGGGCAGAGACGTGACGGCGGTATCCCCCTTCGCGAACTTAACGAATTTGAAAAACGATTTATGTCTTAAGGTTTCATTCCAGCCGACGACGAGCAACTCGATCTTGGTGCGGGCGAACAACTTCTGGAAATCGACGGCATGCATCGCGGCCAGCATGACTTGTTCATCCGGCTCGTAGATAACCCACTTATGATCCGGATATCTCAACGACAATTGCTTCAAATGATAGCCGAACCCGATGCCGTACACGACCACGTTGGTTTTGCCGGCCATCGTTTCGTCCATAGAATCCGCCCAGATTCCCGCTTCGCGTTCGGGATCATACTGACTGTATAAATAAATGCTCTGATTCTCTTGTGTTCGCAGATAGAGATTCGGAGAACCGTTGCTTGCATACGTTACTTGGCAGTACGACTTGTCCGCGCGCAGGTTTCTCAGTGATTGATACGCCTGAGGATGCTCCTTCTCGAGGTACGCAAGATTGGCTGCAAACCTGCTCTCGACGACGTCCTTCTCTTCTCCTAGCTTTATGGAAAATGCCTGTATGATGCCGGCGAGTTCATAGTTCATGCAATCGGCGGCGTGAACGAACTGTTCCTCATCCATCAATTGATTTAATTCCGCGAATCTAGACGCAAGTTGTTCCGAGAACGCCGCCATGACGGAGTGCAGCGCATCTCCTTCTGCCTCCATTTCGCTTCTAAGCCAATTAACGGTTTTATAGAGATCATCTACGCCCTCAAGCAATTCTCCGAGTTCCGTCCACGCCTGTTCGTTAACCGAAACATAAAACAACGCCGAGACCGAACTGCATGCCTGCAGCAATCGAGGCAAAAAAATCTTGACTTCCTCAAGTATAGATTCGAGCTCTGTCGTATCGCTTCCCATGTGTCTTCCACCATTCTTTTGCTGAAATGAAGTCGGCGCGACTGTTGTCCCTGCCGGGAGTCCGTCGCGCCTTTTATCCATCAATGACTGCCCGTGCTGTACGGGGAAGGACTCATACCCGTCTTCATCCCGTTAGTTCCGCTTATCCACCATATAGGCGTCTGCATAATCCTTATGCTTATAAGCATTCTTTTGTTTCCTAAAAGCCTGTAGCCGAACAACTGCGGATGCAGCTTCATTCTTCAATCGATCCATATGTTCCATGACGGAAGCGTCATACTGCAATATTTCCCGTACCACCTTCTTTTGCGCAGGGGGCAGTTCACCGGCTTCGGCGATCCTATCGGTTAGCGTTTGCCGTAGGTCGACTAAACGTTCGAACCGCTCGTATTCCTCGGACTGGCCAGCCTCGCTCAAATACTTAGCCTCTATTAACACTTGCCTCAGCAGATTATCCATGAATGATTTCTCTGGCTGCCAGTGCCGGCTTCGAAGCTTGCGTCCACGATGCCTTCAAGTCGACCAAATGAGCAAGCACTTCAAGTGCCGGCTCCTTGTCCTTCTTCATGTTCGCCGCGATCAGCCGATGAAGCATGTATTCGTAAATTTGCGCCAATTCGGAGGAGATGGGATATTGAAAATTTAGCGAAGCGATCAACTCATGCACGATATTCTGTGCTTTAATCAGGTTGGTATTGGACTTCTCTATGTTTCGGTTTTCAATCCCTTCGATACCTTGCTTGATAAAGCGAATGGCCCCGTCGTAAAGCATGATAATAAGCTGCGCAGGAGAAGCGGTCTGGACGGATTGTTGTTGATATTTCTCGTAAGGGTTGGATACCATGCCGTTCACTCCTTTATTGCGATGCTCCGAATAAACTGCTTGCTTGCGAATTATACCGATTCATAGCGGTTTCCATCGCGGTGAACTTTTGGTAATAACTATCTTCCAACCTGTTCAAGTGATCGGTTTCTTCGTTAATCCGATCGTCGAAGGTACGTAATTGTTCACCGAACGTACTCGCCAACAAGAACGAGCTGTTCTTGTCCGCGCTGTACTTCGAGGTCCCGACTCGGCTGGCCAACTCGTCGAGCGCCGACATAACCACGTTGGAAAGTCGATTAAATAGACCGTTGTCGGGGTTGGAAGCCGAACCTTTCTTCACCGGATCAGTTTCTTTCGTCTGTTGCGTAAACAATTTCATTACTTTATCCGGATCCGCCTCGATTGCCGCCCGAAGCTTCGCCTCGTCCTTGATCACCAGCTTGCCGTGATTTTCCCAGGACGACGAATCGATGCCCAGCTCGCCTAAAACGAGTTGTTCGCCATCGATCGTGACCGGAGAAATGGAGGAAAGTCTAATATCGCTCGTCAATTTCGTAAGCGTGGCATCGCCATTTAGGAGACCGCTCTTTGCCTTTTGTTCCCAAAGGGTAATTTCGCTATCCTTCATGCCTTCTTTTTGTTCGGCAGTGAGCGGAGCGTACTTTCTAAAACGCTCTTCGCTTAACTTGCTTGTTAACGTATCGAGCACGTCGTTAAAATCAGTGATAAACGACTTGATCGTGTTAAGAACCGTATCCGTATTCGTGACGATATTCAACGTCGTAGGGGTTCCCGCACTTGGCGCGTTCAGTGTAATTTCAACGCCGTTCTCAGTGAAAACATTACTGCTACGAGTGGTTGCGATGCCGTTGATAACAAGGCTGGCATCCTTCCCTTGCTCCGCCGTGGAGGATGAAGCAGGCATGTTGAAGCTGGCAAGCAAGCCCGAGGTATCGTTTAATGCAATGCTTCCTGCACCCGTTGCTTTTGACGAAATCGACAAGCGACCCGTAACACCATCGACAAACGCGTTCACTTTCGCGGAACTATTGTTAATAGTGGTCACGACATCCGATAGTTTATCTGTTTCGTTCATCGAGATCGTTACGGGCGAACCGCTTCCGTTCGTGATATCAAAGGACACTTTGCCCCCAACTGCCGTATACGCTATTTTTCCTTCCGCCTGTAGATCGCTTAACGTCTTGCTTGCATCGATTCCGCCAGGGATACTAGCCGTACTTGTCACTTGCGCCGCCGTTGCAAGATTATTCACTTGGATGGTCATCGTGCCCGAAGATGCACCGGAGTTCGCCTTTGCGCTGACTGCCCCCGTATTCCCGCTGAGATTGACCTGTTTGGCTGCAATGCCGCTTTGCAGACCATAGTTAAAAAGCTTATTATTGCGAAAATCGACCAATTTCGAAGTGATGTCGCGATATTGCTCCCGTTGCCATTCCATTGTGGTCTTCTGCTGATTTAGGCGGTCCAGAGGTCCTTTCTTTGCCGTAACTAATTGCTTAACGATGGAATCGATGTCCATCCCTGAGCCCAAACCCGTAATTCTCATGATTATGTCCTCCCCCTTTATATCTTTTTGTCAATCAGGATGCCTGCGAATTCCATCATCTTGGCTACCAAATCCAAGGTCTTTTCAGGAGGGATCTCTCGAATCAATTCGCCGGTTTCCTTATTCAGCACTTTAATGGTAATCGTCTTTGTCGCTTCATGCATCTTGATCTCGCATGTGGTGTCGGGACCCTCGATTGCCTTCACTGCTCTATCGATCGCTTTAATAAGTTGCGCCTCGCCAATCGACAAATTCACGCCTTCCAATTCGGCGGTTCGCAATTCTTTGCCGGTTTGGACCGACTTCACCGCAGCAGCATGCTGCGAGGCCGGGTTGCTGCTTTGCGAGCTTGATTGACTTGCAGAAGACAATGGAATTTCCACTGGAGAACTGCCGCTAACCGATTGAATGCTCATATTCTCACTCCGCTCTTTCTTTTTACTACTTCTTATATCGACGTTTCGCCTTGTAATTATTAATGTTCAAAAAAAAAACAGAGACCTCAGTCGAACTAAGGTCTCTGTTGACGTTCATGCCGTGATTAACGAAGCAGGGAAAGCACGCCTTGCGGCGCGGAGTTCGCCTGAGCGAGCATCGCTTGCGAAGCTTGCAGCAAGATGTTGTTCTTCGTGAGGTCGACCATTTCCTTCGCCATGTCCGTATCGCGGATACGGGATTCGGAAGCCGTCAAGTTCTCGACGGTCGTGCCCAGATTGTTCGACGTGTACTCCAGACGGTTTTGCTTTGCGCCGAGCGTTGCGCGTTGCGTCGACGTATTCTTGATCGCTGTCTCGATATCCGCCAATGTAGTGCCGCTGTCAAGCCCCGTGATGCCCGTAGTGTCGATGCCGGAAATGGCGATCGTCGCGGAAGCATCGTCGGCTTGAATTGTTGCTCCGGTCGTAATGCTGATGCCGTTGAACTTCGTGTTCGTGAAGATTTGGTCGATTTGCGAACCGAGTTGATCCAACTCAAGGTTGATGTTCGACTTGTCGGAAGAAGAGTACGTGCCGTTCGCTTTTTGAACGTTCAGCTCTTTCATGCGCGTCAGCATGGAGCTTACTTCGTTCATTGCGCCCTCTGCCGTTTGAACGTACGAGATTCCGTCTTGCACGTTGCGTTGCGCTTGCTCGAGACCGCGGATTTGTCCGCGCATTTTCTCGGATACCGCCAAGCCAGCGGCATCGTCAGCCGCACGGTTGATACGAAGACCGGAAGACAGCTTTTCCATGCTTTTGCTTGCTGCATTGTTGTTCAGCGTCATGTTGCGGTGCGTGTTTACGGCTTGAAGATTGTGATTAATACGCATTTGATTTTCCTCCTTGAATTGGTTGATAATTGCCCACGTCCATGTGGTAGGCCGTAAAAAGCCGATTGCCCTTATCCGGCCCTTATTCCTATATCGGCTCGTCGTCAAGGCTTCGTTATAGCAATTCGTCGCTTTTCTGCAATTTTCGCGGCACTCGCTGCGAACAACGGTGCAAAAAAAACAGAGACCTTAGCCGAGCTAAGGTCTCTGTTGACGTTCATGCCGCGATTAACGAAGCAGGGAGAGTACGCCTTGCGGCGCGGAGTTCGCTTGCGCGAGCATCGCTTGCGAAGCTTGCAGCAAAATGTTGTTCTTCGTAAGGTCGACCATTTCTTTTGCCATGTCCGTGTCGCGGATACGGGATTCGGAAGCCGTCAAGTTCTCGACGGTCGTTCCTAGGTTATTCGACGTGTACTCCAGACGGTTTTGCTTTGCGCCGAGCGTTGCGCGCTGCGTCGACGTATTCTTGATCGCCGTCTCGATTGCACTCAAGTCCGAAGTATCATTAAGGCCCGTGATACCCGTAGTGTCGATACCGGAAATTGCGATTGTCGCGGAAGCATCGTCTGCTTGGATCGTTGCGCCGGCCGTAATGCTGATCCCGTTGAACTTCGTGTTCGTGAAGATTTGATCGATTTGCGAACCGAGTTGGTTCAACTCAAGGTTGATGTTCGACTTGTCGGAAGAAGAGTACGTGCCATTCGCTTTTTGAACGTTCAGCTCTTTCATGCGCGTCAGCATGGAGCTTACTTCGTTCATTGCGCCCTCTGCCGTTTGAACGTACGAGATTCCGTCTTGCACGTTGCGTTGCGCTTGCTCGAGACCGCGGATTTGTCCGCGCATTTTCTCGGATACCGCCAAGCCAGCGGCATCGTCAGCCGCACGGTTGATGCGAAGACCGGAAGACAGCTTTTCCATGCTTTTGCTTGCTGCATTGTTGTTCAGCGTCATGTTGCGGTGCGTGTTTACGGCTTGAAGATTGTGGTTAATACGCATTTGAATTTCCTCCCTGAATGGTTGATGGATGCCCACATCCGTGTGGTTAGCCCCATAAGTCGATTGCCCTTATCCGGCCCTTATTCCTATATCGGCTCGTCGTCAAGGCTTCATTATAGCAATTCGTCGCTTTTCTGCAGTTTTTGCAATTGATCCTTTAATAACTGCAGGCTCGGCATTTGCGCGATCGATTCCAAATTGCTTTGCTTGACCTGGACGCATATTTCCTTTCGCAAAATCTCCACTTCGCGGGGAGCCTTGAAACCGAGTTTTATCGTATCGCCGATGACCTCAAGCACGGTAATCTCGATGTTGTCTTGAATGACGACGGATTCACCCTTCTTACGCGCAAGCACGAGCATCTGAAAACATCCTCCCTTATCGCTTCTCCCCGGTAAATAACGGGTGTCTTGTCATATAGGCCGACCGGCCAAGAACAACTTGCTTGCCTTTGCGGTTATCCTGATTGATCACTACCGGGGCGACGAGGTTGATCGTGGCTGATTCCAAACTTCCGCTTACGTTAATAATCGACCTGACCAGTACTTGCTCGGTGCCTGTCACTTGCAATTCCGCGACAGCGGACTCCGGGATTTCGAAATCATAATCCGGATAGAAAAGAAACGGGCTCGAGATGATAAAACTCAGCTTCTCGTCCTGCGTCGACTGAAGAAATGCAAATGGATGATCTTCCTCCGGCGCGATAATCACGAAGGATTTCTGATCTTCAAAACCGGGAAGCCCTTGAGCAAAGTGGTACAATCCCGTTTCGGCGATCGTCAGCCTGCCGAACCGGTTCGTTTGCAATTCCATAGTCGTTTCACACTCCTAATCGTAACTACCTTCATCATAAAGAAAAATGCCATAGAATGAAACCGATTCCCGGCTTCCCTATAGCATAGATGATCCCGTTCGTGTGCTATGCGCGCAAGTCCAATTCGGCGACATGAAACGAAACAGACGGATATTGCTGCATATAAATCTTCACGCCGCCGCGTTGATAATTAATTTCGGGCTTATGCGTCTGCACTTGAATATCTACTTTGCCGACATCGATTCGCACATCCGGCTTTTGAATGTTAAACTCGATATCCACGTTATCAAACGACGCCGGCCCGAACACTTCCAAGTCCGGACCTCCTGCGTTCATATCCTCGAGCGCGATATCGGGGAATGGATTTTGTTTGATACGCAAGTCCCCCATACGATTGCCTTTCTCGACGATATGAGCAATGGCTTTCAAGGCAATCTCCGGTAATTGAGAATATATTCGCTGCCGAAACGCATCCGGCTTGCCGCCATTGAACGCCGCCCACATCCGATCCTGATTCAGGTTCAGTTCAGGCATTACGGTCGGCGCACTGATTCTGGTAGGCGTCGTCTGTATTTGAATATCCGCAGGTCTTGATTGGATCGCATAGTTTCCGGCTTGCGACTCGATCCCAATCTGGGCACGCTGGGATTCAGCTTGAATATAAGGAAGCTTCATCGATGCTCACCCGCTAACGAAGAAAGTCAACCAAGGACGGAGAGATAACTTTCGCGCCTACCGAGAGCGAAGCCTGATAGATGTTCTCGTTAATCTTTGAATCGATGAGGAGTTGATCATAATCGGCATCCTCGGTCTTCGACTGCATGTCCGTCAAATTGATCTCGAGATCATCCAAACGATTCTGCATCAGCTCGATCCGGTTCACTTTGGCGCCAACCTCGGATCTGGCATTGGTGATTTTGGCATCCCGGCTTTCGAGATTACCCAGCTGCGCGGCGGCTCCGGCTTGGTTGCCCGCCGCGAAATTACTGATAATATTGTCGATAACCGAAAATACGTTATCCGCTTCTACCGGATTGCCCGTGCCAAAAATTTCATTGCCCGATACGTTGACCGGCAGCGTTACGCCGACGCCTACTGCATAAGAGACGTCACCCGTATCCGTAACGACCTGTTTCGCATCGAATCCCGGCGCATTCTCGTCGTATGGGATTTTATCGAATTGCTGGCCGTTAAATACGTATTTGCCATTCAGCTTGCTGTTGGCAATGTCGACGAGTTGGCTCTTCAACTGCACAAGCTCGCTGTTGATGCTGTCCAGCGCATCTTGCGGATTCGTTCCGTTCGAACCGTTCACCGTCAATTCTTTGATGCGCTTCATGATATCGCCCGCTTGTCCCAGTACCGTATCGTTGAAATCCAGCCACGAGTGGGCGGCATCGGCATTATTCTGATACTGTTCGTTCGATGCCAGTTCCGTCCGATAACGGAGCGCATACGTAATGCCCACCGGGTCATCGGATGGTTTGTTGATTTTACGGCCGGTTGCAATTTGATTCTGTATATTATCCATCTGAGCCAGGTTTCGGTTCAGGTTGCGGGACAGCTGCATATGCATCATTCCAGGTGTTACGCGCAAGGACATCTAGGTTCGCTCCTATTCTTAGCGGCCGACAACGCCGGTACCGTTAATCAATTTTTCGAGCATTTGATCAAACGTGGTCATGAAACGTGCTGCCGCGCCATAGGCATGCTGGTATTTAATCAAGTCGGACATTTCCTCGTCAAGCGAAACGCCGCTGACCGACTGACGGTTGCTGTCGACCTGCTCGGTCTGCGCGGCGGAATTTTGGTATTGGCGCAACGCCTCTTGCGATTGGACGCCCAATGCGCCGACCATGGAGCTGTAAAAATTGTTGATGGTCGCTTCGGAAATGCCGTTTCCGCTCGCGGTCTGATCGAAGGTAAACTTCACTTCGCTCAAACCGGACATCAGCAGCGCCAAACTGTTGTTGCCCACGACGACCGTGCTTGTCCCGCCGGCGGTAACGGTCCGCATCGATGTCGCAATATTGTTCGTGTCGTCGGCTATGCTGGGATTCAACTGAATGCTCGCTGCGGTAAAGCCCGTCGCCCCGGCTTTGATCGTAAAGAAATCATCGGCGCCCTTTGCCGGATTGCCCATCGTATAGCCAAGCTTATGAAGCCCGTTGATCCCTTGAACCGTCATCGTGGTCGCCGTCGCGAGCGGGGTCGTCGTGCCCGGGAGAACGGAGCCTGCAGGAACCGTCACTTGAAAGGCTCCCGTCGCCAACGTGTTTGCGAGCGTGTCCAGCTGTTTGACATAGTCCGCGACATAGACATCCCGCGAGGTTATCATGCCGAACACTTCGCCGCTGTTTAGATCTCCAGTTTGAACGGCCGCCTCCAGCACCGCCGGCGTAAGCGGAGTCGCCGTATCGCCATTAACCAGCTCGGTGCCGCCCATGGAAATGTTGTATCCTTCCGGAGCTTGCGTTACGGTAATGTTGACGATCTGAGAAAGCTTGTCCGTGAGCAGATCGCGTTGGTCGCGCAGATCGTTGGCATCGTCTCCAAGCGATTCAATGCGGCGGATTTGCGTATTCAACGACGCGATGTTGTCCAGATACGAATTGGCTTCCGTCGCCTTCACATCTATGCTGCTCGTCAAATCCGTGCTCAAATCCTGCATTTGCTTGCTGGTCTGATTAAAGGAATCCGTTAGCGCCAGCGCGGTTTCGCGGACGATTTTGCGACCTGTGACGTTCTCGGGGTCCTTGCTGAGATCCGACCAGGCTTGATAAAATTTATCCATAACGGTACGGATGCCGGAATCCGAAGGCTCGTTCACGATCGCTTCCAGCTTCTGAAGCGTATCGGATTGAACGGACCATGCGCCGACGTATTTGCTTTGATTGCGGAATTGGTCGTCCAGAAAAGACGTGCGCACGCGATTGATCGCCGTGGCCTCGACGCCCGTTCCCAGTTGGCCGGCCGAGGTCGAGCGATTCCAACCGAAGGCCTCCATCGGCCTTGCCGCCGTCATCGTCACGCGCTGCCGCGAATATCCTTCCGTGTTGGCGTTTGCAATATTGTGCCCTACCGTATTGATAGAGGTTTGCTGAGCGAACAAGCTTCGTTTTGCCGTTTCGATTGAATGGAACGTCGATGTCATTGAACTGCCTCCCTAACCTTTTGTATCGAATGCGCTGCGCGTGGACAGGTTGTAACCGACACTCTGCGGATGCTGATAGGTAACATCGTTGCCGGGGTCGTCGACCATCAAATCGATCGAGTAGTCGATGAACTTCAGCGATTGTTCGATTAACTGCTGATTCAATTGATTGACCTTCTGCAGATCGTCCAGCGAATGTCGAAGCCCGGCATGCAGCTCCGTCAACCGCAATTTATCTTGCGGCGATGTGACCGTCCGTATCATCTCCGTTATTTTACCGCCTTTGTAACGCAGCATCCCGAGCGCGGAAAAATACTGACCCGACAGTCTCATGCGCCGCTGTTCCAGTTCCTCCGCGGTCTTCAGCAGCTTCCGTTCCTTCTGAATCGTGGCGTTCAGCAGATCGACTTTGTTATGAACGAGATAAGGCGTCTTCTCTTTCGCCAAGGCCAGCAATTGATCGTAAACCTCCGCTTGCATCTCCAGCGTAGCGATAATCGTCTCGACGTTCACGGAAATCCACCTATTCTTGTTTATGATTTTTCAGATACGGGAGGAGCTTTTCGGCGATCTTGCCGGACTCCACTTGATAGGTACCCGAGCGAACGGATTCCTTGAGCTCGTCGATCCGCTTCGCCCGTTCCGGATCGTTGACCCGGCTGTAGGACAGCATCTCCTGCGCTTCCGCCGAAATTTGAACCTCGTCCGTTTTCCGCTTGCGGCTCAGGCTGCCCGCCTGTTGATCGTTTTGTTTCTGGTACGGATTCACCGCATTAATCCGCTGCGTTTGGTTGATCTTCACGTTCATCCCTCCAACATTTCAAAAAGCCGATTCGCTAATACAAGTATTATCGGCAATTCCATTTAATTATTTATAGCCAATATTTAGCCTATAAAAAAGCCCGGCGGAGGAGAATCTACGAGATTCGCTTCGCCGGGCTTGATGCGATTATTTGTTTCGCGTGGTTCGATCCATGATGCGGTAAACGGATGCGACCGATGACGGCGCCTTTGCAGGGTCGGCCTGCTCCTTTGCCGGTTGATCCGGTCTCGCCTTGTTCACCTCTTGCAGCAGTTTAGCCCGGCAGCTGTCGCATTTGTTATGCTCCCGGATCAGAGTCCCGCACATCTCGCACGGATACATCAGGTTCGGCGCGCCGATCAGGGAAATCCGGCCCTCTTTGATAAACTTCGTGATTTGTTTAATGCTTACGTCCGTGGCTTCCGTCAGCTCGGTAATATTGGCGCCTTTATGTTTGCGGAGATAGTCCGAGCACAGCGTGTATTCGTTATCAATGGCTTTAATGCAGGCGGGGCAAACATCGCGGAAATTCTTCGCGAACAGTTTGCCGCAGCGCGGGCAGTTGTCGAGATCCATCTCTTCATGCTCCCTTCCAGGTCGCGAATCGTGACTTCATATTAACTCATACGTTGACAAAATTCACCCTTTTTTTTGGACGGGCTGCCGGGAAAGAAACGCGTGGCGGTTACCGTTGAGCCGAGTGCTCCGCTTATCCGGAAACGGTGCCGTTCACCGTGGCACTGCATGCTCCAATCAACGAAGCGTGACAGCCATCATGCGCCGTCACGCCTTGCCCGAGGAGCCGCGCGAGGTGCAGAAAAAATCCGGATTGATCGTTCGCGTCAGGTAAACGGATAGACCGGCAGTTAAATCGCGAGATTGCGAGGCAAGCGGCTGTAGCTCTTTCACCGGCCTGATTCCTACGATCGGGCCAGCGTGAGGCAGTAGATTTCATAACGCATGGTCGGCGCCGCTTGCCTCAAGGCGTCCGCCAAAGCCTCGGCGCAAGCGTTGACCGTGCTGCCGGTCGTGTAAATATCGTCGATTAGCAGAAGGCGGCAGCTGTCCGGCCGGCTGCGCGAATGCAGCAATTCTGCCAGTACGGCACTGTCGGCCCGGAACAGATTATGCGTGTCGCGCAGCCTCGCGCCCCGTGTCTTGGCGCTTTGCTTGACGCTATGCCGCGTCCGCCGCAGCGCACCGACGAGCGGGATGCCTTCGGGTTCCGCCAGGCGCGCGCCCAGCCGCTCCGCTTGGTTGAAGCCGCGTTCAAGGAGCCGGACTTCGCTTAGCGGCACGGGAATGACGGCATCGAAGCGTCCCGGCATGGTAGGCGGGAGCCGGAGTTCGGCGCAAAGGCCGCGATAGGCCATCGTCAGCAATTCGCCCAGCAAGGGTTCGAGCGCCTCGTTGCCGCCGTATTTGTACTGCGCGATCCACTCGCGGATCGCGGCGTCATAACGGACGGCCGAGCGGCTCAGCACGAATGCGGTCCGCGTCCGGCGAACGCAGTCGGGACAATGCTCGGGCCGGCCGCATATCGGACAATAGACGCGAGTAATCCATGGAATGCCGCGATAACAAGCCCTGCACAGGGAACCGAAATGTCCCTGCTGCCGCGGTTCGCAGCGGCCGCCGCAGACCAGGCAGGCATTCGCGCTCGCAGCGAGCAGCGCCGTGAACTTGGGAAACGCCCGCCGGAACGAGCGCAAAATCGATGGGACTGACATTCGTCCGATCACCGCCTTTCTTTGTCGATCAGATAGCCATGGCGCCTGGCAATGCGGTTCATGCTTCGAATCTGGGCAATCGCGGATTTCTGGGCACGCGTTCGCGCCGGCGCGCAGAAGTAGACGTTTCCCGCGGGATCATCCTTGGATCTCCCGGCCCTGCCGGCCATCTGGATCAGCGACGCATCGTCGAACAGCCTGCCATCCGCATCGAGGATGAAGACATCGCTCTTCGGTACCGTGACGCCCCGTTCGAGTATGGTCGTCGTGACGAGCAGCCGGATGGCACGCGCGCGAAACTGCTGAACCTTGTCTGTTCGATCGGGATCCTGCGACGAAGTGCCCCCGATGACGATCGTCGGAAAAAAACGCCGCAGCTTGGCGGCAAGCGGCTCAACGTCGCGGATCTGCTGCACGAAGACGAATAGCTGCGCGCCGCGGTCGATCGAACGGCGGAGCGCGGACGTCAACCCCCGCGGAAGGCCGCGCTGCTGAAGCAGCTTGCGCACGGGCGGAATCGAAAGCAAGCCCGGCACGGGAAGCGGATGCCTGTGGAACCGGACCGGGACGCGCACATGCGCCAATCGGCCGATTCTGGCTTCTGCGCGAAGCGCCGCCGGAGGCGTTGCGGACAAGAGTACATGCGTGCCTTCTGGCGTGCGCGCGTTCTCGGCGGCAAAGTGCAGCATCGGATCGCCGTGATAGGGAAACGCGTCAATTTCGTCAACGATGACGAGATCGAACCCTTCGCGAAATCTAAAGAGCTGATGCGTCGTGGCGAGCGTGATCTCTCCCTGCTCCCAGCGCTGCTGGCTTCCGCCGTATAAGGTGACGACGGCCGCGCCCGGGAACGCTTTGCGAATGCGCGGATCCAGCTCCAGCACGACATCCCGCCTGGGCGTGGCAATGAGCGTCCGGCCGCCTCGCTCCAACGCCGATGCAATGAGCGGAAAGATCATCTCGGTCTTGCCCGCTCCGGTCACGGCCCAGAGCAGGAATCTGCGGCGGGGCTGCCGGGGGTCGCTCGGGCCGTTGATGTAAGCCAGTGCCGCGGAGGCGGCGGCCGTCTGGGCGGGGCTGAGGTTCCAGACGGCGAGATCGGGCGCCGCAGCTTGGCTCGGTGCGGTTTGAGCCGCCTGCATGATCGGCTCGTGCCGTGTGCGCAAGGCGGGCGAATCGACGCGGGCGTCGGGAATACCCGGCGAGCCGAGAATGAGCAGGCCGCACTCGCGGCTGCGGCCCATGTTGAGGCACGCCTCGCAGTACGCGCATGCGCGGCCGCACGCGGCGCATGGGGTTCGGCGCATGCGCGCCGTGTCGCTGCCGCAGCGCTGGCAGCGGAGCCGCGGGCGCGGCCGGGCGCCCAGCGCTTGCCGCCACCGCAGCAGCCGGGGCTGCGGCTGCGGGGCGACCGCGCCGCCGAGGCGCAGCCGGCCGAGCAGCGCGGCCAGCTGGAGCGCGGGCGCCCACGCGCTCCAAGACGCCGGCGCGGCGCCGGCCGGCCCGGCCGCGCCCGCGGCCTCGAGCAGGGCGAGCGCTTCGCTGCCGAGCAGCGCTCGTCCCTGCAGCAGCGCAGCGGCGCGGCACGCGCGCGCCGCGAGCGCATGCGCGTCCGCGCGGCCGGCGCCCGGCTCGGCCGCGCGCGGCACATGCGCCGCATGTGCCGCAGGCTGCCGCGGAACCGGCAGCCCCAGGCGGGCGTCGCCCGCCCACGCGTCCGCGATCAAACGCGTCAACGTTTGATCCAAGCGCGGGCCCGGCAGGCTCCCGCCGGGCCACTGCTCCGCAACGGCCAGCGCATGGCCGAGCGGCAGCGGCTCCGTCCAGACGACAAGCCGTTCCGCCTCGCCACCCTCTCCGTCTCCAGCTGCGCTTTGTCGATATTGCGCCCGGCTATTCGCTTCATGCCCTTTCCCTCTTTCTCTTCCCGCCGCGTTCCCTTTCCTTGTTCCGACCCCGTTACCCGCGGCACGCCCTGTCTCCGCTCGGCCATACATCTCTTCCCGTTCCTCGCTCCTCGTTCCGGCATGAATGGCCCGCTCCGCCTCCGCGCGATATCCCGGAACAAGCCAATACGCCATATCGATTTCAGGCGCCAGCGACCAACCCGCCCAAGAGCGCTTCCCAGCGGCAACCGCGTACACAACAACCTTCATTCGCTTCCCCTCCGCTTGCCATGCGCCCGAAAAACCAAAAAAGCACACCCACGAACCGCCTTCCGGCAGTCCTACGGGTGTGCTTCACTCGTCGCAATATTCAGTTGTCGTAATTATACATCGCCCTCCCGAGGTACGCAATCCTTCTACGCTATGCGGTTTCCTACCCGTCAACTGATCAGAACGGCAGCTTCGACAAATCCGCCGGATCCCTCAGGTCGATCAGGACGGCATGCTCCCTTTCGGACACGATGCCCTCCGCCTGCAGCATCCACAGCAAATGCGTCGGTTCCAGCGGCTTTCCGCTGCTTTTCCCCGATTTCCTTGCCTCGTCCATGCCCGTGGCTGCAGTCCCGTGACTGCCGACTCTCCACCGCCAAATCGCGCGTAACCGTTGCCATTTTCCAGGGTGGCCGTCATGTTTCTTCGCTCCGTCGGCCGTATCCGCATGGGAATCCGGCGTAAACGGTGGAAGCCCTGCAGCCGAACCCGTCTCGCTGAAGGTCCCAAGACTCCGTTCACCATCCCCCGACGCGGCACCCATCCGGTTCGCAGCCATATCTCCACCCTCGTGCGCATGCACCTGCACATTCATCCCGTGTTTGGCAAATACCCGCGCGATGCTCAGCGTATCGTCCTCCGAGCCGTTGTCGACAATCGTCACCTTCACGTCCGTGCCCGTCATATGCGAGAAGCGGCGAAGCGAGCGCATATACCATTCTATCCTCGCCCCCTCATTGCCGGCGATCAGCACGTAATGCTTGGCGCGGCGTTCGCGCCCTAGGCGCATAGCCGAGAAGACGTAGACGACGGCGGCAGCCGCAACGTAGCAGCCCAGGATCCACAACAACACCGTAATCAAAGGCGTCCACCTCCTTTATGTGACATCATATGCCGCCGCGCGCCCAGAGGTTACGGCCGTTTCGGGACAAGAAAGGGGCTTTCGGCGACTGGCGCAACAAGGTGCGCGGGGTGCGACGACGCGTGACGGCAGTCACCCTCATGCGCGCAGTTACCGCGTCCTTCCATCCGCATGGTGCTCCGGCAAATCCTGTGGCTAGCCCGTCCCCGTAACGCCCCACTCAACCGCAAAAAAGGCCCCCGCATCGATGCGGAAGCCTCTTTCGTTCGTATGTATAGCCCGTTTACAGCGTAACCCAGCCAAACTTGATGGAGTGAATGACGGCCTGCGTGCGGTCGTCGACTTCCATTTTCTGCAAAATGCTGCTCACGTGGTTTTTGACCGTCTTCTCGCTGATGAACAAGAATTCGCCGATCATCTTGTTGCTCTTGCCCTCTGCCATCAATCGAAGCACTTCCGCCTCGCGTCGCGTCAGCGGATTATCCTCGCTCGGAATGAACTTGACGCCGGTTTCCCTTGCCGCCGCCGCTCCGGAGGTCGCGCCGATCTCGTCGAGATACGTCATGCGGCGAAGCTGGTTGATCAGCTTGCCCGTCACCTTCGGGTGGATGTACGCATAACCGTTCACGACGGAACGAATCGCGTTTGCTAACGCTTCCGCCTCCATATCCTTTAACAGGTACCCGCTCGCGCCCTTGCGAAGCGTCTCGAAAACATAGCTCTCGTCGTCATGAATGGAGAGTATAATGACTTTTACTTCCGGGAAAATATCACGGAGCCGTTCCGTCGCCACGACGCCGTTCTCGATGGGCATGTTGATGTCCATGAGCACGACTTCCGGCTTGTTCTGGTTGCAGAATTCCAATACCTGAATTCCGTCGTTGCATTCTCCGATGACTTCCAAATCATCTTCCATATTGAGAATCCGCTTAAGCCCTTCGCGGAATAGCTGATGATCGTCAGCAATCAATACTTTGATTTTGCGTTTGCCGCTAGAAGCTTTCATTTCCATCGTCATTCGTCATTTACTCCTTTCTAGTTTCCGCGTTGATGGGGATATGAATCGTGATTTTGGTGCCTTCGTTGATTGCGGATTCGATCTCCATCCTCCCTTCAAGCAGCTCCGCCCGCTCGCGCATGCCGATCAAACCGAAATGGACGCTGTTTTTGGCTTTGGATTCAATCAGGCTCGGTTGGAATCCGACGCCGTTGTCTTTGACGACAATTTTCACCATTTGCGCTTGATAGGTCATTTCGAGCGAGACATAGGACGGATTCGCATGCTTGAACGCATTGCTGAACGCTTCCTGAACCACGCGGTAAATCGCAGCTTCCATGGCCGAGGGCAGTCGAACCTCCTTGCCGATCGTTTCAAACATCGTGCGAATCTTGCTTTTTTCTTCATAATCTTGAATATACTTGCGAAGGGTAGGCACGAGTCCCAGATCATCCAATGCCATCGGACGCAAATTAAAAATGATCTTGCGGATCTCCTCGATGCCCGAACGTACCTGACTCTTCAAATCTATTAATTCTTCCTGCACGATTTGAAATTCCTGCTTAATCAGCATGCGTTCCGCAATTTCCGTCCTAAGCACTATATTCGCAAGCGATTGCGCCGGGCCGTCATGAATCTCCCGCGCGATCCGTTTGCGCTCTTCCTCCTGGGCCAATATGATCTTCAGCCCGATCTGCTGTCGGTTCTTGGCGGACTCCAGGATACGCGTCACCTGATTCAAATCCCCGGACAAGTACTCCAGCACCACGTTGATCTTGGAAGCGATCGATTCCGCCCGTTCGATGGACTTCTCGACATTGCGCACCCGCTTCTGCAACTCGTCGCGGCGGGCCTTCAGATACGTTTCCTTTTCCCGGAACATCATCAGTTCCAGCTGAAGCTGCGTCGCTTTCTCGTAGGCTGTTTTGATGTCCTCTTCTTTATATCGGACGAAGTCCCGGCTGACTTCAGTCAACCGGATCCTGGCCCGGCGGTAATCCAGCTCGAGCTGGTCCACCTTGTCGATAATATTCCCGGCTTCTTCCAGTACTTGACTCAATTCTTGGCCCAGCGAAAACATTTCTTTGCGCGCAGATTCGCAAATCTCGAAAATCTGATATTTGCTGTCCTCCATGACAAGAACGGCGTTCTTGATGACTTTATCGATATCGTCCACGCGATAATCCATGCTTTCCCGGCCCACTTTCTGCATGTTCTACTAATTCTATCATATCACATAATCAGTTGCAGGCATCCATTTCATTCGACGGTAATCGTGCCCAATTTTCCATCCCAATTTACGCGTAGGCCTAATTGCTCGGATACGAGTCGAATCGGGACAAGCGTGCGTCCGCTGCGGGTGATCGGCGCGACTTCGGATTGCTTTCGCACGCCCGTCAGCACGAAATCGTTACGTCCGACCCACATCTCCAGCAATTGTCCGCCTCGCAGCACGGTGACGCGCTTCAGCGCCGCATCCCAATCGATCTGGGCTCCCATGGCTTCGGTCACGAAGCGCAGCGGGAGATAAGTCGTGCCGTTCAAGAGCAGCGGCGCCACGTCGAGCTTATAGGCCTGGCCGCCGACGGTGGCGTTCTTCGAGCCCAGCTTCAGGCCGATCTTCGCGCGCGGCGGTTCAGGTACGACCGCCGGGTATTGGAACGCAAGGTTGTCGAACGCAAGCGCGCCCGTCAGCGCGCGTTCGTCCTGCCCGTCCTCCAGCGAGGCGACGTAAAGCCGCTTCAACGTGACGGGATAGGCCATTCCTTCGGCCGCCAAATTTACTTTTATCGTCTTCCATCCGGTCCAATCCACTTGCTTGGCCAGCGTGATCAGGTGCGCGGCGCCCTTGCTGTCGATAAACTCGGCCCGTGCCCAGTTCAGGCTGCCGTCGCCCATCACGTCGATGGTCATTCCGGACGGGCTGCCGTCCACTTTGCGGCCCGTACCGTTCAGGACGGCATAAGCGGCCTTCGTCCCGCTTCCGCCCGTGAAGTCATACTGCAGCTGCACGACGCTCGAACTATTCGTCCCGGGCAAACCCGCGACGATGGAGGACGTGCCTACTACACCATTCGTACCTTGGAACGAAATTGGATAGGTCTGGCTCTCGAAATCGTCGAATTTTTTGTCGGCGCCCGCGGTAAGCACGGCCATCGTCGAGAAATTGTCATAATGGGCAATGACGTAGCCGGCTTGCGCGGACGGGTTCACGGCATCGATCGTAAGCGTGCCGTCCTTCACGGAGCCCGTGAAGCCGCGCAGCTCCCATTTGATCGCGGATGCCGGAACCGTCATTTTGCGGCCGTCCTTCAGCGTGGCATGCACGGGAAGCGCCATGGATTTGCCCTGCTCGAGCACGAGCGAGCCCGCATCCACCGTCATGGCGGCGATGGAATCGCCGCCCACGATCTCGATCGGCAGCTTGTCGCTCGCGCTGCCGGATTTCACGGTGATCGTCGTCGTGCCCGATTTAGTCGCCGTGAACGTGTTGCCCGAGAAGCTGCCCAGCGGCGTGCCGACCAGCCATTGCGGCTGCAGCGTTCCGGGATCGATCGGATTGTAAAACGTATCGTAGGCTTTCATCGCGTACGTCGCCTGCTGTCCCACGAACAGCACGCTGCCGCCGCTCGCTTTGATGCCCATCAACGCGCCCGCGGGCGCCGTCGAGAAGACGCCGAGGCCGTTTGCGACCAGGCGCTGCGTCACGCCGTATTCCGTCGGAAAGGAGAGTTGCGCCGCCGTCTCCCCGAGCGGACGCGAGATCATCGTCGTGGATCCGCCTCCGTCCAGGTTCATCCCTTTCCACACGCCCAGCTGCACCATGATTTGCTGCAGCTCCGCGAGCGTGACGCCCAGGCTGCTGTCGCTGTCCTCCACCGTGATGATGAACGCCTTCTTGCCGTCCTTGGAGTACCCCAGCGCCGTGCGCGCGCGGTCGCTGTTCGGACTGATGCTGCTCGTACTGCGGGAGAAGGTTGCCGCGGCGCCGCCGTTGACGAGGATCGTGTGTCCGCCGATCAGCATCTGCAGCGAACCCGGGTCGATCTTCTCGCCGGTCGATTGCGCGATCAGATTATAGCTGGCCGAGACTTGGGTTCCCACCTGCAAATGCGCGCGCGCGTATTCGGCCGCCTTGCCGTGCGTACGGAGAATATATCCGTCGGCCGGCACGCTGCCCGTGATCATCTTATTGTCGGCGAATTGCGTGACGATGCCGTTCTGCACCAGAATTTCCGTCGGCGTCGTGGAGCTGTCGGTTGCGTCCGGTCTCGACTGCGTCCACGCGCCCGTATAGATGTACATGGCGTTGGCATGGCTGAACGCGTTGCCCGGCTCCGTCTTGTAAGCCGCCTTGTTGATGCCGGACAGCGGAAAGACGGAACCGTCGGCCGCCGTTACCGCCCCTTCAAAACCATATGTATCAATCGTCGGCTTATGCTCGTTCGTCAGCGCAAAAGCATACATGCCCGTCAGCTGCGAAGGACTCGAGACAAGCTGGCCGCCCGTCACTTCGGCGCCGATCGGATTGCCTTTGCCGCTGGCCGTATTGAAATAATCCCCGTTCACGCCGGCTACAGCGCCGGTTTGGCCCACCATGTTACCGACGGAGCCGACGCTCGATACGGAGCCTGCCTTGCCGTTCATGACATCGAGCTTCACATACGGGTTCATCAGGTCGACCTCGATGACATGTACCTTCGAAGGCGTTGCTCCGGCCTTGCCGGTCCACGAATAATCGACGCGCTTGGCGCCCGACGTAATCATTTCCGTATTGATCTGCACAAGCTGCTTGACTGCCGCCTGGATGGCATTCGTTGTCGTTCCGTTAGTAGCTGCCGACGCAAAGGCCGGTACGGCGATCATCAATGGCTGCGCAAGCAGCGAAGCCCCAAGCGTCCATATTAGCAAGCGTCTGCCGTTTTTGCCCGGCATCCGGGTCGTCTTCTGTTCGTTCCGCATTTCTCTAACAACTCTCCCGTCTCAAAGTCTAGTAGTTTAGACTAAGAAACCAATGGAAAAGTTACGTCTGATAGAATAGTCCTATCACCCTCTATCGAGCGACAAAAAAAAGCTATCCGAGTCGATTCGACCGGATAGCCCTATTTCTACTAAATATCGAGGAAATTCACATAGTCCAGCAGACGCTTCACCATCACGGCCGCTTCCGCGCGCGTCGCTTTGTTCTTGCCGCCGAACTTGTTGGCCGCTTGGCCGCTGATGATGCTCGCTTGGACTGCTTTCGCGACATCGTTCTGCGCCCATGTGCCGATCTTGCCGCGATCGGCGAATCTTTTCAGAATATTAGCGGCGGTATCCGAAAGCGTGATTTGCACGCCGGCGGCGCCGGCCGCGCGAATCATCATCGTAGCCATCTCTTCGCGCGTGACCGCGTTGTTCGGCTTGAACGTGCCGTCCGTCAAGCCTTGAACGATGCCGGACGTGGCGGCCGCCCCGATGTAAGCCGCGAGGACCGTGCTCGTATTCACGTCCTTGAATTTCCCCGCTGCCGCCTTATCGCCGGTCAGCCCGAGTCCTTTCGCGATGAACATCGCGAATTCGCCGCGCGTAACGGGTTTATTCGGCGCGAAGGTCGTGAGCGTGCTGCCTTCGACGATATACTTATTGGCCATAAGCAAGATGTCGTTTTGTGCCCAGTGCTTCGTCAAATCGGTATACTTCGTCGTGCCTTTCACGACGGCATATACGCTGTTCCCTTTTCGTTTGAACGAAATCACGGATTGACCGTTGACCTGCGTTACCTGCGTCGGCACGTACGAAACCTTATTCGTCTGCGGATCCAGCCAGACGACCGCCGTTTGTTTGCCGTCCACGTTCGCGGAAGTGGTAATCGTGCGGGTCACGTAGCCGCTCAGGTTATCTACCGATTTCATCTGCCCGTTATTCGATATCGCCAGCTGGAAGCTGACCGGACTTACGAGCGATTGCGCCCCTAGGCTGCCGAGCTGCGTATTCAAAGAGCCGGCCAGCGAACCTGCGCTCGTATCGATGGAGACGATCAATTGCCCGACGGCCCCGGCCGCGTTCATCATCTGTGCCAGCTGCACGAAGTTCAGCGCGCTGAGCGGAATTTCGTACGTGACCGCTTTGTAGGCGACGACAATCGAAGCATTGGAAGTCTGTTTCTTTGCGTCCTCCAGCGCACCCAGCGGAAAGGCGACGATCGCCGCGTTTTCCGTGTTCGGTACGGTAAAGACGACGCGAGGCATCGTACCGCTGACCGAACGTACCGCATTAAACGCATTCGTCATTTTCTCCGCCGTAATGGCGTACTGATTCGTCGGAATACCGGCCGGAGATACCGCGGACGAGGTTGTCGCAACCGATGTTTTGATCGCTATTCCTCCGCCGGTCGCAGCGTCGAAGTCTCCTCCGGCGTTATCGGCCCACGTCGTCTGATTCGCCGCGACTATATCCGTGAAGGAAGCCGGCATGACGCCCGTAGTCGAACGAGGCCCGATACCCGCATTGCTGTAGCTGACTTTCACCGTATCGCCGATGCTTACCGCAGGATACAACGTGAGCACGACAGCAGTGCTGCTAATCGTCGCATTGGAAATCGAACGCGTGACATTGTTAACTTTCACCGAGAATTGCGATGTCGTTGGCGTATAGCTCGTGTTCAACGGTTCGGAGAAGCTGACGGTAATCGTGCTTCCCTTGGCGATGACTCCGTTCAAAGCAAGAGATGAAGAACCGCTGCTGCCGTTCGTCGGCATGCTGCTGAAAGCAGGAGCGGCATTGCCGCCGAAATCCGTTAACGCAGGGGACCCGCCAAGATAAGAGACAAGCACGGAATCTCCCGTTAATGTTGCTGTCGAGAGCGTCAATATGACCTGTGCCCCGCTGATTCTGACATTATAGACCGAACGCGCCGAACCATTGACCGTGACGATGAATGCCGATGTCGGCGGTATCAACGTTGCATTCATGGCTTCATTATACGTCAGCGTCACGGTGGACCCGGAGGACGTGACGCTCTGCAGCGACGGAGCAAGCTGGTCTTGGCCGTTCTGAACGTAGAAGTTGCTGAAGGAGGACAGCTGGTTGCCTGCCAGATCCTTGAGCGGATACGATGATGAACGTGTGTAGGATACCGACACGGTTTGTCCCGTCGATGGAGCAGCACCGTTAAATGTTAGGAAAACGATATTATCCGAACTCGAGATGCTCGTAACCGATCGATAAGCATTATCGACGTATACCGTGAACTGCGAACTCGCATAGGAGCTGACTGGCGCCAATTCTTCGCTGAAAGTCAAGAGAATCATGTTGCCGCTGACTGAGCCGCTCGCTTGGAACGGCGGCGTCGTATCCGGAACATTGGTCACGTTGACGTTGGAGAAGTTGGCCGCCGCCGTGCCATCCAAATCCTTAATCGGTTTCGAGCCGGCGGAGTATGACACCTGAATGACTTGTCCATAAGAAACGGCGCTCTGGAGCGTGAGCGTTACGACATTGCCGCTGATGCTTACGTTCGACACCGTGCGGCTGGCACCGTTTACCGTCACGTAAAAATTACCGGCAAGGGGAGTCGCCGCATCGCTAGCGTTCAAATTCTCATTGAACGTAATGGCGATTTTATTCGTACCCACCAAGGCGGCCGTCGTCACCGTCGGAGGGCCATAAGTACTGCTAGACGTCCTAAATCTCCAAGCGTATTGATTGAGAATCCCCTCATATTCATTACCGACCAAATCGGTAACCGCGCCTGGGGCGATTTCCACGTAATAATCCGTATTCGCGACCATGGCTCCATTAACGCTAATACGCAACTTGCGATTATTCGACGAGTCGATGGATAAGGTGGTAGTTAACGTCGAATTGCCGTTGCCAGCAACCTGCTTGACATTGATTGCCGATGCATTGGAACCCAGCAAGATCGGCTCGCTGAACGTTACCTCTAGAATCGTGCCTTGCAGAGGAATGTTCTGCGCATTATTTGACGGTGAGGTCAATACCAGCTCAGGCTTGTCATTATCCTGCGTAACCGCAAACGTCCAAGAGCTTGATCCGGAGATACCGGCGAAATAGTTCCCTTTTGCATCCGAGAAAGCCTGCCCGCCGATTTCTACATAGTAACTTGTGTTGCTGGCGTAATTCTTGTCGCTATCCGTTACCGTGATCTTCGTCGTACCCCCGCCGCTAACTTTGGAGGACGTGACGGGTATGCTTGTAAATACAGCGCCTGAAGGCTGCGAACGTATCGTAATGTTCCCAGTTCCAGGATATACCGCCTCGGAGAAATTCATTTCTAGGCTGACCGTTTTCGTCGCTTGCGCACCTGAAGGTTTACGGTCCGCAAGCAATGACGGCGGCGTCGTATCGTTGCCCGGATCCGTCACGAAGCTCCACGTTCTCGCATCCGAGATGCCCTGATACAGCTTCGATGAATCCGATGCGTCCTTAAATGCATTTGAGTCAATCAAGACATAGAAGCCCGTATTCGGTGCCAAATCAGAGGGGTTGATAATGACGTCCGTTCCACCGGTCGAGCCGTTCGGGACATACGATACGCTGCCCGAGTTGACGTTAATCGTTTGCACCGTCGAATTGTCGACGATTTTATTAATTGTGATCGATCCCGTATTGGCAACAACCGTCCTGTTGAAGCTTAGAACAAGATTTGTAGATATGCTTACCGCATAGGAATCGTCGACCGGTCGCAACGTTGGATTGCCCAGCGGCGGAGCCGTGGTCGTGAAACGCCATTGCGAGGCGCCTACACCGGCAAAAGAATTACCGGCCGCATCCTGGAAGGCGCCGCTCGGCACTAAGACTTCATAGGTGCTGCTTCCATTCAAAACGTTTGGAATCGTGATGCTGATGGTGTTTGTAGAACTTCCGCTCACCTCGGTCGAATTAACGTTGATGGGCTGTTCATCGGATGTCTGCGCCATGTTCTTTACCGTGATGCTTCCGATCGCCGCATAGACCGGCTCGCTAAATCTCATCGTAAGCGTCGTACCTATGCCTGCCGTTCCCCCGTTCGCGGGAATGAACGGCGTAACGGCACTCAGCACCGGAGCCGTCGTATCCGCCGAAGCGACCGTCGTAAAGCTCCAACCGACCGCGCTCGTCAATCCGACAAAACTGGCGTTGTTGCTTTCATTCAAAAATGCTCCCGCATCGATCGTGACGTAATAGCTCGTATTCAAGGCGAAATTCGAGCTCGGTGAAATCGTCACGACATTGCGGTTGTCGCCTGAACCGATAGCAACTCTGCTGTCGGAAGCAACGACGAAAGATTCGACGACGACGTTATCCAACTGCCTGTGGAGCTGAATCGTCGCGCTGCCCGTTCCTTTCTTGACGTTCTCGTCGAACGTAAGGCTAAGGTTGGTATTCGTCGGAACGTTCGACGTGCTGGCCATCGGTAACTTGTTGATAATAACCGGACCGCTCGAAGCGGCCTTAACCCGCACTGGTCCTGTAGTCAGTCCGCCAACGACAAACTGCAAGACCAATAATGCTGCAACTATAATTGATACCCCTCTGCGATTTCGCACCAAGATTCCCCACTCCCCAATAAAGACACTCGTATTATAGTTTTCGGCTGGGATGCCTATGAAATGAAGATGTTTATGTAAATTGCCCACCAACTATCCGATGCCTCGCACAAAAAAATCCGTTCCTTCCCAGGAACGGATAATTTAAACTGATATGAAATTAACGCAGTGCGTCGGCTTTTAATTTATCGGCTTTGTCCACGCGTTCCCACGGGAAATCGATGTCCGTACGTCCAAAGTGACCGTAAGCGGCCGTCTTGCTGTAGATCGGACGACGAAGGTCAAGCATCTTAATAATGCCTGCCGGACGCAGATCAAAGTTGTTCTTAATGACTTCTACTAGTACTTCTTCATCAACATTGCTGGTGCCGTACGTATCCACGTTGATGGATACCGGGTTAGCAACGCCGATCGCGTAGGCAAGCTGAATTTCGCATTTATCCGCAAGACCGGCTGCCACGATGTTCTTTGCCACATAACGGGCTGCATACGCCGCGGAACGGTCGACTTTTGTCGGATCTTTACCGGAGAATGCACCGCCGCCGTGACGGGCGTAACCGCCGTACGTATCGACGATAATCTTGCGGCCAGTCAAGCCGGCATCCCCTTGCGGGCCGCCGATAACGAAACGGCCGGTTGGGTTGATGAAGTATTTCGTTTCCTCGTCCAGCCATTCAGCCGGAACGACCGGTGCGATAACATGTTTGCGGATATCCGATTGGATTTGCTCCAATGTGATTTCCTCGGCATGTTGCGTGGAGACGACGATCGCGTCAACGCGTTTCGGTTTTCCGTCGACATATTCGATCGTGACTTGCGTTTTGCCGTCCGGACGCAGATATTCAAGCGTACCGTTTTTGCGCACTTCCGACAATTGACGCGAGATGCGGTGAGCGAGCGCGATCGGAAGCGGCATCAGCTCAGGCGTTTCGTTCGATGCGAAACCGAACATCAAACCTTGGTCGCCGGCGCCGATGTCTTCGTTTTCTTGGCGAACGTCCACGCCATCGCGGGATTCCAGCGCTGCGTTGACGCCTTGCGCGATATCCGCGGATTGCTCGTTAAGCGACGTCAACACCGCACAAGTGCTGGAGTCAAAGCCGTATTTGGCACGCGTATAACCGATATCTTTGATGGTGCGGCGAACGATCGACGGGATATCGACGTAATCCGCGCTCGTGCTGATCTCGCCGATTACGAGCACCAAGCCAGTAGCGACGGATACTTCGCATGCGACGCGCGCATAAGGGTCTACTTCCAGAAAAGCATCCAAAACCGCGTCAGAGATCTGATCGCATATTTTGTCGGGATGGCCTTCCGTAACGGACTCGGACGTGAATAGATGGCGTCCTTTAAGTGACATTTAACCTCAACCTCCAGTACCTCAATAAAATTTAAGTATGATGCATAACCTGCAACGGTTGCTGGGACTCTATGAAGAAATCGTCGTCCCATAAGGGATCTAACGCTGAACGTTTCGATTCCAAAAAATGAACCTTTTCCAATGTGGAAAAGGTCTCATTAAGAACTCTCTAAAACAGTATGATACCGAAACTGTCGCTTTGTGTCAATGGTAATGGGTACTTTCCCGCGCCTGTTTACAGACCTTTAAGCACTTGTTCGGCGTGTTGGACGAGTCTTTTAGTCATGCTGCCTCCAACGAAACCCGCGTCTCGCGTAGCGAGCTGCGACCAATTCACGTGAGCGCCGCCGGCACCGGCCGTACCGCCCAGCTCTGAACCAAACTCCGTATCTGCCCCACCAGCCGTACCGCCGGTCATCAGACCAAGCTCGGCTGCGATTTCGTACTTCATTTGGTTCAAGGCTTGCGCACATTCAGGCACGACTTTACGATTGCTTCTCGACATTGTAAGCACCTCCTAATGGGATGCTTGTAGTGTGTGCGGTTGTCCGGCATTCGAAGCGGATAAGTTGTTGTCAGTTCGGGTAAAAATAACTATTGTTGCACCTGCATCTCATATGTACCGCGCACCATTACGGTCAATCCCGTTTTTTGCCCCGGAGCCGGAGTCACGCCTCGTCCGCCCCGCGGGAACAAGATCAAATGGTTATTCGGAACCGGCTTGCTGTTGGTGATATCTATGCCGTCGGTTAGATCTGATATCCCATTGCTGTCCGCGCTATAGGCTACAGCCTTTCCAGCGCGAACGATGAACTCCGTGCCATCCTTCGCAATCAGGCGTTTCCCGACCGGCACCGTTACGACTTCAACTTTTTGCGCGCCAGTGCCTTGGCTCGGATCCGTCTGACCTCCGCCTTGCTTAGCAAGCTCGGCCTTCACCAAGTCAGCGACTTGCGTATCGATATAGCTCTTGGTTACGACCGGGTCATTGATCGAGCCTGGAGTGACAGCAGCGCTGTCTCCTTCCGCAAGGGTAGGTATTTTCAAGCCTATCCATAGAGCCGCACCAACGACCGCAATCGAAAGCGCCAACTTTTTGCTATTAAATCTCACGATTTGGTCCTCCTTGCCTTTCTTTATTTTCAATAACCGATTACTAGGTTATATCGGCATTAGTGCTCCAATTCATAAAGAAGAGCCGGGTATTTATTCACCGGCTCTGCTAGGGTTTAATTGTGTGAAGATCTAAGGTGTCGTCGTAAACCAGGTCATTTCTTTGCTGGCGAGCAGGAGCTTGCTATTTTGGAAGACATCGTAGACGTTAACTTTATAAGTATCGTACCGTTGAATTTTTGATTGAATCTCCGGATCATTGTATAGAATCGTAAGCGGATTATTTGTCGCTTCTTTTAGAAGTTCTTCATTTTCACCCGCTGTCGTTAAGGCAAATTGCTTCTCGTATGTGACTTGATTGGAATCTTGGTTTACGAATTCAATTAGAAGCTTGTGATCTCCCGTGATGATTTCATAGTCACTGTTCTTTGCAAGGTCATAGTTCAGACCTAATTTCAGGCCGTTCACTTCATAGAGTCCTTGAACGCTCATATAGGCATTAATGCTATGAAGGCCAAGCGTGTATCCTGCAAAGCTTATCTTGTTAAAATCGGAACTAATTACAGCCGGAGATGCATTAAATCCATAGGAAACCATGTTGACCAATACAGGATTCGCAGCTGGTTCATCGGTTCCAGACCCGTCTCCAGACCCTGTGGTGGATGAATTGGAAGAGCCAGTTGCGCTGCCGCCAGTAGCAGTAGCTAATGCCTGCCCGAGGATCAATTTATAGGATGCCGTGTCGAAACTCTTCGGAATGGTTGCCCATGCGCTAAGTAAAGCTTTACCGTTTGGCGAAAGCTTATCTTTGACGGTCGCAAACTGAACGGGCACTACAATTCCGTTTTTATCTACGATATAACCACCCAATTGAGCAATTTGGGAAGAGCGTACTTCATTGTTTACGGCTTCAAACTCTGAATAGAAGATGTTCTTCGTAGTTCCACCGAAGATGTTTGTCCGTAGTACCTTGACCGTGGAGCGCTTGCCAATACCTTTAATCGCATACGTATCATCCAATTGTTTGGTTGGAATATCACTTATTTGTTGCGCACTGAATTGATACAATTGTTTGCCGGCTTTGTCTTGTACAGGTTCCGTACTGACAAACGTGATTTTATCGATCGACGTCGTATACGGAATATCGGAATAGACGACAAAATCCGCTGAGGCTCCTGGAGCAATCGTGACTGAATCATCCATAGCAACAGCTTTCTTCTCCGTACCGATTTTTACGCCATTCACCATGAAGTAACCGCCAAGTGTCGGTAATTGCTCGGTTGCGGTACTCCTGTTTGTCACTGAAAAATTCGCAACAAGCATATCATTATCGCTCGAAGGCGCCCGTTGAATCGTATTGAGTTTCACCGCAAAGTCTTTATAGATAAAGGAACCGCCGAGCGAACCTTGCTGGGTTGCGGTTTGCAGGGCATACGTTCCGATAATATACGGCTTTTCTTTATCCGTTGCCTGAGATTTCACGACAAGCTGAGCATTGGTCAAATTCACATTGGTGGGAATCTGCCCGCTTAAAGAGACGGTCTTCTCAATATTAGGCAATATCGTCGCATTCTCTTCTTTTTCATAAGATAATGGGTAGCTTGTTCCGGAAGCCGTGACAATAAAGTAATCCAGCGCCGGACTTGCAATCGAAGCCGTCCCGATATTCGTCATTTTATAGTCCAACGATAGATCTTTACTGCTCGTACCTTGAGATACGAAAGCCTGACCAGCTACCGTATTGGTCGGTGAACCCGACATATACACCAATCGGGTTTTACCTACCGCTGCGGCTGCGAGCGGCTTCGTGGTCGGTAATGAGAATACGCCTACCGGAAGCTGTATTTTGCTGACATCATCGTTTTGCGCAACAACAAGCGATAATGCTTTACTTGCTACAGCGAGCGGAATCGTGGCGTGCAAGGTAACAATTTTGCGCTCCTTCGGCTGAATCGAAGTTTGATCCAAACCGGATGCGGTAACATTATAGACGGAAAGACTATCGGTTTGAATGAAGAAATTCATTTTGGAAAGGTCGCTTGATTGAAAGCCGACATCTTCGAGGAGCAAGTTTACGACCAAGTATGCATTATTGGCATCTGTCGTTATGTAAGACTGTTTAATCGCGCTGCGGATTTTATTATTAGCATAGAGCATCGTCGCATCCTTGAATGGGGCAACCTTATCGGTGCCATTCGCTGGATATTGAATCGTCCCTAACGTTCTCTCATAATTGGCCGTGGAAAAATCCCACTTCAATACTTGGAATGAAAGGTCTGTTAGCTTGGTCTGGCTATCTACTACGGTGTAGTAGGTCAGATACTGCGTCGATTTCGCCGGAACATCCTTCTTGTCTTTATCCGCGTCTGTTACCGTAGTTTTAAATGTCTTGCCGGATTTTGTCTTCACGCGAAGCCAATAATCGAGTAGATCCAGGGACGAGTTGCCGTTATTCGTAATGCTCACCGAATATACCAACACCTTGCCCTGACCTTGCATGAGGAAATGCACATCTCTAATATTCAAAGTAGCCGATGCATTGAGCTTGACGATCTTGCTGGAAATGGAGCTTGTGCTGGTGCTTGTTGCTGCAGCAACAGGCGATACCGAGAAGTCGGCATTTTGCAATAACAAACCGGAGCCTGCTAAAGCCACTACGCCGATCTTTACCCACTTATGAGCCACGTTCATCCCTCCTGGAATCTATACACTAATAGACGCTTTATGCATATCATTTGTTTCAACCAGAACAAAACTAAATCCTTCCTAAGTATAAGTCTAGTCGACGAATGCCATATGCGGTATATCCCATAGAAATGGAAAAGGCAGGCGAGAATAATCTCGCCTGCCTTTGTTGAAACTTATTATGATTAGTTAACAGTGACTACTGCAGTTGCAGAGACATTGTTAGAAGTGATGTAAGTCAAAGTGGATTGACCTACTTCAACAGCGTGAACTTTACCACCAACGATTGTAGCTACTTTCGGATCGCTGGAAGTCAAGAAACCATTACCATCGATTGGTGTGCCGTATTGGTCCTTAACCGTAACTGTAACAGCCAGATCAGCTGCGCCCTTAGTGATGCTGTATTCGGATTCCCCGAAAGCTACCGTAGTCGCAACAGGCTTAGCAGTCGCTACTGTTACTTCTTGTTCAGCGATTTTGACACCGTTTTTGTAGGCATAAATTGTTGCTTTTCCAGCAGCAAGACCATAGATCTTTTTGCCGCTTACTTCAACAATCGAGCTATCGGATGTCGTTACGTTGTCAAATGCATCATCTTGAACCAATGCAACCGTGTCATTATTCGAGAGTTTACCGACCAGATTTATGGTCTTCGTGTGAGCTTCGGCTACAGTGTTCTTGTCGTTACCATAGACAGTACCTACAGTATCGAATGCATAGGAAGTGATCTTATCTGCGCTCACAACGTTAACGTCGAATGTATAAGCCGTGTCGTTGTTCACGTTCTTCAGAGAAACCGCAACTTTAGCTGTACCGACTTTTGCTGCTGTCAGTTTACCATTTGCATAAGTTACAGCATCGCCAGTGATTTGTACATCATAATCACCTTCAGCTACATTGAAAGTACGGCTGTAGCTGTCAAGATAAGTGATGTTGTCTTTGTCGAGATCAGAAGTTGCACCTACAGCAAAGTTTTTCGCTACATTAACAATACCGTTAACAACTTTAGCAGTTGCTTTCGCGTTAACTGGGAGTTGCAGGCTACCTACTTGACCATAGCCAGCGGTGTATGCATAAATGTAAGCAGTACCGGAAGCATTGGCAGCAAACTTAACAACAAGTTCACCTTTACCGTTGATTCTCGGATAACCGTCTGCGAAATCAACATTAGTAGAAGTGATTTTCACAGTATTGTTAGTACCATCGCCCAGTTTGATATCTTTGCCGGCAATTGGACCGTTAAAGTTATCAACTGCTACGAAAGGAAGAACAACTTCTTCATCAGCAGCAACCAGTTTACCTGGGTTGTTGAGGTTGAATTTCGCTACTGTTGCAGAACCTTCAATTTTAACGGAAGTCGTTGCTGTCGCACCAGTAGTTGGGTTGATAGCATTGATAACCAGAGTCGATGCTTTCACAGTATCAAACGTCAGTACGCCGTCTTTATCAACCGCGAACGATTTAATTACGCCAGCTTCGCCCAGAATGAAGTTGATACCGTCGATAACAGCAACCGTTTGGTTGTTAGCAACCGTTACCGTTTGTTGATTAAGTTTGATTTTTTGTCCGTATTGGTCCGTCAATTCGATAGGCAATACCAGACCTGCATCACCAGCAGTGATACGCGTTTTGTCTTTCAAAGGTGCCACAGTGCCCAATTTAATGGAAGTAGCTGCGCTACCTGCAACGACTTTGAACGTTTTGGAAGTATTAAGTCCGGAAGAGTGCGATACCGTAACAACGACGTTGTCATCGATTTTCGCTTTGTCATCGGCTGCCAAGTCGTATTTGTTGTTCTCATCAGCTGCGATTGTTTTGCCTTGCGTAGCATTGTAAACCGTAATGTTCAAAGGAGCGTTAGCAATCTCCTTACCGAATTGGTTCACCAATTTGATGCCGAGGTCTTGATTATCCGCTTTTTGAACGGATGGAACACCAATTTCAATCTTAGTTGCAACTTCGTCAGCCACTTTTACTTTAACAGCATCGAAGCCTTTAACTGTTACATCATATTCGCCAGCTGGCAGGTAAGCAGATACCAGAGCTACGGACGAGTTGTCAGTGGACCAAGTTGGCGTAACGCCGTAAGGTACCAGGTTCTTAACTTCGAAAGTCAATGCTGCTTTCTCAGTTGCAGTCAAAGCGCGGTCGAAGCTAACTGTGATCTCACGAGCGTTTGTTTGCTCTGCTTTAGCGATTTTAGCTGCTGCAAGAGTTACCGAAACTTCGTAAGATTTGCCTTGATATTCAACCGTGAATTTAGTAGCAACGCCGTTAACCAGTGCAGTGTCAAGCGTTTTCTTAACTACGCCACCATCGGAGAAAGTAACTTCAACGGTTTTTTCGTCAAGAATTTTTGTGGAAGCAACCTTAACGTTCGTAGCACCAGCCAGATCGTAAGTAACTTCTACCAACAGTTGACGAGTTGCGTTTGTTTGGTAGGAAGGAAGCTCAGGAAGAAGACCAGCTTTAACTGCAGCTGCTACATAACCTTTCGCCCACTCGGATACTTTACCAGTTACAGCATCGGTAGAAGGCTCGATACCTGCAACCAGGTCAGCAACTTTCGCGATTTGCTCAACCGTTACTTGACCGGATGGACCAAATTTGTTAGCGCCCAGACCGTTCATCAGTTTAGCTTCCGTGGAAGCGCCGATGAATCCAGCTGCCCAGTGAGTAGCAGGAACGTCCGTGTAGACTTTAGCTGCTGCTGCGTTTTCTTCAAGTTGCGTAAGCTTCGTAAGTACTTTCGCGAACTCAGCGCGAGTCATTTGTTTGTCAAGACCAGCGGAACCGTCCGGATAGCCGTTGAAGATACCCAGTTCTTTCAGAGCGTCGAACTTTTGTTGTGCTGTAAGATCCGGTGTTGCTGGAGCTGTTGGTGCTGTTGGAGTAGTTGGTGCTGCATCGTCAGCGAATGCTACCGACGCTGTAGTCAGTGTCATAGCTGCTGCCACTAATAGAGATAAACTTTTTTTCATAACCTTTTTTTCTCCTCCTCTAAATTGCTTCGGGTCTTGAGAGTTTTGTTTAGAATATTGTTTGCTCGTTTGTCTCATTAGCCGATTCACCCCCTTTCACGAGTTGAGCATAGTTCGTATAAATAATGTCTGCAAGAAGTAATTCCTTGTAGGAACTTGTCGCAGAATCTTGTAAATAAAAGTAGGCATGAAAAAAATGGTAGGGTCCGAACACCACTTTAACATTATACAATGGGCACTTACTAGCGTAAAGGGCTATTTCACAAATAGTACCAGGCCCTTCCAACGTCAGATAAGCTTTCTTACCGCCATCTTCATGTAATTAAACGCAGTGGTTTCGAAAAAGTTGCGATGTCGAGAAAAAAACTTTTAAAATCTTTTTTCCCTCTTCATTTCCCGCATATTTCGCCAATGTGCCGTATGAACCATGACAGTTTGTCTACCACGGCTCTAATTATAGAACGAATGGCCTATTTCCGTCGATAGATAACATTTCCCATGTATAGCGAGCTCTACTAAACGCTAGAAATCCATGCAAGAACAAGAAGACTGCCCGGGCATCGCCCAGGCAGTCCTTTGTTAACCAATTTAGTTCAGTTTAGGCAGTCGCTTCAGATCGGCAAGCATTTTGCCGGTGATGATCGCTGCATCCGAGCGGAGCAAGCTGGAATTCGGCTCGAAGGTAAAACCTTTCTTCGGATCCTTCGAATCGATTGGGGAACCTTGAATGTAAAGTTTCTTGGCGATTGCAAGCACTGAAGCCTTCGCATAGTAATCGATGTCCGAATAATCTTTGAAGGATTTCTGCAATGCTGCATCGATCTTCTTCGGATCCGTCTCCAGCTTCAGGTTCAATGCACGCGCAAGGAATACGGCGGCATCTTGTCTCGAAAGGTTGGCGGACGGTTGGAATGCACGCGGCTGCGTACCTCGAATGATGCCTTCTCGTGCCGCTGTTTCGATATAACTGTAATCCCATAACGCATCTTGGTTAATGATTGGCGGCACATCGTCAAAATGAGGTTTGCTTAACTCATAGTTGAGCGGAATATCGAGTGCTTTAACGACCATTCGAGTAAACTCGCCGCGGGTCGTGTACATATCTGCACCGAAATCATCAAAGTTGGCCGCGTTCATTATGCCTTTGGAAAAAATGGCCTCCATATAATTGCGAGCGTAAGGATGGTTGGTGACATCCGAGAACGAATACGTCATTTTCGCGGCAACGTAATACCCGAACTGATCGAAGGGAACAGTAATCGTGTTCTTCTTCGTATCGACGGTTCCACCCAGGTTGACCCAGAATTTATTTTCCACGTCGTAACGGAATACGGTTACGATCGTGCCCGCGGTGTTGCGGATATTCGGATCGAACGACAGCGTCAGCGTACCGCGCTTGGATGCGATCAGCTCGCGATCATCCGGGCGCTCGTCATAAGTCGGAATCTTCGTTCCCCCTGGTCCTGTCGCACCCGGATATTGATAAGGATCGACGCCCATCTTCAATGGATCGTAGCTTGGCGTTGTGGTGTCATCCGCAAGCCCGGCATCGATCCAATATACGGGACTGGATTTCGAGAAGCGTGTCGGGAACGACACTCTGAACCGCGTGCCGAAGTTTTGCATGATCAAATCAAAATCGGGCGGCGGGCTATCATATTCGCGCCGATCAACAACGCCATCCTCGGGGTTGGCAATTGCGAACAGCAATTTGTGTCCCGTAAAGACTTGGTTTTTCAAATTGGCCGGGACGTTAAAGTCGCGACGAATAAGTGCAGTCCCTTTCGGGAAGTTCAATGTAACCGCACCGTCAAACACTTTGTTGGACGTCTTCATCTCATCCAAAAACTCGGCGCCTGGAATATTGGTCGGCGTGTACGTGACTTCAAAGAAATTGCTGACTTTATCCGAAGCGCTCTCGATAGTAAAGCTGATTTTGTTCACGCCAGGCTTCAGCCCGTTAATCGTAGCTTTGTACGCGTTCGGATATTCAACACCATTAGCTGGGTTGTTGTCGGCATCATAAGCGTACTTATCCGCTGCTTGTTTGTTGATCGTGACTTTGTCCGCACCTTTTGCATTGATAATGACATCAACGAAGTTCTTGTTCACGATGCCTTCGGCCGGTAAGTACGGGCGAAGAATTTTGTATGGCAATACCGTCGGGTCAACTTCCAGGCGGTACGTTGCCTTTGGACCTGTCTCCCCACTGTTGAATACATTAAACAGGTACACGCTGGAGCTTCCATCCGCGTTCAACTCTTGTTTCTTGAGCAAGAATTCAAAGGATTGCTTCGACAAATCGTACCGAACGATAAGATTGCCATTGATGCTCGCATTTTCGGGGTACATACCCATCGGCGTGTCGCCATTAACGATTTGGAACGGGTCGGATAACTTCCAAGTTAGCGGAGTTGTTAGCGTTGCCCCCGTAATCTTCAAGATGTAGTCGTCCGCAGTGCGATGGTTCGCAGTAACCGTCATTAACGAATCGACTTTGCTCTTTACGGTTTCAGGCGTTTTGCCTAGATCAATAAAATCGAATGTCCCGTAAACGTTCATAAACGGTTCCGTCGTAGTGTATAATCCGCCGTTCTTCGTGAAGTTAGGATCATTCAGAATCGGTTTCGGATTACTGATAGCATCTTCGAACGTGAACGGGTAGACTCCCGTGGAATCCGCCGGAATGACAGGGAGATTCGTTGGAACTTTATTGACCTTTACGACCTTTTCGTAATAGCTTTTGGAACTTTGGAAAACGAATTTGAGCGTATTTTCACCGTTGAACAATGCATTAAGGGCAGCAGCGTAGATGTCCTCTGTTGCTGTATTAGGATTGTAGAGCTCGAATTGAGTCTCATCCGTCCCTACCGGTTTTAATGCAAATGGAGCGTTATTAATGTAAAAAAATACAGTTCTCGGTTTATTGGCTGTCGTGTCATTGTAGTTAATTTCGGACGTATCATTGATGTTTTGCAAAACACCTTTGAAGTTCCCTAACTTCGTATGAATAATATCCAATACGCGTGCTTCTGGCGACAGTGTCGAGTCATCGTAAACCGTCATGCCATCAAAGATTGTATTGAAGTTCATGTAAGGGCCGTACAGCATCGTGAATTTAGCGGTACCCGTGTTGCCTCCAGTACCGTTCACACGAACAGTAATCGATTGTGTTCCTTCAAACGGAAGCTTCGTGAATTCCAAAATAACACGCGTGAACGTCTGCGGCGTACCGTTTACAGTCCTGGTTACGGTCGACTTATCACGCACCGTGTACTTTCCTGATAGCTCAGTTTCATTCTTGCTGTGACCGTACAAATCCGAAATGCCAGTCACAGTCACGACATCGGCTGCATTAAGTGCAGGATTGCCAACCAATACTTCAATCCCGACCGGCAAACCGTAAACATTTTTACCGTCGAGCGGCACGCCCTCAATACCCTGGTAATTATCCGGCTTATAACCAGGCAGATAATTGATTTGGCTTACAAACGGTTTCGTCTTATCTCGCAACGAGAAGTATAAAGCATTGGTTCCTTGTTCGGTCGGCGTTAAGTTGAGGTGAACATTTTCCTCGTTACGACCCGTTAGGTTAATATTGTACATCGTATCGAGCAACAATCCGCTTGAAGTTTGAGTCCCGAGATTAATCTGGTATGCGTATACGAAGAATTTATCGGTAGCGGTTGCCGGTCCAACGATCGTAACGTTGCTGACCGTCAAATTCGTGTAAGCCGCATCCGCAGCTTTCTTGTACCCTGCTTTAATGGTATTCAGCACTTGAGTTGGATCCGGATGAGGCTTCACGGTTTTCGTTGGATCCGCGGGATCGGCGTACTGACTGTTCGGGACGATGACTTTCCCGGTAATTTTCAGCGTGTTCGCCGGCGTAATCACAAAATTCGGACTGTATTCCAATGCCGCAGACTGCAACGTTGTCCCGCCACTGTCTACTTCATTGATATTAACATCATAGAACGTAACGCTTCCGTTATAAAACGCGATATCGCGTGAGGTTTCAATAACCTGCGTTCCGTTTTTGATGCGAATCGTTACCAAATTTTTTCCCTTTTGCAAGGTAATCGGTGCTGCCGCGAAAGAGTTGTCGTTGGTGCTGTTGACCGAGTAGGTTTTACTGCTGCCATTAACGACGATCGTTACTTGCTGCGCATTCGGTGCTTTACCGGTAATGCTGATGTCGGCCGTATCGCGGCCCCGCGACGTCGTGGATTGAACGACTGTTGTACCGCTTTCCACGATAGGGAAGTTATTGCCGTCCAAATTCGCCGTCAAATCGTAGAGCATTGGACCGTTTCGGTATTCCACGTAGATGGAGTTGGTTACTTCACCGCCACCTTGGGTGCCTTTGAACGTAATCTTGTTAAGACCAGGGAAGAGCTGAATATTGAAGATCTGCACGTTGAATCCGCTCACCGATACGTTGCTGGTAAGGTTCTCGCGTGTGCTTCCCAATTTGTCGGGATTGGTTGGGTCAATGATCTGGTACACGCTGTACGAGATCGAGGATGGGTCGACATTGTTGATCGTTCCTGACAAGGTAACGCGTTCGTCCGTCGTGACGCGGGGCGAGCCGATTTGGTCGCTTTCGCTCGGGAACGCGAAGTTGCCAGTTGCGGCTTGGGCGGTTTCGATCTTGCTTGCCGGCACCAGTTGAATAATCAAGGCCAGCAAGATGAACCATGTACCTAATTTCCTAATCACGGTAAGCCTCCTCCACTTCATTCCATTCACATAGTTTGATGTACCATTATTATCGGCCTTGAGGGGCTAAAAGTTTAGACAAGTCCCAGAAAAACCCGGGACCGTTGTCACGCCAGAAAGCAAAAAACTCTGTTTCCAATTGGAAACAGAGTTTTATTTTACCAGCCAGAATTATTTCGATCGCGACTGCTCCGTCCTCAGCAGCAAGCGCTGCAGGAAGCTGATAAGCGGCCTGCGGGACTTGTCGACGATGCCGATCAGCTCGGCTCCGATCTGGAGGAAGAATACGAGCACGAGGATAACGCCGAACGTAATCCAGTTGGCGGCGTCCGACTGCACGATCGTGGATTGCAAGATCGCGCATAGCCCGAAGAACGACGCGATAGCATAAATAATCAAAACCGTACGGCGATGACTGAAGCCGAGTTCGCGCAGGCAATGATGCAAATGGCCTTTGTCCGGAGCGAAAATCGGTTTCTTATTGATCCATCTGCGAATGATTGCGAAGAACGTATCCGACAACGGTACGCCGATAATCAGCAAAGGCGTTACGAAAGAGACCATCGTGACTTGTTTGAAGCCCAGCATGGAGAGCGTCGCAAGACCGAAACCTAAAAACAACGAACCGGTATCGCCCATGAAAATCTTCGCCGGATGGAAATTATACACCAGAAACCCGATGACGCCGCCCAAAAGCAGCGTGCTCAGCAGAATGACCGGCGCAAAGCCCATAACCGCCGCCATAACGAGGATCGTCCCGATCGCAATCGCCGACACGCCTGCCGCCAATCCGTCCAGTCCGTCAATCAGGTTGATGGCATTGGTAACGCCGACGATCCAGAGAATCGTGATCGGTATGCTGATCCACGACGCGACAGGCTGCATAGCCTCGCCGAACGGGATGTTCAGCAGGTCGATTTTGACCCCGAAGCCGAATACGACGACGCATGCGGCAATGATTTGACCAAGCAACTTCACCTTGGCCGACAATTCAAAACGGTCATCCAACGCGCCGATGAGGACGATAATGGAACCGCCCGCGAGCATCGCGTTGATTAAATTTTTATCGTAGTTGCGGAAAAGACCTTCCGGAATAAAAGGCTGCACCGCGAAATAAGCACCGATGAATGCAGCATATATACCCAAACCGCCGAGACGCGGCATGATCTTCGTATGAACTTTTCGATGATTCGGCTTGTCGATCGCCCCGACCTTGAATGCGAGTTTGATAACAAGCGGGGTAAGCGCCAGCGCAAGGCATAACGAAATTATGAATGCGGCTGTATAGAGAACGACATGACTCATTTCCATCTCCCTTTCCTAGCTATTGCCGGATAGAATTATACGCTGTTTGCAAAAGAAACTCCACTCTCATTTTCAAGCGATTTCCACGAAATACCCGATGATTTCGCGTGCTTGGGCCTGGTTTTGCGACATTTTCTTTCACGCACAGCGCTTTCGCTTCGATTTACGGCCGTATAACTAGATGTCCGCAGGAACCTATGGTTGGATGAGGTAACAGCTTCTATATATAGTTTAACGAATTTTTGCCACGATTTGTTTCGCGGGCGTGCGGGCTTCTTGCTTCAACCGCGCTATAACGTCGCCATGCACCGTTCGCCATTCCGCGGACTCGTCGAGCAGTCGGCTTACGGCCGCCGCAAAAGCGTCCGGATCCAGCGATTCGGTCGTCCCGATCGGCTTCAATCCCAATCGATTCAGGAACTGATCGATCTTCGGATCGTATGAAAGGCCGATAAGCGGAACCGATTGATTCGCCGCATAGATCAGCGCGTGCAGGCGCATCCCGAACAGCGCGTCGCACCGGCTGACTTCGAGCAGCATCGCCTGCGGGTCGTCTCCCGGCTGGGCGATCTCGGCGACGCTCTCGCCAAGGTCGCCGAGCTGACCGATCACCCACTGCGACGCTTCTACGTCCGAGGGGGTGTGGAACGGGAGAAACCGCAGCCGCACCGCCCGGCTGCGGGCCAGCGCGCCAAGCGCGGCGGCCGCGCGCTCCAGATCGGCGCCGTCCTTGCGCCAATGCCGCAAGGACACGCCGACCACCGGCAGCGGCGAATTCCCCGCCGCTGCCGGTGCCGGTGACGCGCCAGCCCCGGCCGCCGGCTCCGCATCGGCGGCCCCGCCGCCGCTTGCAGCTTCGCGCGCAAGCGGCAGCCCCATGACCGGATCGGGCACAACGTCGATCCGGTCGCGCGGCACGCCCATCCGCCCGAGCAGCTCGGCGGATTCCGCGTCGCGGACTGACATGTACGCGCTCTTGCGCATCACGCCGCGAATCAGCCGGTCCATCCACCGGCGATTCACGGGGCCTATGCCTTGCGCGTAGATGAACGTCGGCTTGCCCAGCAGCTGCGCCAGCTTGATGACGCCCGTGTAGTACGGGATCGTCGCCGCGCCTGTCGCATCCTGCAAGAGGCTGCCTCCGCCGCTGATGAGGCCGTCGCTGCCGCGGATCGCGCGCACGATTTCCCCAAGCTTCATCCGGTGCACGGATTCCACGCCGTACATTTCGGTCGTCCAGGCCGGATCCACCGACAAGACGACGGGAACGATCTGCACGCCTTGCTCGGCACCTTCTTCCGCGAGCGCGAACAGAATCGATTTGAGCACCGCTTCGTCGCCGCTGTTACGGAAACCGTAATAGCCCGAGACGACTACGCGCCGGATTTGAGGCTTTGCTTTGTCTTGACGAACCGCGGTGACCATCGCTTCCAAACTCCTTCCAAGACCTGCCACACGCCGATCAGAACGATGCCGATCAAGGCGCCAAGCACGAGCCCGAGCAGGACGCGAATAATGGAGATCGGAAGCGGCGTATGAATATGAGCAAAGGTATCCACCATCGACAATTGGCCGATGGATCCTACGATAAATAATACCCACGCCGCGCGATAACGAAGCGCCAGGAATAATCCGGCAAAGAATAGCGGATGCGACAACAGGAATTCCTTCGTTCTCGGCCGCACGCCGAACGTCGTTTCCAAGAAGTTCCGGAACGTAAGCTCGATCGACGACGCCGACCCTTCGTTGCCGGTGCGCGACAGGTAGTACATCGCCGCAACGCCCACGAACGCGACGACGACGACCCACAAGACTGTAATTTGCATCTTCAGCAGCTTGCGGATATTGCCGATGACGGAGTCGCCCGTGTAGAGGAACACATACAGCGCGGTCAAGGCGATCGGAACCAAGTGAAGCATGCTGACGCCCCTAAACTGTTCCAGCACGAGCTTGTACGTAATATTGTTGAGCAGGCCGACGACGAACGGAATGCCGCAGAGGGAGATGACGGACGCCGTCGCGAATATCGCGATTGCCATCGTGAATCGGCGCCCCGCGGTGATGCCGGGGAAGATCCAGCGGAATTGGCCGCCTTCCGTTCGCGAAGCAACGCCGTGGTCCCCGCCGCCCACCGGACGGCGATTGCCGATCGTATGGGTTCTGACGCGACGAATCGCCCATACCATGGCGAGCGTCGGCGCACTGATGGCCGCGCCGAGCGCGAGCCCCTGTTCGAAGACGGATTTGGAAAGCACGTATAGGCCCGCGCTTCCGATCAGTCCGATGATGAAAACCGGAATAGCTGCCCCGACTCCGGGCAGGAAAGCTTGGATCAACAGCGCGATGAACGCGATCGCGCCTAATGCGACAAGCGCTTTAAGCGGCTTTTGCCAAGAAGGGGACGAATAATCGAACTTCTCGGCAGGGCCAGCTGCGTACCCGAGCTTGTCCAATTTCGCAAGGAATCCGTCTTCGCCCTGCAGGGAGTTGTAGATGTTCTCCAGCGGGTCCGTAATGGACGACTTGGCGGAATTGCTGGCTGGCGCGGCATTGATGTAGAACATGCGAATGCTCCGGTCTTTGACGGCCAGTTGGAAACGGTCCGCGATGTCGATCGGCTTCAAGGCCGCTGCATCTCTTTCGGACAAGGAATACAGTCTCGCTACATTATAATGCGTTATGTAAGCGAGCGAGTTCATGCCCTGTTGCGGTTTAGAATTCTCAATGGTCGCGATTCCGATTCCGTGCTTGTCGAGCGAATCGCCGAATGAGGTCAAGCTCTTTTTCTCGGCATTGTCTCCATACCCTTTGACGGCATTTCCGTCGAACAAGATTCGCTTAACGCCGAGCGCTTGATATGATGCCAACAGCTTGTCCACGCTGGCGGCATCATATGGAATGCGGTCCGACAAACGCGGAACGATCCGGAATCCGGCATCGTGAAGCATTTGCACGGTAACCGGGTCCGGCTGCATCGTTTTGAGCATCGCATCCTCGACCGGCGTTTCCAGCACGAGCCCGTTGCTGCCTTTGAAGCTGAACGGCGAGGTCGCGATATCCCAGCTTTTGAAGGTATCCGAAATAATCGGACTCAGCGATTCCTCGTCCTGCTTCGAATTGAAGAGCAAGTACGTGAAGTTCTCGTCCGTGCTTAACGGCTTACCCTGCAGATCGCTGAGGGTGTCGGAGCTGTACAGCGAAATTCTTCCCGCCCACTTCAACTCCTGGAGCGATGTTTCGTAGACGGCCATCGAGCCGATGCCCGCCGCTTTCATTTTGCCGAGCTCATCTTGGATGAACTGCTGCGGGTGGGTTTTGTAGGCCGATATTTGAAGCAGATCGCGGTAGTCGAAGACAATGTCCACTTGCTTGGAGCTGCGCTCCGTCTTCCACCGCGTCGCGCTTACGGGCAATGCCGCGATAATGCCGATGATGATCAAGATGCACAATACCGCGATGGCTTTGCGATTCCAATGCTGCCAATTCTGACGCACAACTTCCACTCCTTAACGTATTCCGGCGGGGACGGCGCCCCGCCCGGAAGCTTTCTGCTTAAGCCTTGCCGTCGACGCGCTGCATCACGGTTTCCGTCAGCGCCTTGATGGCGTCCTGCGCCTGGCTTAACGATTGACCGCGTACGGCAACATACACTTTGATCTTCGGTTCCGTTCCCGAAGGACGCAGGCAGAACCAGGAGCCGTCCTCCAGCATGTATTTGAGCACGTTCTCCGGCGGCAGGCCGTCCAAGCCCGGCAAGTAATCCAATACTTGGGTCACGCGCACGCCGCCTACTTCGACAGGCGGATTGCTGCGCCAGTCCTGCATGATGCCGGCGATTTGTTGAACGCCGTCCACGCCCTTCAGCGTGCGGGATTCCAGGTGCTCCATGAAGTAACCGTACTGCGCATACAGCTCCAGAAGCACGTCGTACAAGGTTTTGCCTTGGCTCTTGTAATAAGCGGCAGCCTCGCAGATGAGCAGCGAAGCGACGACCGCGTCTTTATCGCGGGCATACGTGCCGGCCAAATAACCGTAACTTTCCTCGTAGCCGAACAAGAACGAATGCTCTCCGCTCTTCTCGTACTGGGTTATTTTCTCGCCGATGTATTTGAAGCCGGTCAGCGTGTTCACGACCTCGGCGCCGTAAGATGCCGCGATATCGCCGCCCATCTCGCTCGTGACTATCGTCTTGACGACGACGCCGTTTGCCGGCAACTGGCCGCGTTCCTTGAGCGTGCCGAGCAGATAGTGCACCATGATCGCGCCGGACTGATTGCCGGAGAGCACGACATACTCGCCGTCGTTATTTCGGACGACCGCGCCCATCCGGTCGCAATCCGGATCCGTTCCGATCATAATGTCGGCGCCGACCTCTTGTCCCAGCTTGATAGCCAGCGTGAACGCTTCGCGTTCTTCCGGATTCGGGGATTTGACCGTGCTGAAATACCCGTCCGGCTGTTCTTGTTCCGCTACGATATGTACATTGGAGAGACCTGACGCCGCAAGCACTTCGCGCACAGGGATGTTGCCCGCCCCGTGAAGCGGCGTGTATACCACTGTCAGCGCTTCGCCCAGCCCGTTCTTCAACAGCTCGCTGTTCAAGCTTTGCGCGGCGACCGTGCGGATGAAATCTTGGTCCTCCGCTTCGCCCAGCCATTGCAGCAAGCCTTGGGCTTCCGCGTCTTCGCGGCTCATGCGTTTCACTTGATCAAAGCCCGTAACGGCCTGAATCGCGCCGATCACTTGCTCCGCGTCCGCCGGCACGAGCTGGCAGCCGTCGGAACCGTAGGCTTTGTACCCGTTATATTCGGGCGGATTGTGGCTGGCCGTTATCACCACGCCGCTGGTCGCGCCGAGCGCGCGTACCGCGAAGGATAATTGCGGCGTCGGGCGCAAAGATTTGAACAAATATGCCGTTACGCCGTTCGCAGCCAGCACGAGCGCCGCGTCCAGCGCGAACTCGGGAGAGTTGTTGCGCGAATCGTGGGCGATGACGACGGATGGTTTCGACGATTTGCCGAGGGTCCAATTCGCCAGTCCTTGCGTGGCTTTGCCGACGGTGTACACGTTCAACCGGTTCGTCCCTGCGCCCATCACGCCGCGCAAGCCGCCCGTGCCGAATTCCAGCTCGCGGTAAAAGCGATCCTCGATTTCCTTGTCGTTGCCCCGAAGAGCCGCCAGTTCCTCTTTCGTCGCAGCGTCAATAGAAGGGTCCGCAAGCCAAGCCTCGTAACGTTCAACAGCAGTTTGGTTCATCTCCAGCATCCTCTCCATTTTTTTATATATAGTTCAAGCGCGAAGGATCGCGTTTTTTAGCCGGTTTAAGCCCGCAGGGCCCACTTTCCGGCAAACTATTCCGGATCCTTCAGCGCGAACATGATTTCGCCTTCGGCCACGACCTTGTCTCCGACCTTGGCCGTAGCTTGTCCTTTGCCGATAGGGCCTTTGAGGCGCGTGATCTCCACTTCCAGGATCAACGTATCGCCCGGGGTGACCTGTCCGCGGAAGCGAAAATTATCGATGCCGGCGAAAAACCCGATTTTGCCGCGGTTCGCTTCCACCATCAGAATGGCCACGGTTCCCACCTGCGCCAGCGCCTCGACGATCAGAACGCCGGGCATGACCGGATACGCCGGAAAGTGTCCGGTGAAAAACGGCTCGTTCATCGTGACGTTCTTCAGTCCGACCGCCCGCTTGCCTTCTTCCACTTCTAGGATGCGGTCCACCAGCAGAAACGGCGGCCGATGCGGAATAATTTCCTGGATTTGCCGAATATCGAGCATAGCATAAACTTCCTTTCGTCGCGCGTGTTATAAATTGCTTATTATTGTGCCACAATAAGGCCATCCTACACGAAACTGCAGTCGTGGGGTTAAGATAAGGGAGATTGAACGCGTGCTTCTTGAAGAAGTCCGCGCGTTCAATCTCCTTTTTACCGTTCGTCAGGCTTCCCGAGCGTGATTCTCTTTGTTGTCCGCATCGGTCGGCGCTCCCTTGATCTTCGCTTTCTTGCCCTCCCTGTTCAACGCCAGGAACAAACCGATGTAAATAAACGACGTGATGAACGAAAACGCGATGACGCCCCACAAATACGTGCGTGCCCAAGGCATTTCGAAGAAAATAAAGAAGATCGCCAAGTAATAGAGCATCGTCGTCAGCTTGCCCATCCAGTTGGCGGGTACCGTTTTCTTCCCCCGAAAGTGAAAATACGCCGATCCGACGATCATGCCTGCGTCGCGAATGAAAATCGCCGCGCCCGCGCTCCATGGAATATGCCCCGTGATGAGCAAGGACAGGATGACGGCAATCATCATCGTTTTGTCGGCCAGCGGATCCAGCATGGAGCCAACCATGGTGACCTGTCCATACTTACGTGCCAAATAACCGTCCAATACATCGGTCAATCCGGCAACCACGACGACCAGGAACGCCCATTTCATATGATTCGTGGAATCCGAGGCATATATGGCTATATAGACGGGAATCAACGCAAACCGAAGCATGGTGAGCATATTCGGTACATTCATAATGCTTACGCCTCCTTACCGATTAGGTGACGGGCGATTGGTTTGCGCAGACGGCAGGACGCGCAGCATTCGCCCACGGGCGATTGGTTTGCGCGGACGGCAGTCAACCGTCCTGCAGACATTCTAAACCATTATACCGCTACGCTGGAAAAAATAAAACCTCGCCCAAGCCCCAACTCCCGCGTCCGGCACCGCATAAACGGGGGACTATTTCCCTCTTTACGCGAACTAAATCTGGCAGAATCTACATAATGACTTCAATTTCCGTCCCGACGAACCGTTAAATATAGAGACACGATGAAACGCCGCCAACCTTGCCGCGCGGTTTGCTCATCCCTTCATTAAATAGAAGCTCGGCGAACGAATCGCTTTCCCTCTATTAATAAAGGAAAATTTCTGTCTCTGGAGGTTATGAATCAGCATGCGCATGAACAAACCCGCCGCCCCTGCCAAATTCCGCCCATGGCTCACTTTCCTGTTAGCCATCGTCTTGACGTTTTCTTCCTTTGCAGGACTGGCTTACGCGGACGATGTCGTCACCGGCATTTCCTTCGACAACGCTCCTTCCCCGGCCCGGATCTATATCGATGACGATACGCTGCAGGTCGACGTAGTCGCGTCGATATCCGGATCATCCTCTCAGAAAAACGTCACGTTGGACGCGGCTTGGGCCACCTCGAATTCTTCGATCGTTAAAGTCACGAGCGGACAATTGACCGCCATAGCCAAAGGAAGCGCGACGATTAGCGCCACCTATAAAGGCTTCAAGATCTCCCTGCCTGTCACCGTTGATTATTTATATGACAGCGTGACGATCAAGAATGACGGCGCCGCCGTAGATTCCGCGATTAACGTCAAACTCGGCGACGAGCTCGACTACGACCTCGTGGCCGTCAAAAGCGGCGCAGCCGACCAGAACGTCACCGATGACGCAACCTGGACAAGCTCCAATGCCGACGTCGCGACCGTCGAAGACGGCGAGATCAAACTGCTGGCAGCCGGCGTCACGACCATCACCGCCAAATTCAAAGGCAGGACGGACACCGTGAAATTGACCGTTGCCTCGCCTTACAAATCGCTCTCGCTCTCGAACAACGATTTGATGGAGTTCGTCTATGGCGATCCGACGAAGGCATTGACGGCCACGTCGCTCTCCACCGAAAGCGTCAGCAGCGACGTCACGGGCAAAGCGACATGGACGACGAGCAGCGCGACCGTCGCCACGGTCGACAAAGGCGTCGTAACGCCCGTCGGCGTAGGCACGGCCACGATTACCGCCGAGTACCTCGGCGTGAGCAGCAGCGTGACCGTCGTCGTACGACCGGCCTTCGAAGCGATGCGTCTCACCCCGAAGGAAGATCAGCACATCATGCTGAAAGAAAGCCCGGTGCCATTTACCGCCGTCGTACTGAACGGCAATGACGCGCCGCTTGACGTCACGGCCAAAGCGACATGGACATCCAGTAACGTGTTCGCGGCCACCGTCAGCAAAGAAGGGCTCGTGAGTCCCAAAGGAATCGGGGCCACCGTTATTAAAGCGTCGTACATGGGCGTCACCCAGCAAGTAAACGTAACGGTGTATCCGACCGTCGCCAGTTTGACGGCGGCTAAAGACACGATGGACGCGTACGTGGACGACGATAACGTAACGCTGCCGAAAGTTTCCGCTACGACGATCGCCGACGAAACGGTGGATGTATCGAGCGTCGTCAGCTGGACCAGCAGCGACAAAGAACTTTTCGATAAAGTAGACGGCAAGTGGAAAGCGAAGAAGGTCGGCAAAGTCACCTTGACGGGTGCCATCCAGTCCAAGTCTGTCACGGTTACCGTAAACGTGCACGAACAACCGCTGATGCTGAGCTCCGACCAAGAGAACTTGTCCGTCGTCATCGGCAAGGACACGAAGCTCCCGACCATTACGATGACGTACGACAGCGGCAACGAGGAAGACGTCACGTCGTTGGTGACATGGAAGAGCTCTTCGACCAACCTGATCGTGAAGGCGCCGAACGTCAAAGGCATCAAAGCTTCGGCCGTCACGCTGACCGCTACGTACCTCGGCAAATCCACGTCGATCCGCGTCACGATCGAAGAGGAAATCACGAAGCTGCTCGTCGATAATCTCGCTCCCGTCTTCAGCCCGGCGCGCACCTATACGCTCAAGGTAACCGGCGTCTACAAGAGCGGCAAAACCGTCTCCCTCGCCTCCAAAATGAACTGGACGATGGATTCGGAAGAACTCGCAACGATCAAAGGCAGCTCCGTCAAGACAATTAAAGAAGGTACCTTCAAGCTGACCGGCACGTACCAAGGCAAGTCCGTCGTCATCTCCGTCTCGGTCATCGGCAAGCTGAAGAAAATGACGCCATCCAGCAAATCATTGACGATGGCGCCCGCAGCGAAGGAAACCGTCAAAGTGACCGGCGAATACGAAGGCGGCCGTGTCGGAGACGTCACGAAGGCAGCTATATGGACAACCGGCAATAACAAAGTGGCAACCGTCGAAGACGGCGTCATTACCGCCGTCGCGAAGGGCTCGACTTATGTGCGCGCGAAGGTAGAAGGCAAGACGATCAGCATTCACGTATCCGTAAAATAAACCGCTTGTCCTTATTCAGGCCCGCATCTCGTCGCTAGACGACAATGCGGGCCTTTTCGCGCTCCCGGAGCGCTTGTGACCAGCCCAGCCCAACAGCACCCAGAGCACAAAAAAGCCTGCTTAGCTGGGCTAAGCAGGCTTTTATCGGAATGCTGCATGCAAAGCTCCCGCTTTGAACGCAAACCAATCCTTTATCGGAATGCTGCATGCAAAGCTCCCGCTTTGAACGCAAACCAATCCGATTTAATCAGCAAAGATGAGATCATACATATGCTTCCATGTCTCGATTTTGAGGATGTCGCCGCCCGGCTGTTTGCCGACCACCGCGTAGCCGATGTACATGCCGCCCAGGATGGCCAGGACGCACAGAATGGGCACGATGCTTTTGAGCAGCGTCCATCTCAGCACGCGGACAGCCGGATGGCGTTTCTTGCGCACGTTAGTCTTTTCATTCGCCGCACTCGACTCCCGCGTCGGGCGTTTCCCGGTTCCGCGGGCCGCATCCCCGGCAGTCGAAGCGCCGAGCAGGTTGCTGCGTTCCGCGGACGTTACGCCCTCGAGACCTGCGGCTGTTTCTTTCTTTGAATCCATAGGCATTCACTCATTTCCTATGCGCGCAAATTGTTCGCGAGCCCCATCATCGTATCGCTCGATGTCAATGCTCTTCCGCTAAGCTGGTAAGCCCGCTGCACGCTAATCAAATCCGTCATCTCGTCGGCCAAGACGACGTTGGATTGCTCGAGATAACCTTGTTTAATGGCGATTTTGGACTCCGCGCTGGCCGTCACGTCATGCATCACGTCACCGACTTGAACGCTGTCGGCTACCGTAAACAAATTGTCCGACACCTGCGTCAGCAGCCCCGGCTTGTCTACCTGAACCAGCTTGAGCTGACCAAGCTGCAATATGTCTCCCGCGGGCGTCGTGCCGATCACATTGCCGGAAGCATCGATGCGAACATTCGATTGCACTTCCGCCGGAATTTCGATCGGGCCGCCGTTGACGGAGGCTACCGGGTAGCCCTCTTTGGTGGTAAGAATATTAATGCCCATATTGGTAAAGGTGGTCTGGAACGATCCGCCCCGCGTATAGCCCGTATGCCCCGCGTCGTCCACGGTGACCTGGAACAAGGCATTGCCTTCGATGGCCACGTCGTATGGCTGGTCCGTCTCTTTCAGCGGCCCTTGGGCCATATCCGGCTGCACCATCGTAAGACGGGAACCCCAGCCTTGATTGAACCCCATCGGCGTAAGCCGGCCGGGCTGTTTGAACGCATCGGGCTGCTGCTTCAGCGTCGTCAGAAGGTCTTCGAACGTACCGACCTTCCGTTTGTAACCGACCGTATCCACGTTCGCGATATTGTCGGCCAACATGTCGAGCTTCTGCTGCAGTCCGCTCATGGACGCCATCGCACTGATCATTGAGCCGTTCATTCCTGTAGCCTCCCCTGCCTTGCGTTCCTATACGCCGAAGTTAGATGCGTCCGATTTCATTGACCGCTTTATCCATGCTTTTATCGTAAAATTGAATGATTTTCTGGTTCGCTTCGTACGCTCTTGCCGCCGACATGAGATCGACCATCGACTGCGCGGCATCGACATTGGACCGTTCGATGTAGCCTTGGCGCACCTCGACGCGATCGGTCGCGTTGACGGCGCGCACGCCCGTCTCGCCGTCCGCAAGCTTGAACTTGCCGTCGCCTTCGCGGATCAGCTGGTTCGGGTTCTCCACCCGCGAGATGAGCAGCTGCCCCGCGCTCGCGCCCGTCAGCGGATTCACCAGCCGGTTATCGGCCGTGATTGCCAGGTCGTTGATGGTCATGCCCGCCGGAAGCCGAAACGGATTGCCGTCCGCCGCGAGAACGCGGGATCCGTCCGGAAGCGTCAGGAAACCCTGCTCGTCCAGTTTAAACTGGCCGTCGCGGGTATAGCGGGTCTCGCCGTCCTTGTTCTGCACCGTGAAGAACGCTTGCGGCTGGAACACCAGCTCCCCGTCCGCCGTTACCGATTTGCCGGACGAATCGAAATTAATGCCGGGCACGCTAATATCCGAAGAAATCGCAAAATCGCTGAATTGATTGGTCTGCATCAGATCGCCTTGCAGGTTGATCTGCAAGCTCTCCTCCGCGAAGACGCCCGTGCTCAGCTTGCCGAGCGATTTGCCGTTGTCGACGTCGGCGCTTCCCGTCAACCGCAGGAGCATGTCCGGGAAAGAATGGGTAACCGCGTATTTCTGCTTATAGCCCGGCGTATTCATGTTGGCGATATTGTTGGTGATGGTATCATGTCTGTTCTGCTGCGAAATCATTCCCGCGGCAGCCGTATAAAGTCCTCTTAGCATGGAGATCCTCCCGGGCGCTTGTCTGATTATCCGAACGCTGAAACCTTACCGTATATATCGGATATATCCGCTCCGTCATGAATAGACAGGCATTGCGTCTAAAGACCTATTCTGCAGCCATGCACTTCGGCGCGCCCCCCTACGGCACCCTACCCGAACACCGGCTTGCCGCCTATTCCATCGTTTCTAGCGCTTCGAGATATCCCGGCGAGGCGCGCGGTCAAGATGGTCCAGCAGCAGGCCTGTCCCTTTGACGACGCAGTGCATCGGGTCTTCGGCAATCAAAACGGGGACCTTCAGCTCTTCCGCGAGCAAGGCATCGAGTCCGCCGAGCAGCGCGCCGCCGCCCGTCAGGATGACGCCGCGGTCGATGATGTCCGCGGACAACTCCGGAGGCGTCCGTTCAAGCACGGATTTGGCGGCCGAGACGATCCATGATACCGGCTCCCAGAGCGCTTCGCGCACTTCTTCCGAGTAAATCGTCACGGTCAGCGGCAATCCGGTTACCATGTCGCGTCCGCGAATGTCGATCTCGTCCCTGAAGCCGTTGTCATAGACGGTGCCGATCTTGATTTTGATATCCTCGCTCGTCCGTTCGCCGATCAAGAGCTTGTACTTGTTTTTGATATACTTCATGATTGCTTCGTCGAACTTGTCTCCCGCGACTTTGATCGAGGAGGCCGTAACGACGTCGCCCATGGACAGCACGGCCACGTCCGTCGTGCCGCCGCCGATGTCGACGACCATATTGCCGCTTGGCTGGTAGATGTCCATGCCGGCGCCGATGGCCGCCGCTTTCGGCTCTTCTTCCAGAAAGACGTCCTTCGCGCCGCTGCGCTCCGCGGCTTCCCGGATCGCCTTCTGTTCGACCGACGTAATGTTGGTCGGGGCGCAAATAAGAATGCGCGGGCGGCTGTACCAAGACCGGCCGCCCACGCGATCAATGAAAGCTTTAAGCATGATTTCCGTTATTTCGAAATCGGCGATGACGCCGTCGCGAAGCGGTCGGATGGCAATGATGTTTCCAGGGGTCCGTCCTACCATCCGATGCGCTTCCTCGCCGACGGCAAGCACGCGTTTGGTCTCGCTTTCGATCGCTACGACCGAAGGCTCATCCAAAACGACGCCTCTCCCCCTAACGTGAATGGACACATTTGCGGTTCCCAAATCAATCCCGATATCCTTGCTAAACATAAGTCTGAAGTCCTCCAGCGCAATTAATAGTCGAGTACAATCCTCATCCAGTATAGTATTCGCTGAATTGAACGAAAATCCTCTATTTTTGTAGAAAAAATCGCTTACGATTTTGCCGCGGCAAGGACTTCGCGCTTGCGTCCGGAGCTCTTCTTGTACTTGATTTTGGTTGCTTCTCCTCCCCTCAGGTGCCGGATCGATTTGTGATATTCCAGAATGTGCTTGACCTGATCCGCCAAATCGGGATTTATCTCCGGCAATCGCTCGGTCAAATCCTTGTGCACCGTGCTTTTGGAGACCCCAAATTCTTTCGCGATCGTACGAACCGTATGCTTCGTCTCGACGATGCAACGGCCGATTTTTATGGTCCGTTCTTTGATATAATCGTGCACGCTCCCGCCTCCCTACTCGAGATAGTTTGGTACATTATATGAGGGGTACGGGTATATATTCTTTGTGTCCAAGCGTGACAAGCCCAAGAACTGCAAATATTTTCAAAAGCGGCCCCGAAACGCAAAAAAGAAGGCAGGAAATCCCTGCCTTCGAAAGGTTTTGCGGCCCATTGCCGCCTTGCCGTTATTGCTGCGCGTTTGCGCTCGCGGTTTCGATCAGCGTCGAAGGGTCGATCGCTTTGCCGTCCTGGCGCACTTCGAAGTGCAGATGGACGCCGAGGTCTTTCTCCAGCTCGTCGCGGCCCGCTTTGGCGATGACGTCGCCTTGCTTCACGTCTTGACCGACCGTGACTTGCACGTCGCTGAGGCTGTTGTAGATCGTCACGAGGCCGCCGGCGTGTTTGATTTGAACCACGTTGCCGTTAACCGGATTTTTCTCGGCTACCGTTACAACCCCGCTGAGCGCCGCCGTAACGTCGAAAGCTTTATCTTCTTTGCCGAGGTCGATCCCCATGTTGGCGACGATCTCGTTGTTCGGGGCTTCGATCAAGGCAGCCTGACGGTCTTCATTGCTGGACTTGCTGCTGTAGAACGGTGCCAATACGTCGAGCTGGCTCTTGTCGGCCGGCCATTTCATCGTTTCGTCTTCCGACTTTTGGATCATGGCCTCGTCGTCCGAAGGCGTCGGCTCATCCAAAGTTTGCTCATCCGTTACCCCTTGTGCGTTATCTACGGTGGTGCTGGCCGGTTTGTCCGTTGTTTCCCCAGCTCCCCCATAGAGCCACATTAAGGTTACGATGATTGCTGCGGCGGCCAAAAATGCTGATGGTGCTGCCCATTTCTTTGCCATCAGCTTTCTCCACGCAGACGGTTTGACGGCTTTGCCTCCCATTGTGTTTTTGGGAGCCTCTTCATTGAACTTTGATTTGTTATCACTCATTGTTCGATCACCTCACTAGCCATTGTTGCCAGAACCTAGCAGTTTATACGTGAGGGATTTACATTTTTTGAGATTGTTAGATATAGCGATCGCCGCTAGTCTAGCACGCCGGATGCCGGCACGACCGAGGTTCCCGAATAAAAGTGCGCCAGGATTTGCCGCGCCGTTGCGCCTTCCTTCGCCATTCCGTTCGCGCCCCATTGGCTCATGCCTACTCCATGACCATACCCTTTCGTCGTGATCGTCATCGTATTGCCAGAGATAGACCACGTGAAATCCGAGGATGCGAGAGCCAATTTCTCGCGAATCTCTCTTCCGGTGAAAGTCTTCCCGCCAAGCTTGACCTCCTTCACGCGGTCGCCGGAGGTCATGCCCAGGATGCGCATGCCGCGGATCTCGCTCGTCTTCACGCCGAGCTTAGCCGCAGCCTCCTTCAGTCCGATCTCGACCGTCTGTTCATATTTGGGCGAAATCGCCTTGTCCCACGGGCTTGCCACGCTGCGCAAATAAGGCAGGTCAAGATTCCAATAATCCGAAGCATTCTCCGTATGGCCGTTGCTCGTGGAAAAAAACGACGCTTGAATCGGCTCGCCGCCGTACGTGACGATCAAGCCCTTCGTTTCCTCGACCGCCTCGTTCAGCTTCCGCAGGTTCGTTTCCTTCACGCTCCCGCTCCAGCGGTTCAACAACTCGCCGATCGACACGTACGCCTGGTTCATGACCGTATCGTCCACGTCGGCCTTCTGCTCCTTATCGGTCAGACCGCTCCTGTCGCCCGTCAGCAGCCGCCTGTAAATGTAGGTCCGCGCGGCGATTGCCTGCGCCTTCAGCGCCTCCAGCTCGAAATCGACCGGCATTTCGCCGGCCAGAACGCCCCGCACGTAAAGCTCGATCGGCATTTTCTCGATCTGCCGCTCCCGGGTTAAATAAACGGATACCCAAAGCCGGTCGTAAGCGCTGAGCACTTTGTACTGCTTGTCCGCGCTGTCAATGCCCGAAGAGGCCGGTATCTCGGTCTTGGGCGTCTTAGGCTTCGAGGCGGATGCAGCGGCCGGCGGCCGGCCTTCCGGCTCAAGCTCGGCCGGAGCCGATTCCGCAACCGTGCCGATCGAATCCCGGCCCTCGGATGACGTCGTCCTCGGCGCCATATAATGAACGATCGCTTTCACGAGAATCACGAGCAGCAGCCCCCATAGAAACCCAAGCCACCACCTCCTTGTCCAAAAACGACGGCGATAAGAGCGCCCTGCCTTCCATTTCGCTTGCTTCATGCTCTGCTCCTTTCGGTTCTGCGACTCTCTGTCTCTCGTTCTCCGCCTAGTTCATTCTATGAACCGAAAAGATAGGATAGTACCCGAACCGGCCGCAAAGCGTCGGAAGCAAACGCAAAAAACCCTATTTCCGCCTTTTCCCGAGAAAGGGACGAAAATAGGGTTTTTTGAAGGAGAATGACTATTAGGCCCAGGTCGGCTGAGCTTTGATGCGAGGCAGTTCCTTTTCCCGTTTGGCAGGTTCCTGCGTCCTGGCCGCAACGATGGCCGGTTCCGTCTCTTCGAGAGCCGGGGCAACGCCTTCGAGCACTTTGGCGTATGCTCTCGATTCAGCCGGCATCTCTTCGTCGCGGAAGATATCCGCGCCAAGCGCCGCCAATTTGCCCGTAATGTTGACATAGCCGCGGTCCACGTGGTGAATGCCGGCAATCTCGCTCTCGCCGTCGGCGCAGAGCGCCGCGCATACGAGCGCCGCGCCCGCGCGCAGGTCGGTTGCCGTTACTTTGGCGCCCGTCAGCTGCGTGCCGCCGGATACGATCGCCGTACGTCCGTCCACTTTAATGTGCGCGTTCATCTTCTGGAACTCCTCGACGTGCATGAAACGATTCTCGAATACCGTTTCCGTGACGATGCTTGTGCCTTCGGACACCATCAGCAGCGCCATCATTTGAGATTGCATGTCCGTGGGGAAGCCCGGATAAGGAAGCGTCTTGACGTCGACCGATTTCAGCCTTTTCGACGCCGTCACGCGAATGCCGCCGTCCGTCTCCGTCACGCCGACGCCCATTTCTTGCAGCTTGGAAATCACCGGCGCCAAGTGATCGCTAATTGCGCCCTCGATGTGGACGTCGCCGCCGGTCATGGCAGCCGCAATCATATAAGTACCCGCTTCTACGCGGTCAGGAATAACGGTATGTGCAACGCCGCTAAGCGATTCCACGCCTTCGATGCGGATAATGCCCGTGCCCGCGCCGCGGACGATTGCGCCCATGGCGTTCAGGTAATTGGCCAAATCCACGATCTCCGGCTCTTTCGCCGCGTTCTCGATCGTCGTCGTTCCGTCCGCCAGCGCGGCCGCCATCATAATGTTCTCCGTTGCGCCGACGCTGGCGACATCCAGATAGATCTTCGCGCCCTTCAGCTTGCCGTCCGTACGGGCCTCGATGAAGCCTTGGCCAAGCACGATCTCGGCGCCCATGGCTTCGAAGCCTTTCAAGTGCTGGTCGATCGGACGCGTTCCGATGGCGCAGCCGCCCGGAAGCGAAATTCTCGCGCACCCGAGACGGGCAAGCAAAGGACCCATGACGAGAAAAGAAGCGCGCATCTTGCGCACCCATTCGTACGGCGCTTCGAACGATACGAGATGCTCGGCGGATATGCGCATGGTCTCATTATCATATGTCAGCTTTCCGCCCAAGGCGGTCAGCACTTGTTGAATCGTCATCACATCATCGAGATTAGGTACGTCGTGGATGACGCTTTCGCCATCCTTTGCGAGTAACGTGGCAGCGAGTATCGGTAATACGGCGTTCTTGGCGCCGCTCACGCGGACAGTTCCGGATAGTCGCTTGCCGCCGCGGACGATTATTTTGCTCATCTTAAGGTTTCCCTCCGCGTGCAGTAGATTCTTTTACCTATTTGAGGAAATATCTGGTACTACGATACGCACTCAAAGTACATCTTAACATCCGCTTACAGGAATCGACAAGCGTTATTTTCTCCCTGTCGAAAAGCGGTATTTTATACCATTCGCAAGCGATTTCGTCTTTCGTACCGTCATCTATTACCCATTGTTAACATGTTTCGAGCTTGTTATTCGACAATTCCTCTGAGCAGGCTCGACCAGTTCCAGTAAGCAAGGACGAAGGAAGCGAAACCGTGTCCCAGGACGATCGACAGGACAATTTGCAGCGCGCGGGTCTGAGGTCCCCGGGGACGCTTGACGATCGTGTCCCATTTCAGCTCCTGGATCACGATCCAGGCCAGCGCGATGCTCAACAATTCAATGACGATCGACAATAACGCGTGCATGCCGGCCGTTGAAGCGACTTGATCCATCATTCCACTGACTCCCTATTCTAAATTCCGGCGCTCAAGGCGCGCAGCAGCACGGACGAGAACTCGGCCCGCGTCGCGGAACGCTCCGGCTCGAACCGGTTGCCCGGGTAACCGCCCATGAGTCCCATTTGCTTAACGGTCCGGATGGCCGGCGCAGACCAGCGCGCTGCCGGCACGTCGTCGAACGCCGATGCGCTTGCGCGCCCGCTCTCGGCATTCAGCGCGCGCAGCAGGATCACGGCCATTTCCTCGCGGGAAATCGGCCGTCCGGGTCCGAATATGCCGCCGGGGTAGCCTCCGATCCAGCCGGCGCGCGCCGCGCCGACGATCGGCGAATACGCCCAGTGGCTGCCGCCGACATCTCGGAAGCTCGCGCCGTTCCCGCCGCCCCCCGCTGGTTTGAACGCCCGCACGAGCATGGACACCGCTTCCGCGCGCGTAATGCTTTGGTCCGGGCCGAACCGGTAATTCCCGCTGCCGCCGACGATGCCCTTCTTGTTCAAGGCGACGATCGACGATTCGGCCCAATGGCCGTCGATATCCCGGAATCCGGCGACGAGCGTCTCGGTCTTCACGCGGAGTCCGTAATACTGTTTATCGAACGCGGCGCTTGCCGAAAGCTTGACGTAATACAGTCCCGCTTCCAGCCGCGCCTCTTTGGTCATGGACGCGGCGCCCGGCGCCGACTTGAGCACGTACAGCGACTTTTGGCGTTTGTCGAACAGCTCCGCCCTCATCGCGATGCCGGCCGGGATGCCGCTGACCTGCAGCGTCACCATCTGGGCGGCGGTCAACCGCAGCTGGTACCAATCCACGTCGCCCGGCCCGCCGATGACGCCGGAGTAACCCGCGCCGGGCGATATGCCGGTCGCTTCGTAAGTCCTGTCATTCGGTTCGTTGGGATCCGTATGTCGCGTAATGAACAGCATATTCAGCTTATATTGCGATGCCGTCGGACTGGCCTGCGCAGACGCCGCGTTATGCACCCGGATGTAATACGTGCCCGGCGCAACGTCGATCGGCGGGGACGATTCCCCTTCGCCTTCGCCGTTCTCGTCCTCTTCCATCAGCGCGCCGCCCTGCCGCTGATATGCGAGCCCGGGGTCCATGCGCGCGGAGTCCGCCGTCACGGACAGCTTCAGCATGCCGCCCGTGTCGAAGTGGATCGCGAACCAATCCTGATCCCCCGTCTGATGGAAATTGCCGACGATCTGCTGGGATACGGGCTGCAGCGTAAACGCCTGGTATTGCTTGTCGTTCGTTTCGTAGGCATCCGGCTCGTTCTCGAAGGACGAGGTCAATAGGTAAGCCAGCTGCTGCTTGCCCGTTCTGCCGAAGAAACGCATCTCGAAATCGTTCCGCCCTTTTTTTACGTGCCATTCCACCGTTTGGTTGCCGAGTTTGATATCCCGCGTCGCGCTTGCGGACGCATCGCCGCCGTGCGTCAGCTGCAGCGTCGGGACGCTCTCGCCGGCGGCGGGCAGGCTCTGGACCTGGATCGCGACCGTGCCGTCGTACGGCGCTTCGATACGATACCAATCCGAATCCGCTGCCCCCGCCAGCTCCGCGGCGATCTTCGTGCCGAGCGGAAACAGCTTCGCCCGCTGCCGGTCGTTATTCGGCTCGTAGCCGTCCGCCTGCAGCGCGGCGGTGACGGCCTTATCGATCCGCAGAAGCCCGTAACCGCTGGCGTTATCGAATCCCGGGTTGCCGATGTCCTTTGCCGATTGGCGCAGCAAGGCGCGTACTTGATACGGCTTATAGCCGGGATGCACGGCCCAGACGAGCGCCGCCGCCGCGGCTGCCTGCGGCGCGGCCATCGATGTGCCCTCTTCCTGCTTATAGCCTCCGCCAAGCGCCGTCGTATATACGCTCCAAGGCGCGGCGAGGTCAATCTCGGGCCCCGCGTTGGACCTCGTCTCCGGCGCGCCGTCCGCTGTCGCCCCGGCTACCGCCATTACCGTCGGGTAGGCGGCGGGGTATTTGACCTTGGCTTTGGCGCCGAGCAGCTCGCCGTCGTTGCCGCTGGCCGCCACCAGCAGCGCCCCCTTGGATTCCGCATAGGCGGCGATGTCCTTCAGGTAAGGCGAATAGCGGTAGAGGCCGACCGAAAGCACCAGGATGCGCGCGCCGTGATCGACGGCGTACGTGATGGCTTCGCCGAGGCGTTCCTCGTCGCCGTAGCCGTCGGCGTCCAGCGCCTTGACGGGCATGATCTTGGCATGCCATAGGATGCCCGCGATGCCCTGCTTGTTGTTGCCTTCTCCCGCGATGACGCCCGCCACCGCCGTGCCGTGGCCGTTGTCGTCTTCCGGCGGCTTGCCCGGCGAGACGAGGTTCGTGCCCGGGACCAAATTATCCTTGAGGTCCGGGTGATCCAAGTCGACGCCGGTATCGATGAGCGCGATCGTCAAATCCGTTTGATCGTGCGCCGTGGTCCATGCCTCCGCGGCGCCGATCTGCGTTAAGAATTGCTGCTTCGGCAATTCCGGGTCGTTCGCCGCCGGTTCGGCCGCCAGCATGTGCACGCGGCCGACCGGCTCGGCGTAGGCGAGCTCCGGCGTGCGTTGCAGCCGGAGGAGCCACTGGGCCGTGTCCGCCCCGGGGTCCGCGGGGCGGACGACGTCCACCGCCGCCTCCGGCAGGGCGAGGCGGCGCAGCACGCGCGTGCCGGGCAGCGGCTTCGCCTGCGCGGGATCGCGCCATTTAATGAGCCAGTCCCGCGGCTGCGGCTCATCCGGGCCGCCGTCGGCGGCTGGGGCGGCAGACCCATCGGGGCCGCCGACCGCCGCCGCAGGCGGCAGGGCCGCGGGAGCGGCCCCTGCGGCGAGCGAAGCCGCCTCCGCAGGAGCGCCCGCGAGCAGCAGCGCCGCGAGCGCAGCGCGCAGCGCCAGGCGCGCGAAGCGCGCCGCGAACGCCTGGCGATGCCGGCGCTCGACCGCCGTCCCGGCGCCGATCTTGCCGGCGACGGGCACGACGGAATAGTCCCCGCGAAGCACGGAGCCCGGCTTTGACGATATGGAACTGGATCGCGCTTTCCCATTACGGTTGATCATCATACTCAGCCTTTAACCTGCAATTTGGTATCTGAAACTGTTCGCTTCCCGCCCCCCGATATCCTTTTGACAAATTATAGAAATCCGATGATTCAGGTCTATCGTCCCGGCTTTCCATCGCGTTCATCGATATGTATGCGTCTTTGTGCATGCTTACGTTTGAATTTTGTATGAACATTTCCGACGCCGATCAAAAAACCCCCGGCCCCGATTGCGCAATCGGGATGCCGGAGGTTCGGGAAGCGCATGGCGAGAGTCCAACCTACGCCGCTTCGGGCATTACGGAACGAGCTGCACGAACAAATCGTTCATGATCGTGAAATGGCTGTTGACCCAATCGAGCACCGGACCCGGCACGATGCCGAGCGCGACCGTCGCGATCGCGCACAGCCAGATGACGATGCCGCTCGTCGCCGGAACCCGGACATCCGCGTCGTTCGTCGAACGCATGAACATTTGGCGGATCAGTCCGAAGTAGAAATAATACGAGATGACGCTGCTCGCGACCATGACGGCGGCGATCCAATAGTCTTTGGATTGCATCGCGCCCAGCAGGATGAACAGCTTTCCGAAGAATCCGCCCGTAACCGGCAGGCCGGCAAGGGAAAGCAGGAACACGACCATCGCGACCGCCGTCCATGGCGCCCGGTGGTACAAGCCCGCGAAGCTCCCGACGTCGTCGGCGCCCTCCGACTTGCCGATCACGCCGACGACGGCCAGCGCGCCGATCGTCATCAGCAGGTACGCGGCCAGGTAGAAGACGAACTCGCCGAACCCCGATGCGTGCATGCCCTTGATGGACAAGCCCACGGGTACGAGCATGTACCCGGCATTCGCCACGCCCGACAACGCCATGAGACGTTTGACGTTGAACTGCCTCAAAGCCATCGTCGAGCCGATGAGCATCGCCGCGGCGGCGAGGATCAGCAGGACGAGGAACACGTCGCTCGTCACCGGCTTGCCCGGCGAGGAAGCGAAGAAGGCGGTATTGTAGACAATCCGCAAAATAACCGCGAACGCGGCGCCTTTGGACACGACCGCCAGGAACGCGGTAATCGGCGTCGGCGCCCCTTGGTATACGTCGGCCGCCCAATAATGGAACGGCGCCGCCGCGATTTTGATGCCGAGACCCGCGATGAGAAAGAAGAAGGCCACGTACAGAATGGCGGGAAAATCGATGCCGTGCTCCTTGATGCCTTGTGCGATCGCGCCCAGGTTCGTCGCGCCCGTGATTCCGTACAGGTAGGACATGCCGAACAGGATGAGCGCCGACGAGATGCCGCCCGTCACCACGTATTTGAATGCCGCCTCGGTCGATTGCACGGCATGCTTGCGGATGCCGACGAGCACGTAAGTCGTGATGCTGAGCAGCTCCAGTCCGATATACAACGTGATCATATCGCCGGAAGACGCCATGATCATCGCGCCGCAAACGGCAGGCAGCAGCAAATAATAATATTCGCCCCGGTCCGATATATCGGATCGCTTCACCGTGCCCAGACTCATCAAGACGATGAGCGCCGCGGCAACGAGGAAGACGATCTTGAGCAGGCTCGAGAAATAATCGATCCGGTAGCTGTCCGCCATGATCCGGATAATGCCGTTAACCGGCTGCCCGGCCGCGTCCGTCTGTCCCGCCGAGTTCGCGAGCTCCGTCAACCGCCAGATGACAAACCCGAGCGACGTAAGCAGCCCGGTAAGCGTCAGCCAACCCGTCAAGGCGCGCCGCGGCAGGAACAGGTCGAGCACGGCCAGGCCGATCATGAACGCGATCAGTATCCATTCCGGGGCGAGATAGGCCGCATCGCTCCAAGAGAGGGATTGCAGCTGCTGTGTTGCGTCCATTTCCCCTACCTCCCCGCCTTGTCAGATAGCTGCCGGAGCAGCGAGTCGAAGCCATGCTGCATCGGCTGCGTCAATACGGCCGGGTAAATGCCGATCAGCACGATGAACGCGAGCAGCGCGATCATCGGCACCGCCTCCACGAGGCGAACGTCGCGAATCGCGGCGAACCGTTCCGGCAGCGCGCCGAAGGTGATGCCGAGCACGCTCCGCAGCACGTACACCGCAGTCAGGATGACGCCAAGGACGGCGATCGCCGTAATGACCCGCATGGAGTCGAACAAGCCCAGCAGCGACAGGAATTCGCCGACGAAGCCGGACAATCCCGGCAGCCCGAGCGACGCCATGCCGGCCGCGAGCAGGATGCCGCTCAGGAACGGCATGCTTCTGGCCAGCCCGCCCAGGTCCTTCAGCTCCGTGGAGCCGGTACGCTCGTAGATGCTTCCGACGAGCAGGAATAACAGCGCGGAGATGAGACCGTGCGAGACGAGCTGGATGACGGCGCCGTGCAATCCGATTTCGTTCAGCGACGCGATCCCGAGCAGCACGATGCCCATATGGCTGATGGACGAATAGGCGAGCACGAGCTTGAATTCCTTCTGCACGAGCGCGAGCACCGCCCCGTACAGGATATTGACGACCCCGAGTATCGCGAGCACCGTCGCCCAATCCTTGGTCTGCGCCGGGAACATGAAGACCCCGAAACGAAGCAGGCCGTAGGCGCCCATCTTGAGCAGCACGCCCGAGTGGATCATGACGACGGAAGGCGGGGCCTCCGCGTGAACCTTCAGCATCCAGGTATGGAACGGAAAGATCGGCAGCTTGATGCCGAACGCGATCAGCAGCAGCAGGAAGATGACCCAATGCATGCGTTCGGACAAGTACAGGGGGTTATCCGTCCCCTGCGTTTGCTCCGGCGACAGGTTCACGTACGCGTTCGGGTCGGCCAGATTCGCGCCGATGACGTCGTAGCTGCCGCTGTAGGAGAGGTGGGTCTGCTGCTGTTCCGGCAGCTGTTCGGCCCGAAAACCGGCGGTCGCGACGAGAAACACGAAGGCCAACAGCATGATCGCCGACCCGATGCCGTTGTAGATCAAGAATTTGTTCGCCGCCTGCTCCCGGTTCATATAGCCCCAGATGCCGATCAGGAAGAACATCGGGATCAGCGTCATTTCGAAGAAGACGAAGAAGAGGAACACGTCGCGCGCCAGGAAGACGCCGATCATGCCGACCTCCAGCAGCAGGAACCAGATATAGAAGGCCTTCCACCGTTTCTTGATGTGCACGGACGCCAGCGCGGCCATGACGCCGACGATGGTCGTCAGCAGGAGCAGCGGCATCGACAAGCCGTCCACGCCCAGATGGTATTGCATCTCGAGCGTATAGGAACTGACTTCGCCGACCGCTTCTTTGTTGAGCGAGGTCGAAATCCAGGTCGCTTGTTCTTCGTACTGCTTGCCGCCCTTGACCCCGTCGTAATCGGCGTACAGCCAGAACGAAAGCAACAACGGCAGGATCGTCGCCGTGATGGCCGTCACTTTCAGCCATCGGCTGCGGTGCTTCGGCAGAAAGAGCAGCACGAGCAGACCGAGCAGCGGCGAGAACGTAATCAGGGAAAGTATCGGAAGATCCGCAGGCATTACCAGAACCTCCTTAAGGCGACGGCCGCGATAAGAATGACGAGCCCGAACGCGGTGATCAGTCCATACGTTTGAAGCTGGCCGTTCTGCATCCGCGTGCCGCCCCTGCCAAGCAGGACCGCCGCGCCGCCCGCCGCGCGCACCAGGCCGTCCACGACGTAATCGTCAATGGCATTGAGCAGCCCGCCGAGCGCCCGAAGCGGCCGGACGATCAGCCATTCGTACAGCTCGTCGACGTAATATTTGCGCTCCAGCAGTCTAACCAGCCAAGGCGCCCGGGCCGAGACGATGTCGCGCGGGATCATGCCCTTGACGAAGACGAGCCATCCCAAGTACAACCCGAGCAGGCCGATCGCCGCGGAAATGACCATGACGAGCCCGCCGCCGCCGTTCTCCCGCTCCGCGCCGTCCGTCAGCCAGTTGCCGAGCGTGTCGTTCCACGGCGTCTGTACGAAACCCGCGATAACGGCAAGCACGGCCAGCACGATCAACGGAATCGTCATGGACGAAGGCGACTCGTGCGCATGGACATGCTGCTCTCCCTTGGGCTTGCCCATGAAGACGAGGAAGAACAGCCGCGACATGTAGAATGCGGTGAAGAACGCCGCGACGACGCCTACAACGAATAGTCCGGGCTTCTCGTGGTAGGCGATATTCAAGATCATGTCCTTGGACCAGAACCCCGAGAACGGCGGAATGCCGGACAACGCCAGCGCGCCGATGCCGAACGTCCAGGCGGTGATCTTCATCTTGGAGCCGAGTCCGCCCATCTCTTGAATGTTCTGCGTATGTACGGCGTGGATGACGCTTCCCGCCCCAAGGAAGAGCAGCGCCTTGAAGAATGCATGCGTGAAGAGATGGAAGATCCCGCCCGTCATCGAGTTCAGCCCGAGCGCCATCATCATGTACCCCAGTTGGCTGACCGTCGAGAAAGCGAGGATGCGCTTGATGTCGTTCTGCGCCACGCCGATGGTGGCCGCGAAGATCGCGGTGAAACCGCCGATGTAGGCCACGATGTCCATTGCCGTCTGCGAGGCCTGAAAGATATCGAACGTCCGCGCGACCAGGAACACGCCCGCGGCGACCATCGTCGCGGCATGGATGAGCGCGCTGATCGGCGTCGGGCCTTCCATCGCGTCCGGCAGCCACACGTGCAGCGGGAATTGACCGGATTTGCCGACCGCGCCGACGAAGATGAGAATGGCGATCCAAGTCGTCACGCCTGCCGCGATGACGCCGGAGCCGCCGTCGAACGCATTGCCGATCCGCACGAAATCGAGCGCATGGTCCGGCATGTACCAATAGAGCAGCAGAATGCCCAGCAGCAGGCCCGCGTCGCCGATCCGCGTCACGATGAACGCCTTCTTGGCGGCCGCCTTCGCTTCCGGCTTGCTGAACCAGAAGCCGACGAGCAGGAACGAACAGACGCCGACGAGCTCCCAGAAAATATACAGCGTCAGCATGTTGTCGGACAGCACGAGTCCCAGCATGGAGAACGTGAACAGCGCGACGTAGCCGTAGAAGACGGAAATCCGTTCGTCGCCCTTCATGTAGCCGGCCGAGTACACATTGACCAGAAAGCTGACCGTGGTAACCACGACGAGCATCAGCGCCGTCAAGTTCGTCACTTCGAAGCCGGCCTTGAATACGACGGTGCCCGTATCGATCCATTTGAAGGCGTATTGATAATACTTGGTGCCGTCCGTCATATGCTCGATCAGCACGAGCAGGGAGAGCACGAGACCCGCGAGCGAGCTGATCGAACCGAGCGCGACGCCGATCGTTCGCGAGGAGCGGCCGAAAGCCAGCAGCAGCAGGAACGCGACGAACGGAAAGACGGGGATCAGCCAGGCGATCTGCGAAAAAGTCGTGTCCATGCGCGCTACCTCCTCATCTCGTCGTAATCGTCCACGTTGACGGTTCCGCGCGCCCGGTACAGCGCCATCAGCACGGCGATGCCCACGGCCGCTTCGGCCGCCGCGACGGCGATGCTGAAGAGCGTGAACATTTGGCCCGACAGCGAAGGCACGACGCCGTATTTGGAGAACGCGACCAGGTTCAGGTTGACGGCGTTCAGCATCAATTCGATGGATAATAGGACGATGACGGCATTCCGTTTCGTAAGGGCACCGTACAGCCCCAGACAGAACAGAATCGCCGCCATGGTTAAATAGGAAGACAACATCTAATCCGCCTCCTTCTTGGCGAGCACGATCGCGCCGATGAACGCGACCGTAAGCAGCACCGATACGAGCTCGAACGGAACCACGTAGCCGGTAAACAGCGCTTGGCCGATAGCCATCGTATTGTCGACCGTTTGATCCGCCGCCTGCGGAGGCGCCGGAAAATCGGATTGGCGGATCGCGTAGAACAAAATGCCGAACAGCGCAAGCGCGCCGATGGCCGTCAGCGTGTCATGCAGCGTGCGGGGCCGTTCCGTCTCGGCGTCCTGGTGCTTCGTCATCATGATGCCGAAGATCATCAGGATCGAGACGGCGCCGGCATAGATGAGCACCTGCACGAAAGCCAGAAACTCCGCATCGAGCAAGATGAACATGCCCGCGACGCCGATGAACACGGCGGCCAACGACACGACCATATGCACGACTTTCGTGAAGCTGACCATCAGTACCGCGCCGCTGATGATCATGACCGAGAAGACGAAGAAAGCGACGAACTCTCCGCTGAAATTGAAATTGAACATGCGTTACTTCGCTCCTCCCTTGGCTGCGGCGGGAGCGCCGATGTTGTTGTTGTCCTGACGGACGTTGCGGTTATTGTCGTCCAGCCACTGCATGTCTTTGAACAAGTCGTCGCGGCTGTAGGACGCCAGCTCGAAGTTGCCCGTCATGACGATGGCTTCCGTCGGACACACCTCCGTGCAGAGATCGCACAGGATGCAAAGTTCGAAATTGATGTCGTACGTATCGATGACCTTCCCCTTCTTCTCGGGGTCCGGGTTCGCCTTGCCCGTGAGCGTGATGCATTCCGTCGGGCAAATCCGCACGCATTGGTTGCAGACGATGCATTTGTCCGGCTCGAAATGCTGGATGCCGCGAAATCGGTCCGGCATGACGATGGGCACGTCGGGATAGGAGGTCGTGACTTTCTTCTTGGTCATGGATTGCAGCGTGACGCCAAGCCCTTTCAAGAGTCCTTTCATTGCTTCCCCCTCCTTCGAGTTTTGTGCGAAGCCTTTGCCGGGGCTCCCGGCAAGCAAGGCGAGAAGGCTGACGCCGTTCTTATAGCGGCGCTGCTCGTTTTCATTCCTGCGCAATGCAAACTTACTGGGATCCGTCGCTTCACTTCACGAACAGCTCCATGTAAACCGCGGTCAGAAACACGTTCAGGATCGCCACCGGCAGCAGGACCTTCCAACCGAGCCCCATGAGCTGGTCGATGCGGATCCGCGGCAGGGTCGCCCTGATCCAGAACAGGAAGAAGACGATCGACGAGAATTTAAGCAGGAACCAGATGATGCCCGGCACCCAATCGAGGAACGGGAACGGTGCATGCCAGCCGCCCAGGAAGAGCACCGTCGTCAGCGCCGCGATGGCGTAGACGTACACGTACTCCGTCAGCATGAAGAACGCGAACCGGAAGCCGCTGTATTCGACGTGATAACCGGCGACCAGCTCCGATTCCGCTTCCGGAAGGTCGAACGGCGTCCGGTTAAGCTCCGACACCGCCGCGATGATGAAGACGACGAACCCGATGATCTGCGGCAGAAAATTCCACTGCCAGAACCAATCGCCCTGCTGGTCCGCGATGGAGCGCAGGTTCAGCGAGCCCGATAGCATGACGACGCCGACGACGGAGATGACGAGCGGGACCTCGTAGCTGATCATTTGCGCGGCAGAGCGCATGCCCCCGAGAAGCGCGTACTTGTTATTGGACGACCAGCCGCCGAGAATGATCGCGATCGTCGAGATGCCGGACAACGCCACGTAATAGAGCAGCCCGACGTTGATATCGGCGAAATACAGCTTCTGCGTATACGGAATGACCGCCAGCACCGCGAACGCCGGCACGTACGCCAGCGCCGGGGCCAGAATGAACAGCGCCCGGTCCGCCTTGCGCGGGATGGTGTCTTCCTTGATCAACAGCTTCGTGATATCGGCGACCGACTGCAGCAGCCCCCACGGTCCGACCCGGTTCGGGCCGATCCGGAATTGCATCCAGCCGATGACCTTCCGTTCGAAGAAGATGGCGTACGTCACGAAGCCGAGCACGACCATGAGGAGAATGACGCCCCATAGGAAAAACAGGAGCGCATGGCCCCAGGTCAAGGTTTCGTCCAGCCAAGCTCCCATCAGCAGTCGACCTCCCCGACGACAATATCGATGCCGCCCAGAATCGTAATGAGATTCGTCATCGTCTCGCCGACGAGCAGCTTCGGCAGTATCTGCAGATTAACGAACGACGGACGGCGGAATTTCAGGCGGTACGGCTCCGCTTTGCCTTTGGATACGATATGGCACCCGATCTCGCCGCGCGGCGATTCGATGCCGACGTACAGCTCGCCCGCCGGCGGCCGGATGACGCGCGGCACCTTGCCCATCACGTCGCCGGGGCCGGGGAATTGCTCGACCGCCTGCTTCAGGATGCGCAGCGATTGGCGGACTTCCTCCAGCCGGATGTTGTACCGGTCGTAGCAGTCGCCGTTCCGGCCGAGCGGCACATCGAACTCGAACCGGTCGTACAGGCTGTATGGCTTGCTTTTGCGCAAGTCCCAATCCACGCCCGTCGACCGCAGGTTGGCGCCCGACAGACCGAAATTGATCGCCGTTTCCGCATCGTAGCGGCCGACGCCCCGGATCCGGGCAAGGAAGATTTCGTTGCCGCTGACAAGGTTGTGGTATTCGTCTAGCTTGCCTTCCATGTACGGAATGAAATCGCGCACCTGCTCGATCCAGCCCGGAGGCGCATCCCATTTGACGCCGCCGACGCGCATGTAATTGTACGTCAGCCTGGCGCCGCACAGCTCGTTGAACAGATTAATGATGATTTCCCGGTCGCGAAAGGCGAACAGGAACGGGCTCATCGCCCCGATGTCCAGCAGGTACGTCCCCCACCAGACGAGATGGCTCGCGACGCGCTGCAGCTCCATGACGATCAGCCGCATGAATTCCGCCCGCTCCGGCACCTCGAGCCCCATCATTTTCTCGACGGCGTGGCAGAGCACGTAGTTCGTCGTCATGGCGGATACGTAATCCATCCGGTCGGTATAAGGAATGATCTGCGTATAATTCAGGTCTTCCGCGAGCTTCTCCGTCCCCCGGTGCAGGTAACCCATGACCGGCGTCGCTTCCGTGATCACTTCGCCGTCGAGCTTGACGATGATGCGGAACACGCCATGCGTGCTGGGATGCTGCGGGCCGACGTTAAGCAGCAGTTCTTCGGTTCGAATCACGGCTCATCACACCTCCGGGTCCAGCGGTTCGTAATCTTTGCGAAGCGGATGTCCGACCCAACCGTCCGGCATCATGATGCGCCGCAGATCGGGATGGCCTGGAAAATCGACGCCGAGCAAATCGTAAATCTCGCGCTCGTTCCAGTTGGCCGTCTCCCAGACCGGCGCGACGGAGGGCACCGACGGCGCTTCGCGGTCCGTCTTCACCTTCACCGCGATTTCCTGCCCGGACTGCAGGGATACCAAATGGTACACCACTTCCAGATGCGTCTCGTAATCGACGCCGGATACGTTGCGGAGGTAATTCATCTGAAGCGCCTGGTGCGACTTCAGCAGCTCGGCTGCGGCAATCAGCCGTTCGCCGCGTATGATCAAGGTCGGCCGGTGGCCGTCCAGTTCGTTTATGTATGAGTCCTCGATCGCGTCCTCAGCCGCCTGCGCGCGGATCAATTCCACCGCCAGATCGAGCTGCGGCTGCATCGGGGAAGGCGGCTTCGGCTCGGCAGGGGCAGCGGCTTCGCCGTCCGCGGCCGCCTTCGCCGCGGCGCGGGCCGCTCGGGCTTCCGCGGCTGCCTTCAGCTTTGCTTCCTTCTCGGGGTCGGCCGCGGGTGCTTCGCCGCTTGCCTGCGCTTGGGCGGCGTCCGCCGATGCGGGAGCACCGCCCTCGGCCGCCGCTTTCGCCGCGGCGCGGGCCGCTCGGGCTTCCGCGGCCGCTTTCAATTTCGCTTCGCGCTCGGGGTCGACCGCGGGCGCTTCGCCGCTCTGCTGCGTCTGAGCGGCGTTCGCCGGCTGCGCGGGAACAGCGTCGCTCTGCTGCGCTTGGGCGGCGTCCGCCGATGCGGGAACACCGCCCTCGGCCGCCGCTTTCGCCGCGGCGCGGGCCGCGCGGGCTTCCGCGGCGGCTTTCAGCTTCGCTTCGCGCTCGGGGTCGACCGCGGGCGCTTCGCCGCTCTGCTGCGTCTGAGCGGCGTTCGCCGGCTGCGCGGGAACAACGTCCCTCTGCTGCGCTTCCGCGTCGGTTGGAGACGCCGTCTCCCCGGGGCCGGCTGCGGCCGGGGCATCAGTCGATGCCGCAGGCGTTCCTTGAGCGGCGGACTTGTCTTCCGCTGCAGGGGCGGCGCTTAAAGCGTTATCGTCAGCCGCTGCAGGCGCAGCCGGCGATGCGGAATCGCCGGCCGCAGCCGGAACCTTCGGTTCTTCGGCTGAAGCCGCGCTTGCCGGAGAAAAGGCCGCATCAGCCGACTTCGCGTCGCTTTCTGCCGTTTCGGACGGCATAGCCGGCTCCTGCGCCGGAACGACATCGCCTTCGGATTGCGCGGCTTCCGTTGCCGCGTCCGTATCCGGTCCGTTAGTCGCGGATGCTTCCGATTCCGGCTGACTGCTTTTCTCCGGATCCTTTTCCTTCTCGTCGCTCATCGGCTCGTCACCCGCTTCCCGGTCTTCGCTTCATAGCGAATCTTCTCCTGAAGCTTGTTGATGCCGTAGATCAGCGCGGCAGGATTCGGCGGACAACCCGGAATATACACGTCGACGGGCACGATTTGGTCGACGCCTTTCATGACGGAGTACGATTTGACGTACGGCCCGCCCGCCGTGGCGCAGGAGCCCATCGCGATCACCCATTTGGGTTCCGGCATCTGGTCGTACAGCCGGCGAAGCAACGGTCCCATCTTCTTCGTGACGGTCCCGGCGACGATCATCACGTCGGATTGCCGGGGCGACGTGCGGAACATGACCCCGAACCGGTCAAGGTCATAATGCGACGCGCCCGTGCCCATCATCTCGATGGCGCAGCAGGCCAGTCCGAACGTCAGCGGCCACAGCGAGTTGCTGCGCGCCCATGCCTTCAGCTGCTCCAGCGTGCCCATGAATACGTTGCGTTCCAGCTCTTGCCGCTCTTCCGGCGTAATCGACTCTAAATTGAATTCCATTTCAGCACCTTCTTCTTCCAGGCGTAGAGTAATCCGATCAGCAGAAGTCCCGTAAAGATCGCCATCTCGACAAGCACAAAAAGGCCGAGCTGCTTATACGCAACGGCCCACGGATATAGGAAAACGGTTTCGACATCAAAGATGACAAACATAAGCGCGAACAAATAGTAGCGCACGTTGAAGCGAACCTGCCCTTCCCCTACGGGCTCGTTCCCGCTTTCGTACGTGGTTTTCTTCTCGTCGTTCGGCTTGTTGGGCCGAAGAAGCCGGCCGACGGTCAGCGCGACCACGGGAAGCAGAATGCCGATAAGAATGAAGATCGCCACAATAACGTAATTGTTGATGTACTTCTCCACAACTTTCGCCTCCATGGTTAGGGATCTACAGGGCGCAAATACGTGCAGCGAACTTGGACAAAATTCCCTCACAATTATAACAAAACCTGCCACTTGCGTCTATGACGGAGTTGGATGCGCTTCCTTGGTCCAATCCTCAGTTATGCCCACTCCCGTCCTTCTTAAAAACCGCCGCCGTTTGAAATCTATATGCTCGTTCGCCCCGAAAAAGTTGTGACGATTTAGGCAACTCTCTGCCGCTACGCAAAAAAGCTCCCCCTTCGACGATACGAAGGAAGAGCTTCTCTGTATGCAATAAGCGGTTTATACGGCTGTCGGAGCGACTTTACGAACCTGTTCGTCGTCGGCGTTCGCGGGATTCGCCGCAGGCTCCGCGGGAACGGCGGATGCCGGCGGCATGCCCGGATCGGCGCGCTCTTCGTCCTCCCTCGCTTTCGCGGCGGCCAGGCCGGCAACCTTCTTCTGCCTCGCGATCAGGACGAAGACGAACACGTAATAGAGCCAGTAGCACGCGAATTCCTCGAGCGACGGATCTTCCGAGTAGCCGAGGAACGCTTTGAAGAACACGCCGACTTGTCCGTGGAAAACCGGATGATGTCCGGTATCCCGGATATAGTTCGCTTCATCGATCGGATGCTCGGGCAGCAGCCAGGTCAAATCGTACATGGCCGCGACCTGCCCGCCCGGCGTCTTGTAGACGCTGCCGATGACGCGCAGATCCTGCATGACGCCGACCGCTTGCACCAAGAGGCCCGCGGCGATCATGATCAGGAACACGCTCGTCACCTTGAAGAACGTACCGATCTGGATTTTCTTGCTGCCCTTGAAAACGACCACTCCGAGCGTCGCCGCCGCGAGCAGACCCGCGAGCGCTCCCCAGCTTTGCAGCACCTTGGAGATGTCGCCGGAAGAAATGGCGGCGAAGAAGAATACCGTCTCCACGCCTTCGCGCAGCGTGACGAGGAACGAATGCACGATCATGTTGATCGCGCCTCCGGCCGTGAGAATAAGCGCCACCTTGCTCTGCAGCTTGCTTCGCATCTCGCGGTTTTGCTTGCTCATGAACAGAATCATATGCGTCAGCAATCCCGCCGAGACGAGCAATATGCCGATCCGCAAATAATCCTTGCTGCCCATGGTCGCATAGCCGTCGAGCACGTTCTGAAACAGCATCGCGACGCCGAGGCTCGCGGCGACCGCGAGCGCGACGCCGAGCCAAACGTATTTGTTCCAGCGGGACTGCCCGATCCGGTTCAAATACGAAATGATGATGCCGACGATCAATATCGCTTCGAACGCCTCGCGAAACGTGATGAGAAACGCCTGCAGGTTCATGGTGAACGCTCACTCCTTACTTTAACCTCGTATGTACGCCGCAGCTGCCGGAACAGCGGCTACAGCAGCCCTTTGCGGCGCGCCCAGAAGACGGCTCCGCCGCCGATGACGACGATGCCCGCGATCACGCCGACGGTGATCGCGGGGTTCGTTTTGTCTTCCCGCTCCATCGCCGCATGCTGCTTCGTGCCGTCGATGGTGTCGGGCTCGGCCGCTTGGACGGCCGCGTCCGGATCCTTCGCGCCTCCGGCCGCTTGGTCGGGCGTGTACGGAAAGAGCGGTTTCAACGCGCCGTAAACTTTGTTCACGGCGGTTTGGAGCGCCTGCTCGTCGGCCTCCTTCTTGCCTACGCCGAACAAACCGGGGTTGCCGATCGCCTCCAGCGCGGCGTCAAAATCGGCGGACAAGCCGTCCAGCTCCGTCTTGGACAGCTTCGCTTCCGCATAAGGCGCCAGCGTCTCGTACGTCGCGCGGGCTTTCGCCAGCAGCAGCTTCGCCTGCGTATAATCGGTTATGGTTTGCATGGCATTGTCGAACCGCCGGTCCAAATTCATGACAAGCAACGCTTTATAGTTGGCAATCGTGTCATCCGCATCGCGGGATTTCATATTCGCGTCCAAGGTCGCGGCGACTTCTTCGCCGAAGTGCGCGGCAATCTCTTCCCGTCTTTCCTTGTGGGCGGCTTCCGCGCCCGTCCAATCGGCCGGCGTCTTGCCCAGGTCGGAGACGACGAGCTTGAACGTTTCGGCCACATCCTCGGTATTGGCATCGCCGTAGGAATAAGCCCAGACGCCCGCGGGCGCCAAAGCGAGGAAAAGCGCAATGAACAGCATTGCGGTCTTCACCATCATGCGCATGGCTGCAATTCACCTTTTTCTGGTCGTCTTTGCTCTTCTGGCAGGCGCAAATAAACGGTTCGCCCGACAATAACGATAATCATTTTCAATTAGCGTGTCAATAGGTTTATTATACGCTTCCAGCCTGCCGAAAAGTGTGAACAACCTGTGTAATTTCCAGTGAACGAGCGGCCGCTCACTGCCCGCCGACCCATTCGTACAACGTGATATGGCCGTAGACCGGATCGAACAGCGAGTTGCTGGCGTAATCCGCTATCGGCTTCACTTTTCCCGCCAACGATCCGACCTGCGCTTCGAAGCCCTTCAGGACATGGTCGGTCAGCAAGATCGTCGCGCCCGGATCCGCCTGCACGTCCGCGATGAAATAATCGTAGGTCTCGATTCGACGGTTCGTCACCGGCACATGCAGGTAGTCGAGAACGCGCGTCTCCTCGTAGGTGTAGACGACGAAGCGGTCGTCCGGGTGCGCCGCCGCCAGCTCGCGCAGCCCTTGCCCGAGTCGGTAGACGGCCGGCATCTCGTCCGCCTGCAGCGCGACGAGCGCGCCGCCCCGCGCGGCTTGGAGCGCGACCACGCCGGCGGCGATGAGCGCGCCGGCGGTTCGCAGCGCGCGGCGGATGCGCTCGCCGCGCGGCGGGTTTGCGCCGGCGCCGGGGTCTGCCGGCGCGGGCGGCCGCTGCGGCGCAGCGGCATCATCGCCGGGCGTCGCCGCCGGCGATGCGGGCGCGGCGGGCCGCGCCGATGGCGCTGCCGCGCAGAGCAGCGCAAGCAGCAGCCATATCACGCCGATGAGGGGCGTGATGTGGCGCGGCTTGTCGATGTTCTGCGCCAGCAGCGCCCAAGCGCCGTAGGCGCCCGCGAGCGCGGCGAGCGCGCCGGGCAGCCCCGGGCGGCAAAGCCACGCCGCCGCCCGGGGCGCCAAGCGGGCGCCGGCGCTCGCGCTGCCGCGGGGCGGGCGCGGCCTCGCCCCCGCGGAGAGCACGGCGGCGAGCAGCAGCGCCGCCGCCGCCGCGAACAGCGCCGTGGACCGGGCGAACATCCCGGTCCACAGCATGTTGTCGCCCGCGAAGCGCAGCAACCGCGACGCGAAGGAAAGGTCGTCCGCGGCGGAAGCCACGCCGCCGCCCCACTCGCTGAAGTGGCCTTCCGTGAAGGCCGCGGCCAGCTGGAGGAACCCCCGCACGCCGCCTTCGCTAAGCGCCAGTCCGGCCAGCCATAACAACTGACACCCGGACGCGATCGCCGCGAACACGATCAGTCTCGGCCATAGCCGCCTCCGCTCCCGCCGCCAATCCGCCCAAGCCGCGCCGAGCAGCCAACAGACGCCGAGTCCGAAGGGAGCGAACGACAGGCGCACGCCCATCAAAAGACCGAATACGAACAACGCCGCCGTCATCCGCCTCCATGTCCTGCGCTCCATCGCCCGCTGCCAGCACCACAGGTACCACCACAGCACGGCGATGCCCGCCGCCTCCGACATCGGTCGGACGGTCTGCAGCCAGAGATAGGGCGACGTCAGGATCAGCAGCGCGACGAGCAGCGACCATGCCGGCGTCAGACGCCGCCGCGCAAGCCGCCATGCCGGATAGACGGAAGCGGCGCCAAGCAAGATGTTCAACGCTTCGTAGGCGCGGACGGGATCGCCGGCGAGTCCCCGCAATCCCATGGCCCCCATCACGAAATACGGATACCCCGGGAAATGCGGCTGCATCGCGAGCAGATCGAACCGGTCCAAGGCCAGCACGAAATCCGCCTCGTCCCAGCTCGCGACGAACGGGCTGCGCTGCGTCCAGCTGTACGCCGCCCAAAGCAACGCGGCAACCACGGCGATGATCGGCGCAGCCAAGTTCAGTCGCGACGTCCCTTTCCCTCTCCGGGATTCGCCGCTTCCCGATTGCTTGCCGGGATTGTGTAGAGGCGCAGCGGGTATCTCTGCGACGATCGTCTGATCCCTCTTGTCATAACCGCGCAGCGTCACCGCCCCCTTCCTCGCGTACGCCTAGCAGTAGCCAAGCATGATTTCTCACGGCGCAGAGCGATCGACGCTCAAACCGGTTTGAGCGCCTGCGTCCAATATAGCGTCCAATCGTCACCCGTACCGCTGCTCGCGTTCGGCCTTCGCCGCCAGTCCGCGTCCCGCCGTCTTCGCGCCTGCAAGAGGCATCGGTTCGCGAGCAGCCCTTCCGCGCTTGACCGCCGGTCGACGCATCTCCCTCCAGATCGCCGGCAGCACGTGACCGAGGTATTTACGGAATTTGATAAAAGATTGGCCGTGCACCCGAACCTGGTACGTGATCGGCACTTCTTCCATCGCGAAGCCCTGGCGGACCAGATTGAGCGTCAGCACCTGCGCGTAATTGTAATCATGAATGATGTCCGCGTGCTCCATCGCCTCGCGCGAGAAGCCCCGCATGCCCGACTGCCCGTCCCAGATCACGCGCCGCAGCAGCACGGCTTGAAGCATCGTAAAGCAAATGTTCCCTACGCGGCGGTGCAGCCTCATGCCGCGAATGGTCCCCTTGAAACGGGACCCCATCGTATACGCCGCCCTGCCCTCGCAGATCGGCGCGATGACGTTCGGAATTTCCTCGGGCGGGTATTCATTGTCGGCATCGATCATCAGCCCGATATCGGCGCCCAGCCGGAGGCAGCCCGCAAGCCCTTCGCGGACCGCGGCGCCCAATCCGCGATTCGCGGCAAACGATACGACGTGGTCGGCGCCCGCCCGCCGCGCTTCCGCAACCGTGCCGTCCGTGGAGCCGTCGTCGATGACCAGCACCTCGACGATCCAATCGCTCCCCATTTCCCGGGGAATACGCGCAATGACAGGCCCGATATTGCCCTCCTCGTTATGGGCGGGCAGAAAAACGACCAGCTTCCTCTTCTTCATGCGGTTCAACTTCTTTCCGACGGAATCGTCAATGTCTTGCTATTCGAAGGCGTCCGTCAACACCGGACCGCGGCTATGGCTCGGCAGGGGCGCGCCCAGCAAATAACTGAGCGTGGGCGCGACCGAGACGAGCGACTGCTTCGCGTCGACCTTCACGCCTTGGCGCACCTGCGGCCCATGCAGGAAGAACGGAACATACCGCTCTCCCTCGTCCAAATGCCCGTGCCCGCCTATGCCGTCGGCTTGTCCATGGTCGGCGCATACGATGAACGTCGCATCGTCCGCGTCCCCTCGTTCCGTGAGCCATGCGACGAATTCGGCGATCAGCGCATCCGCCTCTTCAATCTTTTGCCGATACTCGCCATACAATGCGCCCATGCTGTGTCCCGTCTGGTCCGTCGCGATGAACTGCACGACCAACAGGTCCGGATCCTGCTCCGCCATGATGAGCTTCGCGCGTTCCATGATGTTGCGGTCTGCCTTATCGTTATGCATCACCGCCGTCACGCTCTCCACGTCGTCGCCCATGGAATCGATGAGATGCGCGATTCCGAGCAGTCTTCCCTTCTTGCCGACTTTGCGCAGGCTGTCGAAGATCGATTCCACCTTGATCCCGAGCTTCCATACCATATTCGACGTAATGCCATGCTCGCGCGGGTATGTACCGGTGAACATCGAGGAGAAGCAGACGACCGTCCGTGCCGGATATACCGTCTCCATCTGCGTGTACTCCGTGCCTGCCGCCCGCCATTTCTTCAAGAACGGCGCATCCGCTTCCTCGAAGCGGTCCTTGCGCATGCCGTCGATGACGAGGACGAATACCTTCCCTTCCCGGCGGTTCGCAGGCGGCTCGATCGGCGTCGTATAGCCCGGAATCTCTTTCGGCTTCCAATCGAACAGATTGCGGTGCATCACCCATGCGAACAGCGCCGTCCCGACGAGAAAGAGCAGATACGTTCCCCAGCCGAAATCGCCGCCTGCCGCCGACGCGTCCGTCCATTTCGCTCCCGCCGTATCGACTACGAAGAGCAGCAGCAGGAACTTGGGCAACTGCTCCTGCGCATTGCCGCTCGTCGAATCGCTGTTTTTCAGCACGAGCTTCCAGAAGCGCTTGAAATTCCACCACGACGTGCCGATTCGCAAATGATAATAGAACGTCCCCCAGAAATAGATCGTGAAGAACAAAAACAATCCGACTCCAAGTGCGTATAAGCCCAGCTCAAGCGGCGCGTCCCGCCAGAGGACCAGCGCCGCAACGACGGGCAGCCATAGATAATTCCGCAGGAACAGCGGGAAATCGTAGTGAAAATACAACGCGAACAGCGGAAGCCCCGCGAGCAGACCCAAGCCGAATTGCGCCCAGAACGCGCCGTCTCCCCAGGATCCCATATGATAAAGCGCATAGACCGCGACCGTGAAGATCGGCGTGAACGGCTTCCCTTCGTTCAACAAGTTCCAACAGCGCGCCGCAACGATCTCGAATCCGGACGCTTTCTTCATTCCCCATGCCCCTCTCTTCGGCGCAGCCTCAGCCACCCTCGCAATTCCGTCCACGTGACGGCCGTCATGACCAGCGATACCGCTCCCGTCACGTAAGCAAAAATGAATTTGTACCCATGCGACAACAGCGCCGCCGTATAGGCTGCGCTTCCAGCGACGCCTAGTACGCCGAGCGATGCTGTCAAGGTCGTCTCGTAAGTGCCGATCCCGCCCGGCGTAATGTGAAAGACCTGCCCGGCAATCGTCATGCCGGTCACCCAGACCGCCTGCAGCGGATTAACGGACAGCCCGAGCGCTCGTGCAACACCATATACGACCGCGCCTTCCAGCAGCCAGCAGGCAAACGTGAGCAGCGCCGCCAATGCGCCTCTCCCGGAGGCCAGCGTCGTCCGCAAATGTTCGTATTGCCTCAGCACCAAGCCGGACAGCGCCTCCATGCGTCCGGCTTTACCGCGATCCTCTCTTCGCAGCCGTTCCAAACTTAACCATGCCGCGGCTGCAGCCAGCATGCCAATCCCAAGCATAACCCAATACCAGGGAGATGCCTCCAAGCCGAGCATGAGCGCGCCGGCGGTTCCGATCAGCAGCAGCGAAGCCATATCGAGCACGCGCATGGCGGCAACGGAATGCAACGCATCGTCCCAGCGTACCGACGTGCTCCGAACGAACAACCCGGTACGCGCCAAGTCGCCTGCTTTTACGGGCAGGATATGATTAATCAGCAAGCTCACGAACAAGGGGTGCATATAGTGCCGCAGCGGGTCCAGCTTCTCTCGGCCGGCATAGAGGCGCCAAGACAACGCCTTCAGCCAGAAGGACAAGCCATAACCCGCCGTCATCAGCAGGAGCATGTCCGGGGCGTGCAGCAGGCGGATCGCCGCTTCGCCCAATGCCTTCCCTTGGAACCAGCGCAGCGTAAACCAGACAAACAAGGCAGCCAAGGTAAGCCCGCCTAATGGGATTCCTATTTTTCGCAACTTCATGCCGTCCTGTCGTATCAGCCGTCCTTCTCAATAAATGAGAACTGTTATCAACAAGTATAGTGGCCGGTATCTACTCCGTCAAACCTTTTCCGAAGATTTGAGAATCCTCGCATGCAAAAAAGCCGATTCCCGCAGATGCGTGCATCTGCAAAAGAATCGGCTTTCGTGCTGCGTATCCATTAGCCTTGTTTGACGGCGATCCGGTTCATCGCGCGCTGCAGCGCAAGCTCGGCACGCAGCTGATCGTAATTGTCCTTTTTGCCGCTCAGGTGCTGTTCGGCACGCAGTTTGGCCGCTTCCGCACGAGCGAGATCGATATCGCCCGGCAATTCCGCGCTTTCGGCCAGAATGACGACTTTATCCTTGCGGATCTCGAGAAAACCGCCGCCAACGGCGATTTTCTCTTCGGCGTTCTTCTTCTTGATCGTGATGGGCGCGATCTTCAAAGGCGTGACCATCGGGATATGATTCGGCATGATGCCCATCTCGCCCTCGGAGCCTTTGACGATCACCATATTGACATCCTCAGCGTAAACCTTACGCTCAGGCGTTACGATTTCCAGTAAAAAGGAGCTCATGATCTTACCCTCCCATGCGCCCTACGACGTAAGACGCAACTTCGTTAGCTTAGGCGTATGTCCGACGGAGTCGCTTTGGTGCTTGCCCATTGAGTGATGGGGCAGCCATCGACGGCGATAATCGAACAAACTCCCTGGCGAATTAAACCTCTTGTGCCAGTTTTTGCGCCTTCGCAACTGCATCTTCGATCGTTCCGACGTTGTGGAATGCCGGTTCCGGAAGGTCGTCATGCTTGCCTTCGAGAATTTCCTTGAAGCTGCGTACCGTTTCTTTAACCGGTACGTACAGGCCTGGCATACCATTGAACGCTTCGGCAACGTGAAGCGGCTGCGACAGGAACAATTGGATACGACGAGCGCGGATAACGATGAGTTTGTCTTCTTCGGACAACTCGTCCATACCGAGGATCGCGATGATATCCAAAAGCTCTTTGTAGCGTTGCAGCAATTTCTTAACGCTTTGAGCGACTTGGTAGTGCTCTTCGCCAAGGATCTCGGGCGTCAGGATACGGGAAGACGAAGCGAGCGGATCTACGGCCGGGAAGATACCCATGGCAGCGATGTTACGCTCAAGGTTAGTCGTTGCGTCCAAGTGGGCAAACGCCGTTGCAGGAGCCGGATCCGTATAGTCATCGGCAGGAACGTAGATCGCTTGAATGGAAGTAACGGAACCTTTCTTGGTCGACGTGATACGCTCTTGCAGTTGACCCATTTCAGTTGCCAGCGTTGGCTGGTAACCTACTGCGGATGGCATACGGCCGAGCAATGCGGATACTTCGGAACCGGCTTGCGTAAAGCGGAAGATGTTATCGACGAACAGCAGAACGTCTCTTCCTTCTACGTCACGGAAATACTCGGCCATTGTCAGACCCGTCAGCGCTACGCGAAGACGCGCGCCCGGAGGCTCGTTCATTTGACCGAATACCATCGCGGTTTTGGCGATAACGCCGGAATCGCTCATCTCGTGGTAAAGGTCGTTACCTTCACGAGTACGTTCGCCGACGCCGGCGAATACGGAGATACCGCCGTGCTCTTGCGCGATGTTGTGGATCAGCTCTTGCATCGTTACGGTTTTACCTACGCCCGCGCCGCCGAAGAGACCGATTTTACCGCCTTTGGAGTAAGGAGCCATAAGGTCGATAACCTTGATGCCCGTTTCCAGGATTTCTTGGGAAGTCGACAGCTCTTCGAATGGAGGAGCTTGACGGTGGATCGGGTTCGCGATCGAACGGTCAACGTCGCCGTTGTTGTCGATCGGATCGCCGAGTACGTTGAATACGCGACCCAGCGTAGCCGGACCTACGGGAACCGTGATCGGATTGCCCGTATCTACGGCTTCCGTGCCTCTGACAAGACCGTCGGTGGACGACATTGCAACGCAGCGGACCAAGTTGTCGCCGAGATGAGTCGCGACTTCAACCGTCAGGTTGATGTTGACTTCGCCTGGGTTTTGCGCTTGTCTCTCAATTTTGATTGCATTAAGAATCTCAGGCAGATGGCCGTTCTCGAACGCGATGTCGACAACCGGACCCGTGACCTGGACTACATGCCCCTTGCTCATTCTTGTACCTCCTGTAAGCTTTCCGGAGGAAAGCTCGCTCCGGAAGCATAAACTTTTAAAGCACTCTATATTGCTGTTCCGAAGAACCTCCGGAACGATCGTGTGAATTTACTGCTGCGCGTTCGCTCCACCGACGATTTCCGCGATTTCCTGCGTGATCGCTGCTTGACGCGCACGGTTGTACGTCAACGTCAAGCCCGCGATCATCTTCGTCGCGTTCTTCGTCGCATTGCCCATTGCGGTCATACGTGCGCCGAACTCGCTCGCTTTGCCTTCCAATACCGCACTGTAAATCACCGTCTCCGCGTATTTAGGCAGCAGCACGTCGAGTACCTTTTCAGGCGACGGCTCATATTCGTAGCTCGCCTTCGCACCCGTGAACTGCGACTGATCCAATGGTAGCAGCTGCTTGATGACAGGCACTTGGGTAATTGCATTGTAGAATTGGTTGTACACCAGGTTCAGTTCGTCGTATTTGCCGCTTTCGAAGCCTTTGACAGCAGCTGCCGCCAACGATTTGATATCGGCAAACTTCGGCGAATCGGAAAGCCCTGTTACTTCGTCCGCAGGGGTAATGCCCCGGCGCTTGAAGTAATCGCGGCCTTTGCGCCCGATGACGAATACGTCGTATTCAGCAGGAGACTTATGCTTCTCCTGAATCGTAAGCCATACTTTACGAAGCACGTTCGCATTGTATCCGCCCGCCAAACCGCGGTCCGACGAGACGACCAGATAGGCCGTACGTTTGATTTCGCGGCTTTGCAGCATCGGATGCTTGATTGCGCCTCCGCCCGATGCGATGCTCGCTACGACTTCGCGGATTTTGTCGGTATAGGGACGTGATGCCACGGCTGCATCCTGAGCTCTCTTCAGCTTCGCGGACGCGACCATCTCCATTGCCTTCGTAATCTGCTTCGTATTCTGCGTGCTCTTGATCGAGCGTTTGATTTCGCGCATACCTTTAGCCATTCGTTGTCACCACCTTATTGCCGGCTTACCAGGCGAAGCTTCGCTTCGCCCATGGCCGGTTCTATTCCGCGCTAGTATTCGAACCGCACGCGCGCGTGCGGCCCGAAGGTAAAGATATGGTTTATACCGACGTCGCAAAGCTGTTTTTGAACGATTTGATCGCTTCAACCAGCGCTTTCTCGTTGTCGGAAGTCAGATCTTTCGTATCGCGGATGGAAGCGTAAATCTCAGGCTTGTTGGCATCCACGAAAGCAAGGAGTCCTGCTTCGAAACGGCGTACATCCTGTACCGGGATGTCGTCCGTATGGCCGCGCGTAACCGTGTACAGCGATACGACCTGGCGCTCGACAGGCAACGGCTGGTTAACGCCTTGCTTCAAGATTTCCAGGGTGCGCTCGCCGCGGTTCAGACGGGATTGCGTTACTTTATCAAGATCGGATCCGAATGCCGCAAATGCCGCCAGTTCGCGGTATTGGGCAAGGTCGGTTTTGAGCGTGCCCGCTACTTTCTTCATGGCTTTGATTTGAGCCGAGGAGCCTACCCGGGATACGGAGTTACCAACGTTAACGGCTGGGCGCTGACCGGAATAGAACAGATCGGATTCGAGGAAGATTTGACCGTCCGTGATGGAGATTACGTTCGTCGGGATGTAAGCCGAGATATCGCCGGCTTGCGTCTCGATGAAAGGCAAGGCAGTCAAAGAACCGCCGCCGAGCTCGTCGTTCAGCTTCGCCGCGCGCTCGAGCAAACGGGAATGCAGGTAGAATACGTCGCCCGGATAAGCTTCCCGACCCGGAGGACGGCGGAGCAGCAAGGAAAGCTCGCGGTATGCTGCCGCTTGTTTGGAAAGATCATCATAGATAACAAGTACGTGTTTGCCGTTGTACATGAAGTACTCGCCCATCGAGCAGCCCGTGTAAGGCGCGATGTAGAGGAGCGGGGACGGCTCGGAAGCGCTCGCCGTTACGACGATCGTGTATTCCAAAGCGCCTTGTTGGCGAAGGGATTCGACGACCGTACGAACCGTGGATTGCTTTTGTCCGATGGCAACGTAGATACAAACCACGCCGTTGCCTTTTTGGTTCACGATCGTATCGATCGCGATTTGCGTTTTACCCGTTTGACGGTCGCCGATGATGAGCTCGCGTTGGCCGCGGCCGATCGGAATCATCGCGTCGATCGCTTTGATGCCGGTTTGCATCGGCTCGAATACCGATTTACGAGCCATAACGCCCGGTGCCGGAGATTCGATCGGACGCGTAGCCGTCGTTGCGATCGGTCCGTTGCCGTCGACCGGCTGACCCAGTGCATTCACGACGCGGCCCAGAAGAGCTTCGCCTACCGGAACTTCCATGATGCGGCCCGTGCGTTTTACTTGGTCGCCTTCGCGGATACCGGTGTACGGTCCCATGATGACGACGCCGACGTTGCTCTCTTCAAGGTTAAGGGCCATGCCCATAACGCCGTTCGAGAATTCGAGCAGCTCGCCCGCCATTGCGTTTTCAAGGCCGTGCACGCGCGCGATACCGTCACCGACTTGGATGACCGTACCGACGTCAACGACTTGAATTTCGGATTTAAATTGTTCGATCTGTTGTTTAATCAGCGTGCTGATTTCATCAGGTCTGATACTCAATTCCGTTCACCCCTATCTACAGTGCTTGAGTTTTCAACGCTTGTTCAAGTCGAGCAAGCTTGCCGGAGAGGCTGCCGTCGTAGAGACGGTCGCCGATGCGCACTTGTACGCCCCCGAGCAGAGCCGGTTCAACGATTTGTTTCGCGATGATGCGTTTGCCGACCATTTCGCCGAATTGCGCCGCTACTTTGGTCAATTCTTCGGCGGTCAACGATTTAGCCGTATATATCGTAGCGTGTGCCTGACCAAGCGCCTCGCCCGCTACTTTCGTATAAGCTTCATACACGTCGCCGAGCGCGCCTTGACGGCCGCGGACGATGAGAAGCTCTACCGTGTTCAATACCATAACCGATACTTTGTCGGACAAGGCACCCTTGATGATGGCGATCTTTTGGCTGACTTCGACGTTCGGCAGCGCCAAGAATTTGCGGATTTGCGCATCTCCGGACAAGGCGTCCACGACGATCTTCAGCTGTTTCTCGACATCGGCAACCGCGTTGTTGCCTTGGGCCAGCTCGAACAGCGCTTTAGCGTAGCGTTTAGCTACGACGCTCTCGCGGCTCATTTGCTTCCAACCTCGTTCAAGTATTGGTTAACGAGTTGTTCTTGCGACTTGTCATCGATTTGCTTCTCGATGATTTTGGACGCGATCATGACGGACATGCCGCTGACTTGCCCGCGCAGGGCCGCGATCGCTTTGTTTTTCTCGGTTTCGATATCCTTGACGGCGTCGTCCTTCAGGCGGGTAGCCTCGGATTTGGCAGTCTGCACGATTTCGTCCGCTTGCTTGGAGCTCGTTTGTTTCGCTTGCTCGATAATGTCATACGCGTCTTTGCGCGCTTGTTGCAGCGTTTGTTTTTGCTCTTCGAACTGCTGTTCCGCCTGCTTGCGGCTGTTCTCCGCGTTATCGAGCTGTTCTTTCACGAACTGCTTGCGCTGTTCCATGATGGAAAGCAGAGGACCGAACGCATAACGGCTAAGCAGCCAGTAAAGAATTCCGAAAGCAATCAGTTGGATGAAAAAATTGGACCATACGATATCCAACGTACGTCACTCCTTTCCGTAAATTAGCCAGCTGTTCTATGGCAGCTAGCAAAAGGAAGGCGCGGAGGCATTGGCTCTCCCCGCCATTTGCAAGTTTAGTATTAAGCTTCGCCGTAGAAAATGAACGCAAGAACGAGGGAGATGATCGGCAATGCTTCGACGAGCGCGACCCCGATGAACATGGTCGTTTGCAGCGTACCGCGAAGTTCCGGCTGACGGGAGATACCCTCAACCGTGCGACCTACGATCAAACCGTTACCGATACCTGCGCCAAGTGCTCCAAGACCAAATACAATTGCTGCTGCAATTAAAGCTGTTGCTCCCATTAATAAAATCCTCCTTAAATGTTTGGATATAGTAGTTTTATGTTGTCCCGCGTTGAACGGGGTTGTTGCTGCGTTAATGCTCTTCGTGCACGATCGCCTGCGACATGTATACCATCGTCAGCATGACGAATACGAACGATTGGATCGCGCCGATAAACATGCTGAAGCCTTGCCATACGATGAGTGCAGGAATACCGACCCAACTCAGCTGCATGATAACGGAGATCATGACCTCGCCGGCAAAAATATTCCCGTATAGACGAAGCGACAGGGAAAGCGGCTTGGAGATTTCTTTGATGACGTTCAGCGGGAAGAATGGAATGTACGGCTCGAAGTAGTGTTTCAGGTAATGTTTGCGGTTACGTCTCAAGCCCTCGATATGCGTGAGGACGATAACGATCGCCATCAAAGCCCCTGCTACGGCCACGTCCGCGGTCGGTGATTTCCACCACGAAATATGCGCCTCTTCCTCTCCGTCCGGGAGCACGAGATGCATGCCCAGGAAGGTCGACCCGTGATGCGCTTCCGTGACGATACCGAGCGGCAGGCCCAGCATGTTCGCTACGAAAAGATACATGATCAACGAGATTCCAAGAATCAGATACGGACGGCCTTTTTTCACATCCATGGAGGTTCCGATCAGGTTAATGACGAACTCGATCACCCATTCCAGGAAGTTCTGCATTTTCGTCGGGTTGGTCACGGACGCGCCGCGCACCGCCGCCTTCGCAAGCGCGAATACGATAATGCTGGTGACAACAATTGTGAGGATTGCAGCCAAATCCCAACGGATTCCGAGCCAATGCACTTCAGGAAAAATATGTTCCATTAGTTGTTTTCACCCCTTTCATCGGAAGAATGCCTTGCGGCCGATCTGCCCTTGGATCGAAATCCCAGTATGAGTGTTGCCAATTGAGCAACAAATAATCCCGCGACCGTTCCGTAGACGCTAAAAGAAAAGTACCGGGTGGCGACGACCACCGCAAGCAGGCCGATGCACGCGCGCGTGAGAAAACCGAGGTTATTCCTCTTGGCGCCTTTCGCGGCCGCGTTCGCGCCGATCCGCTGTACTTTCCATGAAAGATGGAAGGCGTTTACAAGACTAGCCGCAGCGCCGAGAACAAGTCCGCCGAACAGCGGCTTTTGCTCCGGATAAAGGGCCCATCCAATAAAACATAGAGACAAAAAAAAGAAGGTGATACGCATTACCGTTCGAAGGTGGCCGGACAAGTCATCCATTACTTCGCTTTGCCCCCTATAAACGTTCGGATCAAGAGTATGGTCATGATGACGGCGACGACAAACCCCGCAGCCATGCCGACAATGGCGCCAAAACCGTCGTTCATTTTGGAGCCGATCCAGTAGCCCAGTCCCAAGCATGCGGCAATGGTGCCGCCGACGGAACCGATCAGCCCCATGGCTCGCCACGGATTATCGCCGAAATTGCCGTTTCCTGCATCGCGATTCTTGTCGTTATGGGATGAATTCACCATGAATCACTCCAAAACTCTTATTTATTTTAGCCAAGCGGGTTCCCGTTTGTCAATTGATATAAATTCAAACATTTAGTGAACGGCAAGCCGAAAACCCTTGATTTACCTAGGGTTTCCGGTTTCTTAAACCGTACAGTAGCACTGTATGCTGTAGTGTTGGCGGGCATGCATGCCTACTATCGCAAACTATGAACGTTGTGTGAACGGATCAGGACGTTCGCCGCCCCTTCCAAAATGATGCAAAATCGCCTGTACAATCCTAACGGAAGCTTGTCCGTCGCCGTACGGATTGGCCGCCCGGCTCATCCGTCCGTAGAGCTGCGCATCCGACAACAGCGCGCGCGCGCGGTCGTAAACCATGGCCTCGTCGGTACCGACAAGCTCCAGCGTTCCCGCTTCGATGCCTTCCGGACGCTCCGTCGTATCGCGGAGCACGAGCGTCGGCACGCCGAAGGACGGCGCTTCTTCCTGGATGCCGCCGGAATCGGTCATGATCATATACGTATGAGGGAAGAAATTATGTGTCTCGAACACGTCTAGCGGTTCAATCAGTTTAATGCGCGGGTGGCCGCCGAGAATTTCGTTCGCCGGTTCGCGTACCGCCGGATTCATGTGAACGGCGTAGACGACCACGACGTCCTCGAATTCGTCGGCAATCCGTTTGACAGCCCGGAAAATGTTGCGATGCGGTTCGCCCAGCGATTCCCGCCGGTGAGCCGTCATGAAGATCATCCGTTTGCCGGCTGCCCAATCGAGCACCGGATGGGTGAAGGACTTGTCCACCGTGTATTGGACCACGTCGGTCGCCGTATTGCCCGTCACGTAGATGGCGGACTCCGGCTTGTTCTCCTTGCGCAGGTTGTTCGCGGACCATTCGGTCGGCGCGAAGTGCACGTCCGCGAGAACGCCGACCAGCTGCCGGTTCATCTCTTCGGGATACGGGGAAAGTTTATTCCATGTCCGGAGCCCCGCCTCCACGTGACCGACGGGAATTTGCTGCAGGAAAGCCGCATAGCTGCCCAGGAAGCAGGTCAGCGTGTCGCCGTGAACGAGCACGATGTCCGGCTTCGATTCGCGAAGCACCGGCTCCAGCCCTTCCAGCACGCGCACGGTCGTTTCCGTCAGCGTTTGACGGTCTTTCATGACGTTCAGGTCGTAATCGGGGGTGATTTTGAAGAAATCCAGCACTTGGTCGAGCATTTGGCGGTGCTGCGCCGTGACGCAGACGACCGAATCGATCTCTTCGGGATGCTTTTGCAGCTCCAGCACGAGCGGAGCCATCTTCACCGCTTCCGGACGCGTGCCGAAAATGGTCATTACTTTCAATTTGGACAATGGAAGTCACTCCTAATTATTTGGTTCCGAACATGCGGTCGCCGGCATCGCCGAGGCCCGGCACGATATAACCGTGATCGTTGAGATGGCTGTCCAGCGAAGCCAGGTAAATGTCGACGTCGGGATGCGCCTGTTGGACGGCCGCCACGCCTTCCGGCGCCGCGATGAGGCACATCAGCTTGATTTGGGTGCAGCCGCGCGATTTGAGCGACGCGATCGCCGCATTGGCGGATCCCCCGGTCGCCAGCATCGGGTCGACGACGATCAGCAGCCGTTCCGTCGCGTCGGCCGGCAGATTCACGTAGTACTCTACGGGCTGAAGCGTTTCCGGGTTGCGGAAGAGTCCGATATGGCCCACCTTCGCGGCCGGTATAAGCTTGAGCATGCCTTCCACCATGCCGAGGCCGGCGCGAAGGATCGGAATGACGCCCAGCATGCGGCCGGATATGACGTTGCTCGGCGCCTCGACGATCGGCGTCGTGACGCTGATCGTTTCCAGCGGCAGGTCGCGCGTGATCTCGTAGGCCATCATCGTCGCGATCTCGTCCACGAGTTCGCGGAAATCTTTCGTTTTGGTATCTTTGTCGCGAATATACGTCAGCTTGTGCTGAATGAGCGGATGGTCGCAAATCGTAAGAGTGCCCATTATTCAATCCTCCTGGAGATCTTCTTCAACTGACAATTATAACATCCGGAGCCTGATTGTGCACACGGCGTTCGCCAGGCCAAAATCCTCCTGCAAAGTATGCCCGAACGGGCCGAATTCTTGCAATTGAACCGGATGGCGCCAGCTTCCGCGAGAGACGGGTTCCTGCGGGGTCGCCATTGGCGCTAGTTGCTGCCGCAGGACGAGCCGCCCCCGCAAGAAGATCCGCCGTCGCTTCCGCCGCTGCCGCAGGAGGAACCGCCGTCGTTGCCGCCGCAGGACGAGCCGCCGCCGTCCGGCGAACCGTCTCCGCCCCCGCCGCCGTCCGTCCCGCCGTCGCCGGTGCAGCTGTAAGAACTGCCGCAGACGCTGTCGTTATTCCGGCGCTCCTCTTCCGTTTGCAACCCGTCCATCTGCGATCGGAATTGGTCTTCCGAGCCCCAGGAGTAGTAGAAAAGCCCGGCCGACATCATTCCCGTCAGCATCGCGGTCGACGTCCAGTCGTCGCCGCTGCCGTTGTTCGTCAGCGGTTCGTTCCGCGAGGCCGCCAGCCTTCTGCCCCGTTCGATCAGATAATCGACCGTCGCGTTCAAGTCCGGGAAGAGTCTCGCGGAGCGCGCATTGAACCGCGCTTTGCGCAGCTCTTCCGCCCCGTGCGTCTCCAGCTCGAGCATGAGCTCTCGCGGCATCGGCGTCCGGTAGAACGCTCCCCACAGCCCGGCGCTTCCCGAAGCCGGCAGGAACAGCTCGCCGTACACCCAATCGAACAACGCCCGTTCGCCCGGACTCGGCTTCGCATCCGGCGCATGCGGCGCATGATGGATGAGCTGCCCGCAAAATTTCGTGCAAAACTCCTCGTACTCCCTCGTAAACATCAGCATTTCGTGCCAGACCTCGTCGACCCGCCCGCTGTACATAGGCACCCCGCGCAGGACGCCGCACAAGAGAAAGTAACGCTTCAGCTCGAACCAGCGCCACTGCCATTCGACGTCCCGCAGGTTGGGCGCATGGCGAAGGACCCGGTCTTTGACGCGCGCCTCGAAATCCGGCGTCAGCGCCGCTTCCAAGCGTTCCGCGGCGGGCCTGGCCGGGTGGCCGGCAGGTACGCCGAGGCACTCGGGAGGCATGCGCAGCGGCGCGGACGGACGACGAACGTTCGTGCGCCCGCCGTTTCCCCGAACGGCGCCCGAGCCGCCTTTGGACTTCCCCAGATTGAACAGGACCGCGACGGTAACGAAGATGATGATCGCGAATAGCAGCAGCATTCGGATGGCACCCCTTTTGGAATATGTACCTTCATCATAGCATGCCGGACAACGCTTCCAAGCGGTTTTGAGGAAAAATTAACCTTGGCCGGGCATGCCTGATTTGCGCCGTCCAGCGGCAAGCGAGTGCTTAATATAAAAACCCCTTCGGGCGTGCGACGCTGTTCGCGCCGCTTCCCGAAAGGGTTCCGATGGCAATGCGCGCTCCCGAGAACGCGCGGTGAATATTTGTTTACCCGCGCATCAGCAGCCGGTTCATGTAATCCACCGTAAAACGGACGCCTTGGTCGCCCAGCTCGCCCGTCCACGTACGCGAATGCGGCTCGATGCTCAGGCCGCCCGTATAGCCGACGCCGTACAGAATCGCCATGAACGTGCCCCAATCGGTCTGATCGAGCCCCGCCGGCGGATCGTCGAAGCGCTTGCCGTCGATAATAACCGAGCCTTTGATGTGGACGTGGAGGAACCGATGGCCCCAGTCCGCCATTTCCTTCAAATAATTTTGTCCCGCGTACCGGGCATGGGACGGGTCGAATTTGATGCCGAGCTCCGGCAAATGGCCGTGAATGAGCTTCCAGGCCGTTTCGTCGACGATATAACTGTTCCAATGGCAGTTATACGTGGCGATCCGGACGCCGCGCGCGCGGCCGTAATCGAGCAGCAACGTGAAGAAAGCGATCGAGGCGCGCACGTTCTCGTAGTAAGACAACTCCTCGACGTAGTTGGCGCCGCAGACGAACACGGGGCAGCCAAGCTCTTGGCAGGCATCGATCAGCGTATACGCCGCTTGAAGCTCTTCCTCGATGATGCTGCCGTCCTTCGCGATTCTGTCCGATCCCCAGCGGCCGACCGATCCCACTCCGACGCCCGTCCGCGCGCCGGCCGCTTTCAGCTCGGGAACGGCCGCGGCGAATTCGCCCGCCGGCGAGCCGACGTTGATGCAAAATTCCAAGAACGACAAGCCGAGGCCCGCGGCGTAGTCAAAGCTTTCCGCCTTCGGATCGGCGATGATGCCTAATTTCATGTTCGTTTCTCCTCCATTCGATTTCCAATCTCGCGCCTCTGCGCGCCGGCCGCTCGTGCAGCCGGCCTCTATTCATTTCGACGAACGCGCGCCCCATCCTGCCAGCAGCGTCAATCCGCAGGAACGGAGCGCCGCTTCGCCCGCCGCGATATCGTTCCGCGCGCTTCCGGCTGCCTTGGACGCGGCGCGGCGAATGGCAATCCATCCCCTTTTTCTTGTATACTGGCATCAATAGATGACCAGCTTGCCCAGACCACCCGGAAAGAAGGAAACAGCCATGACCCTATCCGTACAGGCGGAGCTTCCGCGCATCCTTGCTTTGTTCCCGAGCTTGGCCGAGGTCGCTCCCGAGGATTGGGAGAAAGAAGACATCGGCATAGTCGAGCTGCAGCCCAATTACCTCGTTCATGAAGGACAGCTTCTCGATTATGCGGTCCTGCTGCTTGACGGTACCATTCGCATGTTCAAGATCAGTCCCGGCGGAAGGGAGATCACGCTGTACCGCATCCAAGGCGGGGAGTGCTGTCCGCTCATGATGACCAGCATCCTCGGCGAAAGCGAATACGAGGCCTCCGCCTGCATCGAGAAGACCAGCCTGGCCTTGGCGATTCCAGTGGGGTTGTTCAGGGAATGGATGGACCGTTACCGCGGCTTCCGGCAATATATATTCAAAATGGTGGGCAAGCGCCTGATCCTCATGTCCAATCTGCTGGACAACATCAACTTCAAAACCATCCCGGGGCGCGTCGCGGAATTTCTCTACGAGCAAACCGCGTCCGGAACCGCTACGCTGGACATGACGCACGATTCGATCGCCACGGAGCTCGGCACGGCGCGGGAAGTGATCAGCCGCACGCTGAAGAGCTTCGAGAAAGAAGGCATCCTCGCCCTTGCGCGGGGCCGGATAGCCGAGATTAAGCGCGGCGAATTGGAACGCTACTTGGAATATTGAGCACGGACGAAAACAGTCGATTCCCGTAGAGGAATCGGCTGTTTTTCTTGTTGCCGGTGGGCCGCTTCCGCCTTGGAATCGTTTTATCGCTTCGTGTGACTTTGTCACGGAAGAGAGCCCGTACGGGATGGTAAGCTTCATCTCAAGAACGAGCAAGCCAATTCAAAGGGGGAAACGATTCATGAGAAACGTAGGAGGAGCGGACCGGACGATCCGGATCGTGCTGGGCATCGCGCTGTTGTCGTTGTTTTTTGTTCTGCCGGGGTATTACAAATTATTCGGTCTCGTCGCCATGCCGCTGCTGTTCACGGGCTTGACGCAGCGCTGCGCGATCAACCAGCTGCTTGGCCGAAACACCTGCAGAATCCGTTAACCGCCTAACGGACAAGCAATGAACGCCGGGAAACTCGCCAAACGAAAAAAGTCGTTGGTCCGCTGCGGGAAGCAGCGACCAACGACTTTTTCGTTATCGGGCCGGTCTAAACCAGACCCGACTATTGACCGGATTTTAATACGTCATGCCCGGATACAGCGGGTATTGCGACACGAGGTCGCTGACCATGCCGCGCGCCTTTTCAAGCACGGCTTCGTCTTTCGGGTTCTTCAGCGTCATCGCGATGACTTCGGCGATCGTCTTCATCGCGTCCACGCCCATGCCGCGGGAAGTAGCCGCAGGCGTACCGATGCGAATGCCGCTCGTGACGAACGGGCTGGTCGGGTCGAACGGAATCGCGTTCTTGTTGACCGTGATTCGAACGGAATCGAGCACATGCTCGGCGTCCTTGCCCGTGATGTTCAAGTTGCGCAGGTCGATCAGCATGAGGTGGTTGTCCGTGCCGCCGGAGACGATGTTGATGCCTTGGGCGATCAGCGCCTCAGCCAGCGCTTGCGCGTTGTCGATGACGTTCTTGCCGTATTCCTTGAACGACGGCTGCAGTGCTTCGCCGAACGCGACCGCCTTGGCCGCGATGATGTGCATCAAAGGGCCGCCCTGGGAGCCCGGGAAGACCGCTTTGTCGATCGCCGCCGCCCATGCTTTGCGGCATAGGATCATGCCGCCGCGCGGTCCGCGGAGCGTTTTGTGCGTCGTGGTCGTCACGAAATGCGCGTAAGGCACCGGGCTCGGATGCAGACCGGCGGCGACCAGACCCGCGATATGCGCCATGTCGACGAAGAGCAGCGCGCCCACGTCGTCGGCGATTTTGCCGAGCGCTTCGAAATCGATGATGCGCGGGTACGCCGAAGCGCCCGCGACGATCATGCGGGGACGGTGCTTGAACGCCAGCTTGCGCACTTCGTCATAGTTGATCGTGAACGTGTTCTCGTCGACGCCGTAAGCGACGAAGTTGTACAGAATGCCGGATGCGTTGACCGGGCTGCCGTGCGTCAAATGGCCGCCGTGGGCCAAGTTCATGCCGAGCACCGTGTCGCCGGGCTGCAATGCGGCCAGGTAAACGGCCATGTTCGCTTGCGCGCCGGAGTGGGGCTGGACGTTCGCGTGCTCGGCGCCGAACAGGTCCTTCGCGCGGTTGCGCGCGATATCCTCGGCGATGTCCACGTGCTCGCAGCCGCCGTAGTAGCGCTTGCCCGGATAGCCTTCGGCGTATTTGTTCGTCAGCACCGTGCCCATTGCTTCCAATACGGCTTCGGATACGATGTTCTCGGAGGCGATCAGCTCGATGTTGTCGCGCTGGCGCTGCAGCTCGAGGCCAAGGGCTTTCATGATTTCGGGATCTTGCTTGCGTAGGTTTTCCATGATTATTCCTCCTAAAGTTTTATGGCGAAGCACGAACCGGCGTGGGCCGGTTCGGAGAATAAAACAACTTCGAAAGCATACGCTTCGTTTTATGGCGAAGCACGAACCGGCGTGGGCCGGTTCGGAGAATAAAACAACTTCGAAAGCATACGCGTTTTTAATTGCTCAGTCGCAATTGTCGCTCGCGGCATCCGACTCCGATGGGCGCGAATAAACCGCCCGTTCCCCGCCGATCAGCTTCGGACGGGTGAAGGCCATCGTCACGTGCGCCGAACCGATGGACCGGATCGACGGCCGCACCGGCACCGCCACGCGCTTCAAATGCATGCCGATGAACGTGTCGCCGATGTCGATGCCCGCATGCGCCTGCACCGTTTCCGTCAGCACCGCGTCCCGCAGCGCGCCGAACGCATACGCCGCCATGGAGCCGCCCGCCTTGCGCACCGGCACCGCCGAGACCAGCTCAAGCCCGTAGCGCTCCGCCGCTTCGCGTTCCATGACGAGCGCCCGGTTCAGATGCTCGCAGCATTGGAACACCGGATAGAAATCCAACTCGCCCCGCACGGCCTCGATGCCGCCGTAGATCGCCTGCGCCGTCTCCAGCGTACCGGACGTGCCGATTCGCTGGCCGAGCACCTCGCTCGTGGACACGCCGATCACGAGCAATTGCCCCTTGCGAAGGTTGGCGGCTTCGGCAAGCTCGCGCACGACGGTCTCGACATCTTTGGTCAACCGAGCCGCACTTCCGCCCGCTGCCGTATCGTTCATGTCGGATCCGCTCCTTATTCCGCGTGCGCCGGCTGCGCGTTTTGTTCTTCGATCCGCTTCACCTTGTTCAAGCGGCCGACATGGCGCTCGCCGTTCGAGAACGGCGTTTCCAGCCAGATGCGGATGATTTCTTGAGCCACGCCCGGTCCGATCACGCGCTCGCCCATGGCCAGCACGTTCGTGTCGTTATGGTCGCGCGTCGCCTGCGCCGAGAACATGTCGTGCACGAGGGCGCAGCGAATGCCGGCCACCTTGTTCGCGGCGATGGACATGCCGATGCCCGTGCCGCAGATCAGAATGCCGCGGTCGGCCTTGCCCTGCGCGACGCGCTCGCAAACCGGCAGCGCGTAGTCCGGGTAATCGACCGATTGCTCGCAGGTACATCCGACGTCCTCGATTTCATGACCCAGCGACTGTATATAAGGCACGACGATTTCTTTGAGGCGGTAGCCCCCATGGTCTGCTCCGATGGCGATTTTCATCCTTGATATACCTCCCAATGAGACCGCGCAATGGCGGAAATTGTCGATTCGCAATGGTTCTAGTATACCTGATTTCGCCGGAAAAGACGAAAAAAGAGCAAGCATGCTCACGCACGCTGCTCTTTGCCCAGGCGACCGGCCGTATGATCCGATGCTCCACCGTGGTTGGACCCACTTTCGTCGCCAGTTACATCGGAAACCGTCTTTAATTAGCTTTATCATACCGGATCGGGCCGGCAAAATCAATCCTTCGCCGCAATCGCCAGCGCCCGTTATTTGCGCTGCTGCAGGCGTTCCAGCAGCTTGCGCAGCGCCGCTTCGATCTCGGCCGCGCTGTCCTCGTAGACGTGCAGCGGGCCGCCGAACGGATCGGCAATGTCGAAGCTCGGAATGGAAGCTTCCAGCTCCAGCAGCCGCCGGCGCTCCGCGTCCGTCAATTGCCCGCCGAGGGCTTGCTTCATTTGGAAATCCGTATAGAGGCTCTCCAGCTCCGCGATGCGTCCCAGCCCCTCTTCGTCGCGATGGACGAACTCCAGCAGCGTGTACGTCTTGTCCACGGCGCTCGGAAATCGCTGCAGCAGGTGGCGTTTATGGCTGGCGGTCATCGTCAATATAAGATCGGCCCACGTCACGGAGCCGCTTTCGAGCGCGGTGGAGCCGTTGTTATGGCGGATGTCCCGGCGCCGCAGCACCGATTGCGCGTGCGTCGATACGGGAAGGCCGTCCACGGTCGAAACGCCCGCGGAGCGGACCTCCAGCGACATCCCGCGCTTCTGCGCCAAATCCCGAAGCATCGCCTCCGCCATCGGCGAACGGCACGTGTTGCCGGTACATACGAACAAGATCCGTTTCATGCGAGAACCTCCTTTAGGTGGGCTTCGGAATTCAGAACAAGATGAGCAGCCCGAACGTCAATAAAATCACGCCGCCGACCGCCTCGCCGTAACCGCCCAGGCTCGAGCTGACCCGGCGGCCGATCAGCAGGCCCGAGATGGACATGACGCCGCCTGCGAGGCCGAATAGCAGCACCGCCAGCAGCATATCCACGGCAAACATGCCGAGCGACAGGCCGACGGAGAAGGAATCGATGCTGACGCTGAGCGCGAACAGCAGCATCCCCCAGGCGCTGCGATGATTGATCGACGGCACCGCGTCTCCGCGCAGCGAGCTGTAGATCATATGGCCGCCGAGCAGCAGCAGCAGCGCCCCGCCGGCCGAAGTCGCCACGCCGCCGAGCAGCGTGCCGACGTATTTCCCCGTAAAAATGCCCATCAGCGGCATCATGATGTGAAATAGCGCGATAATCGCGCTCAGCTTGAGGACATCAAGCAGCCGAATGCCTTTGAGCCCGATGCCCACGCCCAAAGAAAAAGCGTCCATCCCGAGCGCCAACGCGATTACGATCAGCGTCAGCAGCTGTCCGGCCTGCAGGCCCGCCTCAACCATGCCATCCACTCCCTGTCCATCATCTCATCCAAGCATATGCGGACAAGACAGGAAAGATGACGGAACGCCGGGACAAGCGGCAAAGCAAGCGCGGAACGCTTCGCGGGGGCGAGCCGGAGAGGAAGGCCGGCGACTGCGCATTTCAGGAACCGGCGCCGCTGTCAGCGAGTCGGGCGGATGACGTCTCCCGCTCGATGCTAGTCGATGGTTGTTTAATGCTATGATGCCGTCGCTTCCGATCGGCTGCTTGGTGCGATTTCTGCGCCTCGCCGGCCGAATCTCCGCCGCCATTGACGTGGACGATCGCGTGGCTGGCGGCCTTGGCCTTGCCGTTCATGAGCGTGCCCGATCCGTCCTCGGGATACGTCTCCCGCGCCTTGACGTGCGTGTCGAGCCGCCTTAGACGCGGACGACCGCGTGGTCGGCGGCCTTGGACAGGCGGTTCATGAGCGCATGCCCGATGCCCTGCTCGGGGCATGTCTCCGCCCAGATACGCTGCACGCCCCGCGCGTCGAATTCGCGCAGCGCGGCGTATAAGCCGTGGGCGGCCGTGTCGAGCCGGGCCAGGCTGCCCATGACGAGCACGCAGTCGGCGTCGTACCCGGCGGCATGCTCGGCGAAAGCGAGCACGCCGGTGCGCTCTCCGGCCGCGCGCGCATCGCGAACGGAAGAGCCGATCCAAGCGGTAACCGCTGCCTGATCGCCTTGGACCAGCTGCATCTGTCCTTGCGGCGCGTAATGCGCGTACTTCATGCCGGGCGAGCGCGGCGCCTGCTCGCCGCCCGCGTCCGCTGCGCGCTCGGGCGCGGCGACGGCATCATAGACGACCGCAGCCCCGGCTTCGCGCAAAGCCTCGGCAGTCACGCCGCCGGGGCGCAGGATTCGCACCGTGCCGCCGTCCACCAGCTCGATGACGGTGGACTCCAGCCCGACGCCCGACGCGCCGCCGTCGACGATCCCGTCGATGCGGCCGCCGAGGTCGCCTTGCACATGCGACGCCAACGTCGGGCTTGGGCGGCCCGACCGATTCGCGCTCGGCGCCGCGAGCGGGCAACCCGACTGCGCGATGAGCGCGAGCGCGACGGGATGGGCGGGCATCCGCACGGCCACGGTCTCGAGGCCGGCGGTTACGCGCGGCGACACCGCGCCGGTCTTCGCCGGAAGCACGAACGTGAGCGGTCCCGGCCAAAACCGGTCCATCAGCCGCTCCGCCAACGCGCCGGCGCCCGCCGGTGCAAGCGGCAGCGTCAACGACGCAAGCTCCGCGCGATCCGCGATATGCACGATGAGCGGATTATCCGACGGCCGGCCTTTGGCCTCGAAGATACGCTCGACCGCGGCCGTGCTCCTCGCGTCGGCGCCGAGCCCGTATACGGTTTCCGTCGGAAACGCGACGGTTCCGCCCGTCCTCAGCAGTTCCGCGGCCGCCCGCAGCCGCTCGGCATCCGGCGCCCGGCCTTCCACGCGCCATAAGGTTGTGTTTCTTAAAGGTATGTTCACTTTCGATTCCCCGGCTTCTGCAAAATAGCTTCGTTTTATTTCTATTATACCATACGCGGCCCAGCGCGAAACAACGCGGCACACGCGACACGCGTACAGCTCCTCGGTTGTCCCTGTCCTTTTCTCCCATCGGAAGCATTCGAGAGAAAAACGGTGCTGCCGAACCCATGTATGCGTTTCAATTGCCCGCTTTCGCCCGGAATCGCCTTGCGCCGTCTTTGACTTGTCGCGTTCGCGGCGTTATGCTACTTAAGCTATATATGTCATTGGAGACATATATCGATCGAGGAGGCCATTATTCATGCAAGATCCAGCTGCAACGTCAACCAAGCCTATCCGCATCGTGCCGATCATGATCGCCATCTTCTTCGGCAGTTTCGTCTCGGTGCTTAACGTCAGCACGATCAATATCGCGATTCCGGTGCTTACGGATCAATTTCACACGTCGCTCAGCACCACGCAGTGGACGTTGACCGGCTTCATGCTCGCGATGGGCACGTTCGCGCCGATCACCGGCTATTTCGGCGAGCGGTTCAGCTACAAGCGCCTCTTCCTGTTCGCCATGACCGGCTTCACGCTCGCCAGCATCTGCTGCGCGCTGGCCTGGAACGTGGAATCGCTGATCGCATTCCGTATCCTGCAAGGCGCGTTCACCGGCATGATCTCGCCGATCACGATGGCGATCGTGTATCAGATCATCCCCCGGGAAAAGGTCGCCATGGCCATCTCCTTCTGGGCGGCCTCGTCCATGCTCGCGCCGGCTATCGGGCCGACGTACAGCGGCTGGCTGCTCGACAACGTAACCTGGCACTGGCTGTTCTGGCTGAACGTGCCGATCGCCGTCGTCGGCATCATCCTGATCAGCATCTACATTCCTTACTATCGGCTGAACGTGCCGAAGAAATTCGACCTGATCGGCTTCGTGACGGTCATCATCAGCAGCTCCACGCTGCTCGTCGCCCTGTCGCATGGCAGCGAATGGGGCTGGGGCTCCTGGCAGACGCTCTCGCTGTTCATCACCGGAGTCGTCTTCCTCGGGCTGTTCATCTGGCGCGAGCTGGCGGCGGAAACCCCGCTGCTCAACCTGCGGGTCTTGAAAATCAGCCGGTACAGCGTCGCGCTGCTGATCACGAGCATCATTACGATCAGCCTGTACTCCGGCACGTTCCTGACGCCGGTGTTCCTCCAGAACATTCAGAACGTCACGCCGCTCGATACGGGGCTTATCCTGCTGCCGGCTTCCTTGGCGATGGCGATCATGATGCCGTTCGTCGGCAAGCTGTACACCAAGACCGGCCCGCGCGTGCCGCTGGCAATCGGCATCATCCTGATGTTCATCGGCACGGTGCCGCTCAGTTGGCTGAGCATCGACATTTCTCACAAGTACATCATCTTCTGCATGATCGTCCGGAACATCGGCATTTCGTTCGCGATGATGCCTGCGAGCAACGCGGGCATGGAAGCCGTGCCGAAGCAGTACAGCGGCCACGCGTCCTCGCTGACCAACTGGGTCCGCAACGTGCTCGGCTCGTTCGCGATCGCCGTGTTCACGTCCCTGCTGACCTCGCGGACCGCGAGCCACGCGAAGGATTTCGTGCAATCCGGCGTAACGGACCAAAAGCATATCACGCTCATGTCGGTCACGATGAGCGTCGGCGACGTCTACTTCATCGCCTCCATCATCGCGCTCGTCGCGCTGCCGGTCGCGCTGTTCATTCCGAAGCTGAAGCGCAAGACCGAAGAAACGGTAGAGCAAGCGGCTTAAATTCGGCTTGCTGTGCTGGCTAACCCGCGATCATGACAGGTTCCGTCGGCAAGACACGAAGTCGCGCTCAGGTTCAAAGCAGGAAACGCAGTGAAAATACGCAATAAAAGCACGCTGCAAAATAAAAAAGGCTCGCTCGCGCGACGCGCGAGCGAGCCTTTTTTTATTTTAGAACAGGTGCTTGAAGAAACTGAAAATGGACTTGAGGAACTCCCAGAGGAAGAATTTCACTTCCGGTTGTTTCGGCGTTCCGTCCTGGTCGGCATGCTGCGCTTGCTGGCTTTGGCCGGCGTTCGTTTTCACGGCGTAATCCTTAGTCTGTGCGCTGCCGGCTTTTACCGCGCCGTCTTGCTGCTTGCCGCCGGCTTGCGCCGCCGCGGCCGTCGTTGCCGTCGCCGCCGGCGTCGAAGCTTCGCCGCTTACGGCGTCCACGAAGCAGAGCGGCGGGAACAGGACGCACCACCAGTTCTGACCCGCCCCTGCGCCAAGGGTGATCCGGAGTGCTTCATAGTCGCCTGCAGGGTACACTTCCGTGCCGTATATTTTGGTGGGGAACGGCACGGTGCCGAGCTCCGCCTTGTAGCCGTAATGGAAACCGCGCGCTGCCAGCTTCGCGGCAATAATCGCTTCGATGTCGCCCATATGCGCGCGGATCGTGCCGCGGGCTTCTTCGATCGTTTGCGGGCCCGCGACCCAGGTTTTCATTTCTTCGACGACGGCGTCGCGCACCTCGCGCTTGACCAATTGATCGGACGCGCCGTCCGAATTGGCCAGAATGCGCAGGCGGATGGATTCCGAGGGGATGCTGCCGCCGGCGATCGCCGCATCGGCGCGCTGGCTTTCCCAGCTCATCAGAAGGATTGCTGCAATCAGTAGCACGTAGCCGTACACCGGACGATAAGGAAAGCGGGAATAAGTGCGGATCATTTGACACAAGCTCCTTTGTGGCACCCGTCGGTGCGGCGGCTTGCGTTCCGGAACGATAATACTCCCATTATGTCCGGCGATGCGGCTCTCTAAACCTCGCAATCCCGTGAAAACGAAATGAAAACGCCGAGAGGGGAAAACGCGAAAAAGACGTCCCGTCCAGGACGCCTCCAGCGGCGTAAACACGCGGTTCCCGCATGAGATTCGCATGCAGCCGCGCCTATCGGAATCTCTATGAATCTTGCGATTCTATGCGATCGCAAGCACGTGCCGGTCGATGCCCGCGTAGTCGGGGATGATGCGCACCTCGCGCCAAGCGCCGATGCCGCGGAGCAGATCGGCGACGGCCTCCGCTTGGCCGATGCCGAGCTCGAAGCCGACGATGCGCGGCATCGCGGAGAGCCGCGCGAGCTGTTCGGCCATGCGCCGATAAGGCGTCAGGCCGTCGTCGCCGCCGTCCAGCGCGAGGCGCGGCTCATGATCGCGCACCTCCGGCTGCAGGCCGGCAATGTCGCCCGCCGGGATATACGGCGGGTTGGAGACCAGCACGTCGATACGCAGGCCGGCCACGCCGTCCCCGTTCGCGTCATCGCGCGCCTCGGGCCGCGGCCGCGCGAACGGCCCGAGCAGGTCGCCCTGCACGAACGTCATGCGCGCCGCCGCCCCGTGGCGCGCCGCGTTCGCGCGGGCGACCGCGAGCGCGTCCGGCGACAGGTCGGACGCGCATACCCGCCATCCCGGACGCAGCGCCGCCAGCGTCACGCCGATGGCACCGCTGCCCGTGCCGACGTCGACCACCGTCGGCACGCGATCATCGGCGGCGCCGCCGCCAGGCACGGCCCGCTCGCCGAGCGCCATGCCGCCTGCGCCATCAGCGACGCCAGCTTGGCCAGGCGCCGCGGCACCCGCGGCCTCCGGCCACAGCCGATCGGCCGCTTCCAGCACGGCCTCCACGAGCAGCTCCGTCTCCGGCCGCGGGATCAGCACCGCCGGCGTCACCGCGAACGGCAGGCCGTAGAACCACTGCTCTCCGATCAAGTACTGGACCGGCTCGCCCGCCGCCTTGCGCGCCAAGAGCGCTTCCCACATCGCGCGGCGCTCCGCGGGAAAAGGATCCCGCCAATCCCGCAGCAGCGCCGCGCGATCCAGCTCCAGCACATGCATGAGCAGCAGCTCGGCATTATTCCGCGGCTCCATGATGTCCCGTTCCTTCAGCATGGATGCCGCCCGCAGGCAGGTTTCCCCGATCGACTCCGGCCGAGTCCGCTCCGGCTCACCCGCCGTCTCGCCGGCTACGCTCGCCTGCGCATCGCCGCTTGCCGCACCCGCTTCGCGCGAAGCATCCGCCGCCTCCGGCTCCCCGGTGCCGTCGGACGATGCCGCGCTTGATTCCCCGCCGAGACGATGCCGCATCGCGGCTTCCTCCGCCGCGTCATGGCCTTGCAGGCCATGCCGTCCGGCCGCGCCGTCTTTCCATTGCTCCGTCATTCTCGCACCATCCTCATGTTCATGAGTCCCAGCCGCCATGCGGCAAAAACGGGAGCATACCCGGGGAGAACGCTGAAGTTCATGTTCAGCATTGTTCCCATAGGCTGCTCCCGTTGCGTTCGCTTATGCCGTTCCTGCTTACGCGAGGTTCTCGCGCTCCATCAATTCCGTCTGCGCCGTCAGCGTCAGCGCGTTGATGATTTCTTCCATGTCGCCGTTCAGCACGGAATCCAGCTTGTGCAGCGTCAGGCCGATGCGGTGATCCGTTACCCGGCTTTGCGGGTAGTTGTACGTGCGGATCCGCTCGCTGCGGTCGCCCGTGCCGACTTTGCTCTTGCGTTCGCCGGCGTACTTCGCTTCTTCCTCTTGACGGTGCAAATCCGAGATACGCGCGCGAAGCACTTGAAGCGCCTTCGCCTTGTTCTCGTTCTGGGACTTGCCGTCCTGGCATTGCGCCATGATGCCCGTCGGCACGTGCAGCACGCGCACGGCGGATTTGGTCGTGTTGACGGACTGGCCGCCCGCGCCGCTCGAGCAGTACGTATCGACGCGGATGTCTTTATCCAGAATCTCGACTTCGACTTCCTCGACTTCCGGCATGACGGCGACCGTCGAGGTCGACGTATGAATCCGCCCGCCGGATTCCGTAACCGGGATGCGCTGCACGCGGTGCGCGCCGCTCTCGTACTTCAGCTTGCTGTACGCGCCCTTGCCCGTCACCATGAAGATTACCTCTTTGAAGCCGCCGAGATCGCTCTCGTTGGACTCCATGAGCTCGATGCGCCAGCCTTGGGCATCCGCGAATTTCATGTACATGCGGTACAGGTCCGAAGCGAACAGCGCCGCCTCGTCGCCGCCCGCGGCGCCGCGAATCTCGACGATGACGTTCTTGTCGTCGTTCGGGTCCTTCGGCAGCAGCAGGAAGTGAATCTCTTCCTCCAGCTCCTCTTTGCGCGCGCTCAGTTCGTCGATTTCCATCTTCACCATTTCGCGCATTTCGTCGTCGAGCTTCTCGTTCTGCATGACTTTCGCATCGTCAAGCTGCTCGGACACTTGCTTGTAATCCGTATATGCCGCGTAAGCGGGATGCAAATCCGATTGTTCCTTGGAAAATTCGCGCAGGCGCTTCGGATCGCTGGCCACGGCCGGGTCGCATAATAATTCGCTCAGCTTATCGTAGCGGTCGGCGAGTGCTTGCAAACGGTCCAACACTGTCATTCACCTCTTGGTTATTAGAATGAATCCATTCTTCGTCTTCTTAGTATAACATAACGCGCGGCAATCCATAAACGTTACAATTATGGAGAAATGGAAGCCGGACGCATCGAATGCGAACCGTCAAAAAAAGATCTTCCGCTTGCGCGTGACCGGCACGGAACTGACGAAAGTCCCGATCGGTCGCGCAGACGCATTCGCGTCCCGCGGAAGACCCTTATTCGCATCGCATGAAAGCCGAATTAATTGGTCATTTCGTTAAAGCTCGTCACTTCGTCCACGGCCAGGCGCACGGTAGGACGGCCCGGATTCAACGCTTTGCCGACCGCGATCAGCATGATCGGAAGGTAGCGCTCGCCGACGCCGAAGGCTTCTTTGAACTTCGCGGCATCGTAGCCGCCCATCGGCACCGTGTCCCAGCCGCGCGCCCGCGCCGCAAGCATCAGCTGCATGGAGACGAGTCCCCCGTCCGTCGCGGCGATCCTCGTTTTCACTTCGGACGGAAGCGCGGAATACATGCCGACCATGCGCTCCACGTACGCTTGCGCCGCGTCGGCAGGCATGAAGCCCGCATCGACCGTGCGGCCGTAGATGTCCTCGGCAAGCGTATAAGACTCCAGGTCGCCCAGCACCGCGATGACCGCGGAAGCATCCGCCACTTGCTGTTGGTTGAAGGCGATCGGCAGCAGCTTCTGCTTCTGCTCCTCGGAATCGATCACCAGGAAACGCCACGGCTGAAGGTTCGAAGACGACGGAGCCAAGATGGCGTCTCCAAGCAAGGCTTTGATGTCTTCGCGGGAAATTTTGAAGCTTGGATCGTAGGATCGAACGGAACGGCGCTCGCGGATCACCGCGGAAAAAGCTTGTTCTTGCACTTGCGGATTAGTCATTATGAGTTCCTCCTCGAAATGTTGTCTGTGTAAAAAAATGCACAGTATATGGCACTAAAAAACTCGTTCTTCGCAATTCAACCCCATACAGCTAACTGTTGTATTTATTGCACAGTATAATGCCGAATCGTTTTGTTGTCAATCGGCGGCTTCCCCCGTGCCTTAGCAGCGATTGGCGCGGTCGGCCAAGTCCCCGAGCGTATAGGTTCCGAGCAGCGCTTTGAGCGATTTGTCCATCTCGGCGGCAAGCTCGGAGAAAATCGCATTCATCTCCAGGCCGAACGGGTTCGAGCCCGTGGTGTCCTTGATGCCGCAGCGAAGCGGATCCGCGACCTGCAGCGCGTCGAAGATATCGGCCAGCGATATCGCGTGCGGGTCTTTGCGCAGCCGGTAACCGCCGTCGCGGCCTTCGCGCGTCTCCAGGATGCCTTCTCTCGCGAGGATGGCGAGGATGCGGCGAAGCAAGGTCGGCTCGGACTGCAGCTGCTGCGCGAGCTCCGCGCTCGGGCAGGTCTGGACCTGATCGCGGGACAAAATGACAAGTGCCTGCAGCGCAAGCCCGAACCATTTCGGATGATTGGACCCCGACCCCGCGCATTTCTCCATGTTCATTTTGAATCCCTCCTTCAAGCTTGGCGTGCTTGCATTGTACCGGATACGCGAGCCGCCAGCAAGAGGTAATTTCCCGCTTTCATGCACCGCGTGCAAGTTTCCTCCAGTAAGTCCGGTACGGCGGGAAGCGGGCGGACGCTCGGCCGGCTCCGCCGGTACGCGCGGTCGAATACGAACAAAAGACCCGGTTGCCCGGGTCCCGCAGATAACGTTTTATTCAAGCTAACCCTTACACGTTGAAACGGAAATGCATGACGTCGCCGTCCTGCACGATGTATTCCTTGCCTTCGAGGCGGAGCTGGCCGCGCTCCTTGGCCGCGTTCATCGAGCCCGCCGCCATGAGATCGTCGTAAGACACCACTTCCGCGCGGATAAAGCCGCGTTCGAAGTCCGTATGGATGACGCCGGCCGCCTGCGGCGCCTTCATGCCCTGGCGGATCGTCCAAGCGCGCACTTCCTGTACGCCGGCCGTGAAATACGTGTACAGTCCGAGGAGCTTGTAAGCCGCGCGGATCAGGCGGTTCAAGCCGGATTCCGTCAGACCGAGCTCTTCGAGGAACATTTCCTTGTCTTCGCCCTCCAGCTCGGCGATCTCGGATTCCACCTTCGCGCTGATCGGCACGACTTCCGCGCCTTCCGCTTTCGCGAATTCGCGGACGAGGTCCACGAAGCCGTTGCCGTCGGAGTTGGCCGCTTCGCTTTCGCTGACGTTCGCCGCGTACAGCACCGGCTTCATCGTGAGCAGGTGAAGATCGCGGATGAGCGCTTGCTCTTCGTCGGAGAGGTCCAGGCTGCGCGCCGGCATGTCGTTGTACAACGCTTCCTTGACGCGCTCCAGCGTTTCCACCTCTTGCGCGACTTTCTTGTCGCCGCCCTTGAGGTTTTTGCGGGAACGCTCGATTTTGCGGTCGACGGAATCGATGTCCGCCAGGATCAGCTCGAGGTTGATCGTGTTGATGTCGCCGATCGGATCCACTTTGCCCGAGACATGCGTGATGTTGTCGTCCTGGAAGCAGCGTACCACGTGGACGATCGCGTCGACTTCGCGGATATGCGCCAGGAACTTGTTGCCAAGACCCTCGCCTTTGCTCGCGCCCTTCACGATGCCCGCGATATCGATGAATTCGAACGCCGTCGGCACCGTTTTGTTCGGCACCACCAGCTCCGTCAATTTATCCAAACGCTCATCCGGCACCTCCACGACCCCGACGTTCGGGTCGATCGTGCAGAACGGATAGTTCGCGGACTCCGCGCCCGCTTGCGTAATTGCGTTAAACAGCGTCGACTTGCCCACGTTCGGCAAACCTACGATTCCAGCCTTCAAAGCCATGCCGTACACCCCTGTTCCGTATTAAACAATCTCACGCCATTATACCCGAAGCATGGCCGGATGGAAAGAAGGTTTGCCTGGGAGAACGGGGATTCGGGCCGGAACTTTCGGATCTACGGGGCCTGTTTTTCTCCTGCCCGGTTTACATGAACAGCTTGGAGAGCAGCGCCACGATAATCACGTAAACGGCGATGCTGCTCGCGATGAAAGAGAACCGGCGCTCCCTGGACACTTGGGCGATCTCCAAGCCCGCAATCAGGTTCATGGCCAGCGCCGACAGCAGCACGATGGATAACGCCGCGAAGGAAAGGCCCATATTGACGAAAGCCAGCATGCCGGCGACGACGAAGCCGGCCGCGAACGTATATTGCGCGCCGCCGACGTAAGTCGCCAGCTCCCGGACCGATAGCTTCCGGCCGCCCTGCCAGCTGCCGACCAGCCACAGCGTTCCCAGCAGCGACGCGAGCGATATCACCGCGAGCACGAACAGCCTGCCGGTCAGCATGGAGCCGATCGTCCCGGACGCATTCCCGAAATCCGTCAAGCCGCCGAAGCCGCCGAACAGGCCGCCCAACATCGACTCGATCTTCTTGCCGATCATCCAGACCCAGATCATGAAGCCAAGAATTGACGCGACAAGTCCGATCGCCCCGTAGATCCAATCCTTGCCCGGCTGCAGATTTTCGGCATGCTGCGGATTTTTGAGCAGGGCCAGCATTCGATGGACATCCACCTGCTTGAACGCGGCGGCTCCCGGCAGTCCCGGCAGTCCCGAATTGCGAATTGCCGCGTCCGCGCGCCGAACCGAACCCGGCCGATGCGGCCGCCTCTTGGCAGGCGTGCACCTCGCCTTCGATCATTTTCTGGCCGCATTGCATGCAATAATTCATGGTTAATAAGCCTCCCGATCCGTTCATAGTCGTTATGTCTTAGTAAAAATTGCCATGATTAGACATTGAAACCCATTATAACGAATCGGAAATGTCGAAGTATGTCGTATCGTGGAGCTATACGTACATTTTACAATCGCTGCCGCGGCCGGCGGACATTACCAGCCTCTCCGCGCCTCCGCATGCGCCCCGCGCAAGGCGCGCATACTACTCCCGGAGGTGATCGTCGTCATGGAAAACCAAACCCACGAAGGCAACTATAAAGGCACGACCCGCATGAAGGCTAAAAACCAGGATATGGCGTTCGTCAACGACGTCCTCGAGGATGCCAAGTCCGTCACCAATTACAGCAACGCGAAGAAGAAGACGGATAAGTAATCAGGCCAGCGTCGGCGGGCTATCCGCGAAAAAGGCGAATCGCTCCCTATTGCGACAGGGATTGGATTCGCCTTTTTCGCTGCGTCCGTGAAAGGACTCCGCCTCGATCGGCTCGCCAATCTTGATCGGCCCGATCATGTCTCATGAACCTGCCACTGCCGGCGCGACAAGCCAAAAAAGGTGTCAGGTCTTCGCGACCCGGGACACCCTTTCTCGCTGCCTCGCTCCTCTTGATCGCAGCGCTACTGCCCTGTCCCCGCCGCGCCTGTGTAAATATGCACCGCATCTCTTAGAAACTCGGCCGTTCCCGGCTGCTTCGCGTCGTAATAAGCCTTGAACCGCTCGTCGTCCATGTACATCTGCGCCAAATTCGCGTGCGCTTCCTTGCTGTAGGCATCCCAGTGGAAAGTCAGCCATTGCCGATGCAGGTCAGCCGTCTTCTGCGCGAGCTCGCCGGCCGGATCGCCGGTCTTGAACGCTTCCGCGAGCGTATCCGTCACTTCTTGCGTCAACCGGTTCAGCCGCTCGTGCTCCTCCTGCGTCATGCCTTTCAGCTTCGCATTGGATTTGTTCACGGCTTCGTCGCCGTACTTCTCCCGCGCTTCCTTGCCGTACCGCTGCTCGTTCTCGTCGATCATGCGCTGCTTGAACCCCTCGAATTTTTCCTGATCGCTCATTTCCGTTCTCCCTTCGGCCGATGCGATCGTCGTCTCCACGTTCGCGATAAGCGCATCGAGCTGTTTTCGTTTATCGAGAAGCTGTTCCCGGTGCCGGCGCAAGGCCGCCGCGCCGTCGAAGGACGGATCGGTCACGATCGCTTTGATGTTGTCCAAGCTGACGCCCAGCTCCCGGTAGAACAGGATCTGCTGCAGCTTGTCGACCTCCGCCTGACCGTAGATCCGGTAACCGGACGAATTGGTCCTGGCCGGCTTCAGGATGCCGATCTCGTCGTAGAACCGCAGCGTCCGCGTACTGATTCCCGCGAGGCGGCCCAGCTTTTGCACGGTGTATTCCATGTTCCTCGCCTCCCGACAACTTCACTCTACACCTTTACGTTACGTGAATGTCAAATCGATCTTGCGCGGAAAATTAACCTGGCCTAAGGCTGCTCGCGACCAGCCATCCGCGGCAGTAAAGGACAGCCAAAAACCCGGCGCATCCCTGCACCGGGCCGTATCCGTCGCCTAACTTCCTACACCCACGCGTCGTTCGAGTAGCCGCGCTGTTCCCAATACCCGATATGGTCGCCGTCGATCAGCTCGATGCGGTTCAGCCACTTCACGGACTTGTACGTGTACATCTTCGGCACGACGAGCCGCACGGGTCCGCCGAGGTCGCTCGGAATCGGCTTGCCGTCGTGCATGACGGCGACGAGGATGTCGTCCATGTTCGCCTGCTCCAGCGTAAGCGCGTCCGTATACACGCCGTCGCCGGAGTAGAATTTGACCGTCTTCGCGCCCGGCTGCACGCCCGCCATCGCGAGGAAATCCTTGAGCTTGATGCCTTCCCAGGTGTTGTTGTACACCGACCAGCCCGTCACGCAGTGAAAATCGCTCACCTGCACCTCGCGCTTCAGCGCCACGAACTGTTCCCAGTTCCACTGCAGCTTCTTATTCACCAAACCGTCGATTTTGAACGAGAACGTGCTGTTGTCGAACTTCGGAATCGGCGTGACCGTGTAGATCCGGAACGACCCTTTGCTGCCGCCCCCGATCGGCGGCATGGAGGCCGGCAGCGGCGCGGGCGCCGGGAACAGCTTGTTGGCGTCCGTCGCGACCGCCGCGTCATAGTCCGTGCCGGCGCTCAGCTGATTGCCGAGCCATTGCAGAAAGGACGGCCCCACCGTAATGGCGATCCCGGCGCCTATGGCCGTCTTGATGAAGCTGCTGCGCGACATGACGGCCGCGGGATTCGACGCGGGATGCACGCCGGCGCCCTCGCCCTCCCGGCCGGTCTTCACGGTACGGCGATGCGGTTCTTTCAGCCATTTGAGCCGCGTGACGGAATGGTAGATGATATACGGCAGACCGACCCAAGTCAGCAGATCATGCACGACCAGCGCGTTGTTCGACCAGCGCGGCCCGACGGCCCTGAACTGCCATAGCAGCAGGCCCGAGAGCAGCCAGCCGACGAGCAGCGCCAGCACGATGATCACGTTGACCCGCTGCGCCGTCTTCCCCCGCAGCTGCTTCCAGTGCTTGCCGGCCAGCAGCAAATAATAGACGACCGGGACGAGCGATGCGATGCCGACGACGATATGTATGTACCGGATAACCACGCGGCCCTCGCCAAGAATGCCCCGCCACAACCCTTGGAACAAAATCAGCCCCGTAAACGCCAGCACGACGACAATCCAACCGTTCCACGCATGCAGGCTCGCCAATTTCTTGCCGTAGCCTTTCCTCACCTTCTGCAGCCACTCCGCCACCGGATCGGCCTCCTTTTCCGCGCATTCGCTTCCGCATGACTTTCCCAGCTTTTCGGCATGACTTCCCTACTTAGTGTAACGTCGGGAACCACCTATTCGGTTCGATATCCAGCTCATTTATCTTCAGTATACCGCTTAGCGCGTCAATTCGCGAAGCAAACAAGGGATCCGAGACGGCGCGAGCACAAGCGCGAAGCGCATCAGTCCGCGAAGCAGACGAGGGAAACGAGGCGGTGCGAGCGCCAGCGCGAAGCGCAATCACTCCGCGAAGCAGACGAGGGATCCGAGACGGCGCGAGCACAAGCGCGAAGCGCAATCACTTCCGCGAAGCAGACGAGGGATCCGAGACGACGCGAGCGCATGCGCGAAGCGCAATCACTTCAGCGAAGCAAGCGAAGACGGCCCAAAACAAAAACGGGGCGAGACGAAGGAGAGCGACCTTGGTGTGAAACACCACGGAAGCGCTCATTCGTCTCGCCCCGAATCCCGGGCCGGCAAGCCGCTCTACCCAGAGGGGGAGGGGGCAACGCCCCACACGTATTCTGCCGCGAAGGTTTTGCGAATGGGAACGACTTTGGTGCGGAGCACCACGGGAGAGCCCATCGCAAAACCGGAGCATTAGATTTGGTTTTGGATTTTGTTTTTCAAAGCGTCCTTCGACTGCAAGCCGACCATTTTGTCGACGGGCTGTCCGTCTTTGAACACGATCAGCGTAGGGATGGACATCACGCCGAATTGGGAAGCCAGTTCAGGCTCTTCGTCGACGTTGATTTTGCCGATCGTCGCCGTGCCGGAAAGTTCGGTCGAAAGCTCGTCTACGATCGGAAGCTGCATTTTGCAAGGTCCGCACCACGGAGCCCAGAAATCCACGAGCGTTACGCCGCTCTCGATGCTTTGGTTAAAGTTATCTTTCGTCAATACTTGTGTCATGGTCAATCATCCTCTCTACAATAAGTTCGATGCTATGGGAAGGGGGACACCCGTCTCACCAAAAAGGGACTTGACGACGGCAGCTAACAATCGCTGCACTCCTTGATCTGGCCCAGAACGTCGGAAATCGTGATTCCGCCGAAATAAGCCTCCAACTGCTTCTCCGCCCTGCAGAAAATCCCATCCATGACTTCCCGCATGTTGGAACCGACGACGCAATCCATGTCCGGATCGCCCGAGCACCAGCTCGGAATAACGGAGCCCTGCGCCATGAGCCGATAGATATCGGCCAAATTGACGACCGCCGGATCGAGCGTCAGCCGGTATCCGCCGCCTGCGCCTTCGCGCGTATCGACGTAACCGCCGCGTCTCAGACAGCTCATTACTTTGCGGATACGGGCCGGATTGGTGGAAACATTCTCGGCGATGGCCTCACTGGGCGCCATGCGCTCCGGCAAATAAGCCAAGTAAACTAAACTGTGGACGGCAATCGTGAATTCGCTGTTCATGGTTAACGGCACCCCGCTTTGTACTGTAATCATATCAGTTACAGTTGATACTGTCAACGGCGGTCACCCTTTTATTTTGCGAAAAAAACGGAAAGGCTATTCAAGCTCGAACAGCTTGAGCTGCTCCGGTTCGTCCGGCGGCGGCGCAAGCGCGAAGGATCCCCGCGGCGGCAGCTGGCCGAGCATGGCCATCAGCTGCAGGGCGTTGTCGGCCGCGTCCCCGCCGGAATTGTTGTTGAACAGCACGCAAAGCTCGTCCGATAACCGCTCCAGCCGCCGCAGGCGCGCCGCCCAATCCGCAAGCTCCGTCTCGTTGTACCGGTACAAGTACCGCACGTCCCGCCAATTGGGCTGGCCCGCCGACACCCAGCCCTCCGCGTTGCGGCCGTGCAGCCGCACGAGCGTCAAGCCGTCGTCCGTCGCCGCCTCCACGATGGGAATCGACCCGTCCCCCGCCTGCGGTTCGTCGCAGACGGTATGAATCCAGCCTTCCCTGCGCGCAAACGCGAGCGTCTTCGCGCGCATGTCGTCCGAGTACCAGCTCCGGTGGCGGAATTCCAGCGCGCACGGCACGTCGCCCATCCGCGCCTTCGCGGCTTTAAGCGTCTCGACGTTGCGGCGAACGCAATTGAACCACGGCGGATACTGGAACAAGACGGCAAGCAGCTTGCCCGCCGCCCGGATCGGCGCGACGGCTTCCAGGAACGCCGCGAACATCGCATCGTCGCTCTCGAACGGCCGGCGCTCGCGTCCTCCGCGGTCATGGCCGGTCATGCCCTGATACGCCTTAACCACGAACCGGAACCCCGGCGGCGTCTCGCTTGCCCACTTCTCCATAATATGCGGCGCTTGGATCGCGTAGAAACTGCTGTCTACCTCTACTACCCGAAACCATTGCGCGTAAATCGGCAGCTTGCCGCGCGAAGCGCCCGCTTCCCGGTACAGCTCGGAATGGTCGCCCCAGCCGCATAACCCGATATCGATCATGCCTCACGCCTCCTTCGGCGGCCGCCCGCCTCGCATCTCCATTACCATTCTGCCTCGATACGGATTATTTCAACGCTTATCCAGTCTACCGTGCATTATTTTCCCGAATCAACGGCTTTGGTCCGCGAAGCCTAACGCCCAGCTTGAATGCCGACGGGCGGCGCAGCGAAGGATTCCTTTCCGCGCTCATGAAGCAGGAATTGGATGAAGGCGCGCACCTGCCTGGAAATCTGCTCTTCCCGGCGGTACACGAGACAGATATGGCGGCGATTCACATGCTGCGGCAGATCGCGCATGACCAATTCGCCGGACTCCGCCTCCCGCAGCACGCTCCGTTTCGGCAGCACGCCGACGCCGATGTTGCATTTGACGGCTTCCTTGATCGTCTCGATCGCCCCCAGCTCCATGAAAGAGCTCCAAGTCAGACCAAGACCCGCCGCCCACTCGTCCGTCAGCTTGCGCGACGTCGACCCGGCCTCATGCAGCAGGAACGTCTGCGGCTGCAGATCCGCAGCGGTCAGCTCGGCGCGCCGCGCGAGCGGATGGGACGGCGACAGCATCAGCTTCAGCTCGTCCTCCATTAGCTTCTCCATGACCAGGCCTTCGAGGCGGTCCGACGGAAGCGATACGACGGCCGCGTCGATCTCGTATTTGCGGAGCATGTCCAGCAAACTGTCGGCTTTCTTCACGCTCAGCTGGATGCGCACGCGCGGATGAAGGCTCCCGAATTCCGCCATGTACGGCGGCAGGAAGTAGGTAGCCGGCGTATAGCTGGCGCCGAGCTTCAGCTTGCCCTCCCCCCGGTCCCGCCGCTCCTCCATCATCGACTCCACTTCCTCCATGAGCGCGACGATCCGCCTGGCATAGGGCATCAGGTCCGCGGCGTTCTCCGTCGGGAACAAGCTCCGCGCCGGCTTATGGAACAGCTTCACGCCGAGCTCCTCCTCGAGCTTTCGGAGATGAAAGCTGACCGTCGGCTGCTTTAATCCCAACTTCTCCGCCGCCTCCTGCAATGTCCCTCCGCTGCATACCTCCACGAATACCCGCAACTGTTGCACGTTCACCTGCTGACCATCCTCCTTCGAACTTCTCTAATTCTGAATATAGATGCGATCTATGTTTATATCAATACGTATAGATGATATTTAACAAAACCTAGACGTCTCGTTAACGTTCGCCTGATACTTCTCGGCTAAATTGGTAATAGACCATTAGGCGGAGGAGAGAAGAACTAAATGAAAACGATGACTAACGGCAAACTAGGTATGGTAGGAACGCTGCTTCTGCTTACGATCGTCACGACCGCTTGCGGATCGGGCAACAACGAGAACGGCGGAAACAATGCGGCCAACGCCGCGAACGCAAATGCAACGAATGCAACCAATGCGGGTAACGGCACGAACGCTGCCGGCGCAACGAACGCGGCGACGAACGCTGCCGCGGCATCGGATGCGACCCAAACCGAAACGACCGATGCGCCGCCCGCCGACAAAGGCACGGTAACCGTTTACCTGAACGATTTCGACGATATCGTCAAACCGATGTTCGAGGAACAAACCGGCTACAAGCTGGAAGTCGTCAGCGGCAACGGCGCCGAGATCATGTCCCGCATCGAAGCGGAAAAAGGCAATCCGCACTGGGACGTCGTATGGATGGACTCCATGCCTTCGATCAACGGATTGGACAAGCAGGGCGAGCTGCTTACCGGCTGGACGCCGGCGAATGCTTCCGGCTTGACGGATTTCTCCAAATCGTTCGTGCCGGCCGACGGTTCGTTCTACCCGACAGGCACGCATGCCGCAGGCGTCATCGTTTACAATAAGGACAAAATCAAAGCCGAAGACGCGCCGAAAACTTGGGCCGACTTCACGAATGCAAAATACAAAGGTCAAATCGGCATGGCTGATCCGGCCGTCGCCGCTCCCGCTTATCCGTTCGTCTCGTGGTTCTTCCAAGACCAAGGGATGGACGCCGCCAAAACGTATTTCAGCTCGCTGATGAAGAACGGCCTGCACGTCTATCCGAAGAACCCGAACGTCGTCGAAGCGTTGACCGGCGGCGAAATCTCGGTTGCCGCGCTGCAAGAGAGCAACGCGTACGTCATGAAAACGAACGGCGATCCGATCGAAATCGTCTGGCCGGAAGACGGCGCTCCCGGATCCGTCCGCGTAGCCGCCATTCAGAAGGATACGAAGAACGCGGACGGCGCCAAAGCATTCGTCGACTTCCTGCTTGATCCGAAGACGCAGCAAGCGCTGATCGACAAAGGCGACGAGAGCTACTTCGAACCGTCCATCACCGGAGTAACACCGAAAGCCGATCGCATGCCGAACGCGAAGCTGGTCGTAGCCAAAGCGGATTGGGCAGCCGATAACGAAGCCGAAATCAAGCAGTGGTTCTCCGACCAATCGGTGAAGTAATGTTCGCCCGTTCTTCGGACGGCCGTCTCGGATGGCCGATAACGCTGCTGCTGTTCATACTCGTGCTTTGCCCGCTGGGAGCCGTCATCGTTCAGGTGATGCTCCCGGGCATTTTTTTCGGTAACCTGGAACTCGGCGATTGGCGGATCCTGTTCGAGATCGCGCAGCGGCCGCTCTGGCAGAAATCGCTGGAGAACTCGCTCATTCTCGCAACGGGCACGACGCTCTTCGCAACGGTGCTCGGCGGGGTGCTGGCCATGGTTCGCGCCTCCCGCGCTTTCCCGACGGCGAAGCTGCTCGACGCGGCCGTTTGGGTGCTGCTCATCACGCCATCGTTTATATTATCGCAGGGCTGGGTCATGTTCGCTTCGCCGAACGGCCTGGCCGCTTCCGTTCTCGGCGTGCATTGGATAAACAGTTTTATCTTCAGTCCGGCCGGCTTGATCGCGGTCATGACGCTCAGCAAGTTTCCGCTCGCTTATCTCAGCGTCCATTCGGCCATGGAATGGAAGGTCGATTCGCTGTCGCAGGCCGCGAGGCTGAACGGCGCTTCGCCCTTCACCGCATGGCGGACGATTCAAGCGCCGCTGCTGCTGCCGGCTTTTCTGGCGGGGGCCGCGCTCGTGTTCATGGATACGATCGGCGACTTCGGCCTGCCGGCTTCGATCTCCGCGGTGTACCGGTTTCCGACATTGCCTTACTCCATCTACTCGGCGATCTATACGTCGCCGATCCGATTCGATATGGCCGGCGTGTTGTCGTTCTATCTGGTTATCCTGATCGGGGCCGCGATGGTTCTGCAGTTCTACGCCATGCGCCGTTCGCGGTACGACTTCCTGAACGGACGCGCCGAGCGGCTCGTGCCGCAGCCATCCGGCCGGCTTAAGTTCCCGCTTGCTGCAGGCAACTTGATTCTGCTCGCCGTCATCATCGGCATTCCGATCGGCACGAACGTCTGGATGTCCTTCGCGAAGACCGCCGGCGGCGGCATGAAGCCCGCCAACTGGACATTCGCCAACTATTCGGCCTTGTTCAAAGACGGCCAGCTGCTGCTGAAGGGATTGGAACACTCCCTGCTGATCGCCGCCGCCGCGGCGGTGCTCGCGCTGCTCATCGGCCTTGGCGTCGCTTACGTCCTGACGTATTCGGCCTTCCGTTTCAAACGGTTCGTCGAGACGATCTCCATCCTGACGCTCGCGGTGCCCGGCGTCGTGCTCGGCATCGGCTACATCTTCGTCTGGAACCAGCCTTGGCTGGAGAAGGTCGGGCTGCTGCTGTACGGCACGCCGTGGATTCTCGTGCTCGCCTCCGTCGCCGGCGCGATTCCGATCGTCACGCGGATGCTCGTCGGCGCGATGGCGAAAGTGCCCGCTCAGCTGCTGACCGCCGCCCAGTTGTACGGCGGTTCCTTCTTCGAACGGATCCGCGTCATTCTCGTGCCGCTCATCCGGGGGGCGCTGCTGTCGGCCGCGCTGGCCGCGTTCGGTTCTGGCGTGTTCGACCTGGCGGTCAATTCGATCCTGTTCCCGCCGAATTTTCTGACCCTGCCGGTATCGATCAACAAAGCGTTCGAGGACCTGAAATTCGGGTACGCCTCGGCCGCGACCGTATTCGGTTCCGTTATCGTCATCCTGATCATTCTCGGATTGGAGCTCCTGCTCCGCCGCAAGGAGGTTAAAGCATGAGTCCGTCTACCGCGAGGGCCGAAGCATCAAGCAATGCCGCGGCGCCATCCTTATCGAAAACCCCGAACGCGCAGCCGTCCGAGACGCCGCTGCTCTCGGCCCGATTCCTGAGCCGGAGCTACGGGGCGTTCCAAGCCCTGAAAGGCATCTCGTTCGACATGCGTCCCGGGGAAATCATCAGCGTCCTCGGACCGTCCGGCTGCGGAAAGTCGACGCTGCTGCAGCTCGTCGCCGGCTTGCTCCAGCCCGACGGCGGGGAGCTGCTGCTGAACGGCACGCTCATCGGCTCTTCCCGCACGATGCTGGCGCCGGAGAAGCGCAACGTGAACATGGTCTTCCAGGATTACGCCTTGTGGCCGCATCTGTCCGTCTACGACAATATCGCTTACGGACTGCGCCGCCAACGGATGGCCCGGGGCGACATCGACCGCACGGTCGGCGAGCTGCTCGAGCTGCTCCGTCTCGGCGGCCTGGAGAAACGGCTGCCGCCCGAGCTGTCCGGCGGACAGCAGCAGCGCGTCGCCATCGCCCGCGCGCTCGCCACGCGCCCGCAGCTGCTGCTGCTCGACGAGCCGCTGTCCAATCTCGACATGCGCCTGCGCGTCGAGATGCGGACCGAGATGGCCGAGCTGTTCCGCAAGCTCGGCACAAGCGTCTTCCACGTGACGCACGACCCGGAAGAAGCGTTCTCGATGGCGGACCGCCTGCTGATCATGCGCGCCGGGCAGATCGATCAGATCGGAACGCCGGAGGAATGTTATAACCGGCCCGCCAGCCGCTGGGTCTGTTCCCTGCTGGGCGGCATCAACAGCCTGAAAGGCAAACCGGTCGTCCTGCCGGACGGCGCGACCGGCTTGCTGCTCCCGGAAAGCGATCAGCCGATCCGCGGCTTGTTCCCGCGCGGAGCGGGGCTGCCGGAAGAGCCGCGCGCGGAGCTGATGTTCCGGCCGGAAGACGCCTCGCTGATGGACTTGGATGGGACGGACGCAATCAAGTCCCGCCCGAACGGTCTGCCCGTCACCGTTTCGAACAGCATTTTCGAAGGCAAGCACTGGCGCTGCAGAATCCAATCGGATTGCGGGCAGAAGATGTACCTGCTGCATGAAGGCCCAATCGAACCGGGCAGCCGGAAGTGGCTGGCCGTGCCGGAAGTCTCCGCCCATATGTACGCCGAGGCGGAATAGAAAGGAAGAAGACGGTAGTGCCCTCTAATTCGATATCTCCCTCACGATTGCTTGCCATCTCCGACATTCACGGCTGCGAGGAAAGCCTGAAACGGCTTCTTGCGGCCGCCGAATACAATCCGTCGCTAGATCGGCTCATCCTGCTCGGCGATTATATCGACGCCGCCCATCCCGGCACCTACGGGACGCTGCGGTATATCCGTTCGCTCGTGCAGCAAGGCGCATGCGCGCTGCTCGGCAACCACGAGCTGAAGCTGCTGCGGCAATTCGACTATTCGCATTTGTCCGAAGAAGAGACGGCGGAATGGAGCGGCTGGATCCGAAGCTTGCCCCGCTACCGGATGGAGGACGGTTACCTGTTCGTCCATGCCGGTATCCGCCCGGGCGTCGGGCTGCTCGGCCAGACGCTTGCGGATTTGACCGAAATCCGGGATGACTTCCTGAATAAGCCGACCGACACGGAATACACAGTCGTATTTGGGCATACGCCTACATTCAAGCTGGGCGCGCCCGGGAAGCTGTGGTTCGGGGAAGGAAAGATCGGCATCGATACCGGCGCGAAGCATGGACATCGCCTGACCTTGTTCGACGTGCACAAGCGGCTCAGCTACTGGTGCAAGACCGATTCGAACCCCAAGGCGGCCGCCGTGAACAAAACCATTTATTGAAAACGATGGATGCAAGCGTCGTCCTCTACTTAGAACGCACCCCTTCGTATCGTCATCGGCGGAGCCTCCGGGCAGCCGACGGCCATGCCATGGGGTGTTTTTACGTGACGGGATCGCTCTCCGTTGTCGCCCGCCGCGGGCTCGTCCGCATCCGAGATTCGGGAACGATCGTTTTCCCGCGCTTGATTGATTCGCCGTTCTGCATTAGCATGGTTATATAAGAATTCAAGCTTGCCGTTCTTGCGCTCGCCCATTAACCGCCCTGCGAGGCAGTTCCAAAATACATGAGGGAAAGGTTGTCGCGATCAAATGCATATTGACCTCTATTCCGATGTCGCTTGTCCATGGTGCCGTATCGGGAAGCAAAACCTGACCCGCGCTTTGCAGTTGTGGGAAGAACAATGCGGCGAACCGGTAACCATCGCCTATCACGCGTACCAATTGGACCCCAACCTGCCGGAGGAGGGCCGCGTGTACGATGAAGCCATGATGCGCAAAATGGGCGGAACGGACCACCTGAAACGCGTCGCGGATCATGTCACGAGCGCCGGCGCCGCCGTCGGCGTGACGTTTCGGTTCGACCGCGTATCCAAGATGCCGAATACCCGGCTGGCGCACCGCTTCGTCTCGCTGCTGCCCGAGGAGATGAAGGAATCCGCGATCGAAGCGCTGTTCAAGGCGTATTTCGAAGACGGTGCCGACATCACGGAATTGAAGGCCATCCTCGCGATCGCCGAAGGGCTCGGCGCGAACCTGCCCGGCCTGCGCGAACGCCTGGAACGGGGCGAAGGCGCCGAGGAGGTCGAGGCCGACCTGAAGCGGGCGCGCCAGATCGGCGTCACCGGCGTGCCGTTCTTCGTGTTCAACAACCGCTACGCGCTGTCCGGCGCCTATCCCGCCGAAGAGCTGTTCGGTCTGATGGGCGGCGCCCGGGTGTAAGGAACGAACGGACCGGTCCATGGACGGCCGGTTCTCCCGGCGCGCATTATGGCGCCGAATGCTGCAAGCGTCGGGACGCCCAAACAACGGCGGCGTTGCGCAATTGGCGGCGGCTGTGCCGCGCAAAAAACCGTCCGATTCGGCGAATGGGCCGAATTCGGACGGTTTTTTGTCGCGGTTCGCGAGATGACCGCGAACCCTTTATAACGCGTTTATTATTTGGCCGCTTTGGCGGAATAGACGTTGATGTGGTCGATATGCGCCGTTTTGCCTTTGGCGACCGTGCTCGGACCGACGAATTTCAGTTCGTACGAGGAAACGGGATAGACATAGATCTTGTCCGTTCCGCTGAAGCGGACTTCCTTCGGCATGCCGAGCGTCTTGATGACGGACGTGAAGGTCAGCGATTTGATGCCTACCGACTGATCGACCGATTCGCCGAAATTGCGAAGGTCGTAGATGATGCCGGATTTGTTGACGCCGAAGGCGAACGCGCCTTGTCCCATGCCGAAATTATAGCCCTCGTAATGGTTGCCCTTCGAATCGCCGCCCGTATCCGGCTGGCCCCATTTGTAATGGACCGCGGAGATCGGCGTTTTGCCCGCGATCGCGTTCAAGCCGGGGATTTTACCCTGCTTGGCGAGCGAGTAAATGGTCTTTATATAGGTGCTGCCCGTTTGGGCGCTTAGGCTTGCCGGTACCGGAGCTTGCGCGCTGGCCGCGCTCGCCGCGTGTGCTTGAGGTTGTGCCGCGAGTGCGACGGAACCCGCCGTAATCAGTCCGGCCAAGGCCAGTTTGCTCCATGTCTTCATTGCTGGATTCATTTTTGCGTTCATGCTATAACTCACCTCTTCGTTGGATTTGCGACCCGGGACGTCGTTGCCTTACACGTTCATATTACCCGCCGCGCAGACGCATTTCGTTACAAAAGAGTAACGAGAAAGTAACAACAAAGTAACGATTTCCGCTGCCTCGCAACGCGCACGAAGGGCTGGACGAACAAAAAGACGGCCCGCTCAGTGCGCGCCGCCGATGAATTTGAGCCCTGCCACGCCGACGAAGATCATCCCGATGAACACCAGCTTGCGCTTGTCTCTGGATTCGCCGAACAGCAGCATCCCGAGAATGACGCTGCCGACCGAGCCGATCCCCGTCCAGATGGCGTAAGCCGTGCTGATGGGAATATCCTGCAGCGCGCGCGATAAACAATAAAAGCTGACGAACCCCGATGCCAGGGCGAGCAGCGTGCCCTTCCAATTCTTGAAGCCGTTCGACAGCTTCATTCCCGTAACGCCTCCGACCTCCCCGAGTCCGGAAAGCAGCAAAAACAGCCAGGCCACGGCGCAACCCCCTCTCATGTCCGTGCAAGCTTAGTCCGCGGTGATTTTCGTTTTGGCCGCTTCGGCCGCATTCTCCGCCTCCGTCCTGCCGGAAATCACCTTCAATCCGACGATGCCGCCGACGAGCAGCGCGATGAACAACAGCTTCAGAACGTTCACCGGCTCATCCAGCACCGCAATGCCCACGACGACGGTCCCCACCGTGCCGATTCCCGTGAACACGGCGTACGCCGTCCCGATCTCGATGCGCTTCATCGCCTTGGCGAAGCAGAAGAAGCTCGCCGCCAGGATCGCGACCGTGATCAGGCTCGGCAGCCACTTGGTAAATCCCTCCGATTCCTGAAGGCCGTACGCCCAGACCACTTCCAGTACGCCAGCGATCAGCAAATAGAGCCATGCCATGTCGTCCTCATCCTTTCCTTCCGGCCTGCTCGAGCGCCAACGCGTCCTGCAGCCAACGCCACAGCAGCGCCTGCCGCCGGCGATAAAGTTCCGTATCGTACAGCTTATATTCCACCAGCAGTCCGTCGGTCAGCGCGAAGAACAGCGCGATCAGCCGTTCCGCCTGCTCGTTATCGAGCGAATCCGTGCCGAGGCATTCATGGAGCAGCTTGATCATGGGCACGGTAAAGACATCCTCGTACGCGATGAAATCCCGGCGAAGCCGCTCCTCCAAATTCCGCGGCGGCATGAGCATCGTCCGCTTCAGGAACGACTGTCCTTTGGTGAGGCCGTCCAAATCGGTGAAGAAACGGAAAACCGCATAAAAACGCGCTATGGGCGGCTGATCCTCCATGCTTCGGAGCAACAGCGTGAATTTCTCGTGTTCTTCGTGCACGGCGTCCTCCAGCAGCGCGAGAAAGAGCTGCTCCTTGGACTCGAAATGCGCATAAATCGACGGCGTCTTGATGCCGACGGCTTTGGCGATCTCCGACAAGGAGACGCCTTCGTAGCCCGCTTCCGCGAACAGCGCGAGGGCGGTTTGTTTAAGACGGGTTGCGGTCATGCGGTGACACCCTTTCAAGTCGTTCAAATTTACCTAACGATCGTTAGTTAACCATTACTAGAGTAACGGTTCTCGCTCCGCGCGTCAAGTGTTTGCGGCGGCTACCCAGGTCCGGCTCGCGAAATTCGCCGCAAAGCAGCCTGAATTTTATTCAGCGGCTGGAAATCGAGTCCTTATTATGTTGTTATGTAAGTACGTAATTCGGTAATAACATGCAATTATTTTATTGCGGGTTGAACGGGAATGAACGAAGACCGAGATTTCGGAGGGACGACGAACCGGCCGAAAGGAGATTTATTCATGATTCTCGCATTGGCGCTATTCCTGCTGGCCGGACTGGCCGAGATCGGCGGCGGCTATCTCGTATGGCTGTGGCTCAAGGACGCGAAGCCGCTCTGGTTCGGGATTGTCGGCAGCCTCATACTCGTCGCTTACGGCGTCATCCCGACCTTGCAAAGCTTTCCGTCGTTCGGGCGCGTCTATGCCGCCTACGGCGGGGCGTTCGTCGTGCTCGCGGTGCTCTGGGGCTGGCTGGTCGACCGAAAAACGCCGGACGTGTACGATTGGATCGGCGCCGCCGTTTGCATCGTCGGCGTATCCATCATGCTGTGGGCGCCCCGTCCGGCATAGCCTTTGCGGCGCGAAGCTTGCGAGCAGGCGCAATCCGCGGGATACCATGATCGCCTACTCCAAAGCGCAGCAGACCGGCATCGATTCATCGACTTCCCTGGTCGCCGAGAGCTTGCTTTGCTCGAACGCACGCACGCGCACGCGAATTAGACCAAGAAGCCGGGGCACCAGCCCCGGCTTCTTTTCAATAAACCGCTCCTCAAACCGCTCCTCTTCAAGGAATCGTCTGTTCCTCGTCGAAATGCCCCGATCGATTCACCTTCGTCTGCAAGTATTTGCGGTTGAACTCCGAGACGTCGCCCCACAGCGGCACGCGCGCGCCGACGTTCATCCCGGATGCCTTAAGCGCCTCCATCTTCCGCGGGTTGTTCGTGATCAGCGTGACCGGTTTGCCGCGCAGATGTTTGAGCACGGTCAGCGTGTCGTCATAACTGCGCGCGTCGTCCTTGAAGCCGAGCTCCAGGTTCGCTTCGACCGTGTCGTAGCCCTTCTCCTGAAGCAGGTAAGCCATCGCTTTGCTGAACAACCCGATGCCGCGCCCCTCGTGATTCGCGAGATAAAACAGCGCCCCGGCGCCATGCGCCGCGATCATCTTCATCGACTGATGCAGCTGATAGCCGCAATCGCATCGCTTGCTTCCGAATATGTCGCCGGTATGGCAGATGCTGTGCATCCGGATGAGCGCGTCCTCCGCGTTCGCGAAATCGCCGTGGACGAGCACGCTCGACTGCTGCTTCTCCGCGAGATTGGAAGCCGACAGCTGCTCGATCAGAAACTCCGTTCGTTCTTTCTCCTTGCAGCTGCCTTCCTTATGGACGAGATCCTTGCAGGGCAGCCAGCAGTACCATTGAAACTCGATCGTCTCGCCGTCCAAATTGACCGGCAGCTTGATCGGTCCCACCAAAATGATCGTGCCCGACTTCCCCTTGATCGTGTCGATGTTCTGATCGAGCATCGACACGATGTTTTCATCAATGACTGGCATCATGGCGCCTCCTTGACTCTCCGTTTCTCCAGCTTGGTGCCGTTTACGCTAGGTTTCCCCCGGAAACCGAAAATAAGCCGCCTCGCGGGCGATAGCCTTCGGGACAGCCGTTTGCGGCGGGCGGATCAGTGCGCCGCCATCGCTTTCTTGATCATCGCGTTCACGCCGCTGACGTCGGGATGGGACGGAATAGCCGCGTCGCTCAGCTTGTAGTTCAGCTTCAGCGTCAGGATCCGCGTCACGCTCTCGTCGATCCGTTTCTCCGAAATATCGCCCTTCTGCACGCTTTGCTTCAACGCCCCGAGCACGGTCTTGGCATCTTCGTACCCGTGCGCGAGCAGGACGATATCGCTGCCGGCTTTGACCGAGGTCATGGCCGCCTGCGCCAACCCGAAGTTCTCGGAGATCGCGCCCATCGTCATGTCGTCGGTGATGACGACGCCCTTGAAGCCCAGCTCGCCGCGCAGCTCGTCCGTGATGATCGTTTTCGATAATGATGCCGGCACGTTTTTGTCGATCTTGGGGAACAGGATATGCGCAACCATGACCATGTCGATGCCGTCCTTGACCGCCGCCTTGAAAGGCACCCACTCGAACGCCTTCAGCTGCGCCAAGCTCTTGTTCACGACCGGCAGCTCCAAATGGGAGTCCACCGACGTATCCCCGTGGCCCGGAAAATGCTTCACGACCGGGACCACGCCCTGATCGCGAATGCTCTCCATCACGGCCAAACCCATGTCGGTCACCCGTTTCGGGGTCGTGCCGTAGGAGCGGTCGCCGATGACCGGGTTCTTGGGATTGCTGTTGATATCGAGCACGGGCGCGAAGTCCACGTTGAAGCCCATCAGCTTGCTCGCCGCTCCGAGGGCCGTCCCGATCTGACTGGCGTAGGAGACATCGCCCGTGTCCCCGATGACCCTGCCCGCGGGAATCTTCAGCAGACCGGGCAGCCTGCTGACGCGGCCGCCTTCCTGATCGACCGAGATCAGCAGCGGCGCGTGGTTGTCCGCGTTCCAGGCCTTGAGCTGATTGACGTAAGCGGCGACGCCGGCCGGGGTCGTGACGTTCTCTTTATAGAAGATAAAGCCGCCGATATGCTGCTGCTGAATCATCAGCTTCGCCTGCGCGCTCGCGGTCGTGCCGTCGAGGCCGGCGATGACCATCTCGCCCAGCTTCTCGTCCAGCGTCATCTTCTGCAGCTTCTGCGCGACAAGTTCCGCCGTCGTCGGCGCGGGAGGCACCGCCGGCTCCTGCGGCGATGACGGTTCGTTGCCGGTATCGCCCGGCTTCGCGGGCGGCGACGACCCGTTATTGCCCGCATTGCCGCCGTTGCTTGGCTGGCTGGGCGTCTCCCCGGAAGGATTCCCGGCATCGGGGGTCTTGACCGGCGGCGGTGCCGTCGTGCCCGTATTTTCGCCGTTTCCGGAAGAGCCGCATCCGCCGGCAAGGCCGACCGAAAGCACCAGCAGGGCAAGCCATAATTTCCTCATGTCAACCACACTCGTTTCGTCGATGTCTTCTTAGTCTTACCCTTTCCGACGAAAGAAGACCCCGCGATTGTTGCAGTCGACCGGCTTCACGAGGATGCGTATGCGGTTAGAAGACGTTCCGCGGCAGGCGAAACGCCGAAAAGCCGCCCGCCCGTTTCCGGGTGATGACGGCCGATTGCGCGCCCCGATCAGATCGTCCACAGGCTCCAGTCGCTGCGGCGCTTGCCGATCGAATCGATCCAGCGCAGCGAGACATCGAACAGCTCGTCGCGGGAGGCTTTGCTGGAGAAGGTATGATCTCCCTGCAAAATGACTTCTTTATCGCAATTGCCTTCCTTGCGCAGCCAAAACATTTTCTGGTACAGGAAGCAGTAATCGACCGGGATCACCGTGTCGGCCGTGCCGTGCACGATCAGCACGTCGCCGGCGTAGCCGCCCAGCTCGGTGAGCGGCTGGAACTGCGCCAGCGAATCGGTGAACCGCTTCGTGAACAGATAATGCATATAGTCGGTCTTGCCCACGGTGTCGATCTCCTCGATCGCCTTCATGCCGACGATGTTGCGGATATCCATGAACGGATGCGCGACCGGCGCCCACAGCACGAGGGATTTGACGCGCGCATCCCGCGCCGCCGTGAGGACCGCGACCGCGCCGCCCAGGCTGTGCCCCAAGAGCACGAGCCGCTCCGAATCCACCAAGTCGAGGCCGGAGGCATAGTCGATGACCGTCCGGGTCTGAGCGATGAGCTCATCCAAACCGCCGCTGCCGTAGTCGCCGGTGCTTTCGCCGCAGCCGCCGTAATCGAACCGAAGCACGAGATGTCCGCTGCGCGTCAGCTGGTCGGCCGCTTCCACGAACAGGCGATCCGTTCCCATCCGGTTGCCGATAAAACCATGGCAAATAATCACGATCGGGTACTTGCTCCCGTACCTTGCGCCTTCCTGCACGACCGGGTACTGCAGCACGCCGGCCAATTCTATATCGCCGCTCTTAATCGTTATGGGATGATTCATAATCGGCACCACCTTATTCCTATAATTCCTACCTACTTTGTTGGGATTAACAATACCATGGATAATCCCGCCCGTCAATCGCCTTTTCCCCCAGGAATCAGCCAACGGTACGGCGTGCAAAACGCGATCTCGACGGTCGCACGCCGGTTACCCGGCGACATGCTTCGCCCTAATCCCCGATATGCTTCAGCGCCTCGCGCACGCTAAGGGACGAAAGCTCGTGCTCGCGGACGAAGGCCCGCACGGCTTCCGGATCGGTTTTGCCGTATTCCCGCAGCGCCCAGCCGATCGCCTTGCGCATGAAGAAATCGCCCTCGTGCGCCGTCCGCCGAATGAGCGCGAACAATAACCCCGCATCCGTGCGTTCCTTGTAGCCGAGCTGAAACAGGATCGCGCTGCGCCGCAGCCACAGGTTGTCCGACGCGATCCATTTCTCCGAGAACGCGGGCACGAGCTCCGGATGCTTCGCGAAGAGCGTTCCCGCGAGATGGCTCGCGATCATGTCGACGGTGTCCCACCACGCCTGCGTCGTGATGAGAAATTCCAGCAGCTCCGTTTGCTCCGGACGCAGATCCTTTTTGCGTTTCTCCAACAGCATCAACGCCGTATACGGAAACTCGCGTTCCGGCAGCAGCCATAATCGCCGTACCGCGGTTTCGAGCTCCGCCCCGGCCGGCACGCCGCGCTCCTTCATGTACTGCTTCGCGAGCGCCGTGCGCTCCGGATTGCGAATGCCGAGAAACAAGAACTGATTCCGCATGTAAGCTTCCATCGAAGCCGCCCGCTCCGCGTTCGCATGGCTCCGCAGCAATTCCTCGAGTCCGCCCGCGTAAGCAATTCCGTTCCCCGTATGTATGGCCGTCATCCGGTTCGCCCCCTCTTAGCCTGATTATACAAGATAACGCGGCTCCAACCAAAACGCGACGCTACGAAAATCGGGATGCTTCGCCAAGGCCTTCCCGCTCCCTGTCCGCTCGCCGACGCAATAACAAAAAAGCCCCTTCCGCTCGAAGGGACCCGCTATCGCGATTACATCCAATCCAGTTGAATCGCCTCGCGCAGACGCGATCCGCTCACTCGCTCAAGCCACGTAATTATCGTCCGCGGCGCCGAAAAACTTGCTCAGCGCCACCACCATGCTGCCCATCCGTTCCTCCTCCGGGAATAACACCTGCGCCACGCCCTCTTCGCGCAGCGCCTCCGCCGACACCTTGCCGACGGCCGCCGCCAGCACGCCGCCCGCGAAAGCCGCCCGCAGCGCCTCCAGCTTGCCGCGCTCCATCGCGCAGCCCATCACGCAGCGGACCTGCGCCGTGCTCGTGAAAGCCACGGCATCCACTCGGCCGCCGATAATCTCGTCGATCAACCGATCGACGACATCGCCCTCCGGCGGAAGGTGGCGGTACGGCAGCAGCTCCTCGCAGACGGCTCCGCGGGCGGATAGCTCGGCGGTAATCCGCGGCGCGGGATCGCCGTAGAGCTGCAGCGCGACCCGCATGCCGGTCAAGTCGTTCTGTCCCATGACCCGAAGAAGGCCGGCCGTCGTGCCGTCGTCGTCGCGCGCATCCGGCGCCAGTCCGAACCGGCGCAGCGCGTTCACGGTCTTGTAGCCGCGGGCCGCGATCCGCATCCGGCCGAGCGCGGCGAGAAACGGCATCAGCAGCGCCAGCCGATCCGCCGCGTCCAGCAAGGCCTCCGTCCCCGTGCCGGTCGTCAGGACGAGCCAATCCGCCGGGTCGGCGATCAAGCCGCGCAGCTGCTCCTCGATCCGGCCTTCGTCGAGGAAAACTTCGCCCTGCGCCGGCCGAAGCAGCGTCGTCCCGCCGAATTTGGCCACCATTCTATCGAAGTCGTCCGCCTTGCGCGCTCCCGTCACCGCTATCGTTTTCCCTTCCAATCGCGCCATCCCGGTCGCCTCCCGCCTCGTAATCGCCGTTGCCCGGCACAATACCCGAATTCCCTCTCAGCCCGATTGCGGCGCTAATCTTAGGATACCTTCGCTTCGACACCGTCCTTCAGGAACAGGACCACGTTGCCGGCGTCGTCCACTTCGACCGGATACGCGTCCACGCAGCCTTCGTCCGGCGCTTGCACGCGTCCGTCGTGCAGGTCGATCTTCCAATCATGCAGGGGACAATAGACATGATGATCGCATACGATTCCTTCGGAAAGCCTGCCCTGTTTGTGCGGGCAGCGGTTCTCGACCGCCTTGACCGTGCCGTCCGACAGCCTGAACATCGCCAGCTCCAGCGTCCCTGCCCGGAACACCCGTCCCGAACGCGCCGGAAATTCGGAAATATGCCCTACCACCACTTGGTTCATCGCGCTTCCGCTCCTTCGCCCAGCCGCCGACCGGCGACGGCTTTCTATGATCGGACGCCGCACGATCTTCCTCGCGCGTCGCCGCTTGCCCATGCCATCTTCCGTCCGCTTCGCGGCTTGCCCATACCGTTCTCCGCCTGCTTCGCGGCTTCCGTTTACTTCCCGTCGGCAGCCTGGCCGCCGACCGCCGCCGTCTTGACGTCGAACGCGCTGCGCAACCCGTGGTTCTCGATGATCTGCTTCCACGGATCCTGCGTCAGCTCCAGCGCCTTGTCGATGCGGGCGTTAAGCGCGTCGCGGTCTTCCGGCTTCTCGAGCGCCCGCTTGATCGTATCCAGCCCGACGCGCAACGACCACTCGCTCGTGCGCTCCATATAATTTGCCGTCTCGCGGTAATATTGCAGATAAGCGCCGGTCCACGCGAGCACTTCCTCCTCGGTCTTGACCTTCGTCAGCAGATCCGCCGCGCGGACGCGGGTGCCGCCGTTGCCGGCCGCGTAGAGCTCCCACCCGCCGTCGATCGCGACGACGCCGAGGTCCTTGATCGTCGCCTCCGCGCAGTTGCGCGGGCAGCCGGATACGGCGAGTTTCACCTTGTGCGGCGTGTTCAGCCGTTCGAATTTCTTCTCCAGATCCACGCCCATCTTGATGGCATCCTGGGTGCCGAAGCGGCAAAACGTGTTGCCGACGCAGGTCTTGACCGTCCGCAGCGACTTGCCGTAGGCGTACCCGGACGGCATGTCGAGGTCCTTCCACATACCCGGCAGATCTTCTTTCTTGACGCCGAGCAAATCGATCCGCTGACCGCCGGTGAATTTGACGAGCGGCACCCTGTACTTCTCCGCGACCGTCGCGATCTTCATCAGATCCTCCGGCGTCGTCACGCCGCCATAGATGCGCGGAACGACGGAGTACGTGCCGTCCTTCTGAATGTTGGCGTGGTTGCGCTCGTTGACGAAGCGCGATTCCCGTTCGTCCTCGTGCTCCTCCGGGAACGCCATGCCGAGGTAATAGTTGAGCGCCGGGCGGCATTTGGAACAGCCCTCCGAATTGCGCCATTCCAGCACGTGCATGGCTTCTTTCGTCGTCGTCAGATGCATCTCCCGTATGGCGCCCACGATCTCGTCCCGGGACAGCGTCGTGCAGCCGCAGATGCCTTCCTTTACCGTCGCCACCCGATCGGCGCCGAGCGTCGCCGACAGAACCGCTTCCACGAGCGGCTTGCACCCGCCGCAGCCGGCGGAGGCCTTCGTGCAGGCCTTCAGCTCGGGTACGCTGACGCAGCCTTTCTCCGTTATGGCTCCGACCAGCGCATCCTTGGTCACGCCGTTGCAGCCGCAGATGATTTCGTCGCCGCTCATCGCCGCGACCAGATCGGTCGCGCTCTCCGACTTGCCCCCCGCGCCGGACGGTCCGAACAAGACCTCTTTCTCGATGCCCGCGTAATCCTTCCCGCCGCGGATGGCCGAGAACAGCTTCGAGCTGTCGCCCGTATCCCCGAAGAGCACAGCGCCGACGACTTTGCCGTTCTCGAACACGACCTTCTTATAGATGCCGTCCAGATCGTCCTGGACGCGGAGCGCCTTGGTGCCGGGTTCGTCCGCGAAACGTCCGGCCGAGAAGACATGGACGCCGGAGACTTTGAGCTTCGTCGACACGACCGAGCCCTGGTAGCCGTCGCCGTCCACGCCCGCCAGCTTCCTGGCCAGCACCGCGCCTTGCTCGTAAAGCGGCGCCACGAGGCCGTAGGAGACGCCGCGATGCTCCGCGCATTCCCCGACGGCATGGATGTTCGGGAGGCTTGCGGCCATATAATCGTCCACCGCGATGCCATCGTTCACGACGAGGCCGCTTTGCTTCGCCAGCTGCGCGTTCGGCCGAATGCCGACCGCCATGACGATCAGATCCGCCGCCTCGTGGGAGCCGTCCTTGAACGTCAGTCCCGTGACGCGGTCTCCGCCCGCAATGAAGTCGGACTGTTTGCCCAGCAGAAACTTCATTCCTTGGCTCTCCAGCTCCGCCTGCAGCATGCGCGAGGCCGTCTCGTCCAGCTGCCGGTTCATCAGATACGGGCTGTTGTGGACGACGCCGACCTCCATGCCGAGGTTGATCAGGCCGCGGGCGGCTTCGAGGCCGAGCAGGCCGCCGCCGATGACGACGGCTTTCCGGTACCGTTTGGCCGTCTCGATCATCGTCTCGCAATCCTTGATATCGCGGAACGCGATGACGCCTTCCTTGTCGGCGCCGGGCAGCGGCAGCATGAACGGCAGCGAGCCCGTCGCGAACACCAGCTCGTCGTAAGGCAGCGTCTCTCCCACGCTCGTCGTGACGGTCCGCTCCGCCGCGTCCACCGCCACCGCTTCTTGCCCGGCCAGCAGCGCAATGCCGTTGTCGCGGTACCAGTCCCAATCGTTCAAAATGATATCGTTCATGCCGGCGTCGCCCGCGAGAACGGACGAGAGCATGATGCGGTTATAGTTCGGATGCGGCTCGGCTCCGATAATGGACACGTCGTACCGGCTCGGGTTAAGCTTCAACAGTTGTTCGACGAACGACACGCCGGCCATGCCGTTGCCAATCATGACGAGCTTCTTTTTCATGGCGATCTCTCCTCTTGGAAAAAGTGATGACGCGTCCCGGAAACCATAAAAAGCCCATCCGCGCGTCAACGTGAAGAAGACGCGGAGATAGGCACCATTGCCGGATCGAAAGGGCACGCCGTTGTGCCGCAGGATCGAATATTATGACTCGATTATAGATCGTTCCAAGATATATGTCAACTATCTTGACATGAGTTGCGGAGTTGTTCCATAATACAGCGAGAAGGTTCGGTATTGCGCGCCATAATGAAGGCGTTACACGTCACATTCCATTACATCATTGCCTCTGCAACCGTGAAATGAACGCCCAAGCCCAGCCAAGCGAGGTGATGATCGTTGAAAGCCATACTTTTGCTTGAACAAGGAACGTCTTCCGATGCCGTGCGCAGCCTGCGGCAATGCTGCGAATCGCTGCACCGGGCCGAACGCGCGGAAGAAGCCAAGCGTCTCATCGGCACCGTCGACGCGGTCGTGCTGCACGTGCCGGCCGCAACGATGCACGAGTGGCAGTCCGCTATAGCCCGCATGCGTCGGCTTCCTACGCTGTGGCTCTGCTCGGACGCCGCGGTACCGAAGGACATCGAATGGGGCTTCATGCCGGACGGCGTCCTCTTCGGTTCCATGAACAGCCTGGAAATGGACGTGGCGCTGAAGTGGGGGCAGCGCGCGTTCCAACAGCGCAAACGCTGGGCGGAAGAGCGCGAGCAGCTGATGCAGCGGCTCGAAGAGCGCAAATGGATCGATCAGGCGAAGGCCGTGCTGTGCGAGATCAAAGGGATTACCGAAGCGGAAGCCTATGAATTCCTGCGCAAACAGGCAATGAACGAACGCAAGCGGATCGGGGATGTTTCGGCCTCTATCGTGAAAGTCTACCAGCTCATTCACGGTTGAACGCGATTCAAATGGCCAAAAAATTTTCTTCGATTGCTTGTGTCAGGAATATTGACATGCGATTTCCCTTCCCCCTATAATGCAAACTAAGATCACAAAGTCGTGTATCGAACGATGACCCGGCCCGCACACCGACGTGCAGCCGATGGCGATGAGGCCGTATTGCAGTCCGAGGACTGCGATGCGGCCTTTTATTGCGTATCAAGCCTAGGCGGCAGCGGCCGGCCGGGCATGCGGGCTCGCACTATCCCTATTCGCTCGCCCGTGGATCCCGGCCGGCCGCCAGCAAGAAACAGAGAGAGAAGCAGAAAAAGAGAGAAGAGCGACCCCAACCGTGGAGAGGAGTTTTTCATTATGATGGACCGTAAAAGTTTTCTGAAGAGCGGGCACGGCCCCTCGCTGCTGAGCGCGTTCCTGTATTTCGATCTGAGCTTCATGGTATGGTCCCTGCTCGGCCCGCTGGCCGTGGTCATCATGGCCGATTACCCGATGGATGCCGCGCAGAAAGCCAATTTGGTCGCCCTGCCCGTCCTGGGCGGCTCCGTGCTGCGGCTCGTGCTCGGCTATCTGACGGACGTCATCGGTCCGAAGCGCACCGGACAGATCGGGCTGATCCTGACGATGGTGCCCCTCATCTGGGGCTGGAAATTCGTCGACTCGCTAAGCGAGCTGTACGTCGTCGCGCTGATGCTCGGCATCGCGGGCGCTTCCTTCGCCGCCGCCCTGCCGCTCGCCAGCCGCTGGTATCCGCCGAAATACCAAGGCCTCGCCATGGGCATCGCGGGAGCCGGCAACAGCGGCACCGTGTTCTCGACGCTGTTCGCGAACCGGATCGCCCAGCACTTCGGCACCTGGCATGTCGTATTCGGCTTGGCACTCATCCCGATCGCGCTCGTATTCGTCGCCTTCACCATCCTCGCGAAGGACAGCCCGAACCAACCCGCGCCGCGCAAGCTCTCCGATTACGGCTCCGTGCTGAAGCAGCGCGACACGTGGATGTTCTGCATCTTCTACGGCGTCACGTTCGGCGGCTTCGTCGGCATGTCCAACTACCTCACCATCTTCTTCAATACCCAATACGGCCTTAGCCCCGTACGGGCGGCCGACTTCACCACCCTTTGCGTCATCGCCGGCAGCTTCTTCCGTCCCGTGGGCGGCTGGCTGGCCGACCGGATCGGCGGCATCCGCATGCTGATGCTGCTGTACGGCGTCGTCGCGGTCATGATGGCGTGCATCTCGTCGCTCCCCGCGCTGCCGGTCATGCTCGTCCTCCTGTTCGTCGGCATGATGGCGCTCGGCATGGGCAACGGCTCCGTATTCCAGCTCGTCCCGCTCCGCTTCCGGAACGAGATCGGCATCGTAACGGGCATCGTCGGCGCCGCGGGCGGACTCGGCGGTTACTTCCTGCCGAAGGTTCTCGGCAACCTGAAACAGTCGACCGGCTCGTACATGCCCGGCTTCCTGATCATCAGCGGCGTGGCGGCGGTCTGCGTCGCGCTGATCTTCCTGATCCAAGGCTCGTGGAAACGGTCCTGGATCGGCAGCGGCGGCAAGGCCCGCGTCGACGCTCCCGTGCAGGGAACTATCGCTTCATAAGCGTTATAAGCGGCTCCCGGCCATACGGTTCAGATCGCCCGGACGGTCGACTCGTCCCCGATACAACCGTCAAAAGCCCCTTGATCCGGAAAGCGATCCGCTTCCGGCAGGGGGCTTTTTTGCTTGGTTTGGTTGATTTGGTTTGGTTGCCTTGGAGACCGGTAAGGTCGGTCTGCCTGCCGGAAGCCGTCATTCCTTCCCGCGCAAACGCAAATATTGTTCATAGAGCTCCGGCGTGTTCAGGTTGACGAATGCTTCTTCTTCATCCGGGGCCGCGGCAAGCTCGATCGAACGCAGCGCGCCGACTAGCGGCATGACGCGCAGATCGTTCTGCCGCAAGCGCCGCTCCAGCTCACCGAGCGCGCTCGTATGGTAGAGCGCATGGAAGGGCTGGCCCGCCGTGCGGATTAGCTGCGGCAAAAGCGCCGAATCACGGGAGGCAGGCGCGGATTCGCCGCCATCTCCATCATGGCCGCCGCCATTATCCGCCCGTCCCTTGTTCTCGCCGAATCTCCCCGCCTCCCCGGCCGCCTGAAGCATCCGCGCGTACAACGACGCCGAGATCGCCGGCATATCGCAGGCCATCGCGAACGCGTAGCCGGGCTCCGGCATCGCGCCGAGCGCGGCATGAAGGCCCGCAAGCGGACCGCTGCCGGGGAAGCGGTCGACCGCAAACGCGACGTCGCCCGGCAGCTCCCGAAGCAGCGCGCGATACTCCGCCCCTCGCCCGTCCGTGCCGCAAGCGACGATGACGCGCGTCATCCCCAGCGCCAGCATCCGCTCCGCCAAGCGCAGCAGGAGCGGCTTGCCGCGCACCGGCAGCAGCGCTTTGTTACGCCCCATGCGCGTGCTATGTCCGCCGGCCAGAATGATACCGGACCGTCCGGCAGCCACCGTCCGTTCCTCTTCCATCCGTTTGCCCTCCTTCCGTCCGCTTCGCCCGTCCAAGCTATTTCTTCCAGTATAGAGGGCGGTAGAAGGATTGTGAAGGAAGGCTGCACGGCCGGGCGCCTTTTGACCGACCCTCAGACATTAGCCTTCGGATGTGCGGCGATTTAAAGGAAAAAGGCCGTCCCGGCAAGGGACGGCCTCCGTAAAATCAAGCCTTCGGATCGAACGAGCTCTTAAGCGAGACGACGCGGTTGAACACGACGCGTTCCGGGCTTGTATGCTTCGGATCGACGTTGAAGTAGCCGTGGCGGAAGAACTGGAATTTGTCCTGTCCCTTCGCTTCCTTCATGTTCGGCTCGACGAAGCCTTGCAGCGTCGTCAGCGATTCCGGGTTGATGCGGTCGAGGAACTCCTTGTCGGAATCGCCTTCCTCGTCCAGCAGCAGCGGCTCGAACAGGCGGAATTCGGCCGGAACGGCCTGCGAAGCGTCCACCCAGTGGATCGTGCCCTTGACTTTGCGGCCGGTGAAGCCGGAACCGCTCTTCGTCTCGGGATCGTAGGTGCAGCGCAGCTCGACGACATTGCCGTTCGCGTCCTTGACGACCTCTTCGCATTTGATGAAGTACGCGTTCTTCAAGCGCACCTCGTTGCCCGGGAACAGGCGGAAATACTTGCTCGGCGGGTTCTCCATGAAGTCGTCCTGCTCGATGTAGATCTCGCGCGAGAACGGGATTTGGCGGATGCCCATCGCTTCGTTCTCGGCATTGTTTTCGGCATCCAGCAGCTCCGATTGCCCTTCCGGGTAATTGGTGATGACGACCTTCAGCGGCTGCAGCACGGCCATCGTCCGCGGCGCCTTCAGCTTCAGGTCCTCGCGGATGAAGAATTCCAGCATGCGCTCGTCCACCACGCTGTACGCGCGGGACACGCCGATCTCGCGGCAGAAGGCGCGGAGCGATTCGGGCGTGAAGCCTTTGCGGCGCAGGCCGCTGATCGTCGGCATGCGCGGATCGTCCCAGCTCTCGACTACACCCTTATCGACCAGCATTTTCAGGTATCGCTTGCTCATGATCGTATTCGTCACGTTCAGACGGGCAAACTCGTATTGATGCGGTTTGTCCGCCATCTCGCATTCTTCGATGACCCAATCGTAGAGCGGCCGGTGGTCTTCGAATTCCAGCGTGCAGATGGAATGCGTCACGCCTTCGATGGCGTCGCCGATCGGGTGCGCGTAGTCGTACATCGGATAGATGCACCATGCATTTCCGGTCCGGTGATGATGGGCATGGGCGATGCGGTACAGGGCCGGGTCGCGCAGGTTGATGTTCGGCGAAGCCATGTCGATCTTGGCGCGAAGCACGCGCTCGCCGTCCTTGAATTCGCCGGCGCGCATGCGGGCGAACAGGTCCAGGTTCTCCTCGATCCCGCGGTCGCGGTGAGGGCTGTTCTGGCCGGGCTGCGTCAGGGTGCCGCGCATTTCGCGCATTTGCTCGGCGGACAGGTCGTCGACGTAAGCCTTGCCTTTCTTGATGAGCAGCACGGCGCGCTGATACATTTCTTCGAAATAATCGGAGGCGAAACGCAGATCGTCCCACTCGAACCCGAGCCAACGGACATCCTCCTGGATCGCTTCCACGTATTCGGTATCTTCTTTGACGGGATTCGTGTCGTCGAAGCGCAAATTGGTTTTGCCCTTGAACTCGTCGGCCAGCTCGAAATTAAGCGTGATCGACTTCGCGTGGCCGATGTGCAGGTAGCCGTTCGGCTCCGGCGGAAAGCGGGTGACGATCTCGGCGACCTTGCCCGACTGCAGGTCGTCGCTCACGATGTTCTTGATAAAGTTAGAGGATGATGCCTTATTCTCCATAACGACCAACCTTTCTCGACTCTAGCGGAATGCTCGTTCGAAGCGCTGGCTTCGAACGGAAACCGATCCGCTTTTATCCTACTATTGTACACAATTTCGGACGCCTTTATAAATAGCAATCTTGCGCCCGCTAGAATAAATCGCCGTCTTGACATCCGCCGCTCGCAATATATACTTAGGTTAGCTAATCAAATTAAACGCATAAAGGAGCAAGACGCCCATGCACGACGACCACAATCACCCCCCTCCGGCCGCGCACGAGCTCATTCGCTCGCTGCGGCAGCTGCGGCAGCTGCCATGGAACAGCCGCAGCCCCATCGAGAACTGCACGCCCGCCGAGACGATGACCCTATTCAGCATCCGCAGGGCGACGGCCGAGAATCCCGCCGGCGTCAAAGCCTCGGAGCTCAGCGGCATGCTGAACGTCGCGTCCCCGACCGTCACCCAGAGCGTCAACATGCTCGTCGCCAAAGGGCTGCTCCGGCGGAACGCGGATCCCAGCGACCGCCGGGCCTCCCTCATTACGCTTACGGACGAAGGCGAGCGGCTCACCGGGCAGGCGCATGCGGCGATGCAGGAGCGCATGTCCGCGCTCGTCGCGCATCTCGGCGGAGACCGGGCGCATCAGCTGGTCAAACTGCTGGACGAAGTGAACGCGTTTTACCAAACCCTGGACGGGAATTCCGAATCCGGAGGCGTCCCCGGCTGCGGGCCGGGGGCAAATCCCTCTACTACGACCAAAGAAGGTGAATAAGTCGTCATGATTAAATTGTTGGGTATGTTGAAGCCCTACCAGATGCTCGTTTCATTCGTCCTGTTGTTCGTGCTGCTGCAATCCTTATCGGATCTGTACCTCCCTACCCTGCTTGCGGACATCGTCGACAAAGGCGTCGTCGCGGGCGACAATCCTTACATCTGGCGCATCGGCGGCTTGATGCTGCTCATCGCGCTCGCCGGCGGGATCTGCTCCATCGGCGCCAGCTTCCTCTCCGCCAAATCGGCCGGCGGCTTCGGTCGCGACCTGCGCAGCCGCGTGTTCGCGCATGTCGAGAAATACTCGCTGCACGAATTCGACCAAATCGGCACCGCCTCGCTTATTACGCGTACGACCAACGACATCACGCAGGTCCAGCAGGTGCTCATGATGATGATGCGGGTCATGGTCATGGCCCCGATGATGTGCTTCGGCGGCATCGTCATGGCGCTCTACAAGGACGCTCATCTCTCGCTCGTCATCATCGCGATCGTGCCGGTGCTCGCGCTGATCATCTTCCTCATCGTGAGCCGCGGCGTGCCGCTGTTCAAGGTCATGCAGGTCAAGATCGACAAGCTGAACCTCGTGCTCCGCGAGAACCTGACCGGCATCCGCGTCATTCGCTCCTTCAACCGCACGAAGCATGAACAGGGCCGCTTCAACGACGCCAATCTCGATTTGACGGACACGGCGATCAAGGTCAACCGCATCATGGCTTCGCTGATGCCGATCATGATGCTCGTGCTGAACTTCGCCAGCTTGTTCATCGTCTGGTACGGCGGGCTGCGCATCGACGGCGGCAACATGGAGGTCGGCGACCTGATGGCCTTCATCCAATACGCGTGGCAGATCATGTTCGCGCTGATCTTCGCGTCCATGATGTTCGTCATGATCCCGCGCGCCTCGGCGTCCGCTACCCGGATCAACGACGTGCTGAACACGGTGCCGGACATCTACGACCCTGCGCGCACGTCCGCCGGGCGCGCGTCCGCGAAGGCCGAGCTGGCCTTCAACGACGTCTCCTTCCATTACCCGGGCGCCGAGATGCCCGCGCTTTCCGGGATTTCGTTCACGGCGGGCGCCGGCGAAGTCACGGCCATCATCGGCGGCACGGGCTCCGGCAAATCGACGCTGATCAACCTGATTCCGCGCTTCTACGACGTCTCGGGCGGAAGCATTACGATCGGCGGCGCGGACATACGGGAGATGACGCAAGAAGAGCTGCGCGCCCGTATCGGACTCGTGCCGCAGAAGGCCGTGCTCTTCACGGGCACGATCGCGGAGAATATCCGCTTCGGCAAATCGGACGCGACGGACGAGGAGGTTCGCCATGCGGCCGTCGTGGCGCAGGCGTACGATTTCGTCTCCGAGATGAAGGACGGCTTCGATTCCCCGATCGCGCAGGGCGGCACGAACGTGTCCGGCGGCCAGAAGCAGCGGCTATCCATCGCCCGGGCGCTCGTTCGCAGGCCGTCGATCTATCTGTTCGACGACAGCTTCTCGGCGCTCGACTTCAAGACCGACGCCAAGCTCCGCGCCGCGCTTCGTTCCGAGACGACGGAAGCGACCGTGCTCATCGTCGCGCAGCGGGTCAGTACCGTCATGGACGCCGACCGCATCATCGTGCTCGATGACGGCCGGATATCCGCGATCGGCACGCACCGCGAGCTGCTGCAATCGTCCACCGTCTACCGCGAAATCGTGACGTCACAGCTGTCAGAGGAGGAGATCGCATGAGCGAACAACAGAAAGCTCCCGCAGGCGGCGGTCCGGGCGGTCCGGGCCAGCGTCCGGGCGGTCCCGCGCCGGGCAATTTCGGCTTCGGCCCCGGACGCGGCGGCCCCGGCGCCATGGGCATGCCGGTGCAGAAAGCGAAGGATTTCAAAGGCACGCTCCGCCGCTTGACCGGCTACCTGCGCCCGCACCGCTTCGCGCTCCTGATCGTGGTGCTGACGGCCGTGCTCAGCACGGTGTTCTCGATCCTCGGGCCGAAAATCATGGGCAAGGCGACGACGGAGCTGTTCAACGGCATCGTCGGGAAGGTGCAGGGAACGCCGGGCGCGGCCATCGATTTCGGCTACATCTGGCAAATTCTCGCCGTGCTCGGCGTGCTCTACATCATCAGCGCCTTGTTCAGCTACATTCAGCAATACGTAATGGCGAGCGTGGCGCAAAAGACCGTCTACGACCTGCGCAAGGACGTGAACGAGAAGCTGGAGCGGCTGCCGCTCAAGTTCTTCGATTCCCGCACGCACGGGGAAATCCTGAGCCGCGCCGTCAACGACGTCGACAACATCAGCGGCACGCTGCAGCAAAGCTTGACGCAGTTCATCACGTCGTTCGTCACACTCATCGGCGTCATCGTCATGATGCTGACGATCAGCCCGCTCATGACGCTCATCACGGTCGTGACGCTGCCGCTCAGCTTCGTCGCGATCAAGATGATCGCGAAGCGTTCGCAGCTGTATTTCAAAGGCCAACAGAAGGCGCTCGGCGAGCTGAACGGCCACGTCGAGGAAATGTACACCGGCCATAACATCGTCAAAGCGTTCGGCCACGAGAAAAAATCCGTCGCCAAGTTCAACGAAGCGAACGAGCGGCTGTACGAATCCGGCTGGCGCGCGCAGTTCGTCTCCGGGATGATCATGCCGATCATGGGCTTCATCGGCAATATCGGCTACGTGCTCGTCAGCGTCGCCGGCGGCCTGCTCGTGCTGCACAAATCGATTACGATCGGCGACGTGCAGGCGTTCATCTCCTACTCCCGCCAATTCGCGATGCCGATCACGCAGACGGCGCAAATCGCCAACATCATTCAGTCGACGATCGCCTCCGCGGAGCGGATCTTCGAATTGCTGGACGAGGAAGAGGAAGTGCCGGAAGCGGCGAATCCGACCGCGCTTGCCGCCCCCGGGAAGGAACCCGTGCCGGGCAAAATCGCAAAGATACGCGGCAACGTGAGCTTCAATCACGTGAAGTTCCGCTACAAGGACGACGCGCCGCTCATCGAGGACATGGACATTCACGTGCAGTCCGGCCAGATGATCGCCATCGTCGGACCGACGGGCGCCGGCAAAACGACGCTCATCAACCTGCTCATGCGCTTCTATGAACTCAGCGGAGGCAGCATCACGATCGACGGCGCGGCGCTGACGGACCTGAAGCGCCGCGACCTGCGCAGCCTGTTCGGCATGGTGCTGCAGGATACGTGGCTGTTCAACGGCACGATCCGCGACAACATCGCCTACGGCCGGGACGGCGCGACGGAGGACGAGGTCGTGGCCGCCGCCCGCGCGGCCTACGCGGACCATTTCATCCGCACGCTGCCGGACGGCTACGATACGATCCTGAACGAGGAAGCGTCCAACATCTCGCAGGGACAGAAGCAGCTGCTGACCATCGCCCGCGCCATCCTGGCGGATCCGGCGATCCTGATCCTCGACGAGGCGACGAGCAGCGTCGACACGCGGACCGAGATCCATATCCAGCGCGCCATGAGCGAGCTGATGGAAGGCCGCACGAGCTTCGTCATCGCGCACCGGCTGTCCACCATTCGCGACGCGGACCTGATCCTCGTCATGAACCACGGCACCGTCATCGAGCAGGGCACGCACGAAGGCCTGCTCGCCGCGGGCGGCTTTTACGCCGACCTGTACGAAAGCCAGTTCAGCACGCAGAAGCGGACGCAGGACGTGAGCTAGCCTTCCGGCCGCGGAGGCGCCAAGGATTGTCGTTGGCAGAGTGCCTTCGGCGACCCGCATTTGTTCAATGTCCGGCGCGGCATGCGCGCCGGGCAGCGAAAGCGCGCGGTAACCGTCTGCCTAATGCAAAGGTGCTCCTACATCCGCATAAAGTCGAAAAAGCCCTCCGGAATCGGAGGGCTTTTTGATTTTATAAGCGTTTCGCGCAAGGACGATTTCTCCCGGCTCGCAAAGCGTCGTCATGAGACTTAACGTTCGGAGCGGCCGCGCCTAGAACTGGCTCGGCGACCGCCCGGTGAACTTCTTGAACACCTTGGAGAAATACTTGCTGTCCGAGAAGCCCAGCTGCCGGGACAGGTCGGACAGCTTGATGTCCTTGTTGCGCCCGAGCATCTCCACCGCCCGGTCGATCCGGAGCTTGCCGACGAAATGGTTGAACGGCATGCCGGTCTCGCGCTTGATCAGCTGGCCCAAGTAAATCACGTTGTAATGATAGAGCTTCGCCACTTCCTCCAGCGTGATCGGCTGGTCGAAGTGTTGCTCGATATGCGCGATGATGGCCTCGGTCTTCCCGCCGTCGCTTTCCTGCCACGCATGCGATTGCCGCAGCAGCCCGAGAAACGATGCCTTGCCGGGCAAAGCGAGCGCGGGCAGCGCCGCGGCCGCCAACTCCTCGCGGAGCCCCCGGAACATCGGCACGTATTCGGCATAGATCCCGATCGCCGCTTTCACGAAGCCGTCGAGCCCGCTGCAGGACGGCTCGCCGGCGAGGTACCGGTCCAGCCAATCGGCCAGCAGCCGGTACGCCCCGACGTAGTCGTTCATCGACAGATGCATGCGCAGGGTATGCTGATCGGCCGCAGGGAACTCGTCCTTCCCCCCGTCGTACCGGAAAGCCGCGCCGTACAGCCCTTCGTACAGCGCCGCCACCGTCTCCAGGAATGCGCCGGCCGCCCGCTCCCGCCCCGCGAAGGGCTTGCCCGCGGCATGCAGGTCAGGCAAGCCGTCCTGCTCGAGCAGCTCTCCCATGCGGCGGAGAACCGCCGCCATCCTGTCGCGCGAACCCGGGGGCGCCAGCACGGCCAGCAGCGCCGCCGCCGGCCGGAAGACGCGGACGGCCGCCCCCGCGGCCTGCGTCAACGACTGCCCGTAGGCCAGCAGCCGGTCGATGTCCGCGTCGCGGAATTTGTAATCCGCCCCCATGGGCTGGTGAAACAGCAACCATTGCGCGCAATCCGCTTCGCCGAGCAATCGCGGCACGTCCGCCCCTCCGTCCGCGGCGCGTCCGGCGTCCCGCAGGCAGGCAAGCAGCGCCATGTTGATCCGGCGCAGGCGCTCCCGTTCTTCCAGCGCCTGAACGGATCGGCTGATCTGCGACATCTCCTCCCGTTCCCGGACGAGCCGCGACGCCTTGCGCAGCGCATCCCCGAGCTCCCCGTCCTGAACCGGCTTCTTCAGGTACGCCACGACGTCGAAATCGATCGCCTTCTTCATGTATTGAAAATCGCCGTAGCCGGAGATGATGATGACCTGCACGGGCACGCCCCTCATCCGGAGCTGCTCGATCAGCGACAGCCCGTCGGTCACCGGCATCCGGATATCGGTCAGGATAATATCCGGCGCCTCCTGCAGCGCAAGCGCGAGCAGCTCGCTGCCGTCCAGGCAGATGCCCGCCAGCTCCAGCTCCAGCGCCTCCCAGGGAATCCGGCTGGCCAAGGCTTTGCAGATAATCGGATTGTCGTCCGCGATCATGACTTTAAGCAAGGTCCAGGCTCCTCTCTCTTCGGTTGTCCTGCAGGGTCAGCGTCACCGTCGTTCCCGCCCCGGGCGAGGAATGGATCGAGAGCGGCGTCAACCGGTCGCCGTAATACAGCCGGTACCGCTCGCTGACATGGCGCAGTCCGATCCGCACGCCGGAGCCGGCATGGCTTCTCGGCTTGGTCAATCCCTCCCGCAGCCGGGCCAGCTGCTCCGGCGATAGGCCGCGGCCGTTGTCCGCGATGCCGATCACGACGCGCCCGCCTTCGAGCACGGACGAGATCACGATGCGCGCCTGCCCGCCGCCCCGTTCGGCGAACCCGTGCTTGAAGCAATTCTCCACGATCGGCTGCAGCGTCATCTTGGGGATGAGCTGGCCGTGCGTCCTCGGATCGATTTCGTAGCGCACCTCCGTGTCCCGGTAGTAGAAGCTGTTCTCGGCGATATACAGATAGTCCTTGAGCTGGCCGAGCTCCCGCTCCAGCGTCACGAGATCGTTCTCCTGGAGGCTGTAGGTAAACAGCGCGCCGAGCTTCTGGCACATGACGCTGGCCGAAGGGGAGCCGTCGACGATCGCCTGGCTCGAGATCGTTTCCAGCGCGTTGTACAGAAAGTGCGGGTTGATGGTTTGCTGCAGCGCCTCCAGCTCGGCTTGCGTTTTGAGCAGGTTCGTTTCATAATTTTTCTGGATCAGCTCCTTCATGCCCGAGACGAGAAGGTTGAACGACGTATACAAATCGTGCAGCTCCGCGATTCGGCCCCGGTATTCCGCCGTTACCTCGAAATTGCCCTTCACCACCTGCTTCATGTCCTTCATCAACAAATAGATCGGGTTCGCGAAACGCTTCGTCGAGAACGAGAGGATCACGAACACCGCGAGCAGGTAGAGCGCCATAATGACGAGGCAGACGGTCACGATGCGGCTGATCTGCGCGATGAACAGCGGCTTGACCACGAAGCTCGTCACGGTAATGCCCGTGTAGTCCGAGCTCCGGCTGATCACGGATTTGCCCTGCGGCGTCGAAGCCTCCTTCGCGCTCATGTTGGAGAAGATGACCCTGCCGGCGGGATCCTTGATCGTCATCGGAATGGAGGGCGACGTCTCGTCGATCATGTCGTTCAACCGGGCGTAGGCGATGTCGATGACGATAAAGGCGAGCGGACTGCCCGACTGCATGTCCGCCATCGGCTTGATCACGGAAACTGCGTTGTCGGCGGACACGTAGTAATCGCGCTTGTTGTCGAACAGAATATGCGAATGGCCCATATCGGCCGTCACCGTATCGTACCATGCGGCGTTACGGGGCAAGAACCCGCCGTTCACGACCTCCGGCGTGGAAGAGACGCTCAGCGGCCCGTCTTTCCCGAGGACGATGAATTCCAGCCCCGTCTGGAACAGCGTCATGTTCAGAAGCGCCTCCGAGGCGTCGCGGAACGCGGAGCTCGACTTGGCATCGTCATAATGAGGCAGCTTGTAATAGAGCGTAAGCGGGATGATGAAATTACTGTCGGTCGCGAACGTGAACTCGGTCGTCTCCACGGAATGGAAGAAGGAATCGAGCTTGTTGTTCATCAGCGTCATGACCTCGGTGTTGTATTTCTCCGCCTCGTGGTTGGAATAATTGGAGAGCATGATCAGCATCGGAACCGTGACGGCGAGCGTGGAGCACAGGATATAGAGCAGCGTCCGATTGTACAGGTGTCTGAACAAAGGCTGTTTTCTTCGCGGCGCGGACATGACGGACGCGGGCACCACCTTCCGTTGGAATAGCGCTTACAAGAACTAAGATTTTTACACCCGACATCTAAGATGCGTCGGTTTAAGAACGCGTTTCCAGCCATTATGATTAGGATCAAGCCGGTTTGAAAACCCTTACAACCGTAGGGGCGCCAAAAACAGTACCATCGTAATACAAGCAGCACGCTTTATCAAGCGCATGGCGGGCGGCCGTTCTGCAGGCGGCGGTCCTCATGGGAATATTAGAAGCTGGAGGGGTTCGGATTGAAAATCTATCGAAAAACGTTACCGGTTCTGCTGTCGATGCTCGCGATCTTGCTCGTGCTCTCCGCCTGTTCGAGCGGTGGCGATTCATCAGGAAACGCATCGAACGGAAACGGAAATACCGGGGCGGACCCGGGCAAGAAGCAGACCATCACCGTCTGGCACGGCGCCGGCGGCGAGGGCGGCAAGTTCCTGGACGGCCTCGTCAAGGAGTACAACGACAGCCAATCGGAGGTTCAGGTGAAGATGGTGTTCGTCGACCCGAACACGATGGTGCAGAAGCTGACCGCCGCCGCCGCGGGCAAGGCGCTCCCGGATGCGGGAATGCTCATGTGGCCGCAGTGGGCGGGACCGCTCAAGGACGTCATCCTGCCGCTCGACGACATGATCGCGGCCGAGCCGGACAAATGGCTCGAATCGGACTACCTGGATAACCTGCTCGACGGCAACGTCCGCTTCGGCGGCGTCACGTACGGCTTCCCGATGGAAACGAACAATCTCGCGCTGTACTACAACAAGAAGCTGTTCGCCGATGCGAACGTCCAGCCTCCGGCCACTTGGGACGAATTGATCGCCGCTGCTCAGAAACTGACCAATCCGTCCAAGAAGCAATGGGGCATCGAACTGCCGACGACCAAAGGCGGCACGCTCGACTTCCTGTGGGATACGTTCCTCTGGCAAGCCGGCGGCGAGTACGCCAACCCGGAAGGCACGGACATCCTGTTCAACAGCGAGGCCGGCAAGCAAGCGACCCAGCTGTGGGTGGATCTCGTGAACAAATACAAGGCCGCCAGCATCGCGCCGCCGCAAAACGGCTTCCAAACCGGACTCATCGCCATGACGCTCACCGGCCCTTGGTCGATTCCGGGCTACAAGGCGGCCAAGCTCGACTTCGGCGTCGTTCCGCTGCCCGCGGGACCTGCCGGCAAAGCGACGAGCCTCGGCGGCACGAACAATTTCATTTTCAAATCGACGCCGGAGAAGCAGCAAGCGGCTTGGAAGTTCCTCACCTGGCTCGCGTCGCCCGAGATTTCCGCGAAGTTCGCGGCGGGCTACGGCTCCATCCCGGTTCGCAAATCGGCCTCGGAGCAGAAGGTCTGGACCGATTTCGCCGCCGCGACGCCGGAAATCAAGGTCCACCAGGACTCGTACGCCTTCGGCAAAATCCGGCCGTACAACCTGACGACCTACGCCGAGATCTCGGACATCGTGTCCGCGCATGTCGAAGCCGCGCTGCAGAACAAAGAAACGCCGGAAACGGCCATGAAGAAAGCCTATGACGAGAGCAAGCCGCTCGTCAAAACATGGGTGACGCCTTAGGCGCGGAACGTAGGGGGGGGAGCCGCTCCTCCCTTTTCTGTATTCGCCCGCGCCAGCAGGCAGGACCCCGGAAAGAGGTGAAGCGTCCGGATGAAATCATTTCGCAGGCTGTTCGGCAAGGATGCGCCCGTCGCTTGGGTGCTGCTGGCCCCGAACATGCTTTGGACTTTGGTATTTACGCTGTTTGCGCTCTATTACTCCATCTATCTGAGCTTCCAAGAGGTCGACGTATTCACGGGCAACAACCGGTTCGTCGGGCTGGACAATTACAAGCAATCGTTCGCGGATCCGATATTCGGCTCCTCGCTGTGGCATACGACGCTGTTCACGCTCGTGACCGTGCCGCTCTCCATGGCGATCGCGGTCGTCGTCGCGGTGCTGCTCAACAGCCGCATCAAGGGGCGCACGATCATGCGCGGCGCCTTCTTCCTGCCCTCGATCCTGCCGATCATCGCGATCGCGCAGGTGTGGATCTGGATCTACGAGCCGAGCTACGGCCTGCTGAACTTCGCCCTGGAGCATCTCGGCATCACGCATCCCGACAATCCGGTCAAATGGCTCGTGTCGCCGGATACCGCCATGCTCGCCGTCATCGTCTTCGCGATCTGGAAGGGCTTCGGGTACAACATGGTCATCTACCTCGCCGCCCTGCAGGGCATTTCCCGTTCCCTCTACGAGGCCGCGGAGATCGACGGCGCCAGCCCGGTGCAGAAATTCCTGAGCATCACGGTGCCCGGGCTCCGGCCGGCGACGTTCTTCATCCTGATCACGTCCGTCAGCGGCGCCTTCCAGACGTTCGGCGAAGTGTACGCGCTCACGAACGGCGGGCCGATGAACGCGACCAACATGATCGCGTTCTATATCTACCAGTACGCCTTCCAGTTCTTCAAGATCGGCCGCGGCGCGGCGGTCAGCGTCGTGCTGTTCGTCCTGTTGTTCGCCCTGACGATCTGGCAATGGCGATCCTATCAGAGAAAAGAAGTTTGATCCACGGAGGGAGGAATCGGCTGTGAGCTTGACCGCCAAACGGGTCGGTATGTCCGTCGTCTATCTGGTGCTCTTCTGCACGGTGCTGATTACCGTGCTGCCCTTGTTCTGGATGATCTCGACGTCGCTCAAATCCGCCTCGGAAGTGTTCGCTTATCCCCCGAAGCTGCTGCCGTCCGCGCTGCAGTGGGATAATTATTCGAAAGCGTGGGAAATGGCGCCCTGGGGCCGTTATTTCCTGAATACGGCGCTTTATACCGTCTGCACGGTGCTCGGCGTGCTCGCGACGTCCGTCATGAGCGGCTACGCGTTCGCCAAGCTGAATTTCAAAGGGCGCGATTCGCTCTTCATGGCTTACGTCGGCACGATGATGATCCCCGCGCAGGTGACGATCATACCGGTATTCGTCATTTTGTCGAAGCTCCACTGGGTCGATACGTACGCCGGACTGATCGTGCCTGGCCTTACGGGCGCGTTCGGCTGCTTTCTCTTGCGGCAGTTCATCGCCACGATCCCGAGCGAAATCATCGAGTCCGGCTTGATCGACGGGGCCGGGCATCTGAAAATACTGAAATCCATCGTGTCGCCCTTGCTCTACCCGGCGCTCGCGACGCTTGGCATCTTCACGTTCATGGGCACGTGGAACAACTTCTTCTGGCCGCTCGTCGTGACGAACAGCGAGGAGCTGCGCACCGTCCAGATCGGCCTGAGCTCCTTCCAGACCCAGTACGGCACCGCCGACTGGGGGGCCATGATGGCCGCCGCGACGCTCGTCAGCGCGCCGGTGCTGATCGTGTTCTTCTTCGCGCAGAAGTATTTCATCGAGGGGATCACGATGACGGGAATCAAAGGGTAACGACGTGCGTGAACGCGAAAGGGGCGTTTCCGGCCACTCGGTTTGGGTGGTGGCGGAAACGCCCTTTTTTGTATGCTTTGGCGTGCGGTCATTCCGGCGGCAGTTCGGGAACTTCGGGGCGTCCTGTCGGCGTTATTGGCCAGCGGCTGTCGGTTGGCGGGCGGCTAGCGACCCGCGACCGTCCCGAGCCGCGCGAACCGGTCCGGCGCGAAGCTCGCCGCCGCTTCCGGCTGCAGGGGCTCGCAGCGCAGCAGGCCGCCGACCATCGCCGCCGTCGCCGGGCTGAGCAGGATGCCGTTGCGGTAGTGGCCGGCCGCAAGCAGCACCTCCGGCCGGCCGGGAACGGCGCCGATGAGCGGCCGGCCGTCGATCGTCGCCGGACGCAGCCCCGCCCACGTCATCGCGGGCGCGCGCCCGTCCAGAAACGGGAATACCCGCGGCGTCCAGCGGGTCAGCCGGCCGATCCCTCGCTCCGTGACGGAGGCGTCGAAGCCGGCCGCGTCCTCGGAGGCGCCGCAGACGAGGCGGCCGTCCCGCTTCTGCACCCAATAGGCCTGGCTGGAAAACACCATATGCCGCACGGATTCCCCGTCCGCCCGACTGACGATGGCGCCGGTCTCCGAAACGCCCGTCAGGTCGAACGCGCAAATCTGCCCCCGTATCGGATGCACCGGGATCGGAAAACCGCACAGCTCCGCGTATGCGCCCGCCCAGGCGCCGGCGCAAACGATCAGCGCGTCTCCGCCGACCCGTCCGTATGCTACCGTCTCGACGGCAGGAGTCGCGCAGCCGCCCGAGGCGCGAGGCGGCGCAATGCCGCCCGCGTGCTCGAGCATGCGCACGCCGAGCCTGCGGCAGGCCGCTTCCAGCGCGGCCACCAGCTTCGGCGCATGCACATGCGACTCGCCGGGACAATAGAGCGCGGCCACCGCATCCGGATGCAGCATCGGCTCCATCTCGCGCAGCCGTTCCGGGCCGACCAGCTCCGCGTTCGCTCCGAATCGCCGCTGCCAGGCCAATCGGGCTTGCAGCGGCTGCAGATCCGCTTCGTGCAGCGCGACCGTCAAACTGCCGGCGGCGGTCAGCTCCGCGCATAAGCCGGAGACTTCTTCGATCCGGCCCACCCACTCGGCGTAGCGGTGCAAGCTCTCCAGGCACAGCCGGAAGAACGCATCCGGCTGCTCGCCGTTCTCCGTGAACGGCGCGAGCATGCCGGCCGCCGCGCCCGAAGCCTGGCCGCCGACGCGGCCCGGCTCCACGACGGTGACGGCATCGCCGGCGAGCGCGGCCTCGAACGCGCAGGACAAGCCGATGATGCCGCCGCCAAGCACGATGATCGACCGGCTCACCGCGTACCGCTCTCCGGACCGGCCAAACCGCTGCCCGCTTCCGCCGGCGAACCGGTCGGACCTGCCGCTAGCCGGCCGGAAGCCGTTGCGGCCGATGCGCCGCCACCGCCGCCGGCCGCCGCGTAGAACCCGGCCTCCGGCCCGTCCGGCAGCACCGATATGCCCTCCGTCTCGCTGCTGGCCGACGCGTAGCGACGCTTGGGAATGCGGCCGGATAAGTACGACAGCCGGCCCGCTTCCACGGCGAGCCGCATCGCCCGCGCCATGCCGACCGGATCCAGCGCCTTGGCCACGGGCGTATTGACCAGAATGCCCGAGGCGCCGAGCTCCATCGCCTGCACGATATCGGCCGCGGAGCCGATGCCCGCGTCCACGATGACCGGCACCCCGGCCGCCTCGGCGATGAGGCCGAGATTGTACGGATTCAGCAGGCCGAGCCCCGTGCCGATCGGCGCGCCGCCGGGCATGACGGCCGCCGCGCCGGCTTCCTCGAGCCTCCGGCAGAGGATCGGATCGTCCGACGTATACGGCAGCACGACGAAGCCTTCCCGCACCAGCCGTTCCGTCGCCCGCAGCGTCTCGATCGGATCCGGCAGCAGCGTGCGCGGATGGGCGCTGATCTCGACTTTGATCCAATCGCTCAAGCCCGCCGCCCGCGCCAGCTTGGCGATCCGCACGGCTTCGTCGGCATTGCCCGCGCCCGACGTGTTCGGCAGATACGTATAGCCGATGCCGTCCATATGCTGCAGGATGGCGTCATCCTCGGCATAATTCAGATTGACGCGGCGCACCGCGAACGTCACGACCTCCGCCGCCGACGCTTCAAGCGCCAGCTTGAACACCGCAGGGCTCGGAAACCGCCCCGTGCCGAGGAAGAACCGGGATCGCAAGCTCTTCCCGCCGATGATCAGTTCGTCCCCGATACCGCCGTACGCCAGGCCTTCCATAATCGCCATCTTGTCAGCCTCCCCCCACAAAATGAACCAGCTCCAGCGACGCGCCGTCCGCAATCGCGACGGTTGCCCATGCTTCGCGGGCGACGATCTCGCCGTTCAGCTCGACGACCAGGCTTTTGCCGGCCAGGCCAAGCGACTCCACGAGCTCTCCGACCGTTCGCGCATCAGTTTGTTCGCTGCGGCCGTTGACGGTGACGGTAAAAGCCCTCGGCTGACCGACGGCTCGGGCGCCCTCAAGCTTTGCCCGAAATGCCCGGCAAACTTCCGCGGGACGTTCGCTGCCCACGATCGCGGACACCGCGCAGATCCGCGTCGCGCCGGCCGCCAGCACCTCGCCGACATTGGCGAGCGTGATGCCGCCGATGGCGACCCACGGCATCGATACGTTCGCGGCCGCCTCCCGTACGTACGCCGTCGTGACCGCTGCCCTGCCCGGCTTCGTGCCCGTCGGATACACCGGGCCGACCCCGATATAGTCGGCGCCTCCCCGCTCGGCCGCCAGCGCCTGCTCCAGGTTATGCGTCGAGATGCCGATGATGGCGTCCGGACCGAGAATCCGCCGCGCTTCCGCAAGCGGCAGGTCGTCCTGGCCGAAATGCGCCCCGTCCGCGCCTACCGCGAGCGCAACGCCGATATGATCATTGACGATAAGCGGCACGCCGTACTTCGCCGTCAGCTCGCGAAGCGCCTTGGCATCGGCGAGAACGTCCTCCATCGGCGCAGCCTTCGCCCGCAGCTGCACGATATCCGCGCCGCCGATGATCGCCTGCTCCATGACCTCCAACATGCCGCGCCCGGGATGATAATTCGCCGCCGTGATGGCGTAAAGCTTGAAATCCCGCCAGTTCCTCTTCCCCATGCTCGCTCTCCCTTCCCAATGCGATGCGATGCGCTCCCCTACGTCTCCGCTCTCCCCCGCGCAAGGAGCACGGTTTACGAGTAGATCGAGCTCCCGCCCGAGCGAAACGCGCTCGCCTGCTCTTTCATACCGGCTTCGACCGCTTCCTGCGTCTGAAGCCCGTTTGCCTCCGCGTAGTCGCGGATGTCCTGCGTGATGCGCATGCTGCAGAATTTCGGCCCGCACATGGAGCAGAAATGCGCCGATTTGGCCGCCTCCGCCGGCAGCGTCTCGTCGTGGTACGCCATCGCACGCTCGGGATCGAGCGACAGGTGAAACTGGTCCTGCCAACGGAACTCGAACCGCGCCTTCGACAGCGCGTCGTCGCGCAGCCTCGCGCGCGGATGCCCCTTGGCCAGGTCGGCGGCGTGGGCGGCGATTTTGTACGCGATCACGCCTTCCTTCACGTCCTCCTTGTTCGGCAGGCCAAGATGCTCCTTCGGCGTCACGTAGCAGAGCATCGCCGTCCCGAACCAGCCGATCATCGCGGCTCCGATCGCCGACGTGATATGGTCGTAGCCCGGGGCGATATCCGTCGTCAGCGGACCCAGCGTATAGAACGGCGCCTCCTTGCAGACCTCCAGCTGACGGTCCATGTTCTCCTTGATCAGATGCATCGGCACGTGGCCCGGCCCCTCGATCATGACCTGCACGTCATGCTTCCACGCGATATGAGTCAGCTCGCCGAGCGTGTCCAGCTCCCCGAACTGCGCCTCGTCGTTGGCATCGGCGATCGAACCCGGACGCAGGCCGTCGCCCAAGGAGAAGGCTACGTCATACCGCTTCATGATCTCGCAGATGTCCTCGAAATGCGTATACAGGAAGTTCTCCTTGTGATGCGCCAGGCACCATGCCGCCATGATCGAGCCGCCGCGGGACACGATGCCCGTGACGCGCTTCGCCGTGAGCGGGATATAGCGGAGCAGCACGCCCGCATGGATCGTGAAATAATCCACCCCCTGCTCCGCCTGCTCGATCAGCGTATCGCGGTACACTTCCCACGTCAGGTCCTCCGCCTTGCCGTCGACCTTCTCGAGCGCCTGGTAAATCGGCACCGTCCCGACGGGGACGGGCGAATTGCGGACGATCCATTCGCGCGTCGTATGAATGTTTTTGCCGGTGGACAGGTCCATGATCGTGTCCGCGCCCCAGCGCGTCGCCCACGTCATCTTCTCGACCTCCTCCTCGATCGAGGAAGCGACGGCGGAATTGCCGATGTTCGCGTTGATCTTCACGTGAAAATGCCTGCCGATGATCATCGGCTCGCTCTCGGGATGGTTGATATTCGCGGGAATGATCGCCCGTCCGGCGGCCACCTCCGCGCGCACGAACTCCGGCGCCATGCCCTCGCGGATCGCGATGAATTCCATCTCCGGCGTGACGATGCCCTGCCTCGCGTAGTGCAGCTGCGTCACGTTGCGGCCGTTTCGCGCCCGCAGCGGTCTCCGCGCAAGTCCCGGAAACACGTCAGCGCCCCGTTGCGACACTGCTGCCTCGCTGCGATATCCGTTATCCAGCGGCACGATCGTCCGTCCCTCGTACGCTTCCGTATCGCCGCGTTCCGCAATCCATGGCCCGCGCAGCGCGGGCAGTCCTTTCGTGACGTCGGTCGCATGGCCGGCATCCGTATACGGTCCGCTGGCATCGTACACCGCCAGCGGCGCATTCTCCGTCTCGCCGTTCCTTCCCGTCGTGGGCGTCAGCCCGATCTCCCTCATCGGCACCCGAATATCCGGGCGGCTTCCTTCCGCGTACACTTTGCGGCTCCCCGGCAGCGGGGTCGTCATAATCGCCATCTCGCAAAACCTCCTCGTCTGGTTGGCGCCTTCGCCGCTTCCTCCCGCTGTCAGGCAGACGAACGGAAACGAAGTCGGAGCCGGAAAAACACTAGGAGGCCTGCAAAGTGCGGGGAGCCGAACGGACCCGTCATCGCCGACGAGGCCGCTTATGCCCTTCCCATCCGCTGCTTGCCGGAGCGCCAAGCTGTCGACGGCTGCCGCCCGAGTAACGGCGGCGCACGTGCCCTGCTTGGAATTCGCGGAGATACGGCAGCCGACCGACGGCTCCGTCCTCTTCCGCAAAACAAAAAAACCGCTCCGGCGAAGGAGCGGCAAAATGTCGCGGTCGGCTGCCCGCGGCCTCCGGAACGCTTGAGGTTCCTGGCGGCGGGCGGAGTCCGCGGCAGTCGGAGCGCGGCGTTTGCGCCGACGGCTCTGACGCGCGATACTCGAGGTCGCACGTACATTCCCACTTTCCTACGCTGGCATAACCCAGATCAGGTTCAAAGGGACCAAGGCATTCGCCTTATCTCAGCCCGTGCGGGCGCCCCTAGTGGATTTCCTGACAAGACTATACCCCCGCAGGGAAAAGTTGTCAACCAAGCAGGACAAGCAGGAAGAAAAAGGATTGACAGCAGGCACTTTTTGCCTCTATACTTACTTTAAATAGTAAAGTACATTACTTTATGTAATTAATTATCGGAGGTTTTGTCCATGTCCACGTCCAAATGGCAAGTCGATGTCGCGCACAGCAGCGTAGATTTTACGATCAAACACATGATGATTGCGAAAGTCAAAGGCGCGTTCCATGAATTCAGCGCGGATATCGAAGCGGATCCAAACGACCTGACGACGGCAAACATCCAGTTCAACGTGGTGCTGAACAGCATCGACACGCGCAACGCGGACCGGGACAATCACCTTCGCACCGGCGATTTCTTCGATATCGCGCACTATCCGACGCTTTCGTTCCAATCGACCTCGATCCGCCGGACGGGCGACGGCGAATACGACGTGAACGGCGATCTGCATCTACACGGCCTGACGCGTCCGGAAACGTTCCATGTCGCGTACGAGGGCAGCGGCAAGGACCCTTGGGGTAACGAGAAGGTCGGCTTCAGCGCCAAAGGCGCCATCAGCCGCAGCAGCTACGGCCTGACGTACAATGCCGTCCTCGAGACGGGCGGCGTACTTATCGGCGACGACGTGAAGTTCACGATCGAGCTTGAAGCCGTGAAAGCGAACTGATTCCGCTGAAGCGCGAATAGCAGCATCGCATTAAAAAACCAGTACCGGCGGGTACTGGTTTTTTGCATTATTGCAACCTATTGTTCGTCGCGTTATCGCTGGCTTTGAGCGCGAGTTTCGCTTTGGTCAGCGTGTTGTTCTCCACGGTATACGCCGGCGCCCCCGTGCCTGCATACTGCGTGGAAATTCCGATCGCGGCCACGTTGGCGACGATGGCATTCCCCCGGATCTGGGCGCTTCCGATATCGAACCGATCATTCCGCGTCCAGTAATCGCCGAGCCGAATCAGCTCCGTCGAGACGGACGTGAGATTGTTCGCCGTTATGTTGTTGTTCTCGACGCGCACGTTAGCGGCGGATTGCACGCTGATCGCCGGCGAGTTTCCTTTCAGCTCGAACGCCGAATTCACGATCGTCAGGTCCAGCTTGGAATTATCTCCGTACAACGTATTCGTCATCGTCGCATTCGATTTGAACGCACACCCGTCAAAGCTGTATTTGCCCGGCAGCGTCGCATTGATCGCTCCGAAACGTCCGCCGTCCGCGGCTTCGAACCGGCATCCCGTATACGTTCCCGGCGGAAGGCTAAGTCCGCTTTCGCTATTGAAGCCCAAGATCTGCACGTTGTTGAATATGCCGCCTTCCGCCGCGCCGCTCGATATGGCGCCGAGCCTCGTTTTCCCCGTGATCGTCATATTCGTGATCCGAATCGGCTTGCCCCAGAGCGAGAGCGCGTTGTCCATCTTCCCCGTCGACGTGATCGTGATATTCGACAGCTCCACCCCGAACGCCACCGTGGCGCTGACGGACAGCATCGCGTCCGTGAACGTCATGCCGTCCACCGCAATATTCGGTCCCGCGAAATACGCGTACGAGTCGTTCATCGCGTTGCCCTTGAATGTCGCATCGTTCTCCGCGACGATCCGGCTCCCGTCGAAATGATTGCCGGTTACGAGCGCATCCGAAAACGGATCCGATACGGCCAAGCCGATTAACCCCTTCGACCCGAAGCGATTGTTCTCTACCACTGCCTTGCGGCCGTCGAACAGCACGAGATCATATGCCGCGTTATTGTAGAACTCATTATTCCGTATGGTAACGTTTGAATTCAGAAACCCGTTGTAATCGTAGCCGCCTTCGACATCGATGCCCGACTGCGGCGCGATCCCTTTCATGTCATGGAACTTGCTGTCCGCAATCAACACTTGATTGGCTCCGCCCACGGTAATGCCCTGACGCCGGTTAAAATCGAATTCCGAATTCCGGACGACGGCGTTCTTCGTGACGACCCGATTCCAGATCTCCGTGTAAACGCCGGCCGCGGCCGATTTGGCGACGCTGAACACGATGTAGTAATGATCGGCGCCGGCGGGAATTTCGATGCGATCCCGTTTATTGGCCCACACCTTTTTCAGAAAACCGCCATTGGCCGAATAGAAATACAACGCCGAGCCGACCGGCAAGTTTTTGGAGTTGGAGATTTCGATCGCGTTCTCCGTCTTGAATATCGGATTGCTGAAATTCAGCGCCGTTTTCGTGCGGATCTTCGACGCGTCGGCGATCAGCTTGCCCTGGTCGTCGATCGAACCGGTGACGAAATCGTTTTCGTACAAATCCTTGATCATTTGACCGATGCCTCCGATTACGAGGCCGTCGCCCGTGAACATCTCCGACTTTACGCCGTCCACCGTGACCGACGAGGCGCCTTCGATCAGGATTCCGTGTCCGCTTTCATGCGTGCCCGCGCTGTAGGCATTGGCCTTTTTCGAATAATCGTGCTTGTCCTTGTCCCCGCGGTAAACGCCCCCCACGAGTTGCACGTCATGAACCCCGTAACCGATGTACATGACCTGGTAGCTCTCGCTGCCGTTTGCCTCCTTCTGCAATACCGCATCCGGGGGCAGTTCGAACCTCATGTTGGACACCATGTTGATCCTGCTGTTTTTATCGATCAGGTACGTGCCCGATGGCAGCGACACGGCGGTAACGTCGTTTTCCGAGGCCCACTTCAACGCATTGTTTATGCCTTTTGTCGTTTCCACGGGATGCGTCCCGTCCTTATATATGTTCCATTTGGCCAAATTGATGTCGAAGCGAATGCTTTGCTGCGCCTGATCGTCCGCCGCCGCGCTTGCGGGAGCCGCCGAAGCCGTCGATTGCAAAAGCAATAGCAAAGCCAGTCCTGCCGCGAATAAAGATAATTTTTTAAGCAATGGTTTCCCTCCTCCTCTTGTCATTTCTCTAGCATCATATTAATGCTCGTTCTATAAGGTTCACGGAAAGATAGGAAAGACCGTCCCTATCCTACGTTTCCGTAATAGCCGCTCTTCGAGCACCGCGAACGAATGCTAAAAAGCCGTCAGCAATCGCCGGCGGCTTCCAAGCATCGATTAATTAATAGCAGAATAATCTTCTCCATAAATCGATGGAATCACAGTCCTCGTCCCATGGTTTACCGTCGCCGGAACAATCCTTATGGCCTCCGAGCCAGCTCAGCCAACCATTGCTGGAACAACCGTGGTAGTCCTTGTCGTCATCTTTGCTGCCATGTTTCCCGTCATTGTTCTTGTCGTCGTTCTTGCCGTTATTCTTGTCGTCATTCTTGCCCGTGTTCTTGCCATCGTTCTTGTCGTCGTTCTTGCCATTGTTCTTGTCGTCATTCTTGCCATTGTTCTTGTCGTCGTTCTTGCCGTTGTTCTTATCGTCGTTCTTGTCGTTGTTCTTGCTGTTATCTTTGTCGTTGCCCTTATCCGAGCCGAACAGCGAACCGACAAAGTTCGTTAATGACGAAAATAAAGACGTGGATGACGAAGACTTGGCTGTCTCTTTTCCAGTCGAAGCATACGCTGAGGCAGGTGCTAGTATGGCGGTCAAAAGCATGGCCAGGGTAATGACTTTGAGGTACTTAGGCATATGAAACCCCTCCTTTCTTTAGGATAAAAGAACTACCAGCATGAGCTATCGTATCTCAGAATCTCAAAATTGTAAATATTATCATATTTTTGCTGAATAGGTTAATTCATAAACCCTACCGCGTAGAGCATTCGAACGATAGACGCTGCGGCTTGGGCCCGCGTAGCTAAGCCATTCGGATCAAATTCCCCGGCCCGAACGCCCGTCATGATCTTCGCTCCCGCCACTTGCGAGACAGCTTTTCCTACCTCGCTCCCCGCCAAGCCGACATCCTTGAACGTGATCGACCGACTCACGGAAGCCGCATTATCCCGGTCGACGTAACCGAGCGCATGCGCGATCATGACGGCCATTTGCCCCCTGGTGATTCGCCGTTCCGGCTTGAAGGTACCGTCCTCGAATCCGGCAATGAGTCCCGCTTGACGAACGGCGCCGACATCGGCCGCATACCATTCGCTTGCCGCAACATCCGTAAACGACGCGCCGTCGGCGTTGTCCGAACCGCCCAGTCCGAGCGCCTGCGCCAGAAGCGAGGCAAATTCGGCTCTTGTAATCTCGCTGTCGGGCGCGAAGCTGCGGTCGTTCATGCCTCGGATCAAATGCTTCGATGCCAGCAGCTCGATATCGCGTTGCGCCCAATGCCATTGAATGTCGGCGAATGTCCGCGAGTCCTCGATGACCGCGTACATGCCGTTGCCGTTGTTATAAACGGTCGCGATCGTTTTGTCGCCTTCGGCCGCGAATGTCGCCGGAACAAAGGTCTGTTGGCCGGTTATCGGATTTATTTTCACGACGGACGCGATGCCGTCGTCGATCCGGCGATCGATGACGATCGTATGCATGAGGTAATAGCGTCCGAAATCGGTCAGTTCCATCGCGTTGCCGTCCCCCATCGCGACAATCCGGAACGCGACGGGCTCTCCGATCTGCTGCATGCCCGAAGCTTCGGCTGCCCGAGCCGCCCTGCTTGCATTTTGGCTGCTTGCCGCCGAGAGGATAAGCTCGATCCGGAGGTCGGCAATCCCGGTTTCCATTTGGCTGACAAGCGCGTTGAAATTCAAAGCTTTTACCGGCATCTCGAACGCAAGGTCGTCCGAGGCGACGGCAATGACCGCATCCGGGTCGGCCTTCAATAGCTGCGCAAGCGAGCTCGCCGGGAAATCGACGGTTACGGTGCCGTTCGCGGCGATCCTTACCGGAAGCTCGATTTTCAGTTTGCTGCCTTTGCTATCCAACGCCTTCGCTGCCTCGTCCAGCAGCTTCTCGCTTACGATCCACTTGCCGCCGGCGTCGTCCGTCGGCTGAAGTCCGACGATCCTGATGCCCGTTTCACCGTCGTCCTCCACAGCGGCCGTATCCGGCGCTGGCACGTCTTGAGGCGGAGCTTGCGGTTCCGATGGCGGGGATACCGGAAGTGTCGGTAAGCCCGGATCCGTGTCAGGCGCTTCCGCGGCAGGATCGAGAAAATCGATCGCAAATTCATCCGTCGTCAATGCCCCCGCCGCTCCGTCGATCCCGACTGCCGCGACCGTTACCTTCAAGCCGCTTATGTCATCGGCATTCGCATGGCTGGTCGCCTTGCCCGAGAACGCGAGGGTCAATCGCGTCGCGCTTGTCCGCGTTACCGTGTAATCCAAGCCCTTGGGGAGGTTTGCTATTGCTACATCTGCCTTTGCGATGGTGGTGCTGAATCCGCCGTCCGTCACGTTGACCGCTAATATTTCGGAGATGCTGCCGTCATTGGCCGCAGCTTCGTGAATGATTTCGCTGACCAGCGTCAGGACGGGGGTTGGCGTTGGATCCGGAGGATCCGTTACGACTACCGGGTCGGCAAAATCGATGGCAAAGCCGCTTGCAGCCACTACTTGGGTCGCTTCGTCCATGCCGGCAGCCGCTACCGTCACCTTCATGCCGCTTACGTCATCGGCATTTGTATGGCTAGTCGCCTTGCCCGTGAACGTGATGGTCAATCGCGTCGCGCTTGTCCGCGTTATAGTGTAATCCAGCCCTGCAGGCAGACCTGTGATCGATACGTGGGCCTTCGTGATCAATGCGCTGAACGTTCCATCCCTCACATCCACCTCCAACCTCTCTGCGATGCTACCGTCATTGGCCGCCGCTTCATGTACAACTTCGCTATTCAGCGTGAGCACCGGCACGGCCGGTCGCGGATCCTGAAAATCAATCGCAAATCCGTCCGAGGTCAACGCCTCCGTCGCACCATTGATGCCCGCAGCCGCTACCGTCACCTTCAAGCCGCTTACGTCATCGGCATTCGCATGGCTGGTCGCCTTGCCCGTGAATGTGAGCATCAATTGTGTCGCGCTTGTCCGCGTTATACTGTAATCCAGCCCCGCAGGCAGGCCTGCGATCGACACGTCGGCCTTCGTGATCGATGCGCTGAATGTTCCATCCGTCACATCCACCGCCAACGTCTCTGCAATGCTACCGTCATTTGCCGTAGCTTCATGAACAACTCCGTTATCCAGCGTCAGCACGGGCACGGCCGGCGGCGGATCCTGAAAATCAATCGCGAATCCGTCCGAGGTCAACGCCGCCTTCGCACCATTGATGCCGGCAGCCGCGACTGTCACCTTCATGCCGCCTACATCATCGGCATTCGCATGATTGTTCGCCTTGCCCGTGAACGCGAGGGTCAATCGCGTCGCGCTTGTCCGCGTCAGGGTATAGTCCAGTCCCACAGGCAAGTTTGCTATTGTCACGTCGGCCTTCGTGATCGATGCGCTAAACGTTCCATCCGTCACATCCACCGCCAACGTCTCTGCGACGCTGCCATCATTGGCCGCGGCTTCATGAACAACTCCGCTGTCCAGCGTCAACACTGGCACGGCCGTTGGCGGATCCTGAAAATCGATCGCAAATCCGTCCGAGGTCAACGCCGCCGTCGCACCATTGATGCCGGCAGCCGCGACAGTTACCTTCAAGCCGCTTACGTCATCGGCATTCGCATGGCTGGTCGCCTTGCCCGTGAATGTGAGCATCAATTGTGTCGCGCTTGTCCGCGTTATACTGTAATCCAGCCCCGCAGGCAGGCCTGCGATCGACACGTCGGCCTTCGTGATCGATGCGCTGAATGTTCCATCCGTCACATCCACCGCCAACGTCTCTGCAATGCTACCGTCATTTGCCGTAGCTTCATGAACAACTCCGTTATCCAGCGTCAGCACGGGCACGGCCGGCGGCGGATCCTGAAAATCAATCGCGAATCCGTCCGAGGTCAACGCCGCCTTCGCACCATTGATGCCGGCAGCCGCGACTGTCACCTTCATGCCGCCTACATCATCGGCATTCGCATGATTGTTCGCCTTGCCCGTGAACGCGAGGGTCAATCGCGTCGCGCTTGTCCGCGTCAGGGTATAGTCCAGTCCCACAGGCAAGTTTGCTATTGTCACGTCGGTCTTCGTGATCGATGCGCTGAACGTTCCATCCGTCACATCCACCGCCAACGTCTCTGCGACGCTGCCATCATTGGCCGCCGCTTCATGAACAACTCCGCTGTCCAGCGTCAACACTGGCACCGCCGGCGGCGGATCTTGAAAATCGATCGCGAAGCCGCTCGAGACCGCGTCCTCGGAGGCTCCGTCAATCTTTGCCGCCGCGATGGTCACGGATAACCCGCGTACGTCGTCGACCACGCTGTTAGCCACGGCTTTTCCGCTAAAAGCCAACGTCAATTGCGTCGCGCTCGTCCGCGTTACGGTATAGTCCAGTCCCGCGGGCAGTCCCGCAATCGCCACGTCCGCTTTGCCGATGCCGGCATTGAAAGCGCCGTTCGTCACATTGACCGCCAACGTATCCGCGATGCTGCCGTCATTGGCCGAGGCTTCGTGCAACGATGCGCTGCCGAGCGCGATCGCCGGCGGCGAGCCGATTCTTACTTTCATGCTGTACGCCGAGGCCGAGAGCACGGATATCGACACTCCCGATGCGGAGCCATCGTTGTATGCGCTGCTGGGGCTCGAGGACTTATCGAATCTCATGCCGTTCGTGTAGAAAGGCGCCGTTTCGGAAAGGTTGACGCGCTCGAGGTCGAGCCCTTTCGGAAACGCGTCGTTCAAATTCGCATACTTGCTGTTCATGATCGCCGTATCCACATGCCAGATCGCGATGCCTCCGCTTCCGGCCGTTTCGTATCGGCTTAGCCCCTTGTCGGAACCGCTGTTTGCGCCCTTTTGCCGATTCTCGATAAGAAAATATTCATTGGGCTTGCCCGTCTCGACCTTGTAGAGCGTATAACTGCCCGGCACCGCGCTGTCATACGCATTGACGGTGATCAAGGCATTCGATCCGTAGGGGATGACCGTCGGCGTGGCAAATCCGAGAAAGTACTTGGACCATGCGTCCAAATCCACCGGGGACGCGCCCGCTTGCTCGTTCGACGCCTTCCCCCATGAGCCGAGGCCCATCAAGCTGTAGCCGCCGACGCCCTTCGTATCGGTCGTAAACGTATTCGTATCGTATAGATCGGGCAGATCGAAATCATGCCCCAACTCATGAGCCATGATGCCGATCGAGGCCTGGCTGGCATTCTGGATTTCCCCGAATTGCGTGTAGCTCCCGCCGACCGAGGTGTCGATGAGGCGTACCCCGTCGGCCACCGGCGCGTGCGCTTTGTCCGTACCGCCTCTATGCCCCCAGACGGACGGCGCGACCGAGCCCGTAAACGAAGCTTCGTGACCGGCAACGATGGTCATGATATGCAGTTCTTCCGCCTGAATGATCCCGTCGTTGTTCGTATCGTAAGATTTGAAGTCCACGTTGGCATCCGCGGCCTTAAGCGCGTCGGCTACCAGATCGGCATTGGCCTGCGTGATGATTTGGCCCGTATTGGGGTGGTTTTTGTCCAAGGTGACCGTGATTACCCCGTCGTTGGCCGTACTGGCCGATTCGCGGGCAGGCACAAAATAGAAGCGGTTATTTGAATTCTCTTTATAAAAATCGTTCAAGGATTTGCCCGCGGAACCGAAGATGCGGGATTGCCAGGAGGTTTCGCCGTAGGCGAGCGTTTTGTCTTTGAATTGCACGAGGAGAACGAGCAGGGGGTCCGGCGTCGACATGTCCAGGCTGGTCCGCAAATCCCCGCCGTCATATAGAGGAGATCGCTGGAACAGCGGCTGCTCTTGCCCCGCCGCGTCGATCGGCGACCGCTGCGCGCCGGCGGCAGTCGGGTCGCCGGCATTGCCGCCGGCAACGCGCTGCACAGGCATTTTCAAGTCCGCGCCCGCAGCCCAGGCAGCTGGAATCGCATCGCGATTCGAGCCGAGATACACGACAGAGGCAAGACAAGCAAATAAAGCCGCATGCTTTAAAAAACCTTTCCTGGCCACACCCGATAGTACGGATCTACGATTCATGCTTGACTCCCCCTAATACGACGATAGTAGAACCTCTATTAATTGCTAAACTTCGTTTTCGTTCAAATGGGAGAAATCGATTTAATCTCTTATCCTTATTTCATATATAACTTCCGTTTATAGGTAAATATCGGCTGAACCTTTCGAAAAAATTAGTCCTTTGCGACTAGTAAGAGGCAAGAAATCCGTTCGTTCGCGGCATAGCGGTGCCAGGAACCGGAAACTCAACATTGACAATGGTTTACAGGGATGTTAACCTAGGCTTAAGTTCTTTATAAAGAACAAAAAAAGAGGAGTTTCTTCCTAGAATTCCGCCACTTCGTTCTTTAAGAAGAACGGCATTACGAATCTTTTACAAAGGACCTTTTCGCTATCGAGAGGCTCGACAGGAGGACAAGATGAGTGCCATCGCCGGAATCTATCAGCTGAAGCACGGGATTCTTGATCCCGCGAACGGACCCTCGATCATGGACGAACTCCGGAGATTTCCCGCGGATCGCATACATACCTGGTCCGAGCGCGGCGTGTTTCTCGGCTGCCATGCCCAATGGATCACGCCGCAATCGGTCAACGAACGGCTGCCCTACTACGATCCGGAGCGTCGACTGGCCATCACGGCTGACGCGATTATCGATAACCGGGAGGAGCTGTGCGACCGTCTCCAAGTCGATCGCGCCGATCGCTCCCATATACCGGACAGCTTGCTTATCCTGCTCGCCTATGAAAAATGGGGACGGGCCTCCCCCGCGCACCTTGTCGGCGATTTCGCCTTCATCCTATGGGATGGCAATAAGCGGGCGCTCTTCGGAGCCAGAGATTTCTCCGGCAGCCGCACGCTTTATTTCCACCGCTCGAACGAGCGGATCGCGTTCTGCACGACAATCCGGCCGCTCTTGTCCTTGACCGGAGCAGCGAACGAACCGAACGAACAATGGATCAGCGAGTATCTCGCGCTTCCGATCATGGCCGACGCCGTCGATTCTTTCGCAACGCCTTACGCGTCGGTGGAGCAGCTCGCTCCCGCCCATTCCTTCTGGGCCGCGGACGGACAGGTCGCATTCGCCCGCTACTTAACCCTCGAACCGGGCGAGAAGCTTCGCCTGCGCGCCGACGGGGACTACGAAGAAGCCTTCCGGCACGTTTTCCAAGCGTCCGTGTCCTCCCGTTTGCGCACGCACCGGCAAGTCGGCGCCCATCTCAGCGGCGGTTTGGATTCGGGCACGGTCGTCGGTTTCGCCGCACGGTCGCTTCGCCTGCAGGATAAACGGCTGCATACGTTCAGCTCTTATCCGCTGGACGACTTCACGGATTTCACGGGGAACAGCCGTTTCGCCGATGAACGGCCCTACATTCGGACGACCGTCGACCACGTCGGCAATATCAAGGACCACTATCATAACTTCCCGGATTCCAATCCATTGAGCGTAATGGACGACATGCTCCGCTCGCTCGAAGTGCCTTACAAATATTACGAGAATTCCTACTGGCTTCGCGGCATTTTCGAACAGGCGCGCGATCTCGGCGTCGGCGTGCTGCTGACCGGGCAGCGGGGCAACTGGTCCGTCTCGTTCGGACCGGCAGTGGATTTCCAAGCGCGCATGATCCGTCAATTGCGCTTGATCCGGTTTGCGCGCGAGTTTTGGCATTACTCGAAGGGGACCTTTCGGGGCAAGGTGCTCCGGACCGTCGGCAAAAAAGCATTCCCGTCCATCGCCAAGCTGATGATGCCGCGCGCCGCCAACGCGGCCATGCTTATCCATCCGGAATTCGCGGCCCGCACCAAGGTGCTGGACATGCTCGAGGAAAAGGGACTGCTGTCCTGGGGGTCGGTCCTGAACAATACCTTCGACGTGCGCGACGATTTCTTCCGGCAGCTGTTCTTCTGGAACAACAACGGTACGATCGGCACGAAATTTTCCCTGGAATACGGCATTTGGGACCGCGACCCGACGAACGACCTGCGCGTCATCCGGTTCTGCCTGTCCGTACCGGACGACCAATACGTGCAATACGGCATGGACCGCTCCTTGATCCGCCGGGCGACGGATGGGTACCTGCCATTCAAGATCCGCATGAACCGCAGATCGCGCGGCGTCCAAGGCGCCGACAACGTGCATCGGCTTCTGCCGCACTGGGAGCGCTTTACGGACGAATTGCGAACGATGCTCGAGGATCCCCAAGCCGCCCGGTACTTGAATACGGCCCAGCTATGCGCATCGCTCTCCGCCATCCGGCGAGACCCGAAGCCGCAGATCGTCTTCGATCACGACTTCCGTTTGCTGATGCGCGGATTGATCTTCTACCGGTTCATGAAAACCGCTTATTGAAGGGAGGTGAAAATAAATGTCTAACAAAACATGGAAGCAACCGGTTTTGGAAGTATTGGACGTCAACATGACAATGGCTGGCCCTGGTATCGCCGTCCCGGACTCCGTTCAAAATGATCCGGACGAGATCGATCACTACACGCCTACTACTCCTCCCGGCCACAGCTAAAGCACAACTCCCTTATACATCCGTGTATAAGGGACCCTTTTTATTTTGCCTTGCGATTTGGAGTGAAGCCCGTTGACTAACGAACCCTATACTTATTACGCCTTTGGATTCGCCATTGAAAGCGCCATTGCGCTTCCTGAATTGTCCGCCGCGGACGGTCAACCGGCGCTGGGCATCATTCGCGTCGCGCTCGGCGACTTGTCGGCCGATTGGGCGGCCCTTGCCAAGCCGGACGAGTACTGGGTGCTCGGCCGGCAGCGGCTCATGTTCAAAGCCGACGATGTCGGGCTCTTTCGGATTTCCAACGGCGATACCATAGAACTCATGCCTTTCCCCGGCGCGGAGGACAGCAGGCTGCGCTTGTATCTGCTCGGAACCGCCATCGGCATCCTGCTCCTTCAGCGCGGCATCCTGCCGCTCCATGGCAGCGCTGTCGCCATCGACGGAAAAGCCTACGCCGTCGTCGGCCACTCCGGAGCAGGCAAGTCGACGTTGGCTTCCACGCTGGCGGGACTTAGCTGCAAGCTGCTCAGCGACGACGTCATTCCGGTCGTCACGGCCGGAACGGTGCCGCTTGCGTACCCCGCGTACCCGCAGCAGAAGCTCTGGCAGGAAAGCCTGAACGAGCTCGGGATGGCTTCCTCGGGCTATGCGCCCATCTTCAACCGGGAGACCAAATTCGTCATTCCCGTACGCGCTCATTTCCAGCCCGAACCGCTGCCGCTTGCCGGCGTGTTCGAGCTCGTGAAGTCGGATACCGACCCTGCCTTCCAGCCGATCCAAGGCATGGAACGGTTTCACATGCTTCTGAAGCACACGTACCGCCAATTCCTCGTCAAAGAGCTCGGCATGATGGAATGGCATTTCGGTACGCTCGCCAAGCTGCTAGGCGCCGTGGGTTGTTATCGGCTCAGCCGTCGATCCTCCGGCTTCAGCGCGCCCGATCTAGCTTCCGCAATCATCGATACCATTCACAAGGGGGATTCCATCCATGCCTACGGCTAACCGACTGACGCGACAAACGGTCGTATCCTTCCGCGAAGGCAATATCGTCAGCAATATGGGCGAAGAGAAAGTCATGCTCAGCGTGAATAACGGCAAGTACTACAATCTCGGCGAGATGGGCGGGCAGATCTGGGATATGCTGCAGCAGCCCGTAACCGTTGCCGAAATCATCGACGCGCTCCTCGCGGAATACGGCGTGGAGCCTTCGGTCTGCGAAGCGCAGGTCATGTCCTTCCTTGAACAATTGCATGGCGAGGCGCTCATCCAAATCCTGCCGTCACCATGAACGGATTGCGAAAAGTCCGCCTCCTCTTTACCTTCAACCGCACGACGCTGCTGTACTTCGCGGAAGCGCTGCTCTACCTTGGGTGGGCGAGGCTGCTGCTTTTCCGAAAATTTTCGACGGTCGCGCCTTCGCTGGGCTTGAGATCAACCGAGACGCTTCGCCCTCTCCGGGAAGGCGAAGCCCCGGTCATCAAGCAGGTGTCCAGCGCGATCAACATCGTGAGCCGCTATACGCTCTGGGACAGCCAATGCTTCGTACGGGCGATCGCCGGCATGAAAATGCTGCAAAAACGCGGCATCGCAAGCACGCTTTACCTCGGCACGGGCAAGGACAAGCACGGCAAAATGATTGCCCATGCCTGGTTGCGCAGCGGCCCGTTGTATATTACCGGCGCGGAAGAAATGAAGAAATTCGCCGTCGTGGACATGTTCGCCCAGACCGCCGAAGCCGATCAGAGGAGCAAGAAATGAAACCGATCTTTTATTATTTCAAACAACTGCATGTCTTCTCGGGCCCCAAGCTGTATATCAATATCGTCTGCATGGTGGTCAGCAGCTTGCTCGAGAGCGTCGGTCTCCTGCTGCTCGTCCCGATGCTGAGCCTGAGCGGCATCTTGGCCATCGGGCAAGGCCTGAATTTGAACAGCCACTGGTTCTCGTTCTTCGAGCGGATGAACCAAACGGCCGCCATCGGCTTGATTCTTGCCGGTTATGTCGTCATCGTTGTCGCGCAAAACCTGATTCAGCGCGTCATCACCATCCGCAACATCGAGATCCAACAGGAATACAGCCGCCGGCTGCGGCACGATCTTTACGAATCCCTGCTGAAAGCCAAATGGACGTTTTTCCTGAACCGCCGCTCGTCCGATCTCATGAATCTGCTCACGATCGAATTCGCCCGCGTGATCAACGGCATCAATCTCTTCTTGACGTTTATTACTTCGATCTTGTTTACGATCGTTCAAATCGTGCTGGCATTCTGGCTGTCTCCGCTCATGACCTTGTTCGTGCTCTTCGGCGGCGGCATCCTGGCGCTGTTCTCGCATCGGTTCATCCGCAAAGCCAAACGGCTGGGCGGACAAACCTCCCGCTATGCGCAGGATTATCTGGCCGGCATCAGCGACCAATTGAGCGGAATGAAGGATATCAAGAGCAATAACTTGGAACAATCCCGCATGGAGTGGCTGCATGCGCTTACCGCCGGCATGAAACGGGAGCAGCTGGACTATATCCGGCTCCGCATGAACTCCCAGCTTCTATATAAACTATCATCCGCCATGCTGGTCGCCGTGTTCGTCTTCGCTTCTTTCAAGTTCTTTCATTCCGAAGGACAAAGCCTGCTGCTGATTATCCTGATCTTCACGCGGCTCTGGCCTAGATTCACGAGCCTGCAATCCAATCTCGAAAATATCGCTTCCACCATTCCCGCCTTCCAATCGCTGCGCCAGCTCCACGAGGACAGCCGGGAAGCCGAAGAACGCAGTCTTGCCGGCATCCTTCAAGACGGCAGCTCCATCCGGCCATTGCCGATCCGCGAGGGATTGGAATGCCGCGACGTCTCGTTCAGATATGATTCGTCCGAACATGCTTACGCGCTGGACAAGATCAATTTCACCATTCCCGCAAACCGGATGACGGCCATCGCCGGCCTATCGGGCGCAGGCAAGAGCACGCTCATCGACCTGCTGATGGGTCTTATTCAACCCGAGTCCGGCCGACTGCTCGTAGACGGTCAAGCCGTGACGTCCGATAATCTGCTCGCGCTGCGAAGATCCATCGGGTATGTCGCGCAGGATCCATTCCTATACAACGCCAGCATCAGGGACAACTTGTGCATGGTCAAGCCCGACGCGACGGAAAGCGAGCTATGGGCAGCGCTGGAGTTCGCGTCGTCGGCCGAATTCGTGAGCAAGCTGCCTTTGGGCTTGGATACCGTGATCGGCGACCGCGGGGTGCGTTTGTCCGGGGGCGAGCGTCAGCGAATCGTACTGGCAAGAGCCGTTATCCGGAAGCCGTCCATATTGGTGCTGGACGAAGCCACCAGCTCGCTGGACACCGAGAACGAGCGCAAGATTCAAGAAGCGATCGAGCGATTGAAAGGAACCATGACGATCATCGTCGTCGCGCATCGCTTGTCTACGATTCGGCATGCCGACCAGATCATCGTGATCGATAACGGCAGGATGGTGGAACGGGGAACTTACAACGAACTGGCCGCCGCAAACGACGGAATGTTCAACCAACTGCTTCGCAACCAAGAAGTCATCGCTTCCTGATTATCGGGAAGCGCTGTTCGATCAATCGGTCCTGGATTGAAATAATTAGCGAAATCTCGAAGGATATTTCCCTGAAAACGTTTCAACTTCCTTGCAAGAGTTGCAATCCATTAATCAGAAGCCTTATTCTTTATAGAGAGAACGGTTAATGGATCATACACTGGAAAAGGAGGCATTCGTCAATGATTGGAGAACGAATTCAAATGTTGCGTAAAAAAAAGAATCTTTCCCTTACTGAGCTTTCGGAGAAAGCGGGCGTTGCCAAGTCCTATCTTAGCTCGATCGAGCGCGGCATTCAACAAAACCCGTCCATTCAATTTCTGGAGAAAATCGGAGTCGTTCTGGGGATTACCGTCGAGGAATTTCTTCAATCCGAGGCCAAAGAAGGCGCGAATGAGCAATTGGATACGGAATGGGCAGCGCTGGTCAAAGAGGCTATGCTGTCCGGCGTAAGCAAAGAACAATTTAAAGAGTTCCTGGAATTCAACAAATGGAAGATCAACCGCGACTAATCCGCGTAAGCAGAATCGCGGTTAGCCCGCTTCTGCTTTATTTTGCACGTCGGCATTCTGCAGCTTGTCCAACGTGCTGCGCACGTCTTCGATGCTAAGTCCCATCTCGCGCGCATACATAATCAAGGCCACCCATTCAACATCCAACAATTCTTTGTTTTCTACGATTGTCTTGTTCACGTTGTTTCCTCCGATTGTCATCGGCCGGTTGCACCACTGACTCCATGCGTTTAAGGTGCCCAGATAAAAACGCACTTCATTGTCTCCAATTGTAGATTATCGTTACCTTTATTACCCATTATACATAAGACTATGGTACCATTCCATCGAAAATTGTCGAAGCGAATTGACTTTTTTTGCATATATTTGTCGAATTCCGTTATTAATCCCTTTTTCGCCTTATTTCCCTCGATTCTCCCCTTCTTCCCCTTACAGGTATCCGCAAAATCCCCCGGTACTCGCCAATTTTTTCATTCGTCAAACGCCAAAATAGCCGCCTTTGATATTCTTCCTCTGCTTTCTTCTGCCTCTTCTCGATATTCATTCATCGTAACTAGGTAATTAGACCTAGAAAAACGGAAGCTTTCGCTCCCGTCTCAACCTGCGCTCGGTATATTCATTATCGGTTCGGCGCTTTCTTTCTTGTAGCCGTCCGGATTGCTCGACTGCCATCTCCAGGTGTCCTCGCACATTTCCTCCAGGCTTCTGATCGCTCTCCAATCGAGTTCCTCGCTCGCCTTGGTCGTATCCGCGTAACAGATGTCTATATCGCCAGGCCTTCGATCGGCGAATGCATAGGCGATCCGCCTGCCGGATATGCGCTCGAATGCCTGGATCATCTCCAGTACGCTGTAGCCCCGTCCGGTACCCAGATTGTAAATGCCGACGCCCTGCCGCGCCAACAGCTTGTCCAGCGCCTTCACATGCCCCAACGCCAAATCGACGACGTGAATGTAATCCCGCACGCCCGTCCCGTCCGCCGTCGGATAATCGCTGCCGTATACCTGCAGCTGCTTCAGCTTCCCGACCGCCACTTGCGAAATATACGGCATGAGATTGTTCGGCGTCCCCGTCGGGCTCTCTCCGATCATGCCGCTCTTATGCGCGCCGATGGGATTGAAGTAGCGCAATATCGTAATGCCCCAGGCTGCATCCGCTCCCGCCAAGTCCTGCAAGATTTGTTCGATCATCTGTTTCGTGCGACCGTATGGATTCGTCGCGCCGATGGCCGCGTCTTCGGCGATCGGCACTTCCTTCGGGGCGCCGTAGACCGTGGCCGAGGAACTGAATACCAGCTTGCGCACGCCGTGCTTTTGCATCGCCTCGCATAGCACCAGCGTGCTGGTCACATTGCTGTAGTAATACCACAGCGGCAGCTGCACCGACTCCCCGACTGCCTTCAGCCCGGCGAAATGGATGACCGCCTCGATGGCATGGTTGGCGAACACCTCGTCCAGACCCTTGCGGTTCAACAGGTCCAATTCATAGAACGGAAACGATTTTCCCGTAATCCGGGCGACGCGGTCCACCGCCTCCGGCTTGCTGTTCGAGAAATTATCGACGACGACGATCTCGTATCCCGCCTCGATCAGCTCGATGCACGTATGGCTGCCGATATACCCGGCTCCCCCGGTGACTAGAATGGCCATGTTTCCTACACCTCCACTTTCCGACTCGTTTTCGCGCGGGCGGCAAGCTTTCCCGCGAAGCTCTTCATAATGCCCAGCAGGTAAGCAAACTCCGCGGAACGGTGAAACACGATGATGTAGAGCAAATTGACGACGGCAAAAGCAATCGCCCCTTTTGCGATCAAATGCATGAAGTCGGGTGCCGGGAGCAAGCCGCTGATGGAATCCGCCGCAAAAAAAGCGCCTAAGGCAACCAATCCGTAATAGGCGTATTTGCGATAATGATCGATGACCGACAGCTTGAACACTTTTTTGTAAACCAGGTACGGCGTTGTCCAGAACGGCAGCACGAGCGCGCTGGCCAGCGAACCGACGAAGACGCCGGCGATGCCGATCTCGCGGACCAGGATGATCGAGATCGCCAAGTTGACGGCCGCTTGTCCCAGCGGAACGAAGCGGTCTTCATGAAAAATCCCGGCGGTCGTTTTCACCGTGGAGATGGAATTGCGCATGCCCCGTTCGATGAACAGCAGCATCAGCAGCGCGAGCACGCCGCCGGACATCAAGTACTGGGCGCCGATCCAGAGCCGGATAAAAGGCTCGATCAGGATATACAGCAGGATCGTGAAGAGCGAGTACAGCCAGAAGCTGAGCAGGAGCATGACCTTGTAGACCTGATAGATCTTGTCCCCGCTTTCTTTCGACACCAGATTGCCCACGCTGTGATAGAGATTGTTGAACACCTGATTGATGAACGTCCTGCCGATCTCGATGAGCATCTTGTAGTTGGAATACAAGCCCACCGCGATGACGCTGACGAACGCCGAAATCAAAATATTTTCCGTTCCGAGCACCAGGTAGCCGCCGATATTTTGCAATACGATCGCTTTGACGTTCTTGATGATCCCCTGCTTGGTCTCGGGATCCAGCAGCCCCTTCACCTTCCGCTTCAAGAACGGATACATCTTATTGGCAACGACCGTAAGGATGTAGGAGGTCGTCAGCGTGATCGCGCTGTCGATAATCAGGAACAGGATGTAGTTTTTGGTCATGTACAGGATGGCGATTTTGATGCATGTCGAGACGATCGACGAGACCGAGAAAGCCAGCGTGACGATGTACCCTTTCTGGCTGACGTTCAGGAAGGAGTTCTTGTACGAAAACAAGTACGGCGTCACGGTATTCAGCAGAAACACGAGGTAGATGATCGTCAGATGCGGCACGTCGGCACCCTTTACGACATCGTCCAGAAACGGCAGGAGCGACAAGCCGAGCAGCGTCACGATCAGCGCGATGATCTGGTACGCCCGGCGATAAAGCTTCATCAGTTTATTGATGCGGTCGATATCGTTGTCCGCTACCGGCTTGTACAGGCTGTACACGATGCTCGAGCCGATGCCCGCCTCGGCAAGCGTCAGCATCGATAATATATTGGTGAACAACCCGTTGACCCCGAGATATTCCATGCCGAGGCTGTTGATGAATACGGTTCTGGAAACAAAGCTCAATATCGTAATGACGAGCTGATTGCCGACTCCTGCCGCAATGTTGATGAGCGAGCTCTTGACCCTCATGGTTATCCCCTATCTGCCGTACCTACATCGCCTTTGCGCTGCTATAGGCGTTCATTAATCGGATGCATAGGCCCTGCGTGAAGGGCAGCCGCGTGAACAGCATCGCGTACACCCCGATGTCCTTCGTATCGCCTTGCGAGAAATCGACGGTGCCGTCTCTTCTCGTGACGCTCATGAGATACCGGATCGCCTTCTCCGCGCCCTGCCGGCATTCTTCCGCGATCTCGCCGATCGCCGAGGCTTCCCATAGGAACCAGCCGAGCGCAGCCGTTGCCGAAGCATCGGCGCGCGCTTCCTTCCGCGTGACCGTCCAGTTCCAATTGCCTTGCTCGCCCTGAAAGGCAAGCGCCGCCCGCGCGAACTTGACCACCGTCGGCGTCAGTTCGGACTTGGCCGCGTGACCGGCAGGCAGCTCCTGCCATGCCCCCATCAGCCCTAACGCGAACCAGCCCAGGCCGCGTCCCCAGCCGTAGAGCCCGAGCGGAACGCCGCTTCCGGCATGATAGGCATGACTGGGGATAAAATGCCCTTCCAGCATGCCCGCTTTCGCATAGGCTTGAATTTGTCGGACGGCCAGCGAGACGCATTCCGGTTTGTCGTACTTCAAGCCGTACGCCACCAGGAACGGGCATATGAACCCGACGGTATCCACGTACCGGTAATCCTTCACGGCGCGGCGGTACAGGACGGTGCCGTCCTCGCCGATCAACGATTGGATCAGCGCCCACATATCGTCCATGGCCGGCTTGAACCGTTCCGATTCCTCGGCCGCCGCGGACTTCAACACGGCATAAGCCAACATGACGCTTTCCACGTATTGCGGGGCAAGCTTCCAACGGCCCGCGGCGTCGATGCGGGCATCCACGTACGTCTCGATCGCCTGCCTCGCCGAAGCATCTCCGCTAGCGGCCGCATAGTCGTTCAATCCAAGCAGCAGCGAAGCTTCCTGCCAGTGCTGGATGGCGCTTTTCGTATAATTGCCCTTCAGCATGTCGAGCGCGACCAGCCTTGTGTTATCCGTGACTTTCGTTTTGGGCGCATGGTTCAACCAGCCGATCCCGACGCGCGTGATTCGCTCGCTCCAGGTCTTCGTATCCGAATACCGGCCGATGCGTATCCGGCTTTGCCACTCCGCCAGGCTCGGCACGGCGTCGATCAGCGCGACGACGAGGATTATCGCCAGGAGCAATCCGCCCAGTATGTAAGCAACCATTTCGCTACCTCCTAACCGATCCATTGATACAACCGTTCGATCTCCTGCTCCGTTCCGAGCTCTTCGTCTTGCAAATGGCGTACGAACGCCTCGCGCAGGGCGGGACTGTCGATCAGCCGCTTCACGCCTTCGCAGATCGCGGCCGGATCCTTGGCGACGATCAAGCCGTTCCGTTCCTGGACCAACTGATCGTACGCAGCCTCGAAATCCGTCGACACGATGGGCTTATGCAGGATTTTGGCTTCCGTAAGCGTTAGGCAGCGCCCTTCGTATAAGGAGCTCTGCACGTAAATATCGCAGTGACGGATATACGGATAGGGATTATCCATGACGCCGGGCAGAAAAACATGATGCTGCAGGTTATGCTGCGCGATCAGCTGCTCCAGACGCGACCTTTCCGACCCTTCGCCGACGATGTGCCATTTCACGTTATACCCGGCCCGGACAAGCAAGGCGCAAGCCCGAACGGACAGTTCGAAGCCTTTCGCCCGCTCCAGCCGGCCTACGGATACGATCGTCACCGCTTCGTCCGTCAGCACGCCCGGCCGGGGACCGGCCATGTCGCGGATAATCGGCGGGGATACGATATTTTGCATCAGAACCGTTCTATTCCTGTACTCCGGGAACCTCCGCTTCAGCGTATCGACGCTCGCCTCGGATACGGAGACCAGATAATCGAGCCGTCCGAAATACCGGCGGTCGATAGCCGCGTCCATGTCCATCCTGTCGTAATCCGTATGGATAAAGCCGAGCTTCTTCTTGGCGTTCACCTTGTCGATCACGTAATAAACCGGGGCCTTCTCGAGGTAGCCGATCGCCGCATCGTAGGTCCCTTGCAGACGAGGCAGGGTCGATGCGATGTGCTTCCAAGCTTTCTGCTCGCTTCTGGCGCCGTTCTTTTCGGTCTTGAACACGATGCCGGCCCCGATCCGGGCGCGCGCAAGATCCAGCCTCCCGGCTCTTACGCTCGAGAAGACCGCCTGCTTGATCGGCTGCCGGAAGCAGTCGAACTCCGGTATTCCGTCCAGCAGGCGCACCTGCGGCGGCAGTTGATCCAACAGATCGCCTTCCTGCTTGAACAGGAGCACGTCTACCTCGTATCGGGCGTAGTCCATCGTTTGCAGCAGCGACAACAGCGATTTCTCCGCCCCGCCGCAGTACAGATCGTTCATGACGAACAGCAATTTTTTCTTCACTTCCGTACCACCCTATGCCAGAAGCTTGTACAGCTTCTCGATTTCATCTTCCGTGCCGGTCATATGCCGTGCCAGATGCCCGCACAGCTTCGCCGTCAACTCCCGGTCCAGCATCAGCTTCTCGATGCCGTTCGCGACGGCCCTCGCCTCCATCGGCACGATCAGGCCGTCCACGCCGTCCGTGATCTGATCCTTGGCCGTCGGGAAATTGGTGACGACGATGGGCTTGCTCAGGATTTTCGCTTCGTCGATCGCGATGGATTTCCCCTCGAACCGCGATGGCTGCACGTAGATATCCGCCTGCTGCAGGTAAGGATACGGATTGGAACGCAAGCCGAGCAGCCGGAAATGCGCCTGCAGCCCGCTTTCCGCGATGGCCGCCTCCAGGCCGGCGCGTTCCTCGCCTTCGCCGATAATGTTCCATTGGACGTGATAGCCGCGCGCCACCAACTCCTTGCACGCATCGATCGCCAGCGCGAAATTTTTCTGGTAGTGGAGCCGGCCGATGGACAGCACGACAAGTTCTTCTCCCCTTCGGGCGAATACGTCCGGCTCGCTTTCCCCGGCCATACGGCGGATAACCGCGGGCGAGATGATGTTGTGGATGACGTGCAGCTTATTCCCGTGCTGGGGGAATACCTTGCGAAGGATATGGCCGCATTCCTCCGACACCGTCACGATCGAGTCCAACCGGCGGAAATAGGCGTCGTCGATACCCGAATCCATGCCCATCTCCTCGTAATCCACATGGACCCAGCCGACCTTCTTGTCCGCTTGGACTTTATCGATGCAAAAGTAAGTCGAGGACTTCTCCAGAAAGCCGATCGCCGCGTCATAGCGGCCGGGCAATCGCTCGAAGGCTTTGGAGAGATGCACCCAGTTGCGCTGCTCCCGGACCGAGACGTTGTCGGCGTACCGATTGCGCAGGCTGTACATGGCGCGGTGGAAGGCCAGCGACAGCTTGCCGCCCGCTAGCAATTTGGCCACGGAACGCACCATCGTCATCGTGAACACGCGGTATGCGGCGGGCACCGGCACGATGCGGACCTGCGGCGGCACGAAGGCCTTGAACAGGCCTTCCGGGTGAAACATGAACAGGTCGACGTCATAAGCGGCATAATCGATTTGCGCGAGCAAATTGACGAGGCTGCGCTCCCCGCCGCCCGAAGTCAGACTCGGAATCACGAACAGTAGCTTCTTTTTCATGCCCGCCTCACGCCAACTCCTGCAAGTATTCGGCGGCCTGCCGGGACAGCTTCTGGATTCTCGGGACCGCCTGGCGCAGCGCCGCCGCCAAAGCTTGCTCTTCCGCGAGCATCTCTTTGAACTTGCCGATCAGCTTCGGTCCGTCGCCGATCTCGTGAATGCCGAGCACGAGCTTCTGCTCGCCGAACAGATCGAGCGCGATCCCTTTGGATTTCACGCTGTAGCCGAGCACCATGGTCGGCACGAAATTGGAGTACGCGGCGATGGTCGCGTGCGTCCGCGCCCCGATGAAAAACCGCATCCGCGCGATATAGCCCTTGTATTGAATCGCCGTCAGATCGCCCGGAATCAGCAGGACGCGTCCCGTATGCTTGTAAGCTTCGTAGAACTTCTCCAACAGCTCGAAGTCGTTGTTCCCGTTCTGGATCACGTGCGGGGTCAAGGCGATCGTCATGTCGGTCTCCGCCAGGATATGCGCGATCAAATCCTTGACCGCGGCTTGGGATTCCTTATTGCGTTCCCACACCAGCGGACTGAAGTTAAGTCCGACCGTGTTGCCTTCCTGCCAGCCCTCCGGCAGCGGAAGCTCTTCCTTCTCCATGGTGAACGCGGAGTCCGCGCATAGCTTCACGTTCGTCAGTCCCTTGCCGCGCAGCATGTCGTAGGTGAGCGTCTCGCGCGCCAAGATGAGGTCGAACAGCTTCAAATCCTCGAGCTTCCGCGCAGACATGTCCTCCTCGCCGATCGAGCAGCCCCAGAGCACGAGCTTCTTGCCCTTGCTCTTCACGCTGCGGTCGATCTCGTACCAGCCCGGCTGTTCGCCGTAGCAGTAATTGTCGCCGCCGATCGAGAGGTACACGTCCATATCGTCGATATGCTTGATGACGTTGCGGTGAATCCTGCGAAGCGCGTACGATTCGTCCTTGAAAAGCTTTACTTTCACGGCGGACACGAGCCAGTCGTAGGAATACTTCGCCAGAGGAACCGCGGCGCCGTCGTGAATGCCGTCGAGCGTCCGAATGACTTGATCCGTCTCCGGCCTGTCGGATGCCAGATGCACCTGCGCGCCTTTGATCTGCCCCTTGATGAGATCGGTCGAAGCGCGAACGATCGCTTCGCAGCCCCGGTTCAAGCTTCCTCCGTGGGCGAACATCATGATTTTCATAATCCTATCCCTCCGCTTGCTTATTTCTGTATCTGCTGTACAGGGTCGCTAGAAACAACCCTGCCGTGAACCGCCGCCGCAGCAGGACGACAAGCCATTTCTGATACCGGTTCGGCGCGGGACGAGCCTGCTCGTACACTTGCAATGCTTCCCGGACCTGCTTGCTGCGAACGACGCCTCTCAGGTAGGCGTACCGCTTGCCCAGTCCGACATTCGCGGACGGCGCAAAATAAAGATGCACGATCGACATCACGGTATGGATCAGCCGCACCGATTTCCATTCGACGATCCGCTCGCCCGCCACCCTGTCGGCAAATTGCTCCGGCAACCGCGTCTCGAACACCTCGACGGCCCGCTTGAAATAATCCTGATCCACGATATTCCGCGTGGCGCTGCCCGCGGTTTCCTTATAGTAGTAACCGGTATAATCCACGTACTTGATCGCCTCGGCCGCGCCGAAAAACAGAAGATTGAAATGCCCGTCTTCGCCGAGCGCGACCTTCTCGGGAAACGCGATCCCGCGCGAGACGATCATCGAACGCTTGTACAGCTTGTTCCAAACGGAATGCAGGTCGTCCGCCTGGATGAGGTAAGGGAGCAGTTCGTCGCGAATGCACGCTTCGCCCAGAAGCTTGCCCGCCGGAAAGGGGAACCGCGTCACCCTGCGATGGACGCCGATCTCGCTCTCGTAATTCGAGAACACCACGTCGCACCGATCGCGCACGGCCGCTTCGTAAAGCGTGGCGAACATGTCGGGCGCCACGGTGTCGTCGGCATCGACGAATCCGATATAGTCGCCCGTCGCGGCGGCCAGTCCCGCGTTTCTGGCCGCGCTCACGCCTTGATTGGCCTGATTGATCAACGCGACTCTGTCGTCCCGCGCAGCGAATCCTTGGAGGATCAGCTCGCTCCGGTCGACCGAACCGTCGTTGACGAAGATGAACTCGCACGCGTCCAGCGTCTGGGCCAGCAGCGACTCCACGCACGGCACGAGGAAGCGCTCGGCATTGTAGACCGGGATGACGATGCTGACTTTATTTGGCATGGGCGGCTCCTTCCTTCTTCCGTTCGAAGCAGGCGTACAGCTTCTCCAGCTCGCCGCCGTTCCGATAATCCGTCAGTGCGCATTTCGCGGCCAGCCGCGTCCGGTACGCATCGTCGAGGTACAAGCGTTCGATGCCCGCCGCGATGCCTGCCGCGGACAGCTCGGCGATATGCCCGTCCACGCCGTCCTGCACCTGGCTCGCCGCTGTCGGATAATTCGTGATCAGCACCGGCTTGCCCAGGATCTGCGCTTCGACGACCGTGACGGCTTTGCCCTCGTAACGCGACGGCTGCACGTAGAGATCGCCGGCCGCCATGTAAGGGTAGGGGTTGGTCTGCTTGCCCAGCAAAATAAAACTGTCCTGCAGTCCGTATTCCGCGATCAAGCCGCGAATCATCGCCTCGTCCCCGCCGTAGCCGACTACGTACCAGGCGATATCCCGATGTCCGCCGTCCCGCAGCAGCTTCATGGCCCGAACGGCATTGTCGATTCCTTTGGCGCTCGAGAACCGGGCCACCGTAATCAGCTTGAAACGACTGTCCCGCAGCATCGGATTCGGGGCTTCCTCGGCCGCCATGCGGGAGATGAAGTCCGGCGAAATGAGATTCTCGATCACCGTAACCTTGCCGCGGAGCGAACCGTACTTGACCAGGAACGATTCCTTGCAGGCCTCCGACACGGCAACGATCCGGTCGTACTTGTCCCAAATCGCCGCATCGAGCGCCGGGTCCGTTTCCACCGTGGAATAATCCGTATGGATCCAGGCGATCTTCGTCTTCGCCCGTACCTTCTCGGCTACGTAATCATGCGGCCAGAGGTAGCTGATCGCGGCGTCGTACTCGCGTTCCATCCGGGGCAGGAACGGCAGCGCATAGCGCCATATCAATTGCATCTGGTAATAGCCCGGCTCCTTGCTGCGCTTGCGGTACCCGATGAAGGCCGCATGCAGCTTCGCCAGTACCCGGCCGGCACCGATCATGAGCTGCCCGCTCCTCACAATCCGCGAGATGGATTCGCGCATCGTGGCGTATGCCGGTTGCTCGGGCAGCAGCCTGGCCTGGCGGTTCAGCAGTCCCATGAACTCGCCCTGGTGCCGGTAGAGCATCAGATCGACCTCGTGGCGGCCGTAATCGAATTGGTCGAGCATGCCGGCCAAGCTGCGTTCGACGCCGCCGATCTCCATATCGTAAGAAGCGATCAGGATCGTTTTCATTTCCATGCACCTGCCATCTTTCTCCAGCTCCATAAAAACGGGCGAAGCGGAACGTATAGAAAATGCAGCGGCTTCGGCAGCGGAAGCGTCTCCGCATCCTCGGGGTACGGGAATAGGAAGCTCAGCCGGAACAGCAGCCGCTGCCTGCGCGTCAGCAGCGCGTACAGATGCCGCTTGTGGTAGCGTTCGACGTCCGCGGGAAGCGGCGGATCATGAAGATTAAGCATGCGACCGACGTAAAAAAGCGCGGCTTCGGCGAGTTCCCGCGGCCTCGGCGCGGCCGTCAACGCTTCGAGCTCCCGCGCGGTCTCCGCCCCCAGCAGCTCGGCTGCCAGCACGAGCGCTTGACCGCCCGTATGCGATTGGCGGTGCTCCCGCAGCCTGTTGAGCAGACCGATCGCATCGGGATGCTGTTTCATCAGCATCTTGATGTCGAGCAGCCAGCGCAGCCTCGACCAGCCGTGCCTCGCTCCATGCGACGCCAAGAACAGGAATAAATCCTCGCTGCCCAAATAATAAGCGGGCTGCCCTGTCAACAGGCTGACTCTTCTGCGAGTCCACAGCGTTTCGAAATCGGGATCGCTCGACGGCGCCGGATTCAGCCGCCAATGAAGCTCGACCTTGATGCCCTTCTGCGGATGCGAGAAGGTGATATGATGATGGCGCCATTTCCAATCGCCCAGCACGCTGTGAATATAGTCGTCCTTGACATAACCGAGCGTGACAAGCAGCGATTCGGCCCGATATAATTCCGGTAAGGGGATCAGGAAGTCCAGGTCGCCGCAGGTACGAAGCGAGATGTCGCCGTACAGCTCCTTCGCGATGACCGGTCCCTTCAAATTAAGGATGCGGATGTCCGCCTCGGCGAACCGGCGGCCGAGATGATCGATCTCGCCGCTCAATTGCAGCATGCGGAGGGCGTTCTGACGGTAATCGCGCTGAAGCGCGCGAACGACGCCAGCCGGCATCTCCTCGATCGGACGGGCTTGAATGATCGCATGCAGGTAAGGATCCACGCGGTGATGCCTGGCGAGCGCGATAAACGAACGCCAATCCGTATCGCGAAGCAGATGACGGCCGTTCGCCGCAAATCCGTCCTTGTTTTCGGTTTTCAGCAAAGCGAGAAGCAGCTGCATCTCCTGCGGGAATGCTGCCGTATTGAGAGTCGATCGATCGCGCATAGGTTTCTCCTTCATCAAGCCCAACGAACAAATTTCAAAATATTGTTCTATTTAACGAACGGTTACGTACAGCGTAACACCCCGAACGGAGCATTGTCAATTAAGAATGCTGGAACGGCCGCGGGCCGAATCGCCCGTTTCCGCAAAACCGCCAGCCCATGAACAGGAGAGCCGCGAACTATGGAAAACATCGTGATTTTCGGTGCCGGCGGACATGCCAAAACGGTCATCGACGTCATTGAAAAAGAGGGCCGGTACCGCATTGCCGGCATACTGGATAATCATAAAGCGCCCGGAACGGGCTTCTACGGCTACGAGGTGCTCGGCGACGAATCCTATCTCTCAGCGAACGGCGCGGACATCCTCGGAGGCTTCGCGGCCATCGGCGACAATTGGACGCGCGCGAAGGTCGTCCGATCGATTCTGGCTATCCGCCCGTCCTTCTCGTTCGTCACCGCCGTTCATCCGCAAGCCGCCGTCGCGCGAGGGGCCGAGATCGGCGCCGGTACCGTGCTGATGGCGGGAGCCGTCGTCAACAGCGATGCGCATATCGGCGAGCACGTCATCCTCTATACCAACGCTTCCGTCGATCATGACAGCCGCGTCGGCGATTTCGTGAATTTCGCGCCGAACTCGGCTGCCGGCGGCCAAGTCCGGATCGGCAGCTACAGCACCGTATCCTTAGGCGCCAGCGTCATCCACTCCGTGACGATCGGCGAGCATGTCGTCGTCGGCGCCGGCGCCGTCGTGTTGTCGGATATCGCCGACTGCAGCATCGCCTACGGCTCCCCCGCGAGAACCGTCCGCAAACGCGAAATCGGCGAACGCTATTTATAGCGTCCGCCGATTGTTCGTCTTCGCTTCGTTACCCTGCCGCGATCGCCATCGCCTGCCGCATGCAGTCGACCACCCGCTCCTGGTCCGCGGGCGTCATGCCGGAACCCGAGGGCAGGCAGAGGCCGGAAGCGAACAGCGCATCCGACACGCTTTCGTCCTCCTGATGCGGATAATACAGCGCGCCGTCGAACAACGGCTGACGATGCAGCGGCTTCCATACGGGACGCGCTTCGATATTCGCTTCCGCCAAGGAGGAGAGCAGCTCCGATGCACGGATGCCCGCCTTCCGTTCATCCACCGTCAGCGCCGTCAACCACCGATTCGATGTCGTGTTCGCAAGCTCCGGCATAAAGGAAAACCCCTCGATATCCTTGAAGGCCTGCTTGTAGCGCTCGAAGATCGCTCTCCTGGCCGCCACCCGTTCATTCAACACCTGAAGCTGCGCCCGCCCGACGCCCGCCAGCAGATTGCTCATGCGATAATTGTATCCCAGGTGGCTGTGCTGATAATGCGGTGCCGCATCGCGCGCCTGCGTTGCCAGGAATCTCGCCTGCTTCAACGCTTCCTCGTCGTTGGAGATCAACATGCCGCCGCCGGAAGTCGTAATGATTTTATTGCCGTTGAACGAGTAAATGCCGAATTTTCCGAACGAACCGCTGGAAATGCCGCCGTACGTGGAGCCCAGCGATTCCGCGGCGTCCTCGATTACCGGCACGCCGCATTGGCTGCAGAGCGAGGCGATCTCGGCCATTTTGGCGCTTTGCCCGTACAAATGGACGACGATCAGCGCTTTCGGCATTTTTCCCGCCTTCTCCGCTTCCTCCAGCGCCCGCCGCAGCGCGTACGGGGACATATTCCAGCTGTCCGGCTCCGAATCGATGAAGACCGGCTCGGCCCCTTCGTACAGGATCGGATTGGCGCTGGCCACGAACGTTAAACTCGAGCAAAAGACGCGGTCGCCCTTGCCGACTCCGAGCAGACGCAGCGCCAAGTGGATCGCCGCGGTGCCGGAGCTGAGCGCGACCGCGCCCTTGACGCCCGCATACGCCGCGACCTCGGCCTCGAACGCGTCCACGTTCGGTCCGAGCGGGGCAATCCAATTGCTCGCGAAAGCCTCCTGCACGTACTGCTGTTCGCGTCCGCTCATATGCGGCGCCGATAAATAAATGCGTTCTTGAGCTGCTGTCACTGGAATCATCCTCTGCTTTCATGATCGCCGCCGGCCGTCCCCCGGAAGACCGGCATCGTCATATGTTCTCCGTTGCTGATACCCTGCGGCTTGACGACCCGCATGAACGTCATGGCCAAGATGCGCATATCGAGCGCGAAGCTTCTGTTATCGACGTACCACGTATCCAATCGAAATTTCTCTTCCCACGATATCGCGTTCCGCCCGTTGACCTGCGCCCAGCCCGTGATGCCCGGACGGACTTCATGCCGCCTCGCCTGTTCCGGGCTGTACAACGGCAAGTAATCCATCAGCAGCGGCCGCGGTCCGACCAAGCTGATGTCGCCTCTGACCACGTTCCACAGCTGCGGCAGCTCGTCCAGGCTGAACTTGCGCAGCGCGGAGCCGAAAGCCGTCAATCGGACGTGATCCGGCAGCAAGCGGCCCTCCGCGTCCCGTTCGTCCGTCATCGACCTGAATTTATACACGTGGAAAGGCTTCCCGTGCAGTCCGGGACGCCGCTGCGTGAATACGACGGGCGATCCGAGCTTGGCGCGCACCAGGATTGCCGTGACCAGCATAATAGGCGACACCGCGATCAGCAGGGGAATCGCGACCGCCAGATCGAATAATCGTTTCATCCCTTGCCCCCCTAGGAGAAAATTTTTCGCAGCCTGGCGATATTCGCCGGCCCGATCAAGCGGCTTGCCGTCCGTTTGACATGCCCGCGAAACCGGACCTTCGCCGGCAGCCAAGACTGCGCGAAGTGATGGATCGTATAGCTGTCGGCCGTGCGGTAGATGCCGCCGTTGATGTAATCGTAAGGACTGAAGAAGACGCGCGGGTAGAAGGTCACGCCGTTGCCGAGCTCCTGGTATTCGCCGTTCAGGCGCAGTCCGTGCCGCTTGCAGATCTGACTGATCACGGCGGTATTGGTCGTCGTATCGAGGCTGCCGTCCGAAAGCAGGAAACGCCGATCGGCGTAATGGGCCAAGAGTTCCTTGATCCACGGATGCCCCGGCACCGCCCCCATCGTGCCGGACTGCAGGAAGGTCTCGTCCTCGAAGCCCGAGAAGGCCTCGTGATTCAGAAACCGGTCAAGCGATTGGACGACCTCGACGTCCGTATCCAAATAAATGCCGCCGAATCGATCGAGCGCGTGCAGCCGCACGTAATCGCTCACGAAGGCGTATTTCTTGGCGTCGTACGCTTCCTTGACGTACCGGTTGGCCGCGATATCGAAATTGTCTTCGTTCCATTCCATGATCTCGTAGCCGTCCAGGTGTTTCGGCCAGCTCTTCATGCAGGTTCGGATTTTCTTGGGCTTCTCCCCCCGCCCGAACCAGCAGTAGTGGACGATGCGGGGAATTTTTGCGCCAGCGGCCATGATAATTCTCCTTTAACTAAACCAATTCAAATAGTCGCTTCCGTATTGGAGGCCTAAAGTCAGGACGTTCTCGTAGAAGAAGAACAGCAGATAGAAGACCAGCACCAGACCGTAAACCAGCTTTTGGTCCTTCTGACGGAATACTTTGATGATCCATGCGATCAAGACGATCTGATAAAGCGAGAAATAAATCGCGATACGCGCGAAAATCCAGTTTTGCGTCGAGATGATCATGATGACGACCCCGATGATGGACAAATTGACGAGGACGTCGATCGCGGGAAACTCGGACCGCAGCTTATCCCGTCCCAAGTAGGCGAGCACGAGCGGCGCGGCGCTGACGATGACCCGGATGATGTTGGCCCCGCCCTCGGAGAAATTCTGGTATTCCCCGTACTGGGTATCCTTGAGCGCGGAGAACAACACGCTCGAGAACTGGTTGAAACCGAGCACGATCAGAATCGCGAGCAGCAGCAACCCATAGGTGACGGCGGTCCACGCCTTGCGGCGGACGATAAAATACATCGGGATCATCACGAGCGCGCTCTGGTGGAAGAACGAAGCGAACAGCACGAGCGCCATGTATTTCTTCCAGCTGCCTTTGAAGATGTACGTCGTCGCGGCGAACACGATCGCGGCGGCCAAATACTGCCGGATCCCGTTCATGGACACGACGAACGCGCCCGATGCGATATAGACGAACAAGCTAAGCTCGAATAGGCGCGAATACTTGTACAAGCCGATCACGATCAACGCGTTCGTCAGCAGCGCCGTCACGAAAATCAGCAGCTGCGGATCGTTCGAGATCAGCTTGAGCAGGTACTGGAACACGTTGAAGCCGATATCCTTCTGGTCTTTGTAGATCGCAAGCAGGAAATCGGTCGTTTCGTAGCTATGCATGTAGAAATACGTATCGCCGATATTGTTTCGCAAGCCCGCTACCGCGACGAGGCAGCCCGCCGCCAGAACGGCCATCAGTTTGTTCGGCGCGACGGAAGACGGAATGCTTCGCGACGCCGCGGAAAAGTAACGGGCCGTCAAGCCGAGCATGAAGACGGCCGCCAAGGTAAGCCATAGCATAGTCATAGGTCGTAGCGTCGTTCCTTTCTGCCGGCGGCCGCGTAACCGCGCGCTTCCACCCGTTTCGATTCATCCTGTTATCGTTTGACCGTCGACCGGTTCGTTCGCCGAATGTAGAGATAGAGCAGCGATCCGGGCGGCACGGCAAGCAGCGTAAGCCATTTTCTCGGGGATTCCCGCAGAAACCGCGTATTCCCGGCGATCAGGCTGCTGGATACGTAGTGCACCGCCTCGCGAAGCCGTTGCTTGAACGTGGGCGCAAGCTGCATGGCCGTTTTGCGGAAGAAGGCGAAGCCCCGCGGATTGGTTTTATATTGCTTGATCATGTTGAGGCTGGAACCGTCCTGCCGATATTCCACGATGCACAACACTTCGTTCAGGATCAGCAGCGGGCATTCCTGGTCGATCAGCATGTATTTGTACGACAGCGGCACGTAGCGCTCGCCGGCATAGATCGGATACGGCGGCGTGCTTCGCGTCAGCGCCGAACGGTAGACCAGTTTCTTGTCCCCGGATACGCCGTGCTTGGCATACAGATCGGTCAACGGGGAGGCCGGCAGCCCCTCCGGCATGCGCGTGCCGATCAGCGTCCCGTCCGGCGCCGCATCCAGTCCGACGATGCCGGCAAACCGGTCGTCCCCGTGCCGTTTCCAAAACCCGACGATGTTCGCCACCGCGTCGTCCGCCAAGTAGTCGTCGGAGTCGATGCATACGTTCAGCTCCGTGTCGATCCGTTCATACGCGGCGTTATGGGCGCCGTGCATGCCTTGGTTCGCTTGGTAATGATAGCGGATCTCGAAAGGCGCCTCTTCGATCCATCCGGCGACCAGCCGCTCCGTATCGTCCGAGGAACCGTCATCGATGATCAGCCAGACGAAATCTCCGCATGTTTGCCGTTTTAGGCTCTCGTAACACAGATGAAGGGTATAGGCGCGATTGTAGGTCGGCGTGAATACCGTTAGCAAAGGCCGCATCCGTTATCCCCCGGCTTTCTGCCGACCCGGCATCTGGCGCCAATAAAACTCCGCCAGCCAATCGGCCATGGTCGCCGTATCGTATCCGTTCTCGCGCAGCTGCCGCGAGGTATCCCGATGCTCGTACCCGGGCTGAAGAATCCGGTTCGCCCACTCGTCCGGCGGCGCCTTCAGGCTCAAGAACGATACGTTGCCCGTCACGTCGGTTTCCTTCGTGATCGCGTCGGAGACCACGCACCGGAGTCCGGCGGCCTGCGCTTCGACGAGCACCACCGGCAGTCCTTCGAACAAGGAGGGGAACAAGAACAGGTCCATGCCTTGCAGCAACCGCGGAATATCGGTACGCACGCCCAGGAACCGCACATGCGGGGTCAAGCCAAGCCGCTCCGCCTTCCGCTCGATCGCGGGACGCAGATGCCCTTCACCGGCCATGACGAGCAATGTATTCGGCTTCCGCCGGTGAACGGCATCGAACAACTCAAGGAGCTGCTCATGGTTCTTCTGTTCGTTGAACCGGCCGATATGCCCGATCACGAGCTTGTCTCCCGCCCTGATCTCGCGTCTGACCGCATGCCGCGCCTCTTCGTCATAGGCGAAATCCTGCACGTTGACGGCATTATTGAGCACGACCAGCTTGCCTTCGCGCTCGACGCCCTTCCCGAACAGCCATTGCCCGGCTTTGCGGGAGCAGGCAAAATAATGGTTCGGGTTATCCTGCATGAACATGCGGGCATACAGGCGGAAAGGCAGCTTCTTATCCAGCCCCAGGTCGCTGAGATGGCTGTGCGCGATGCGGCAGCCGACGCCCGCCCGTTTGGCGGCTCTCAGGACGAAGCTGCTGTTCTCGTTGATATGGGCATGCACGACGGCATATTCGGGATGCTCCGCGAAAAATTGATCCAACAAGCGGAAGTAGCGTCCGTAATGGCCGGGACGGATGTTGGGCATGCGGTGGATCGTGCCGCCCAGACGTTCGATTTCATCGTCGTAATGCCCCCGTTCCGTCCGGTGAACCATGAAGTCAAACTGCAGTTTGGTCCGATCCATCCGCCGGTAGTAGTTCATGATCATCGTTTCCAGGCCTCCGCGGTTCATGGCGGTGACGACCTGCAGTACTCGAACTGGTTCCAAGACGCACACTCCTCGTATTCCTGAATCTAATCCAATTGATCGTGCGAAGCATCGGATACAGTCCCGCGGCGAACCGATATTTGGCGCATAAGAAGAACGCTCTCCATGCGGGCGGACAATGGCGAAACTCGAACTGCCGGAACGATTGCGCGATCCTTTTGCCGGAGACGAGCCTTTGCAAAGCAAGCATATGGCCGAATGCCGAAGCCTGGCGGTTGCCGACGATATTAAGCCCTAAGCCGAGGACGTTCAGGCAGATCCGGTTGTTCAGCGCCCGATGGAACGTCACGGGAAGCTTCTTCTCGCGAAGAAACTTTTCCATGTGGGCGTACAATTGTTCGAACCTGCGTTCCAGCTCGGGATTGTACGATGACGTGATCGAATCGGCATTGGCCCGCCAGTAATGGTACAACGGCCGATTGACGAACAGGAACGAATCCGCATGGTAGAACGCGTGAATATTGAACAAGGAATCCTCGTTGCTGCCGATCACGCTCAGGTCGACGAACGCCAGCCGGTTCTCCTTGATCAGCGAAGCGCGGTACAGCTTGGACCATACGGTCCCCCAGGCATCCAAATAATCGGGCTGGGCCACTTCCTGCCCGACGGGACCGATAAGCCGCCGCAGCATGACGGAGCGAACCTCGCCGCCGCGATATTCCGTCCGATCCGGCAAGGCGAATACCTTCTCGCTCGCATGCGTGCCGAATTCGCGGACGTACGTGCACATGACGATATCCGACCGGTGCCGCAGCGCGGCCTCGTGCAAGATCTCGTACATCTCGGGATCCGCCCAGTCATCGGGATCCGCGAAGCCGATGTATTCGCCGGCGGCCGCCAGAAGGCCGGTATTCCGCGCCGCCGACACGCCGCGGTTTTCCTGATGAACCGGAACGATCCGCTTGTCCGCGAGCGCGTACGCCTGAAGGATCCGCCACGTGGAATCGGTCGATCCGTCGTCCACCGCGATGATCTCCAGATCGGCGAACGTTTGGGCCAATAGACTGTCCAAACATCGCGCGACGTAGCGCTCCATGTTATAAACGGGCACGATGATGCTGATTGTCGGCTTCATTTCCTTCTCCCATCATATAGGCGGCGTATACCGCCCCCAATTCCCCGACGACGCGGTTCAATTCGTACGCCTTGACCCGCGCCAGGCTTTCTTGCCCCATGCTCGCCCGCACGTCGGAGGACCGGCATAGGGCTCCCATGGCGTCCGCGAATCCGTTTGCGTCGTCCGGCTCCGGGACGAAGCCGTTCCGTCCGTCGGCGACCAGCTCCAGATGGCCCCGGTTGCGCGCCCCGATGACAGGGAGCCCGCAGGCCATGGCCTCCATGATGTTCACGGGCAGCCCCTCGCGGAAGCTGCCGGACACGGCCGCGTCGCACATGGGCAGCAGGCTGTCGATGTCCTTGCGGTACCCCAGGAAATGCACGCGGTCCCGGATGCCCAGTTCCGCGGCGACCTGCCTCGCTTCCCCGATCAGCGCCCCTTCCCCGGCGAAGAGCAGCCTGGCTTCCGGATGCCGCTCCTTGATCAAGGCGGCCGCTTGGATCAGCACCTTGTGGTTCTTATTGCGGTTGAATTCCGCGGCATAAAAGAACAGCACCTCGTCCTTCGCGTATCCGAACGCTTCCCGCAAGCGAAGCTTCCGCTCCGGCGCGACCGGCCGGAACCGGGACATGTCGACGCCGACGCCATGGACGCGGGCGATCCGGCCGGCCTTGAATTTGCGGCTCGTCGCAAGCGCGTAATCCTCGTCGTTAATGGCAATGAGGCAATCCGTCATCCGCGCGAGCATCTTCTCGATGGGATAGTATAACAGCCAGTTCGGCAACGGCGCGCCTTTGCAAAAATGAAACCCGTGCGCCGTATAGATCGACTTCGTGCCGGATTTCCTCGATCCGCTGGCCGCCAGCCTCGCGAGAACGCCGCCCATCGGAGTGTGGCTGTGCACGATGTCGTACCCCTCTTGTTTAACCAAGCTTCGCAGCTGCCGGAAAGCCTTCCAGTTATTGCCGCGGATAGGCGAACGTTCAAGCGGCAGATTGAATTTTCGATCGACGAAAGGAAGGTCCAATTCTCCCTTCGCGGCTACATGAACTTCCCATCCCCGCTGCTTGAACCATTCCATGACGGGCAGGTGAAACGCGCGGAAATGATAATCGACGGTGGCGCAAAACAGGATCTTATTCGGCATGAACCGATTCCCGCTCGAGCACGAGGGAAAAATACGCCAACAACTCGTCGCGAAGCTCTTTGCGCTGCAGGGCGAATTCGATCGTCGTCTGGATAAAGCCCATCTTCTCGCCTACGTCGTAGCGCGTGCCTTCGAACTCGTAGGCGTAAACGGCCTCCATGAGGTTCAGTCTGGCGATGGCATCGGTCAGTTGAATCTCGCCGCCGGCCCCGGGCACTTGTTCGCCCAAAATATCGAAAATCGTCGGACTTAAAATATATCTGCCCATGATCGCCATATTGGAAGGCGACTCTTCGCGCTTCGGCTTCTCCACCAGGTGATTGACGCGATACAGCGCATCCTCCATCCGAAAGCCGTCGATAATCCCGTAACGGGATACTTGCTCGTCCGGCACGCCCTTGACGCCGATGATGGAAGAATTGTACCGGTCGTATTTCTCGATCATTTGCCGCAGGCAGGGCTTCTCCGCCGCGATGATGTCGTCGCCGAGCAGCACGGCGAAGGGCTCGTTGCCGATAAACTTGCGCGCGCACCAGATCGCATGGCCGAGACCTTTCGGTTCCTTCTGGCGAATATAGTGAATGTCGACCATGTTGGACGACTTCTGCACCTCGCTCAGCAGCTCGAATTTGCGTTTCTCCTGCAGCAGCGTCTCCAGCTCCATCGAGCTGTCGAAATGATCCTCGATCGCCCGCTTTCCCTTGCCCGTCACGATGATGATATCCTCGATGCCGGATTCGATCGCTTCTTCGACGATATACTGGATGGTCGGCTTGTCCACGACCGGCAGCATCTCTTTGGGCATCGCTTTCGTGGCCGGCAAAAACCGGGTTCCGAGTCCCGCCGCCGGGATGATCGCCTTTTTCACTTTCGATATCATGCTATGCCCCCGTCCGTTCCTATCCGGTAACCGTTGCCAGAGGCGGCACGGCCGAATGGTTGTTATTGGATATATCCAGCAGCAGCTGCCGGAGCTCGAAAATATTCAAATCCTGGTAGATGTCAAGCAGCCGCTCGATGGCCGAAAAGTCGACCTCGATCGATTTGCCGATGTAGATCTTCGGATAGACCTGCTTCTCGTTGACTTCTCCGTCCTTCAGCAGTTCTTCGTACAGCTTCTCGCCGGGACGCATGCCCGTGAACTCGATGCCGATCTCTTCCACGGTATAGCCGGACATGCGGATGACGTTCTTGGCCAAGTCGACGATCTTGACCGGCTCGCCCATGTCCAGGACGAATACCTCGCCGCCGCGGGCGAGCGCCCCCGCTTGGATAACCAGTCGCGAGGCTTCCGGGATGGTCATGAAATACCGCACCATATCGGGATGCGTGACCGTGACGGGCCCTCCCCGCTCGATTTGCTTGCGAAACAGCGGGATGACGCTGCCCCGGCTGCCGAGCACGTTGCCGAAACGAACGGCCACGAATCTCGTCTGGCTGGACCGATCCTTATGCTGGACGATCATCTCGGCGATGCGCTTGGACGCCCCCATGACGCTGGTCGGGTTGACGGCTTTGTCCGTGGAGACCATGACGAAGGTTTCCACCTTGGCCAGATCGGCGGCATTGACGGCATTGAGCGTGCCGATGACGTTGTTCTTGACCGCTTCCTCGGGATTGCGCTGCATCAGCGGCACGTGTTTGTGCGCCGCGGCGTGGTACACGACGTTCGGCCGGTGCTCGTTCATGATGCTGATGATTTTCTGCCCGTCCTGCAGATCCGCGATCTCGGTATAGAATTGAATGCCCATCTCGCCGAAGGTCGATTTCAGTTCGATCTCGATCGTATAAATGCTGTTCTCGCCATGTCCCAGCAGGACCAGCTTTTTCGGTTTGAACTTGGAGATTTGCCGGCAAACCTCCGAGCCGATGGAGCCGCCCGCGCCCGTGACGAGCACGACCTTCCCCGTCACGTACTCGGAGATGCTTTCCAGATCCAGCTCGACCGGCTCGCGGCCCAGCAGATCCTCGACCTGCACGTCCCTGAACTGGCTGACCGAAAGCTTGCCCGTCGCGATGTCTTCCAGCATGGGAATGATTTGCGTTTTGGCGGGCGTCTTGGCGCATTCGTCGAAAATCGTCTTCAGCTGTTGTTTGCTGAGCGACGGAATGGCGATCACGATGTGCTCGATCATGAAGCTGCGGACGGTGAATTCGATGGAGCCCGCGCCCCCTACGACCGGAATCCCCATGATGTCCAGATGATGCTTGCTCGGATTATCGTCCACGAAGGCGACGGGCAGCAGTTCCCTTTCCGCATTCGACAACAGCTGTCTAACGACCATCGTGCCCGCCGCGCCGGCCCCGACGATGAGCGTGCGCTTCTGGTTGCCTTCCTGCTTCGTGAAGAGCATGCCGCGAATAATGCGCCAGCAGAAACGCGAACCGCCGATCAGCAGCAAATGCAGCATCCAGGTCACGAGAAGGAGCCGGAATTGCACGTCATGAATCAGGACGAGCTGCACGACGCCGCCCGCGATAATCGAAAAACTGACCGTCTTCGCAATGATGACGAGCTCCCCGACGCTTGCGTATTCCAGGGCCTTCTTGTACAGCGCGTACATGAACGCCAAGAGGTGGTGGGCAAGCAGCAGCGTCACCGAGGTGCAGATCAACGTGGGCGAGTTGAGTTTCATCGTTGCGTTCACCAGGAAGTAACTGAAATAAATGGCCGAAAGCACAATGAGCGAGTCCATCGATATCAGCAATGCCAGCCTTTGTCTATAGGCCAATGCCTTTCACCCTTTCCGCGATTCGTTTTAAAGCCGTCTTTGTGCTTTATAAAGAACGGATAAACAAAAAAAATGACGCTTCCTCGTTTTAGCCCTTCAGCTTCGCGTGATTGAGCACCGCGCCGACAATGGCCGCGCGACTGAATTCCAGTGCTAGTTTAGCCTCCACGGCCTGCTGCTGCATCGTCTTCCCTTTGTTCACCACCAGGAGCGTGCCCTCGCACTTGCTTGCCAGCGCGGCGGCATCCACCGTGCCCGTCACGGAAGGGCAGTCGATGACGATGACGTCGAATTCTTCGCCGGCCGTTGCGAGGAGCGCCGACATCGCAGGGGAATTCAGCAATTCGGATGCGTCGTGAAAAGCGGAGCCGCAGGTCAGCATCGTCAATCCCTCCACCTCGGTCTTGACGGTAGCCTTCCCGAGATCCGACTCGCCGCCGAGCACGTCCGTCAATCCCGGCGTCAAGCTCGCATTGAATACGTGGTGCAGCGCAGGCGTCTTCACGTCGGCGTCGACCAGAAGCACGCGGTCTCCCCTTTGAGCGATGCTGATCGCCAAATTGACGGCGGTCGTGGACTTGCCCTCTCCGCCCCGCGGAGACGTAATCGCCAGCGTCCGCAGCTTCTTGCCGTTGCCGGCGTAGGTCAGGTTGTTGCGGATAATCCGATACTGTTCCGCGATTTCGGACTGCGGATTATGCTCCGCGATCAAGCTCGCGTTTATGGAAAACTCGTTCATTTTGCCTGGATTACGAGCCAATCGTCTCACCCCGCACGTACGTTTTGCGTTTCCGTTTATGTTTATCGGCCAAATCCCGCTTGCGAACCTTGGATACCTTGCCCAGCATCGGCACGCCGAGCGAGCGTTCCACGTCGCGCGCGGTTTTCAAGGAATCGTCCAGCGTATCCAGCAAGAACGTAAGTCCGATTCCGATGGCGATGCCCGCAAAAAAACCCACGGCGATCGCCCGGCGGCTCGGCGGATTGATCGGCGCCGCGCCCGGGTCTTCTTCGGCCTTCGTCAAAATGTCGATACCGCCGAAATCGAACGTTTTGCCGGCCTGCTTCGCGAACACGTCCGTTACTTTGTTCACGAGCTCGGCCGCGCTCCCCGGGCTGTAATCGATTGCCGTCATCACGAATATCAAGGACCCGTCCACGTTGCTCATGCTCAGCTGTCCGCGGAGTCCTTGCGCGGAGCGGTTCAGCTTCAATTCGTCGATGACCTCGTTCAGGACGATCGGCTCCTTGGCGAACACGCGGAGGGAGCTCAGGATATCCGAGTTGTCCGCCTTGATGAGCATGCGCGTCGAAGCCGAATACAGCGGCGCTTCCGGACTGGAGCTGAAGCTGTACAGAAATCCTAGGATAAGAAAGCACAAGGTTGTCAATGGGATCAGCCAGAAGCGCCTGCGCACGACCGCAAAAACTTCCTTCAAGTTAATTTCTCTGACGGGATGATCACGGGTCAGCTGCGGATTTCCAGTTGCCGTTTCCTTCATTGCGTACATTCCCCGCTTTGCATTTGTTTGTTCTAACGAACATTTCCACTTGATTTTAGTTCTTTATATAGAACATGTCAAGCAAACAGTATGGTATACTGGAGCAAAACGACGTCCAGTTAAGAGGCATGAACGATGAAAAAAATGACGAGAAGAGCCTTTCTCAGACGAGGCAACTGGTGGCTTGCCGCCCTCCTCGGCGCAACCTTGGCCGGTGTCGCCGATTCGCGCTTCATCGAGCCGTACCGAACCCAGATCACGCGCAGGACCCTATCCTTCCGGCGGCTCCCGGCCGCTTTTGATGGCATGCGCATCGTCCATTTCAGCGATATCCATTTGGATTTCCACTACGGGATCGAACGCATGGCGGCGCTCTCCGCGCTGATCCGCCGACAGCAACCGGACATGATATGCTTTACCGGCGACCTCTACCACGAGGACGTTCGGCCGACGGCTTCCGCCTGCATCCGATTATTGAAGGAACTCGAGGCTCCGCTTGGCAAATGGGCCGTGCTCGGCAACCACGATTACGTAGCCGGCGCGGACGAGGTCGAGGCCGTGCTCCGTCAAGGCGGATTCACCCCCGTCACCAACCGGATGGCAGCCGTCGCGCGCAAGGGGCACACCATGCAAATCGCCGGCATCGACGATATATTCTTCGGAACGCCCAATTACAAGACCGCATTCGAGCAAGCCGATTTGGACGCGTTCACGGTGCTGCTCGCCCACGAGCCGGATTTCGCCGATCAGACGCTCCGCTATCCGGTCGATCTGCAATTGTCCGGCCACAGCCACGGCGGGCAAGTCCGCCTCCCCCTGATCGGTCCCGTCATTTTGCCGGAAATGGCGCGAAAGTACCCCCAAGGCCTCTATGAATTAGGCGATGGCAAACTCCGTCTGTATACCAACCGCGGCATCGGAATGTCCAGCTATCCCGTTCGTTTCTTTTGCCGGCCGGAATTGACCGTGCTGACTTTGCGGCGGGCGTAGAGCCGACCGGGGCGGTTTCAGGCATGTTGGACGCCCTGCTCCCATAAAATAGAGGGGATAACGGCACCGGCCGACACGGCGGATGCGGAACGGCGGGATGCGGGGCATGACGGACACGATCGTGGTATTCCCTCACTGCGCGTGGGGAGACTTTCCTTTTGGCGCCTTGACGGAGCGGCTCGGACGAGGCCGCACCGTTTATTTCGTCGCGGGCAAGGAAGAGACGGCCGGGGCGCCGCGGCCATTCGAAGCGTTGACGCGGGAGGAGCTCGGCAGTCTGCCATGGGAACGCACGACGGCCGTCGTGACGCAGCCCCAATGGTTATACGAGGCTGCCGGTCACGCGCCGGCTGCGCTGATCGCGCTTCTCCCCGCCGCGCCCGAGGACGGGGACGAGGCGTATTTGCGCTGCCGCGACGCTTTATGCGCGGCAGCCACGCTCGTGGTCGCCGGCACGGAGCCGTTTTACTTCGAGCAATGGTTCCGGCGCGGCAACGTCTTCTTGCAGGACGGACTCGACACGGCGGCCGATCTGCTGGCCGATGCCGCCGTCAGCGACGCGGCCGCGGGTAAATCCGTGGATGCGCTCGCGAAGCTGCAGCTCCAGCGGCGCATGGATTTTCGCGCGGAACGGCTGCAGACGGTGCGCCCTAGCGCGATGCAGTATTTTTTTCAGGCAGTGTACGCCTACCTGCTCGGTAAAGGAGACGAAGCGGAGCGATGGGCGCTGGACGCGTTCCATATCGCGGTTTTAGGGGCCGAGGAAGGTGCCGTGCAGACGTATTTTCGCTTCTTGTCGGCCATTCGGCTGCTGCAAGGAAAGCTGGATCATGCCGTCGCGACCTATGGAATCAGCATCGCGACCGAGGAAGAACGGGCCGCGTTCGAAGAAATGCGCGCGCTGCTGGAGGCGGGCGAGGAGCGCCTTGCCGCGGCGCTTGTCCATCGCATGAACGACGATTACCGCCATGCCGCCGGGAAGCTGAAGCTGCTTCTGGAGCTTGCAGGCGAGCAAGCCGGCTCCCCGGCGGTAAAAGAGCGCGCGACCGCCCTGCTGATCGAGTCGCATGAACGCAGCGGCCGGCCGGGAGCGGCGCTCGCGCTGCTGGGGCCGCCGCGCACCGTGAAGGAACGGCTGCGGCGAAACTTGCTGGAGGGGCGCGCTTGGGCCATCGAGGGACGGCGGCATGACGCCGTCCGGGCGCTGCTTCAAGCAGCCATGACCGGCCTCGAGCCGCTGCATGTCATCGCCGAGATCGCGGCCCTCGACGCGAAGGCGAAGCGAATGGCAGAGGGGGATTTCTCTTGAGCGTGCTGCGCAAGGCAAGCGGCAACAAGCTGACCGCCATGATGCAGGTCCGCAACGAAGCCGGCCGGTATCTCGAGGCGGCGCTGGCGGACTTGTCCGGCTTCGTCGACGAGATCGTCATCGTGGACGATGCCAGCGAGGACGAGACGCCGGACATCTGCCGGTCTTTTCCGAAGGTGATCCGGCTCGTGCAGGTGCCGGAGCCGCTGTTCGGCCAGGAGGGACGGCTGCGGCAGCTGCTTTGGCAGGAAGCGCTGCGGACGGAGCCGGATTGGCTGCTGTCCGTCGACGCGGACGAGTTTTTCGAACGCAAGGCGAAGACGCGGATTCGGACGCTCATCGACCAGGACCGGTACGATTGGGTTTCTTTTCGCATGTACGATTTCTGGGGCTCGCTCGCGTATTATCGCGATGACGAATTATGGCAGCTGCACAGGCGGCATACGATGATGCTCGTCCGCTACCTGCCGCTCTATTCCTACATTTACCCGGATTGGAATCATCACGTGCCGCGGCTGCCCTTGACCTGCGCCGCCCTGCAGGGATTTCAGTCCGAGCTGCGGGTGAAGCATTACGGCTGGGCAGGCGACGAAGCCGCGCGGCGGGCCAAATACGACCGCTACATGAAGCTGGATCCGGACGGCAAATGGGGCAGCTTGGCGCAGTATGCGTCCATCCTGGATCCGAGCCCCGCGCTCGTCCGCTGGCAGGAGGACGAGGAGGCGGGGACGACATGAGAACCGTGACGATATTGACGCACAGCTATTTGAACGGCTATTCGGAGGGCGAACAATTCACGCGGCCCTTCGGCGGCGGCCTGGAGCGGTACATGCACGAGCTCTGCGCGGTCGTTCAGGCGATGGGCTGGCAATCGGTCGTGCATCAGCTCTCCTATTACAGAGCCTTCGATACGGTCTACGAGGGCACCCGCGTGCGCGGCTTTCCATACGAGCTGAGCGACATCGCGGGCGCTTTCGACCGCATGGCGGAGGATGCCGAGGGGCTGATCGTCTACGCCAGCTGCATCTGGCATCCGATCGCCTACAAACCCGGCAGCATCGGCATCTGCCACGGCATCAACTGGGATTGGCCCGACTTCGGCGATAAGGTCAAAAGCGGCGTCGCCTACATGATCCAGCTCGCCGTCGACGGGCTTGACCGATTGGTGTCGGTGGATTCGCATTTCCAGACGTACTGCCGCGCGGTGTGCCAGTTCGACGATTCCGAGAAGCTCGTGCTGCTGCCGAACGCGGTGGATACGGAGTGGTTTACGAAAGCGAATGACGACGCGGAGCCGCCGGACGGCAGCCCGCTGCGCCTGCTGTTTCCCAGACGCCTCAGCTATGAGCGCGGCATCGTGCCGATGATGCTGGTGACGGATCTGCTGCTGGAGGAATTTCCGACGCTCACGGTCGAGTTCGCGGGCGAGCTCGTGGAGCAGACGCCGGTAGCGGTCGCCTTTCATGCCTGGCGGCAATCCCATCCCCGGTCATCGCGCATCCTGCATAACACCTATGCGTTCCAAGCGGTCCGCGAAGCCTACCGGGCCGCCGACGTCGTCGTGATTCCGACGGTTTACTCGGAAGGCACCTCGCTGTCCTGCCTGGAGGCGATGAGCTGCGGCAGCGCCGTCGTGGCCACGAACGTCGGCGGCTTGAACGATCTCCTGACGGACGGGTTCAACGGCAGGCTCGTCGCGCCGACCGTGCAAGCGCTGCATGGCGCCGTCAAGGAACTGCTCGAGGATGCTCCGCTTCGCGCGCGGTATGGCGGGTATGCCCGAAAGACCGCCATCGCGTTCGACCTGAAGCGTTGGCAGCGGCGGTGGACGGCGTTGCTGGAGGACCAGTTCGCGCGGATCGGACCGTGATCGGGCATGAACGGGATGTGATCAGGCGTGAGCGGGACGTGAAGTTTGGAGGCAATGCGAAATGCGGGGCATGGCGCCCTCGCTCCCGCTCGACCTAGCAAACATCCGTGCGGCGCTGCCGCGCTTATCCGGACGGCAGCACCGCCGTGCCGAGGATGAGCGGCAGCGCCGCTTCGCTGTAAAGCGCGGGCAGCTGCCCGCCCGCGCGAAGACCTTCCGCGCCGCGCGCCGCAGCCGCGCCCGCGGCGGCAAGCCCGGCGGAGGCGGCGCGCCGCTGCCATGGGCGCGCGCCCTCCGCCGCGGCTGCGGCGAAGTCGGCCGCCGCAGCCGCCCATTCGCCGCCGGCGGCCGAGGCCCAGCCGGCCGCGAGGCGATGCGGCGCAGCCGCGGCCGGGGGCAGGCCGGCCCCGCCCGCGGCCAGCGCGGCGCGCAGCGCCGGCCGCTGCGAAGCCGGCGCGCCCAGCAGCAGCGCCGCGAGCCGCAGCGGCGGCACGGCGCGGAGGATCGGCCGCGCCGAAGCCCGGGCCGTTCCCGCATGGAGGCGCAGCCATGCGGGAACGGCCCCGAGGCGAAGCAGCGCCGCCGCAAGGGCGCTGCCGGCCGCGTCCATCGGCACGGCCGGCTCAGCGTCGTCGCCTGCCGCAAGCGCCGCCCGGGCGGCCGCCGCCGGGGCGCCCGCCAGCCGCGCAGCCAAGAAGCGCGCGCGATCCGTTTCCCCGTCCCGCAGCGCCAAGGCAAAAGCATACACCGCCAGCCGCTCCTTATCGGCATCGCCGGCTTCGCAAGCGGCTTCCCAGAGCCGCCGACCCGTCTCCGTTTCGCCACGCTGGACAAGCCATAACCCCGACGCCAGCGACCCCGGCGAGCTTCCGCCCGCAGCGCCGCCCGTCAGCGCCCAGACCGCCTCGGCTTCCGCCGGCAGCCGCAAATCGCTCAGCCAATCCGCCAGCTCGCGCGCCAGAAACGACGGCCTCGCAGCGGTCGCGAATCCCGCGCCGCGCCAGAAACGACCAAGCGTCTCCGCCGCTTCCCGCCACAATGGACGAAGCGACGCATCCAGACGCCCCAGCAGCAGCAGCCGCTGCCAAGCCGGCGCGTAATCCGGCCGGTGCCCGATCGCCGAACCGTACGCCGCCGCCGCTTCGTCGAATCGGTACATCCGCTCTAATGCGGAACCGGCCAATCCGAAAGACCGGTACGTTCCCGCTCCATCGGCGGTGGAATAACAGGCCGGTGCCGGACCGGCCGTCAGCGCGTCGGATGCGCTCCGCAGCGCGGACAAAGGCTCGTCAAGCGCCAGCAGCGCTTCGCCGCGCGCCTCGTGCAGATCCGCGAAATCCCCGTATCGCTTGATGCCTCCGGCCGCGTAACGAATCGCATCCGTCAGCCGCCCTACCGCCCGGCAGGCATGGACGATCTTGAGCACGGCATCCGAACCGTAGCCGGGATCGCGTTCCATCGCGGCAAGCGGCTCCAACCAGGTCAACGCCGCCGCGTATTCGCCGGACGCGAACAGCTCCGCTCCCGCGGCGTACCGCAGCGACGGATCCTCCGGGGCGACCGCCAGCGCCCGCTCCAGCAAACGCCGGTTCCGCGCGAACTTATCCCGTTCGGCGATGATTTCGTCCCGATAGCCTTCATGCGCGATTTCCATCCCTTTCGCGTAGCCGACCGCCCCGTCCCCGAAAGATTCGTAGATGGCCGATGCCGCCTCCTCGTGCACCAGTCCGCGAAACCGCACCCGCGCGTCGTTGCGGAACAGGCGGCATACCGCGTCCGACACCGTTTCCCCGCCGCTTCCGACCCGGCTGTTCACTTTGACGAAATAGCCCCATTTCGCACCGTCTCCGAGCAGATCGGACCACGCCTCCATGCTCGCGACAATCAGCCGTTCGTCGGCGTCGAGCACCAGGATCCAAGGCTGAACGGCCGCGGCAAGCGATAGGTTCCGGGCCGCGGCAAAATCGTCCGCCCAGGCCGCATGGATCACCTTCGCCCCGCAAGCTCCGCCGATCGCGGCCGTACCGTCCGTCGATCCCGTGTCGACGACGACCATCTCCGCGACAAATGGAGCCGCGGACCGCAAACAATCCGCGAGGAACCGGCTTTCGTTCCGCACGATCATGCAGAGCGACACCGGCAGCGGAGAACCGCCGAGACCGTTAGATCCGCTTTCGCTTTCACTGCGCCCAGTTGCCGCCATCCGCGCTCACCCCCTGCCGGAGAAAGGCAGCGACAGTCGAATGCCTTGGACAGCCAGCGTAAGTCCGGTCGCGCTTTGAACACTCGCCAAATGGCGATCTGCCAGCGCGTACAGCGCCTTTACGCCGACGAGGGTTCCCTCGCGGGCCGATCGATGCGCGGCCGCATCCTCCGACGGGCGGCCGTCGAGCAGGGTCCCGACGACCGCTCTGACCCGCTGCGCGGCAGCCGCCGCGTCCGAACTACGTCCGGACAGCATCAGCGGCAGCCACTCCCGCGACGCAGGCGGCAGCGCTTCGTCCCCGTACCCGTCCAGCCATTGCTCGGTCTGCCGTAATGCCGCAAGCCGCATCGCGCCCGGATGATCCGCGCTTTCCCCATTTGCCGTCTCCAGTCGACCGACGAAACCGGCTTCGCTCACGGCGAGGCCCGCTCCATCCTCTCCGGACGATGCCGTGTCCTTCATGTGCCTGCGGCTATCCGCCGCCTCTAAAGCGTCCTCGCCCGCCGTAACGCCCATCCCTGCAATCCCGGACGACGCCGCATCCTGCGCCAAGCCTGCGATCCCCCTACCGGCTTCCGGCAACTCCGTCTTTTCACCAGACCCGGCCAGACGGGCGCAAGCACCCGCAAGCTCCAGCCAAGGCCGCAGCTTCGCGCGTTCCCCGTCTCCCGCCTGCCGCAGCCGCTGCTCCAGCCAGAGACTCAATGCCTCGTAACAGCCGCAGTCGAGCAGGATGCCGGCCAGCTTTTCCGCCGCCTCCGGCGACTCCAGCGCGAAGCGCGACCCGATGAAGCCGGCCAAGGCTTTCGGCCGCGCGGCGACGTTCATCATGCGGCAAAGCCGGTACAGCGGCGCGAGCAGACTCCCCCGGTATCGCACCGCTTCCGCGTACCAATGCGCCGCCGTGTCCGCGTCCATCTCCGCTTCGTGCATCATGCCGAGCCAATACGCCGACTGGTAGGTCCCCATGCCGTCCTCCGTATGATACAGCGCGGGCGCCCGCCCGATCGCGATCGCGGAGGCAAACGCCTCGGCCGCCTGCCTTCTTCGCCCGAGCGCGGCCATGCTGACGCCTTTGGCATGCCACAGATCCGGATATTCCGCATACCACGCAAGCCCCCCCTCGGCGCTTTCCAGCGCTTCCGGCCAGCGGCGGAGCGCCTGCAGGCAGCTCGTTTCATGCTTCACCAACAGATGCGCGTAGCTGACCGCCGCATAGTCGATGCCCTCCCGCGCCTTTCGGAAGGCCGCAAGCGCCTCCTCCACTTCGCCCGCCCGAAAATGCTCGACCCCCAAGTTATAATAGTTGAACCGATTCTCGGGCTCCTCGCGGATGGCTTGCTCGAGCAGCGTCCGGTTGCGGTTCACCTTGTCCTTGGCGGCCACGACCTCGCGCCGGTAGCCGTAATGATGGATAACGACGTCGCTGAGATGAAACCGCGCCTCCGGCGTATGGCGCATGATCGGCGCCGCGATCTGCTCGTGAATCCGCCCCTCGAACCGGTAACGCCGGTCGTTGCGGAACATCCGCAGCACGGGATTGATCGTCGCCCCTTCGCCGTCGTCCCCGGAGTAATTCCACACGTTCAGGAAAAAGCCCGTGATCTCCCGGTGGAGCGCCATCGTCCGGAGCTGGTCCCGCGTGCCGGCATCCAGCTCCTCGTCGGCATCGAGGAACAAGACCCACTCGCCTTCCGCATGGACGAGCCCTTTGTTCCGGGCGGCCGCAAAATCCCCGCTCCACTCGCTGCGCAGGACCGCCGCCCCGAAGCTGCGCGCGGCCTCCACGGTGCCGTCGGTCGAGCCGGTATCCACGACGACGATCTGGTCCACGACGCCCTTAACGCTCTCCAGGCATCGTGGCAGGTCGCGGATTTCGTTCTTAACGATCATGCAGAGCGTGATCAGCTTCGCGTTCGCCAACATTCATGCGCCTCCTTTGCACGGCCGTCCACGGCGTCCGCCAGCCCGTCGCTTCCGTGCGGATGATCGCCAGTTGCAGTTGTTCCAAGTCCGCGAACGGCCAGCCGCCGCCGAATTCGGCCGTCGCGTGCTCCGCCCACGGCAGCAGCGCCTCCCGGGCAAGGGCGAGCGAGCAAAAGGCCGCCCCCAGCTTGGCGCGCGCGCCCGCTTCCTCATCCGGGATCGCGGCCTCGAACATCGCCAGCGCTTCGCCGTACAACCCTTTCAGCAGCAAAATCTCGCCGAACGCAAAGCTTTCCTCCGCCCTCGGCGCCCGCTGCTCCATGACGCCAAGCAGCCGTCCGGCAGCGGCCTGCGCGTAGCCGTGCCGATACAGCGCTACCCCGTAACGCTCGTTCAGCGCGGGAGCCGCTTGCGCGAGCCTGCCCGCGAGCCGCAGCAGCCCGAGCTCCAACGCCCGTTCCATCAACAGGCCGACGAACGGCAGCCAATCAGGCAGCGCCGCATCCGCGCGGGGCGCCCGCGCCGAACGAACCGCCACGTAAGGCGCGGCATGCCGCTCCACCGCGAACAACCGCTCCGCCAACTCGCCATGCGCGTCCGCCAGCATGCCGCGCAGCGTTCCGCCGAGCGGCATGCCGGCCTCCCAGCCGCAAAGCACGGCGTCCGTGCATCGTTCTGCGAACAGCGGCTGTTCCCGGGGTGCAGCCGCAGGCGGCGCCAGCATTTGCGTTAGCGAAGTCTTCCCTTCCAGAGCTTCGGCGGCCGGATGCAGCGCGATGTCCGCCGCTGCCCCTTCGCGGGCAAGTTCGAAACCTGCTTCCGTTTGCCCCCGGTTTGCTGCCGCCGCTGCCCGCGGCGCTTCAAGCGACGCCAGCAGCAGCGCCCGGGCGGCGCCCGCATCCCCCGCGCCGGCGAACGCCCCCGCATAGGCGCGGACGTCCGCCGGCGCGAGCGGCTTCGCCTCGCGCCACAGCGGCAGCGCGGCGGCATAGGCGCCGATGCCGCCCAACACCCGGGCGAGCAGCGCCGCATCCCCCGGCTCCGCTTCGCCCAAGCTCGAAGCCAGCGCGCGCCGGATGGCTTCGTCGCTCTCTCCTGCGGCCTGCAGCTGCTCCGCCCAGCCGGTCAGGGCCGGCCCGTAGCGCGGCGCCTCCGCGGCCGCCGCCGCATAGGCGCGCAGCGCGTGCTCGGCGCGGCCGAGGGCGGCCTCCGCCGCCGCGATCCCGCAGCGGGCGCGGAATCCGCCTGCGCCCGCTTCGCGCACGGAGCCGCCGGCGGCCGCGCCTGCCGTCAGCGCGGCTTCGTACGCGCCGCGCGCTTCCAAAGCGCGGCGCTGCGCCAGCAAGCTGTCGCCGTAGGCCAGCTGCACGTCCGGATAGTCCGCATAGCGGTCGACTTCGCGGTGCAGCATGGCAGCGGCGCCGTCCGCATCGCCGATCGCCAGCATCGCCTTTGCCCGGTCGCGGACGAGCGACGCCCGGTACGGCGCATCCGCCGGCGCCAACAAAGAAGCCAAAGCAAACGCCGCGCAGGCATCCTTTGGCTTGTTCAACTGGCAGAGCGTAACGCCCTTATTGTAGAGGTGAAACGGATTGTCCGGCTCCTGGCGCAGCGCCTTGCCGATCAGGCGAAGGTTGCGCTCGGCCTTTGCCTTTCGCGCCATCGTCTCCGGCAAATAACCGTCATGCCGCAGCCGCAGCGCGCACAGCGGTCCATCGACCGCGATCGTCCTCGCGCCCGGGCGGACGAGCTGTTCATGGATCACGCCCGCGTAGCGCAGTCCGCAATCCGCGCGGAAAAGACGCATCGCTTCATGCGATAGCGTCTCGTTCGCTTCATGGCCGTACCGGCTCTCCATCCGGACGAAGAAACCGTCCTCCTGCGCCTCGCGCAGCATGCGCCGAAGGCTGGTCCGGTCATAGCCCGCCTCCAGCCATTCGTCCGCGTCCAGCACGAGCACCCATATCGTACGCGCCGCTTCCAATCCCGCATTGCGTGCAGCGGCAAAATCATCCTCCCACGCCGCCCGGACGATCCGAGCCCCGTACGCTTTTGCAATGTCCACGGTCCCGTCGCCGGAACCGGTGTCCGTCACGATGACTTCATCCGCAAGCCCCCGTACGCTTTGCAGGCAGCGATCAAGGACATCCTCCTCGTTGCAGGCCAGGACATGTATGCCGAGCAGCATGGAATCACGCTCCCAAATTAAGTGCCTTGCGCGTTAAAGTACACATCGACGGTCGTCGAGTTTCCCGCGGCCGACGATCTATAGGCCAACCGGGTGTATTTCAGGAACCGCTGCGGTACGAGGACATCCACGCTTCCGGAAGAAATACCCGTCGACGTATCCACGTCCGCGTACCAGTTGGTGCCGTCCGCGCTGATTTCAACGCGCGCGTCCGCTTTGTTCACGCCCGGTCCCCGGTTGTAGACGAAGAAGGAATACGTGCCGAGCACGCTCGTCGTCACCGGATTGAGCGCCGTAAACGCATTGGCCGTCACGAGCGCGGTATTGGCTTGCTCCACGAAGTTTTTCTGCGAGATCGACGTCAGGCTGCTGAGCGTACCTCCTGTAATCGTGGCGCCCATTACGCTCGTGATCGTGCCGTTCAACAGGTTCGTCAGCGTGCCCGCCGTAATCGTTGCGCCAAGCACGCTGGTGATCGTACCGTTCAGCAGGTTCGTCAACGTGCCCGCCGTGATCGTCGCGCCAAGCACGCTGGTGATCGTACCGTTCAGCAGGTTCGTCAGCGTGCCCGCCGTGATTGTCGCGCCAAGCACACTGGTCAGCGTGCCATCCAGCAAATTGGCGATCGTGCCGACGCTCACGGTTCCCCCCGAGATCGCTACCGTACCTGCCGTGATCGTCGCGCCCATGACGCTCGTGAT
>NZ_JBXENS010000012.1:0-158260 GCF_059383675.1 Paenibacillus sp. J22P277
TGAGATTTCCCAGTATGTAAGACCCCTTGAAGACGACGAGGTTGATAGGTTCGAGGTGGAAGCGCGGCAACGTGTGGAGCTGACGAATACTAATCGGTCGAGGGCTTATCCTAACGTCTCTTTGCAGAGACAACCAGCTAATTGTTTTGCATGAATCATATTCAGTTTTTTATGGTGTGATCTTTACATAGTTTGAAGACAGACCCACCTTGCAGTGGGTTTTTTATTGGACTTTAGCTCAGCTGGTTAGAGCGCACCCCTGATAAGGGTGAGGTCGGTGGTTCGAGTCCACTAAGGCCAACCATTCTAGGGGCCATAGCTCAGCTGGGAGAGCGCCTGCCTTGCAAGCAGGAGGTCAGCGGTTCGATCCCGCTTGGCTCCACCAATATTTCACACTATTCCCTGATAGCTCAGTTGGTAGAGCACTCGACTGTTAATCGAGTTGTCACAGGTTCGAGTCCTGTTCGGGGAGCCATTTCTGGAGAGCTGTCCGAGTGGTCGAAGGAGCACGATTGGAAATCGTGTAGGCGCTAACCGCGTCTCGAGGGTTCGAATCCCTCGCTCTCCGCCAGATATGGCCCGTTGGTCAAGTGGTTAAGACACCTCCCTTTCACGGAGGTAACAGGGGTTCGAGTCCCCTACGGGTCACCATTTTTATTCCCAAGGAGGCTTAGCTCAGCTGGGAGAGCATCTGCCTTACAAGCAGAGGGTCGGCGGTTCGATCCCGTCAGCCTCCACCATAACTGCATAGCAGTATTTCTAATGACGCGGGGTGGAGCAGCCCGGTAGCTCGTCGGGCTCATAACCCGAAGGCCGCAGGTTCAAATCCTGCCCCCGCAACCAATTACAAACATTATTGGATAATAATACGGAGCCGTGGTGTAGTGGCCCAACATGCCTGCCTGTCACGCAGGAGACCGCGGGTTCGAATCCCGTCGGCTCCGCCATTATAACCAAGTTTGGCTCGGTAGCTCAGTCGGTAGAGCAGAGGACTGAAAATCCTCGTGTCGGCGGTTCGATTCCGTCCCGAGCCACCATTTTCGTACAAGCAGTAAATTGTATAGCATGCCGGTGTAGCTCAGTTGGTAGAGCAACTGACTTGTAATCAGTAGGTCGTGGGTTCGACTCCTATCGCCGGCACCATCATGGAGGATTAGTGAAGTGGCTAAACACGGCAGACTGTAAATCTGCTCTCTCCGAGTTCGGTGGTTCGAATCCATCATCCTCCACCAGTTTTAATGGGGATTAGCCAAGCGGTAAGGCAACGGACTTTGACTCCGTCATCCCTAGGTTCGAATCCTAGATCCCCAGCCATTGTATTTGAGCCATTAGCTCAGTTGGTAGAGCACCTGACTTTTAATCAGGGTGTCGTAGGTTCGAGTCCTACATGGCTCACTTTTCTTACTTCGCGGTTGTGGTGGAATTGGCAGACACGCTATCTTGAGGGGGTAGTGCCCACCGGGCGTATGGGTTCGAGTCCCATCAACCGCACCATCATTTATGCGGTCATGGCGGAATTGGCAGACGCGCTAGATTCAGGTTCTAGTGTCAGCAATGACGTGGAGGTTCGAGTCCTCTTGACCGCACCATCTGCGGAAGTGGCTCAGCGGTAGAGCATCGCCTTGCCAAGGCGAGGGTCGCGGGTTCGATTCCCGTCTTCCGCTCCAGCATGGCGCCATAGCCAAGTGGTAAGGCAAAGCTCTGCAAAAGCTTCACCCCTAGTTCGAATCTGGGTGGCTCCTTGATTGGTTTGTTTTCAATAGCGGGATGTAGCTCAGCTTGGTAGAGCACCTGGTTTGGGACCAGGGGGTCGCATGTTCAAATCGTGTCATCCCGACCATCCTTTTTAATGCGGGTGTAGTTCAATGGTAGAACTTCAGCTTCCCAAGCTGATGGCGTGGGTTCGATTCCCATCACCCGCTTTACTTTTACAAAAGCCTTTTATCCTAACCGGATAAAAGGCTTCTTCTTATGTTCGTTCTCTGTTAGGTGGCCGGCGGGATTGTTGTCGTAGACCAGTTCTCTTACAAGGCTTGAAGCTGCTGATCGCCTTCGGTTGCGAATCCCCTATTTAACAAATAGAGATCTTTCTCATCGTCGAGGGATCGCATTAATTTTTTGCTCGATCGATCGCAGCACGATGCTTAGGTAAAGAGTAAGATCATTTTCCGATAATTCATATTCATCACTACGACCAAATAACGAATACCGGTAACGGCGTTCGCGAACGGGATTATCATCGACCCACATTTTGTTGGTTCGCATCCACTGTCGAGACTTTTCAAGATCAGCCACGACAACTTTACCTACTAATTTTCCGATTGCTAAATTAAGCCCCTTTGAATCCTGCAAAATCCTTTGCTTCTTCCAGCAGTTGTAAAAGCGCGACATGTGATTTCAGCGCGATCATTGGATCAAATCCGCTTATTAAATAACAACACCCTTACTTGATTGTTGTCTTATTATATGCGAACATGCGTTTGTGTATCAACGGATGCCAGCTCCATTTTCTTATAACGGAATTCCAATATTGTGTTTCTAGAGAAATCCATGTAATAATAACGATGAAATTTAAGAAATAACAATAACAATTAGGATAGTCAGAAGGAGTGCATTAAATGAAACATGTGATTACGAACATTCAGGCAGATGTCATTGGAGATCCGCGGCAGAATCCTGATGTGCAGTATATTCTAGGACTACTACTTCGGAATAAAAATATTATTATCCCCCTGGAGATGAATATCCTCGTTTTTGACTTAAAGGCGATATTAGAGTCAGGAGCTGAAAGAGATGATTCCTATTTGGTTCAGATGCACATTAAATTAATCCAAGCTGAGGCAAATCGAGAATTTATAATTATCACAGTTCCGGATTTCAGTTTGTTAGAGCAGATACCAATAAAACAAATTCGGCAAGACATTGAAGCTCGATGTATCATGGTGGAACATGTACAGTTCTAATTTGGAGCCAGCACAAAGGTGCTGGCTTATTATTTTGCAATTTTTTTCAAGACTTACTGGAAGAGGTGGCTTGTTGGCCAATTCAAAGGCGTATCAGAAAGCAAACTTTTTGATACGGTTTTGGGGAGAGTGAAGTATTTGAAGCTAGCTTATGGCTGTGTATCGGCGAAAGATCAGAATCCTGAACGGCAGCTTGTTAATTTTCGAGAGCTTGGCATTGATGATCGATATATTCTCGTTGAAAAACAAAGCGGTAAGGATTTAGATCGTCCGCGTTATCAAGCTATGCGCCTAATGCTTAGTGAGGGGGACCTGGTATATATCGATGCCCTGGATCGACTTGGTCGCGATTATGACGGCATCATTATGGAGTGGAAGACCAACACGCGAGAAATTGGCGCTGACATTGTTTGTCTGGATAATGAAACGTTGTTTGATTCCAGAAAGTTTGATACGATGGGCGATTTCGGAAAAGTTATGGAGGATCAATTTTTAAGTTTACTTGCTTATGTGGCTGAGCAGGAACGAAAAAAGAACCGGCAGCGCCAGGCTGAGGGTATAGAGGTAGCTCGAGCGGGTGGTGTGACCTTCGGGAGACCGCGACAAGAGATTGATGGTTCATTTATTGAAGCTTATCATAACTGGAAGTCTGGGCAGATTATCGCGACTGAAGGATGAAAAAGCCTACCTTCTATAGAAGGGTCAAGGAGTACGAGGCAGCCGATTAATAGTGTCAGAATTTAAGTTTCCTGTATACCTGTATACCTGTACACCTGTACAGCAAAACGGGGGGATTATTTGTTGCCTTAGGTTTTTAAATATCCCAAAATTGATCGGAGCGAACAGACGGATCGATTTCCCGAAGGGCTCTCATTATTTTTTTAATCGTTTTTCCGCTCGGCGTGTATTCATCGTTGCTGCATGCATTAGAAATAGTCGTCCTACCGATCTTACCTTTCACAGCGACCCATTCTTGTTTTATTCCCCTATGATCTAACCACCTTCCCAAAGTGCTTCTTTTCTTTCCAAGTCCAAACATTAAATAACCCCCTTTTCTATAAGCCTGACCAAACTTTCCGATTTCTAAACAACCTTTTCCGATTTCGGGAATAGTGGACAAGCAGTGCTCCATAGGTTCTATTACAAGCGTAATAACGTGTCCGGAAAAAAGGATGCCATTATTACCGACGTAATAAGTTTAGGAGGAGTGTTCACATGATAATTGGAATCGACGCAGGAAACCATGAGGTAAAGGTCATTGGACCAAAAGGGAAGGATCGGTTTTGCAGCTGCTTAGGTGAAGTAAGGGATCGGAAGCTTGTCGCTGTCTATGGTGATGACGACATGGTCTACGAATGGAAGGGAAGGAAAGGGTTTGCTGGATCCCTTGCAAAGTTTGAAAGTGAATTTGCCAGATCGATAAAAGGAGACACGAAGGCACATGAGGATGCAGCGTTGCGCGTTCTTCTGGCACTACACCGTTATTGTAAGAACGGGGAGCATGTGCAGCTCGTGGTTGGCCAGCCAATTAAACGGCATGAACCTGGAGAGAAAGAGAAGATTAAACTGATGTTGCGGGGGCCACATACTCTCAACGTTAATGGAGAGACAAAGAGTTTTAGCGTTGAACGAATTGAAGTTGCTGCAGAAGGGGCCGGTGCTTACTGGTGCAGTCCCCAGCCCGATGTAACGCGTATCATAGATTTTGGCAGTGGGACTGTGAATCTCGGAAGTATATGGAGTGTCGATCATGGGAGCCCCGAGTGTTCCGTGCGATTCATCGATAAGGATAGCGATACACTCGATTTTGGGATGGAAACGAATAAGAGTCAGGATGTCGCTGCTTTGGTCAGCGCAGTGGTTTCCAGAGCAAGAGATAAATGGAAACCAGAAGATAGAGTCTTTGTAGCCGGCGGTGCTGCAGAAACAGTCTTACCCTATGTAAAGGAGCACTTTGTTAACGCCGTTCTGATTACGCCGGTGTTCCGAAATGGATTAACGATCGAGGTGTTGCATCCTGTTTTCGCGAATGCGTCAGGCTTTTATGAACTGGGGCGTGTTATTTATGGCGGGTGACCGAACTGTAAAGAGTATCAGCTTTAATGAATTGGATCCATTTGAGGCGAAGCTGCTTGCACATGCCGGTCAGTTTCGGGTGTTCAGCACCTATATCAAACGACTCATACAACGGGATCTGGAGGAAAAAGGAGTGACTGCTATCCCCATATTGCATAAGGAAGAAACAAAACTCAATCCAACAGTCCTTACTGTACCGAAGGCAAATGTAACGGTATCTCAACTGCAGGTAGTAGGCTTTTATTGATCGCTCCTCCTCCCTGCTAAGAAGACGTTTAATAATGTACGGGAATGACACTTTGATGTCATGACATTGAGAATAATCGATTTGAGGGAGGCGGTAAAGCGATGAAAAGGGGAGAGCGAATCGATAAGAAGCACCGAATAACGCTGAGAATCGATGAGGTAACTCATAGTGAGATCGACGCGCTGAGCTTTCGGCATAATCTATCGCTGAATTTGTTTTACACCGAAGCGGTCGAGTTTGCTTTAAGTAGTGAAATTTTTATGAGGTTAATCAATGAAAAATACAAGCGTGACTTGCGCCGCGGGCATTTTACGTATCATCAGGATATGCAAACGATGAGACGGGGGAGGATGGTTTAAATGTCGTGGCTGGGAGAGGTTTTATTTGGACGCCGGGAACGGCAACCGGTACTCGTCTATCTTTCGAGTCGAGTGGTAAGCGGTATGGAGACGCTGGTGTATCTGCATAATTCAAATACGAACGAACTCGATCACATTTCTATAGATGATATCGTTGAACAATCATTGGAAATGACAATCCGTAAGGCATTGAAATTGTCCGAGGAAAAGAAGCCTATTGAGGAAAAGGACGAATATCATTATGCATGGACTAGGGGGAGACGTCAGGCTAAATAAAAGCAGGAGCACTTCCAGCAATAGGGAGTGTTCCTTGGGCTTCAAGTATGATATACAAGCTAAGCCTAATTAAGCTAATAATTTTTGAGATTGCTTAAGTGGTCTTCAATTCCATTTTACTGAAACGGCTGACGCCCGTCGCACCAAGACACTCGTTTTTTGTCAATCGTATTCAGGGAACTTTAACTAGAGGCTGGATGCTGGTTATGGCGTTCTGCGGAGTTTGGAAACGAACGGAACAACGAAGTGGATCATCGAACAGTTTTGCGAAGTAATTCTGGATCTGGAGCACTCGTTCGCGACATAGGAGGTCGGCGGGAACTCAGCGGCGGTATTAAAAAGCAGGCTTACATTACTGGGATATGCAACCAATTCCGCACTGACGTCGTCTTAAAGGTAATCTAGGACTGGATTACTGACCGATCAACTACAACGAATAGGAGTGGGAGATATTATGAAAAAAAAATTTGCAGCCATGATTCTCGCGACATCGATTATAACCGGTGCTTTCTACACCTTGCCAGAAAAGGACCGGGTAGAGGCGAAAGCAGTCTCATCAGTGATTCAAATTAAAGTGATGGGGAAGGTAACTACAGTGGACACTGCACCAATTACCGATCACGGGCGGGTGCTTGTACCGCTGCGCGCAGTCGGTGAAGCCTTTGGTGCAAACGTAGAGTGGAATGCCAAGACAAACACAGCCGTCGTTCGCAAGTGGGGGGTAACAGTCCGCTTCACTGCGTTTAACAGTAATGCGGTAGTCGAGCGCGATCTGCCTGGTGGTATAAGCAAAGAGACAGGGCGGCTTGATGCAGCGATGAAGCTGCACGGAAATCGTGCCTATGTACCTTTGCGCTACTTGGCAGCTCAATTTGGCTACACTGCCGATTGGCATGACCGGACAGTGTTTATCTCTTCGCACCTCGACAACAAGAAGCGCGATGCGCTGTATAATGGCAGCCTCGCTGAAGCTCGCCTAGTTGCAGTTGGCCTCATCTACGAACAGCAATATGCAATCAAGCCAATGGTGGCAGGGGATGTCGGCGAGGCTGATGGCACGACACTGCTGTTCCCCGAAGGAGAGGCGCTTCGCTTCATCCGCATCGATGGCGATCTTGCACAGCAGATCAGAATTATTGACGACCAGGCCGTTGTGACATGGGCTGGCAGAATTTCCGGGACAATCGAGGATCAGCTCCGTATCTTCATGAAACGAAACTGGACGGACAGCATTGGTGATACACCGAAACCAAGCGGCGATTTCATTTACTATAACAGCGGTATTTTCGGTGAAACAGGATGGAGCGAATACGGTGTGGTTAACTCCGAAGGAGCGTTCACGCAGACGGGCTACAGGCACTACGGTTTCGGTGAGGTGGACGAAACTGGCACACTTGAAATTGCCAAGAAAGACGAGAAGCGTACCGATGCCGTTGGAACCTCATCTGCCTAACGTCTAAAGGCAGCAGATTATTTCGATCTGCTGCCTTTATTATTCAAATAACATCATTCAGCGGGATTCGACAAATTGACATATTCCCGGACTGCATCGTCATGCGCATTGTAGATTTGCAATTACCAGGACAGCCTTTGCACCTTTCGCGAAAATTGCTGCACTACCGTCACACCGCCTCAAGTGTTCGTTCTTTCTTTGCCGTCGTAATAATCAATGGCGTTTATTTAATACACATTGAGAGCGTAACCATCGTTTTTCCGATCATGCCAACCGATGAGGCCGCCGCCCCCGTCGCTGCCTAGTAACGGACAAACATACGCGGATAGTAAGCCTTGAATTTCATAGACATAACTGCCGATTCCTTTACCGCTGGATGCATCACTACGCTGCTAGTTTTGTTCTGCATAGATTCCATTGAAGAAACTCTATTTCAATTGGGCTTTCCCTTAACAGGGAGCCCGCTTTGTGCATTGCTGATACGTTATGAATAATTGGCGCTGGCCAGCAACATGCTTGTTCCACTAGTCACAGACATGGCTGTCCTGCCTTTCACCTAGATTTCAGTAGAGCTGGAATTGGAAGTATAGTAAACTCATGGAAAGACTATTACTTTTAACCTATGCGACAGAGGATGGGATGTATGGCTAGACTTCTTACTGTGGTTTCGCTAGAGGAAATCGTTCGTTATATCAGGGGGAATAAAAATTATTATTACGAGGATAAGAATAAGCCAGCTCAAGCGCCTTCACATAAATCGGAACTGATTGACTATTTCGAAGGACGAATCGCATTCGGGGAATTGTCGAAAGGGCTGCAGTCTCCTCAAAATTTTTCGGAGATGTACCTGCATTACACGATGGAGCACGGTCTCCTTTTTGATCGTATTCTTCCGTTCCCTTCCGAATTGTCGCAGCGGATTTATCGTTTTTACCTATCCACCCAGGATGCCTATCGTCTTATCAAGCAGCAGACAGTGAACCGGAAGATCCCGGTTGCGGCGTTATTGGGGGAACTGGAGACCTATGCCTTCCCAGCAGCGGATATGATCTCAGCCTGGTATCCGAGAACAAGCTACTATTCGGATGCACGGGAATTAATAGAAGCTGAACCCGAGAGGTTTGACTGGCTTATTCGTCATGTTGACGAGTTAACCGCAGCGGCAGCCGAAATTCCCGCCGAAGTGAAAACGCTGCTTGCGGCAGACCTTGGACGCATGGATCAAACCATCTTTGCGCCTGTGCTGTACATGCTCGCGGGCGATAACTCCAAGTCCGTCCGTGAAGCCGTCGCGCAGGTGATGTCTGCAAACCGCAGCAAGTATGAGTCCTTCATACGGGAGTCGTTGTTTTCCAAGAAACAAACGTTCCGCGAGAGCGCAGTCGGCGTACTGTCCACCTGGAAAGATGAGCGATCTATCGCGGCACTAATGGACGCGTACTCGAAGGAAGGGAACGAGAAGCTTCGCTCGCTTATCGAATCTTCTATTAAACGGCGGCTGGCGGCTGAGCCGCTACAAGTTGACGACCTCGTGCGATACTGCAGGGAGAACATCAAACGCGGTAAAAGCAAAGTCGACTGGCTGCCATGGCATGAGCTGCCCAAGGTTAATCTTGTGGGAACTTCCGGCGATCCCCGCGTCTGCTTGGAATACGTGGCATCGTGCTATGCAGGAACCGGCAGGATCAGCGTACCGCTGGAAGCGATCCGGCTGGCCGGCTTTTTTGACGCGTCCTCCATGGGCGAGTGGTGCTTGGCGCTTCTGACGTACTGGCACGAGAACGAGTCGGACTCGAAGCGGAAGTGGGTACTGACGCTGTGCGCTTATCATGGCGACGAGCGCATCATCGCGAAGATGAAGGAAATGATCGCGGACTGGCCAATTATGGGCCGGACCTCCATCGCCTGTGATGCGGTACGCGCGCTTGCGGTATCCGACAAAGACGAGGCACTTCGCCTCGTCGATGCGATGTCCCGAAAGTACAAATCACGGCCGGTAAAGCTGGCCGCGGAGCAGGCTTTCGCATACGCGGCGGCGGAGCAGGACATCGATCCGGAGGAATTGGCCGACCGCATCATACCGGATTTCGGGTTTACGATGCGGGGAGAGCTGACGCTCAGCTATGGCAGCCGCTCGTTTGAGCTTCGGCTGAATGAGAAGCTCGAGCCGGTCTTATTCGACCAGGCTGGCAAGAAGCTAAAGGCGCTGCCGCAGCCGGGAGCGAAGGACGATGAAGAGGCTGCAGCAGCCGCACAGGCGCTATTTAAGGAAGTGAAGAAGCAGCTTAAGGCGACAGCCAAAAGCCAGCTTCTCCGACTGCAATCGGCGATCACTGCCGGCCGGACGTGGCAAGCGGCGCAATGGCGCAAATGCTTCCTTCATAACCCGCTCATGCAAATCTTCGCGACTGGGCTGATCTGGTCGGCCGATGCGGAAGGCGAAGCGGCTGTCGCGTTCCGCAGCATGGGAGACGGAACGCTGACTAATGTCCAGGATGAACAATTTGATCTTCCGAATTACGCCTCAGTCAAGCTGGTCCATCCGGTCGAGATGACGGATGACGACGTGCAGGCATGGCTTGCGCAGTTATCCGACTACGAGGTGAAGCAGCCGCTCCCGCAATTGAGCCGGACAACATACCGGCCGGACGCTGCTCAAGCAGGCGGCATCTATCTTCTGACGTACGCAGGCAGACAGCAAAGCGGACTTACCCTGACAGGCCGCATGCTAAAACTGGGCTGGGTACGCGGACCGGCGGGTGACGGCGGCAACTTCGACTATTACTTGCGTGAGGAGCCGATGTGCGGCTGCGCTGCGGCTTTGACCTTCAGCGGCATGTACAGCGCCATGGACGCCGCGATGGACCAGACGGTTACCGTGTATGAGCTTGAATTTTTCCATCGGCCTCCCGGCGCTGCTTCGGGTTGGATCTATGAGGCGAGAGCTTCGGAGAGTCTGTGCATGCGTGCAGGTGAAACGCCTCTGCGTTTCTACAGCGATGTGATTCACGAAGTAGAGCAGGCAACCGACAATCATCTCGGGTTCAATGAAAACTGGCGGAAAGAGCATTGGCGCAAGTTCGAAGATACGCAGCCGAAGGAGTTGTCGACCCCTTGACAGACCTATTGAGCGTCACCGAAATGGGGCTGCTTGAGCATATCGAGCGGTAGCTGGATAATCTGACATTCGACGGAACGCGTCTAAAGGAACTGAAGGCGTTTTTCCGAGGAGAATTGCCATATGGGCGGCTGAGCTTCAGCGTGAAGGAGCAGTTCGCGGACTATCCGCACTCGCAGTTTGCTTATGCTTTCATACCTCAGGATAGATACGGCAGCAAAATCATTTTTCCATACGACTGGCCGCTTGTTCATCGCGTCTGTCAATTTCTGATTAAAGGTGACATCAGATCCAACAACTCGCTCTATTTCCGGCGTTTATTGGAGCATCTCCTGCCTGCAGAACATGCGAAGTTCTATGACTTGCTTTGCGGGCAAATGGGCCCGTCCCGTTGTCCTTTCGTTCATCGTGGAGGAAATGCTCTATCTGCTTACGTTTGGCACGGAATATCGGGGCAGCACTTTCTATACGGCGTCAGATGAGTGGCTCACGTATCAGGTAATGACAGGGAGTGCCGGCCTGGCCGCAGAGCTGAAGGAAATGTCGCCTAAAGGAAGGGGATTTATGCTGGAAAAACTGGCCGCGCACGATTTTGACCGGCATCTCCCGTTTCTGTTGGAACACATGGGGGATGCGAGCAAAACAGTCCGGGACAGCGTTATCGGGCTGCTGTCTGCAGAACCTGCACTTCTCCCGTATATGGATGAATGCTTGCGCGCCAAGAAGAAGGCCGTACGCGAGACCGCGATTCGCATTATTGGCAGCTGGAGGAGCGAGGATCTACCGAGACGGCAAGCTAGAGACGACTTTCCGCTATATGGGTGACGGTACGATGACGTCGATCGACGATCAAAACTTCGCGGCCGGCAGAAGGCCACTCGGTAACCTGTTTCTTCAATAGATGCACGACCTCCTCTCCGCCATGCGCGGCAGTGAGCGCGAGCACCCACTTTTGTTTTAGCATCCGCTCCTTGATCCAGCGCGTGATGAGCGGCTTTTGACGTTCAGCATCCGTTATCGTGTAAACGATTCGCGAAACGAGTTCGAACTAGAATAGGAGACGCGGTACCATGATCGAAACGATGATTAAACCGGCTCTTGAGCCCAGCCGCCATACGGATAAAGAAAATGACAAAAGGGAGAGAACTCCGTGACGGTACATCGAATCAAAGCACCGCCCGAAGCGATGTTCGAGCGGGAACTTGCGGCGCTGCGCGCTGCGGATCACGGGCGAAAGCCCGATAATTGGCTGCTTAGTCCGGAGGCGGTGCGCACGTTTATTCTTGGGAGCCGCACGCCGCTGACTCACGATGGCGAGGAGATCGTCATATCGCAGAAGTTTTACGGCGATGAAGCGCTTGTGGAACGTTGCATCATCACGCTTGCGGGAAGCCGGGGACTTATGCTCGTTGGCGAACCGGGTACGGCCAAGACGATGCTGAGCGAGCTCTTGTCGGCCGCGATCTCGGGATCGAGCTTGAATACGGTCCAAGGAACGGCAGGCACGACGGAGGAAAGCATTAAATATACGTGGCACTATCCGCTGCTGCTGTCGAATGGACCGACGGAGGAAGCGCTCGTCCCCGCACCCGTGTATACGGGGATGTCGCGTGGAATCATGACCCGTTTTGAAGAAATCACCCGCTGCTCGTCGGAAGTGCAAGACACGCTGATCAGCATCATGAGCGACAAGCTCATGCTGATTCCCGAACTTGGGCAGCAAGGCGTCCTCTATGCCGCACCGGGATTCAATCTCATTGCGACGGCCAATACACGCGACCGAGGCGTCCATGAGATGAGCAGCGCGTTAAAACGACGCTTTAATTTCGAGACGGTTCATCCGATCCGCGACGTCAGGCTGGAAGCGGAAATCATTAAGCGCGGTGCACAGCAGCAGCTTGCGCATCTCGAGACGCAGCCGTCCGAAGATGTCATCCAGCTGCTGGCGGCTATCTTCCTGGAGCTTCGGGAAGGCCTGACGAAGGAAGGTCACCGCATTGACAAGCCAGGCGCCGTCATGAGCACGGCCGAAGCAACGGCGGTCTACGTGCAATCGGTCATGAGCGCGTATTATTACGGCAAGAATCAAATCGAAATGAGCGATGTCGTCTCCCATCTGGCAGGCACAATCGTCAAAGACAGCAGCGAAAGCTTAACGAAACTGGAGCAGTATTTTCAAACGGTCATTAAATCGCGCAGCTTGGAGGAAGGCGGCCGATGGACGGAATTGTACGAAGCACGTTCCAGGTTGGGCTAGAGACGCTGTCGGCGGTTGAAGCGCAGTTCGGGATTCGGTTTCTGCCCATTCGCCATCACAGCTTGGCGTGTTCCCATCATCTGCGGCTGCTGCTCGACGAATACCGGCCGGAGCGCATCCTGATGGAGGCGCCTTGGGATCTCCAGCATTTGCAGGAGATCCTGAGCTCCGACAAAACGCAGGCGCCGGTCAGTCTATACTCCTATTTCACGGACCATAACGGGAAGCTCGGCCCAAAAGACGGTACATATGCAAGCTATTATCCGCTGCTAGATTACTCGCCGGAACTGGTCGCCATGCGCGAAGGCAGACAACGCGGCATTCCCGTGTACTGGATCGATCTGTCCCATCCGGAGCAAGTGATGCTTTGCTCGCCTGCGGCCGGGAAGCCCGCGAACGGACAGCATACCTCGGTATACGACCGCGATCGCGTCAAAGACGAGGAGCGTTTCTTCGAACGGGTCATCGAAAGAGCGGGACACGCATCGTTCCATGATTGGTGGGAACAAGCCTTCGAGATGGAAGGGCTGCAGCTGTCGACGGCGCAATTCAGGGACCGCATGCTTTCGTTCTGTTACCATGTCCGCGAGGTGTCCGGCGAGACAGAGAAGATCGATGAGGCGCGCGAAGCGTTTATGATATCGGAGATCCGCCGGCTCGGATCAAATACATCCCGGGTGCTGGTTCTCACTGGCGGCTACCATACTTGGGGCATCGTGGATGGCCTGCTTCGTCAAGAAGATAAGAATCTGCACCCGCCAGCAGACGGAATTGCCGCCGAAAGCTACGCGATGCCGTTCGGCCTGGAAGATGCCGATCCCAAGAAAGGCTATGCGAGCGGCATGCCGTTTCCGGCGTATTATCAGCTTGTATGGGACAAACTTGCAAGCACCGTTCAGCAGCCGTTCGAAGAGGCTGGCATCGAACTTCTCCTGCAGCTGGCAAGACAACTGCGAAGACACGACGAAGCGGCAGCGACGCCGGACGTGATCGCTGCTCTCGAGCTATGCCATGGCTTGAAGGCACTGCGGGGAAAGCCGCAATTCGGCGTGAAAGAGCTGCAGGATGGCGTACTTGCGGCATTCGTAAAGGGAGAACGGACGCTCTCCAACGATATGCCCGTGCGACTCCTTGATCGCATGCTTCAGGGAAGTTTGCGCGGGCAATTGGATCCCGCTTCCGGCGTACCGCCGCTCGTTCACGATTTTTTCGAGCAATGCAGGGAGCTCCGGCTGAAGACGGCTACGACGGCTGAGCAGCAGCTGGCGCTGCAGCTGTATACGAAGCCCCGGGATTTGCGCAAGAGCCGGTTTCTCCACCGGCTGTCTTTCTTGGCGGTTGATTATGCTACCTTCCAACGGGGGTTCGACGCAAGAACCCGGACCGGTCTGAATCTGATGCAAGAGTATTGGCGGACGAAAATGACTTCGTCCGTGGACGCAAAGCTCATTGAACGCGCCTCGTATGGGGCAACCGTACTTGAAGCCGCTGAGGCTTGCTGGACAGTGCGCGTGCGGGAAGCATTGACGCTGGAAGCGATGACGCTGCTTATCGTAGAAGGATGCCGCATGGGATTGGAGCATCCGCTGGAGACGATGCTTCCTCAGCTGGAACCGTTTATCCGAAACGAAAGCTCGTTCTCACACGTTTCCGAGGCGATTCGCCGGATCGGTTTCATGCTGGACATGGCCGATCTATGGCAGCTGGGGCATAAGCAGGACCTGGAAACCCTCTACGAGCAATTGATTGATAAGGGTATCTGGCTGATGGGTTCCGTCAGCACATGCACAGCTGAAGAGGAGAATGGAATAATTAATGGCATGAAAGATCTATCCGCTCGTATTCAGGAGGGCACGCGGCCTCAACAGATGCTGCAAGCGGCCCTGAAATCGCTGATGAGCAATAAACACGCTAACCCAGCTATCGAAGGCGCTGCTGCGGGACTGTACTACGGTGCCAGGTGTCTCGAGGCTGAACAAGTGGCTAGGGCTGCCGAGGGCTTTTTCTATGGATCGCGCGTCCATCAGGCTGCACGGTATTTGAAGGGACTTTTCATGACCGCGCGAGATTTACTGCTGATCGAGCCGAGATTTCTGACTGGCATCGGCAAAGTGCTCGCGAGCATGGGCAACGATCATTTTCATCAGGTCCTGCCGGATTTGAAAATGGCGTTCAGCTTCTTCACGCCGCATGAAATCGATCAGATCGCCAAACAAGTGGCGGATGAAGAGGGAGCGGACTCGGACATGCTGACGATTCCTGTGACTGCGGCAGCCGAGACGATTCTGTCAGGCGGGAAGCTGGACGATGAAATCAAGCGTCAGTTGACAGAATGGGGATTGCTGCCATGAACGAAGAAACGAAGCTGCGCTGGCGGCTCCTGCTGGGAAGACACAGCGAAGATCATCTTCCGCTTGGCGGCGCAGCCGGATGGCAGGAGAAAGATGCCGCGCTGGAGTTTCTATATGGACGGGAATATGGCGAGGAGCGCGGCATGCGCCAAGGAAATCTGGGGCCGACCAATTTGACCGTACCGAATTGGGTCACTCGGATCCGCGAGCTGTTTCCGAAGCAGACGGTCGAGCTTCTCGAGAAACACGCACTGGAGACGTATAAGCTGACAGAGCTGGTGACGGATCCGGACGTGCTTCGCAGGCTGGAGCCAAATATGGCATTGCTCAAGAGTATCCTGCAGTTGAAGCATTTGATGAAAGGTCCTGTACTTGCGCTCGCCAGGGAGCTGGTCGATCGTATCGTAAAGAAGCTTAGCTTGGAGCTCGAAGCGAAGATCGAAGCAGCCTTCATGGGCAGTCAATCGTTGACCGAGCCGGGCTATCGGCCATCGCTGCGCGATTTGGATATCAGGCGGACGATCCGCAGCAATATGAAGCATTACGATCTTCGGCAGCGGAAGCTGTTTATTGAGAAGGTTTATTTTCATCGCAGGACGAAGCCGCGCCAGCCCTGGCACATCATCACGCTGGTCGATCAGAGCGGAAGCATGCTGGATTCCGTCATTCACAGCGCCATCCTATCGTCCATCTTCTATAAACTGCCGATGCTGCGTAATCGACTCGTCCTGTTCGACACGCAGGTCGTTGACGTCACGGATGTCGTGGACGATCCGGTACAAACGCTGCTCAGCGTACAATTAGGCGGCGGAACGAACATATCGGCCGCGCTTGAATATGCGTACGCGCATGTGACCGACCCGTCGCGCACAATCGTTGTCCTCATCTCCGACCTGTACGAAGGCGGCTCCTATGAACGGATGTACAAGTGGGCTGGAGCGATAATGGAAACGAGGACTCGCTTGATCGTCCTGCCTTCCTTGGACCGTGAGGCAGTTCCCGCCTATGACAAGCACGCGGCACAGAAGCTGGCTTCGATGGGAGCAGCAGTCGGCGCAATGACACCGGAGGAATTAACGAAATGGATCAGAACGGTCATTTCCCGCAAGCATGGGTAGATTGGTTGTCCCAGGTCACCGAAGAAGAGCTGATTCGACTGACGAATCGGGGAACGTACCAGCGGGCTAGGAAGGAAAGCGAAGGCATCGCTCTTCTAGAGGTTGTGTTCGATGGCGAACAAGCGCAGGTTCAGCTCCCCGAGGAAATTCGCACGACGCTGCATCCGTGGTTGACCGAGTGGACATGCAGTTGTCCATCCCGCTCCATATGCAAGCATATTATGATCAGCTTGCTCCTCTTGCAGGAACGATTGGTTCATGCTGCAGAAGCACGCGCAGAAGAACCAGTCACTGCCGCGCCAGACAGATTCGCGGAACTGTACGCAGTACCGTGGCAGGAGATCCGGAAGGAGATCGGAGATCGGGCCTTCGACGAGCTGCGGTTTCGACTGGAGCTGCCTGTTCCCATCACGATCCGTGAAGACGCATATCTAACCGTCTTGTTCGAGGAAAGCGGCATCGAAGTACAGCTTCCGCCGAGGGACCCGCTCCTTCATGCGTTCGTGAAGCCGGCGGGTGTGGATCGCCGCCTATATGCCGCGGAAAGCCTGCTTCGCCTTCAAAAGAGCCGCGGACTGCTGCGGCTCGAAGAACTGCGTGCAGGGAGCAACTGGCAGCCGAATGAGGAGCTGTTGTCGTCGCTGAAGAGCTTGCTCGCGGAGCTGACCTCGCTCGGACTTGCGCGCATGCCGGAGAACGTAACCGAGCGGCTGGAGCATTTCGCCGTCAAAGCACACCGCCACGACATGCCGCGAATCGAGAAGAAGCTGCGGAACTTGAAAACGCAGGCGGAGGCGTATGCGCGAAAATCCGCAGCATTCTCGGCTGCAACCTTCAAGCGAAGCATAGTTCGACTTTTTCGACATGTACATCTCATGCAGCGGCAGCAGCCTGTTTCAGATCCGCAGCGGCTGGCTGGGGCATTTAAAACCAGTTATTACGGCATTCCGCCTGTTCGTCTGCATGCCTGCGCCATTCAGCCTTGGGCAGCAGCATCCGGTTACAGCGGGACGACCGTTTACTTCTACAGCGAAAGCATGAAGCGCTGGTTTACATATACGGAAAGCAGACCAACGTACTACGAACAGCCTCATGTTTCAGCACCTGCATCATCTGCGCCATGGGGACTGAATCTGCCCCTTCAACAATTCAGCCGTTTGGTGCTGCTGCTGCGTGAAGGACGCGCCAATCGACTCGGGCGGCTCTCCTCCAGCGAGCAAAGCGCGGCGACGGCAGAAGGGCAGACACAGATGGCTGCATTAAACGTGCCGATCTATGAGCGCTGGCAGACATTGGCCGAAGATTATATCCGGCATCAAGGTGATCAGGATGACGATGATCCATCCGCGCAAGGGCCATTCGTCAGCTGCATCCGGGTATTTAAATGGGAGAAGCCTGTCTTCAACGAGAAAAGCCAGCAGCTGCTGACCGCGCTTTTGGATGCCGACGGCAGGGCGCTGCTGATCCGCATTCCATATCAGCCGGCAACAAAAGTGCAACTACGCAATGTCGAATTCCTCGCTTCTTCGCCGCACGGTTCCGGCGTCATCATAGGCGTCATTCATGCGGTGGATGGAATGCTGCACGTGAACCCGATCACATATTTTGATCAAGCAGGCTCTCGTCTTGATTTATGCATGGAATGAGGTAGAACATGGGTCAGCTCGACGAATGGATCGACAAACTGGAAGATGCGACGGATCGCTTGTTCATCGCCGGCTTAGACAGCGCGACGGCAGGCAGCCTGGAGAAACTGCGAGCATTGCAGCGGCCCTTTCAAGATGCAGGACTTCGGTATGGCTGCGAATTGATTACGGACTTGATTCGACAGCTCGAGCACAGCCGAATGAGCTTTGAAGAACGAAACGGCAGCCATGAAGCGTTTATTCGGCTGCAGTCCTTCATCGACGCAGCAAGACGGATTCGGCAGGACAACAAATTGCGAAACTATTACGGAGTGGAGTGAGTCGTGCGTGGCAAATAGTGTGGCGGCAGCAAGCGGGCTGGATCAACTGCTCATTAACATCGGGCTCGATGGAACAACAGCTGCAGAGAGCGTGCGATATATGGAAGGGACAGGAGACATGCCGGCTGGTTTGCCGATAATCGCATTCCAGCGCAATGATCATAACGGCGTCGGACGCATCTGGTCCCATATTCGAAAGCTTCATTTGAAGGGCCGTGAATCGGAACTGCTGGGCAGACTGCTGACCGTCATGCTCAAAATCGGCAGTAAATCGTTCCTTGAGGCCAGCAGCGGATATGTGGAGGATGCCCTTTGGCGAAGAGGATGTCTGACGTTAATCAGCACCTACTCCATTCCGCTTGAAATCGTTTGGGGATGGTACCTTGAACATAACGAATTATCGGAGCGTCTGGGAGAACACCGAATCGCTTTTCTCGATCTTATGGCTCAGCGCGAGCCGGCGCTGCTGCAGGAGTACGCGGCTTCCCGAAGCGGTTTCGATCAATTAATCATGACCGCCTCCCTGGCGAAGGTGGGCCTGTTAAGCGCCGCCTCTTTTATCCGGTTCGAGGAATCCTTTATTCAATGCATGGAGCGTGCGCTTCAATCCAAGACGGCAGGCAAAGCGGCTGCCATTTTGCATGCAATCCTCAGCGGCGCCGGCGCCGAAGAGATCAAGACGCTCATGCAGCGCGTCAAATGGGACTATAACGATCGCGAAACATGGTTGAATTATGCGGTCTACGTGGCAGAGGTAACGGAAGCCATGTTTCCTTTCTCGGCGTCGTTCATTCGGTTTCTCATCTTGTGGGATTCTTCATTCTTCTTTACTGTTCACTCCTTTGCTGTTTCCGGAAAGTACGATGAACGGCGGCTGCAGATTCCTGATTATTATGAGCGCTACGGTCTTCCACGGGAGATATACATCAAAGAGCTGGCCAATTATCTTTCCGATCATCGCTATGATGATTTATTACCGCTTCGTAATGAGCTGCTCCGGGATCGAGCGTGCTACGAACGAGCGATCATGCGTTCTTCCAAGCTGGAGACGCTGCAATTATGTAAGGTGCTTTGGGAAATCACCGACGGACAGCCCTATCTTGACCGTGTGGAGGAGCAATTCCTGTTTAGGGCAGAGGAGATCTTGAAATCAGAGCAGGTAACACCAGGGGATTTAGCTGCAATTATGGCTTATTTCCGGGGAGCTCCGCTGTCTCATGCGCTGAAGGACACTTGGAGGCGGTATAAAGCGAAGGGCTTGTCATTCGGAGGATTTTCAGCCGCAGAGCATCTTTGGCCGCATTCCTCACTCTTCGGACGCGTGGTCTGTTTTCTTGCGCATACGGATGAAGGCACGTTAACTTATCTTTGCAGCTGGAGCTTGAGGGAGCATGGTTTGCATTACAGCGCGTTTATCGAAGCCTATCGAGAGGCGGGCGGAGAAATAGAGGATTTGATTTCGTATTTTGTCCACACGGCCCAGCCCGAGCGGGCGGTTAGCGATGTGCAGCCTTGGTTTCAAGGAACCTTGGCATACGTTAACGCCAATATGGTGGTGCTCAGCAGCTCTTTCATCGCTTACTTGCATACGCAAGTAGATGCACCTCAGGAAAAATCTCTGATTCTTACGCTTCTCATGACGCATGACGCTGAACGTTACGCGGACATTGCCATTCCTTATTTGGCGGATGACAGCAAACTGGTCAGGGACAAAGCAGTTTTGCTCCTGTCCTCCAGCATGGAGCAGACAGAAGCCATCCTGCCGCTGCTCGTCCACAAGAAGCCGGCCGTTCGCGAGAGCGTCGTACGTCTGCTGAGTCAATGGAACAGCGAAACGGTCGAACAAGCGCTTCAAGCTTTATATAATCGCGAAAAGACCGCCAAAATCAAAGAATTGGTCGCCAATGCACTGCAAGATAAGCTGGCAGCGCCGGATCCAAACGCAGCACCGGTTGCTGTAGTCAACACCGTTCATCTGAACTGGCTGGAGCTTGCAACTCTGCCACGTCTGCGGCTGCAGGCAAGCGATGACCTGGCTGACGAAACAGTGACGCCTGCCATCTTGAATGCCTATGCCGTTCAAGGGGAAATCAAGCGCAACTGGAAGGCGCAGGAGCTGGCCGCGCCGCTCAGCGAGGAGGATTTGGCTGCGCTGGCCGACGAGGTGCTGAAGCGGTGGCTCAAAGAGGGAGCGGAAGCGAAGAAAAAGTGGGTATTGGCCTTCGCGGCCGCATTTGGCGACAGGCGCGTCGTGCTTGCGCTTCAAGCCCGAATCTCGGCATGGCCGCTTGAATCACGGGGTGCAATCGCATGTGAAGCCGTAAAGGCCTTGCTGTTATCTCCGCTGGATTCGGCCTTGCTATTTATTGATCAAATCTCGCGTAAATTCAAATTCAAGCAGGTGAAGCAAGCGGCTGCCGCTGCATTCAGCCAAGCGGCGGAAATAGCGGGCATCTCCGCCGAGGAGCTCGCAGACCGGGTTGTGCCGCATTTAGGCTTCGATGCGAATGGCCGCCGAACAGCGAATTACGGTCCAAGGCAGTTCACGCTGCAACTGATGCTGAATCATGATATTCGCATTTCGGACGAAAGCGGCAAGCACTATAAGACATTGCCTGCTCCCGCTGCGTCCGACGATGCGGAACTGGCTGCGGCATCCATCCTGGAAGCAAAGCAGCTGAAGAAGGAGCTCAAAACCGTCACCGAGTCCGTTCAAATCCGGTTGGAGCAGTCGTTTGCAACGAGAAGACGCTGGACGTACGCCGCATGGCACAAGCTCTTCGTAGGCAATCCGGTACTGCATGCTTTTGCATCGGGGCTTGTATGGGGCGTTTATACGGACGAAGCACTCGTATCCACATTCAGATATATGGAAGACGGCAGCTTTACTTCTGCGGACGAGAACGAGGCCGAGTTTTCCGAAGGCGATGCTGTCGCTCTGGTCCATCCGTTGGAGCTGGAAGAAGGCGAAAGACAACGCTGGATGCAGCAATTCGCGGATTATGAAGTGACGCAGCCGCTGCTTCAGTTGAAGCGGAATACGTTTACGATTACGAACGAAGAACAGAGCGCCTCGAACGTCATGCGCTTTGCAGGAGTCACGATTAATGGCTTGTCGCTTCTCGGCGGGCTCACCAAATTCGGCTGGGCCAAAGGTTCAATCGTAGATGCCGGTGCTTACTTTGATTTCTACAAAGAGCTCGAATCCTTTGGCATTGGTGTTCAGCTGGCCATCAGTGATCTTTCGGTCGGAATGGAAGACGAGAGAGTCACCATTTACGAAATGGATTTTTACCGTGCCGGCAAAGTTGCGCGCGGAAGTTACGTCTATAGCGAGATCAAGGATGAAGATCGCATTCGGCCGATCGAAGTTCCGAAATCGCTGTTCAGCGAGCTGCTATTTGAAGTCGACACCGTTCTGGCCAAGCGGCTGGGCGTCGATGAAGATTGGCGGTTGAATCGTTCATAATTACAAGGTTCTTTGATTCAGTATGGGTCAAGTAATTGTTAAAACTTAATGCAGCTGCATTTATCGGACTTGTTTAATGATTGATTCTTAGGAACTTAAATCAAATCCGGCTGTAGGAAGAGCACATGCGAAAACAGCTTACTTACCTAAGCCGCGCGTTGAATACAAGGGAGGTTTTAATGTGGAAGTATTCGAGCTTGAATCACAAAAAGAAATCTATGAGCAGTGGAGAACAGACAACCCAGATGGGTTTGTGATGAATATTAACACATGGGACCAAGATTCAAAGAGATACAAAAATTTGATTCATATTGCCGCCGGATGCCAATCGCTTAACGTGCCTCCAGCCAAGAATAAAGATCGTCCAGTCACACCTCTGCACCCTAAGTTCTGTTCAAAAGATATAAACGACATCATAAACCATATGAAATCGAAGGGGCTTTACCGGACGGTTAATCCGTGCCATCACTGCAAAATAAAATTTCCGGATTTCTTCACGCTTGCCAAGGAAATTCAATGGGAGCACAAAAAAATAACGACGTCCTGATGGTCTGTCATTTTTTGGCTGCTATGGACGTACCTGGTGCCTCTCGCCGGTCTTGAATCCAACTGCGATTGAATAAGGGCAGCCTGTGGGCAGCCTATCCCTTGATGGGCAGCAATACGCAGCCTCCAGGAAAGGATATAGATGATGAAAAACTTAACTCACCCACTCCCACAGAAGAGAAGAGATCAGATTCCGATCATTGCTTACAAAAATAGCACGATCTTGTTTGAGGCCGCGTCATATCAAGAAGCGATCAAACAACTCAAACGAACCTTATCTTGCAGCGGGAAGGTTATAGAAGATGCAGTTTGGGATGGTGCCTTTAATCTTGCGACTTGGCATTATAATGGAGAGGAGTACGATTTCCGAACTAGTAAGGAGAGGCAGCAGTTTGGTGTAATTCGAAGGGGAAAAACTCAAGTTGACAGCTGCTAGGGACAGAAAAATCATAGGAGAGATTAGAAGGCCATACAGCAACGGTTTTCATGTCTTGTTCACATGATACAGCAACGGTGCGAAGAACAAGCTGTCCCTGACTGGCACTTTATGATTACATGGCGTATGAAATAAATTAAATTAAAAAGCCGTCCAATAATGGGCGGCTTTATTTGAGTTTCCCCTGGCAGTCGATATGACCACCCCGTACCACAAGTGCAGAGAACGACTTCCGTTGTAACATTTCTGAAGACGCTTGATTTTAAATGAATAATTGTTTATTATAAATTCATGAGAATAAGAGATGACAATAAAATTGATTCCATTTTTCAAGCCACAATCCGGATCGTCAACGAGATCGGTCTCGCTCAGGCTACCGTCGCCAAGATTGCCAAGGCAGCCAATGTATCCGCCGCTACGATCTATATTTATTATCAGAACAAGGAGGACATGTTAGAGAAGACGTACGTGAAGACCAAGGAGTTGATGGCGGAAGTGGTGCTAGGCGGGATGGATGAGCATTTGCCGCTCCGGGTGAGGTTCGATCTGTATACACGGAATTTTGTTGATTTCATCCGCCAGCATAGCGATTATTTTCTGTTCATGGAGCAGGTGTCGAATTCTCCTTTGTTGAAGCAATGGTGCTTAGATGGGGTTCACGATTGGTATCAGCCGGTGTTCACATTATTCAATGAAGGGAAGCAGCACCGCTTGTTCAAGCAGGAGGATCTAGGCCTGCTCGTTCATTATTCTGTCATGCCGCTTGCCCAGTTGGCAAAAAGCCATATTAAGGGTGAAATTCAATTGGACGATCAAACGCTCGACACCGCCATTCAAATGAGTTGGGATGCGATTCGGGCGTAATTTTTTTTATTTATAAATAAATAAATATTCATTAATTATAAGGAGTGATATTCAATGAACACCAAAAACTGGAACGTGAGAACTATGCCGCGAATGGATGGGAAAACAGCAGTTATCACGGGAGGCAATACCGGGATCGGCTACTATACAGCGCTGGAACTGGCCAGAGTTGGGACTCGGGTTATCATCGGAAGCCGCAATCTGAGTCGGGGGCAGAAAGCTGCAGCCGCGATCGAACAGGAAGTGCCTCAAGCTCAAATCATTGTCAAAAAACTCGACTTGGCTGATCTGAATTCCGTCCGTAATTTTGCCGACGAGGTTAGGACAGAAATTAAGAAACTGGATGTCTTGTTGAATAATGCAGGTGTGATGGGGTTGCAGAAGAAGGAGTTAACCGAACAAGGGTTCGAAAAACATTTTGGAACGAATCACTTGGGACACTTTGCGCTAACTGGTTTGCTCCTTCCACTATTGAAGGAAGCAAACGGCCGTGTCGTGACCGTCTCCGCAGCATCGTCTCGTTCGGGAGCCATCGACTTCACCGATATCAATATGGAGAAGGGATATTCACCGATGGCGGGATACAACCGCTCCAAACTATGCAATGTTTTATTTGCTTTCGAATTGAATAAACGCGCTCAGGACTTGGGTGTAACAAGCATGGCTGTCCATCCAGGGACAAGCGTTACCGGCATTCAGCGCCATTTTCCAGCATGGATCCGTGTCCTTACCAGCCAACTGCTTATTCGTTTCATTGGGCAGTCAGCTGATCAAAGTGCATGGGCATCGTTGTACGCAGCTTCCATGCCGAACGTTCGTGGCGGGGAGTTCTACGGACCGACAGGGCGTTTTGAATTGAAAGGCCCTCCAGATGCCGTTCGGAGGCCTAACTTGGCAGATGATGAGCAGACGAGAATACGGCTTTGGAAATTGTCGGAGCAAATGACTGGTATTTATTATCATTTCGAATAAGTGAATTTTTTGGACGCAAGTTATACTACTCCACATAAGCTGTATTTTAACCGAAGAATAAGGGGAACGGACTCATCTCGGAGTGAGTTTAATTTGAAACGAACAATGTCATTAATCGTTATATAGAATAACAAGAAGCGACGGAGGTGTCTGAGATGGATTTTCTGAAGGGCATTGGGAAGTTGGCGGGAGATGTAACGGGCAAAGTGCTTGGAGGCACAGTGCGCGTTGCGGGTGAGCTTGTTCATAGCGATTACATTAAAGAAATCGGCAATGACGTGGAGCGAGTGACGGCGAAGACGGGGGAAATCGCTGGCCAAGCCGCGAGCGGCGTATGGGATGTAGGAGCCGGCTTGATTACGACGGATAAGCATCAAACGCAGACTGGCCTGGGTGAACTCGGAGATGTTGTAACGACAACGGTTAAAAGCGCTGGTCAAGGACTCGAATACGTGGTTGACAGTGGAATCGATTTGGTGACTGGCATTAAGGACAACGATAAAGAGCTCATGAGAGAAGGTGCCAAGAAGCTGGGAAGAGCAGCCGCGGTCACGGTTCTTGCCGTCGGCGTTGTGGATATTATCGATGGTCCGGACGGTCCGGATACATCGGGTACGGCTTAATTAATAATTGAGACATTACGCAGTAGAAGATGGCTACTTTTCGATTGACCCCGCAACGAGGGAAACGACAGAATATGAAAAAACAGGACAGCTATTAACTGTCCTGTTTTCATGTTTTATCGGAAGCTTTGTGCTCCTCCGAGGCTTTGTTCAGCAATTTGACACAGTCTGCGAGTAATCGAGCCACCTATCTTGCCGGCGTTGTACGTTGTTAAGTTTCCGTTGTATCCATCAGGAGAAAGCTGAATGCCAAGTTCTTGCGCAATTTCAAATTTAAGCTGATCAAGCGCATGTGATGCTTGTGGTATGACTAACGAGTTTTTCGCCATTTGTATGCCTCCTATATTGGGGATTGGCGTTAATTTCCCCCAAATAAGCAGAAATATGCAAGGATACGGACCCCTCGGAGACAGAGAGAATCCGGTTTAGGGATTCTTCTGTGTCCGAGGGGTGAAGCAAGCCTAAGGCGCGGTAGGCTTTTGCCAAAACCATTGATTAAAATCCGCATGTGAGTACCTCACCCGGCGAAACTGTATTGGATTGCAGAAGAGATATCACAAACAAGCTCCCACAGAAAAGCAAGTCGATCTCGCGCCCGCTAACAAAAGACAAATAAGTAACTCATTTTCGATTCAAGTAGAGAGCTTGTATGATTTACCACCTACTACCTCGTCAAAGCAGGCTTATAATGATATTGGGTGATAAAAATGTTTGTATCTCCAATGTTGTTGCAGTATGCGGCGGACAACCAGCCGTTTGATAAGGAGCATCACGTCGCGGAGCTGAAGCTTGACGGCATTCGGCTGATCGTATCGACAATGGACGGGCTGCGGCTATACACGCGGCATGAGAACGACGTCACCATTAAATTTCCAGAGCTGCATAGTTCTCCACTGCCGCCAGGCACGATACTGGACGGCGAGCTGATCGTCACCGACGCGGCCGGGAAGCCGGACTTCGAGGCGATGATGTCGCGGTTTCAATCACGGAGCAGCCACGTTAGGGCGACCTTCTGTGCCTTCGATATCATTCGGTATAAGGGCATCGATGTCACCGACCTGCCGCTGTCGCGGCGCAAAGAGCTTCTGGACGAGGTGTTTACAGAGACGGAGCATTACACGAAGGTAAAGCCGGCGAAGGGCAGCACGGTCCAGTACTTCAATGCCGTCAGCGCGCACGGGCTGGAAGGCGTCGTAATCAAGGACCTCCGTTCGAGGTACGCGATCGGTACTCGGTCGTGGTCCTGGCAAAAGGTCATCAATTGGACGCGGGCTGAGGTGTTCATTACCGGCATCCGGCGCGAGCAGCTCGGCTGGCTTACATCGGTGATGGAAGAGGACGGCCGGATCCGTCCGGCGGGGATCATCGAGTTCGGGATCAACGAGGACCACAAGCGGGCGCTGCGGAGCGTGCAGAGCCAACTCGTGTACAAGGAAGATCGGTTCGCAGTTCATTTCAAGCCGCTGCTCCGCGCGCGGGTCAAAACGCGGAACTGGACCCGCAACGGTATGCTCCGGTCGCCGGTGTTCGAAGAATTCATTCTATAGCACTTGTTCCTGGGAGCGTCCATTGCGGGCGCTCTTTTCGTATACATCAGCACCTGTGTTATTGATGGAACCCAAACCAGAAACCAATCGGATGAATAGACTGTTCTACTTCGTTCCTGACGACATCACACTCCTTTAGCATCCGTGAATGCAGCGGATTAAGGTTCGGATTGCAGGCGCCAAGCGACGAGCGTCAATAATCGTCGCACCTTAATCGGCTGCTGAGCCTTTCCGGAAAATAGCGCATGTGTCTATTGAAAATAAAGATTTAGACTGGAGTTATTGATCTAAGCGGGTTTTCAAATATAAGTTTGTCAGTCTTCGCTAAATAAGTTTTAGACTGGATTAATTATAGAAGTAGCGGAGGACTAAGACCAGAAAAATATAGTCTTAGACTGCCGCTACTAACTCAGTGATGCATTATTCGGGTTGGAGTAGAATTAGGGAGGACCATATTGGTCCTCCCTAATGAACGAACTCATCGCGTTGCTTGCCTTAACGGTATTAATTCTTGCTACTCAATTCGGCGAGCATCCGTTGACGAACGACAACCGGGTTGAGATCGGGAGACGTGATGTGCTTCACATAATCCGCGGCGCTATGTTCGATTTGGTCGTCTTTCGTTTTCGCCGCTCCATAAAATTTGAAATGCGGCAGGAAGACCATCCCGATTTGATTGGAAAATGCCTGAACGGGCCGAATCAGCTCGCTGATCGTATACCCGATCAAGCCGCCCGACTGGTAGGAGGCTTCATCGCCGCCCATCGATATGGCAACGATAAGGTCTTTACCCGCTATGGCTCTGCCGCCGGATCCGAGTAACCAGGCCGTTGTAAACACGTCATCAAGCCACTTCTTCAGCAACGCTGGGGTGCTGTACCACTGGATCGGAAATTGCAACACGATGCGGTCATGCCGAGCAACGAGTTCCTGTTCATGTTCGGCGTTGATGGCAAAATCGGGATAAGTCTTATAGAGTTCATGAACCGTTATATGATCGGGATATCCGCGTAATTCCGCCAACCAGCGTTAATTTGACACGGGATTGTCCGATATTCGGATGAGCCGCAACGACCAAAATCCTCATAGACGGACACCCTTTGCTTCAGCCTCGATCGTTTCCTTCATAACCTCCGCTCCGCGGTGCATCCGTGCGTGAATTTCGGTGCCAAGATGTTCGGGTAGAAAATCGGTTATCCAAACGAGCCTGGCATTGCTGTCGCCATGGGGGGAGACTTGAAACGACGCATGATGATGCAGCAGCGGCATGCTTCCTTCTTTTACCGCATATGCCATCCGGCGTTCCTGTGGATCAATGGACACGATGAGCTCGCGAACCGTGCCGCCTTTGGGCAGAATGAGCGTTCTTTCGTGACCATTCATGATCGTATTCTCGGTATAGCCGGGAACCAACCGACGATGGACGGCACCTACATCGCTGACCGCATCCCATACTTGCTCTGGTGATGCATCAATCAAAATCTCCTTGCGAATCGTTGGCAAATGATCACACTCCTTGAATTCATTATATTTTTGATTGAGATCTTAGTCAACTTAAAACGAGTCATGAATCCAGTTTGAAAAACGAAACGGCCGATACGGCGATTTGTTCGATTTTTTCTCCGATAACGCGGGTTATTTCCATATCCGTCATGCCTTGCGCGGCCAAATCCTGAAGAAGCTGATCCAGATAGGTCATGCCTTGGGAAACAGCCCCCCAAAACTGCATGGCCATCAGATAGGTGTCTCCCGGACGAACGACGCCTTGATGGATACCGTTGTCAATCGCCTGGACCATCGGCTTGATAAAACTCTTCATCCATTCAAACGGCGACAGTTCTCCGGGCTCGTACAAATGGTGGAGATCCAGACTGATTCGCATATAGAAACGCTGAGTCTCGGGATCCTTGATGACACGCTCGCAGATCAGCACGGCGTAGCTACTGAATTGCTGAAGCACCGGCGCATCCTGAGCGAAATAGGCCGTCGTATAAGTAAGCGACTGATCCATCATGTACTCGTATAGCTCGCGAAACAGCATTTTTTTATTTTTAAAATAGTAGTATACGAGCCCGTGTGCAAGGCCTGCTTGATTTGCAACATCGCTTAAAGTCGTGGCTGCGTAGCCCTTTGCCACATAGACGCGAATTGCCGCATGCAAAATTTCTTGCTTGCGCTGTTCTCGAATCGCTTCGTTCTGTTTCTTTGTACGGGGGGACACGTCATCACACCTTGCTAAGATTTATAAAGATAGTATACGTCATCCGATCCGAAATTCCATAACTCCAAATTGGGATTGACAAATAAGTCCATTAGGAATGAACATTCCTTTTAATTGTTCACTAATATCTGCGACCGCTCAGTCTAAAACTTTATTTTCGCAGTCTAACACTTTATTTTTCAGTCTAATACTTTATTTTCACTGAACAGCATGCGAAGGCTGCTCGGCAGCATCGATTAGTGCCCAGTCCACCGCCTGTAGATTTGCATACTTTATTCCTGATGCATTTACACGGGAAAGGGCGAAGTTTTATGAAACAGCATCGCAAACGGAGCGTTATGCCTGTGAAGAAACGGGCGGCTGTCGAGCATGACCGGGCTCCGGAGCGGATCGATTCGAACTTCAATGAGCTCGAATGGTTGGATGAGAAGACCCCACTAAATCAGAAGAGGCGCAAGCCCAAGCATTAATTTCCCACTTGCATGACGAACGTACATTCGGGTTATAATAAGATCATACGTTCGCATCGGAGGGATTGCACATGACAATCGATCGGTATGTTGGCCGCGTCGTGAACATCGTTTATTTGGACCGGAAGGGCCGGATCACGCAGCGCAAGATCGAAATCAAGGCGGTGGTCGACGGGCATATCCGGGCTCACTGTTTCAAATCTAAGGGGCCGCGGGTGTTCGCGGTCGAAAATGTCCTGGCGTTCGAGTTGGTGAATCGACATGCAGCCGGATAGAATGAAGGCGATGATGACGACCGAGGAGCGCGAGATGCTGCGGGACAACATCATTTTGCTGATGATGCTCAATATGATCGATTATAACCTTAAGCAATTGGAGGGCTCGTACAACACACTCAAGCCGCTATTCCTGATGGCGACGGACCGGCTCATTGATCTGATCAACGCCGATATCATTGCGATCAAGAAGCATTTCAGGTTTGCAAAAATTAAGTGGTGGGAGCATGGGATGAGCGATGAAAACTTTATCCTGTCCTATCGCTACGTTTGCCGCGGGTATGAGGATACCTTCGGAATGACGCGAGACGTCGCAAAGACGCAGCTGTCGATTAAGTTCGGGGAGTATTTCGCGCGAGCTATGAAGCCGTTTAAGCAAGCGGCAGCAGGAGACCATTGAGGGCTAAACAAAAAAACCGCTTACTCAGATAACTGGTAAGCGGTTTTTAATTAAAGACAGCAATCTCTAACATACATTCCATACATCATTAATTGCCAAGTAACTTCATATAACGATCACAAGTGCAGAGCTAATTGATATAAGGAAGACCGGTTCGTGGTTCACTTCAAGCCGCTTCGCGCGCAGGCCAAAACGCGGAACTGGACGAAAGAGGGCATGTTGCGATCACCGGTCTTCAAAGCATTTTTACTATCAGTTAATAACTTTAAATATTGACGTTACACATGTAAAGTCAGCGAATACCTGCCATTTCGGCTATCCTTTAGAAGGAACACATATAAAATGATAGTCGAGGTAACGATCTCATGAAACCCAAACTATTTTATAACCTTAGCTTCTCAACCCTTAATCTTCTCCAAATCCTCCAGCATGGCCTTGTATGACGCGGATGCCGTGAGGGTCTTCGTATATTGCTCCCAGTCGTTCAGGGAAACCGCGCCCATAATGACCTTGATCTTCATTTGCTGCAGATCGGCATTCAACTCCGCGTATTTGCCCGTGCTCCACATTCGGGAGAAGGCGGGAACGACTTCGTTCGCGTAGGAGGTCTTGCGCCATTCGGCGACAGCCGACTCGAACGCTGCGCGCGTCGGTTCTTCGAGCGTCTTGAGCGCGGCATCGTCCAGCAGATCGGGCTCGCCGAAGATGCTTTGAAGCGCGGAGCGGTCAGCCTGTTCGAATCCGTCGACTTCATCCCATGCTTTCGATTCGTTCATCGCAAGGCCTCGGTCCAGCCATTGCAAAATCGTCTTCGGCGCGACGCGCGACATGCGCGAGATGATATACGTATCCGGCTCGTTCGTATTCCATGGCACGATCGGAGCACGGAGCGAATCCGCCTTCAAGCCTGCCAAAGGCGTCCACGCCACTTTATCGTGCGTGAGGGATGCGACATCCCGCAAGCTCAGGGCAGCTGCGCCGACACGATTGTCGCGAATGCTCGCCATCGCTTGTTCCTCGCTCTTCACGGCGAACTCCTTGTCGATCAGACCTTCCTTATAGGCGCTGCTCAGCCATTTTAACGCTTCCGTCTCGCCGGTTCCCACCGCGAGATCCACGACTTGGCCATCCCGCAACGCGAAACGTTCCGGACTGCCGGTATACGCTTGCTCGACCCAGGCAAACGAACCGAGGGTCGAGGCCGTCACATAGCCGGTGATCCCGAACGTATCGTCTTTGCCGTTGCCGTCGGGGTCGCGCTGCGTCATTGCCTTTAGTACAGCATAGAGCTCATCCATCGTCTTCGGCTGGGCTAGATCAAGGACCTCCTGCCAGTCCTTCCGAAGCGCGGGGAAAGGCGCATCATGAGGATCGCCAGGGCGCGGAATCCCGTATATTCGTCCATTCACGGTGCGGGCTCCGTCCGTGCTCTCGACCAGCTGTTTCAAGCGCGGAAACGCCTTCAGTTCGTCCGTAAGATCCATGGAGAAGCTTTGGATCAGCTCGTCGGGATAGGAATAGCTGTCCTCGATCAGCATCATGGAGCCCATATCGCCTGCGGCAATCATGACGCGGTTCTTCTCCAGATAGAAGTCGGATTGAAGCAGATTCACGTCGACGTCGATGTTCATGTTCGAGCGGAAATAGTTCATCAGGTTCAGGGGCGGTTCGACGCTCCCGTTGTCCGCCCGAGTCGTAAGCCTGATCTTCGGCAGAGCTTGTGGATCGGTGACGACTGCTTCGCGAATCGCTCCGTTCCATGCGACATTCAGACCGGCGGCTTCGATCGCGAGACGCAGGGGAATCTGGAGCGTGCCGTCTGCTAAGTACGGAGCTGTCGGGCTCTTCTTCGTGCCGCTGCCGATGGTTACATTAACGCTGCCTACTTGAAAGACGAGCTTAGGCTTACTTGCATGGTTGGCTGTCAGCGTCTGACTGGCGGCATCCCATTTCAAGTCGTAGCCGATAGCTCGCAGCAGGTCGCGCCCGGGTACCATCAAGGTACCATTGAGAAGTTGAGCGCGAAGGGCAGTGGAGTAATCCGACAGAATCGCGGTGATGGGTCTCGGTGCGAGCTGGTGCGTAATACCTGTTTCTTGCGGAGCGGCTGCCGCAGTCGACAGTCCACTCAATAAGACGGATGCCAGCGTGGCGATCGTTAGTTTGCGACGGTGCATGAGGGGTCTCCTTCCATAATTAGACTATTATTCAAGACGCAGGAAGGAGAAGGAAGTTGCACGCTGGAATGGAATTAGCATCGCTACAGGGAAATGCTCAGCACTCCGTCCCGGACAATTCATTGGTGAACATTCGTTTGTACATCATTTGTATTCCTGCAGGTTTACCCGTTCCGAAGAGATGGGCACATAGTGAAATAGAAGCGCCCTTCTCCGACCGGAAGAGGGGTTGCTCGGCGTGCCGTGATACAGCATCCCGCGAAAGAATAAAGCGCCTCCCGGCCGAAGCGGCACATGTCACGTCCCGCTCGACGGGAACCTGCGCGTCGCACAGCTGCCAGTCCCGCACCGCGTAATGCGGCGTCGCGCCTTCCCGATGGGAACCGGGAATGACATGCATGCACCGTTATGTTTTCCCGCTGCGGAGCAGCCCCCGCAATGCAAATGAAGCATTCTCCCGAATTCGTCAAAATATAATATGATGGCATGTTACTTGGATACTACTGCGTCAGGTCGAACTGGCTGGTATGCCGACGGATGATGACGAATGGAAAAGAAAGCTATACAAAAAAATGGTCGCTTGGGCTTATTGGAATAATTCACCATTACACTGAATATTGAGGAGTGGGATACGCCGTTACAGGAGGATGACTCTTATGGTTGCATCGGATAAAACAGCAAATCCGAACAAAGATGAGCACGTATTGACGACACCTTCTATCTCATTGCCCAAGGGCGGCGGGGCGATCCGCGGCATGGGCGAGAAGTTCGCCGCCAACCCGGTCACGGGCACCGGTTCCATGAGCGTACCCATTGCGACAAGTCCAGGGCGTTCGGGTTTCGGGCCTCAACTCTCCCTGTCCTACGACTCCGGCGCCGGCAACGGCCCGTTCGGCTTCGGCTGGAGCCTGTCGTTGCCGTCGATCACGCGCAAGACCGACAAAGGTTTGCCGCAGTATCTCGACGATGCGGTTGATTCGGATGTCTTCATCCTTTCCGGCGCGGAAGACCTGGTGCCGGTTCTTCAGGCTGACGGTAAAAGCTTCCGTGACGACACAACCGCGCCAGGGTTCGTCATCAATCGCTACCGTCCGCGTATCGAAGGGCTCTTCGCGCGCATCGAGCGTTGGAGCAAGATCGGCTCGCCCGGCGATGTCCATTGGCGCTCAATTTCCAAGGACAACATTCTAACCCTCTATGGCTATGACGCGAATTCGCGCATTACCGACCCGCTCGATGCCAGCCGCATCTTTTCATGGCTGATCTGCGAATCGCGCGATGACAAGGGCAACGGCATTCGTTACCTTTACAAGAAGGAGGACGGCACCTACCACCCCCGGCCAGGTCAAGACGATCCGTTCAATCAAGTCCACCAGCGAAACCGGGGCCTTGCCTCCGATTCACGTCGCACCGCGCAACGCTACCTGCAGCGGGTGCTGTACGGAAACCTCAAACCCTTGCTGGATGCCCAGGGCCGGCGCCCACGCTACCTGAGCGATCTGCCTGATCCGCCGTCGGACACCGACGCCGATTGGTTGTTCGAGGTGCGCTTCGACTATGGAGAGTTGGATGAGGGCAACCCGTCGGGTGAACCGGAGAAGCCCTGGCTCTACCGCCCGGATGCATTCTCTAGCTACCGCTCGGGTTTCGAGGTTCGCACCTGCCGCCGCTGTGAGCGGGTGTTGATGCTGCACCACATCCCCGATCAACCGGCTGGCCAGGGCCGAGCGGCGCAACCCGGCTACCAAGGCGTGGTGCGCAGCAACGAATTCATCTACGACGACGAGATCGACCCTAACCTCAGCACCCGGCCCGTCTACAGTTACTTGAAGCAGGTGGTGCAAACGGGATGGAAGCAGGAAGGGGGGGCGACCACGCGTCGCAGCCTGCCGCCGGTGGATTTCACCTACACCGAGTCGATCGTGCAGGAGCTCGTCGAGGAGGTTGACCCCGCGAGTTTGGAGAACCTTCCCATCGGCCTGGACGGCAGTGCCTACCGCTGGACCGATCTGCATGGCGAAGGCATCCCCGGCATCCTAGCCGAGCAAGCCAGCGCCTGGTTCTACAAGCGCAACTGGAGCCCAATTCCTCAGCAGCAGACTGACGGTAGGGAGGCCGTTAAAGCGTACTTCGCCCCGCTCGAAATGGTCGCTCTCAAGCCCAACGTGACCTTGAGCGCCGGTGCCGAATTCATGGACTTGGCCGGCGATGGGCAGCCCGACGTAGTTGTCATGGAAGGCCCCGTCCCTGGCCTGTACGAACACGACGAGGTCGAAGGCTGGCAGCCCTTCCGCCCTTTCACTTCGCGCTTGAAGCGCGATTTCCGCGACCCCAACCTCAAATTCATCGATCTGGACGGCGACGGCCACGCTGATGTGCTGATCACAGAACACGATGCCTTCGTATGGCATCCCTCGCTCGCCGAAGAAGGTTTTGGCCCGGCACGCCGCGTGGCGCAGGCGCTAGACGAGGAGAAAGGCCCGCGCATCGTCTTCGCCGACGGCACGCAGTCGATCTACCTGGCCGACTTTTCGGGCGACGGCCTCACCGACATCGTTCGCATCCGCAATGGCGAGGTTTGCTACTGGCCCAACCTGGGCTATGGCCGCTTCGGTGCCAAAGTAACGATGGACGGCTCGCCCTGGTTCCACAACCCGGACCAGTTCGACCACAAGCGTATCCGCCTCGCCGATATCGACGGCAGCGGCACCACAGACATCATCTACCTGCATCGCGACGGTGTGCGCCTGTATTTCAACCAGGCTGGAAATGGCTGGAGCCAACCGCAGCTGCTCAAGGTATTCCCGCGCATCGATGACCTAGCGAACATCGTTCCGATCGACCTTCTCGGCAATGGCACCGCCTGCCTGGTCTGGTCATCGTCCTTGCCCGGTGATTCACAGCGGCCGATGCGTTACGTCAACCTGATGGGAGGACAAAAGCCCCATCTGCTGATTAAGACCACCAACAACCTCGGTGCCGAAACCCAAGTTGCCTACGCCCCCTCGACCAAGTTCTACCTGCAGGACAAGCGTGACGGCAAGCCCTGGATCACGCGGTTACCGTTCCCGGTGCACGTCGTCGAGCGTGTCGAAACCTTCGACTACATCAGCCGCAACCGCTTCGTCACCCGCTACGCCTACCACCATGGCTACTTCGATGGCGAGGAGCGCGAGTTCCGTGGATTCGGCATGGTGGAGCAGTGGGACACGGAACAGTTCGCAGCCCTTGCAGATGGGGAGACGCCGGCGGCCAACATCGACGGTGCCTCGCATGTGCCGCCGTTGCTGACCAAAACCTGGTTCCACACCGGGATTTACTGCAGGGCTGACCGTGTCTCCAACTACTTCGCCGGATTGCGGAATCACTCAGCCCGAGGTGAGTATTACCGCGAGCGTGCTTGGCTTAACAACGACGACGAGGCAAAAAATCGCCTGCTGCGGGACACGATTCTTCCAATAGGGCTGAGCGCGGAAGAGGAGCGTGAAGCGGTACGGTCCCTCAAGGGTATGATGCTGCGCCAGGAGGTCTATGCGCTCGACGGCCTCGATGCGGACGCCGACTACCCCCATGGCCATCCCTACACCGTCGTCGAGCAGAACTTCACCATCCGCCAGGTGCAGCCGCGTGGCTCGAATCGCCATGCCGTCTTCTTCAGCCACGCACGCGAGGTAATCAACTATCACTACGAGCGCAACCCGGCCGATCCGCGCGTGCAGCACGCGCTGACGCTGGAAGTGGACACTTTTGGCAATCTGCTTCGGTCACTGGCCGTAGGTTACGGGCGGCGCCAATCGCCGCTGATCGACAAGTGGGACCGCGAAAGGCAGACCAGGACCCTGATCAGCTACACCGAAAACACTGTCACCGATCCGATCGGCGCGACGGATGGCCCTGAACTGGCGAAACACACTGATGACTATCGTGCTCCTCTACCGGCTGAGGCGATCACCTATGAGGTCTACGGCTTCACACCGCCCGAAGATCTCGGCCGCTTCACCTTCGATGAGTGGGAGGAAGAAGGCTTCCAACGGCTGACCGATTTGCAAGTGATTCAGTACGAAGATACATCTCAGGTCGGCAAACGCCTAATTGAGCGCCTGCGCACGCTCTACCGGCCCGATGACTGCGGGGTCGGCAAGGAAGATGCCGGTGCGCTGCTCACACTAAAGACGCTTGAGCCGCTTGCCCTGCCCGGCGAAAGCTACAAGCTCGCCTTCACCCCCGGGCTGCTGGATCAGGTGTTCGAGCGCCCGAGCCAAGGGCAACCCGATGACCCACTGCTGCCGCCGGCTGCCCGGGCAACGATCCTCGGCGGCAAGACCGGCAACCAGGGTGGTTACGTCGACCTGGACGGCGACGGCCACTGGTGGATCCCTTCGGGCCGGTCGTTCTGTCACCCGGACGATGTGGCAGCCTCTGTTGAACTGGCCGAAGCGCGCAGCCATTTCTTCCTGCCGCGCCGTTACTGCGATCCTTTCGGTCAGAGCGCCGTGGTCGACTTCGACGCCCAAGACCTGCTGATGGTCGAAACCCGCGACGCGCTCGGCAACCGCGTCACGGTGGACGCCAACGACTACCGCGTGCTGCAGCCGCGTCTGGTCAGCGACCCGAACCGCAACCAGATCGAATTGGCCTTCGACACGATGGGCATGGTGGTCGGCACCGCCGTGATGGGCAAGCCTACGGACAATCCGCACCAGGGCGACCGGCTCGATGCCCTGTTCTCGCCCGATCCGCTGCCGGCAGTGCTGGATGCCTTTATCGACAAGCCGCGTGAAGCATCGCCCGACCCGAAGGCCAGCGTAGCAACTCAGGCCGCGTACGACTTGCTCGCCAACGCTACGACGCGCGTCGTCTATGACCTGACGCGCTACATACGCTTGGGCGAGCCGCCATTCGCGGCCACCATCGCGCGCGAAACCCACGTCAGCGATCTGGACCAGGGGGCCAAGAGCAAGCTGCAGATCAGTTTCAGCTACTCCGACGGCTTCGGCCGCGAAGTTCAGAAGAAGATCCAGGCCGAACCCGGTCCGCTCGACGTCAACGACACCGTTTCGCCCATCGTCAACCCGCGCTGGGTCGGCAGCGGCTGGACCGTGTTCAACAACAAGGGCAAGCCGGTCCGCCAGTACGAGCCCTTCTTCACCGGCACCCACCGCTTCGAGTTCGACGTCCGCATCGGCGTCAGCCCGGTGCTGTTCTATGACCCGGCCGAGCGGGTCGTCGCCACGCTGCATCCCAACCACACCTGGGAGAAGGTGGTCTTCGATCCGTGGCAGCAAACGACATTCGACGTCAACGACACGGTGCTCTTGCCGGTGCGTGCCGACAACCCGCTTCGCGATGCTGACATCGCCGGCTACTTCGGCCGCCTGCCGGATGCCGACTACCTGCCCACTTGGCACGAGCTGAGAACCCTGCCTGCCCATGCCGCAGCCTTTGCAAACCGCTACCCGGCCGCCGAGGATCGCATTAACGAAACAAAGGCCGCTGAGCGCGCCGCCGGCTATGCCGACACACCTACTACCGCCCATTTTGACGCCCTGGGTCGGCCCTTCCTGACCGTGGCTCGCAACCGGGTGATCTGCGAGGGTCACTTGCTCCACAACAAACCCGACGAGGAATTCCGCACCCGAGTCGAGCTGGACATCGAAGGCAACCAGCTCAAGGTGTTCGATGAGCGCTTGCTGCCCGACGCAGACAACTTACCCCTGGGGGCGCTGGAGCAGCGCATCGTCATGCAGTACGCCTACGACATGCTTGGCAATCGCATCCATCAGCTCAGCATGGAAGCCGGCGCGTGCTGGATGCTCAACGACGTGGCTGGCAAGCCCATCAACGCATGGGACAGCCGTGGCCACAACTACACGACAAGCTACGACGCGCTGCGCCGCCCGATCAAGCAGCACGTGCGTGGCACCTTCAGTGATCCTGATCCACTGAAGCCGAACTCCGACCCGCACACGCTGAATCCGCCGAACGAGGACGGATTGCTGGTGGACAAGATCGAATACGGCGAACCACCTTTGGGCGCCACGCCAGCCCAGGAGGCCGAGGCACAGCGCCTCAACCTGCGCACCCGCATCTATCGGCATTCCGATTCCGCAGGCGTCGCCACCAACGCAAGGCTCGACGCTGCCGGCAACCCGTTCGAGGCCTACGACTTCAAGGGCAACCTGCTGCGCAGCACGCGGCAACTGGTCAGCGACTACAAAGCCATCCCGGACTGGTCTCGGAATCCCAGACCGAATCTCGATGCCGAGACCTTCGAAGGCGGCACCCGCTACGACGCGCTCAATCGCCCCATTCAATCCATTTCGCCGCGCAGCAGCCTGGGGCGCGGAAAGGTCAATGTCATCCAGCCGGTATTCAGCGAAGCCAACCTGCTGGAACGGGTGAATGTGTGGCTGGAACGCGCGGCGGAACCCGCCGTGCTGCTGGATTCGACGAACGAAAGCCCATCGTCGGTCGGCATCGCTAATATCGACTACGACCCCAAAGGCCAACGCCTGCGCATCGACTACAAGAACGGTGCCAGCACCTTCTACAGCTACGACCCGCTCACCTTCCGCCTCACCCAATTGCTTACCAAACGCAAGGCAGCGGACTTCCCCGGCGACGACCCGCTGGCCGCTGACCCCAACTGGCCAGGCAAGCAAGTGCAGAACCTGCACTACACCTACGACCCCGCCGGCAACATCACCCACATCCGCGACGACGCGCAGCAGGCTATTTACTTCAAGAACCAGCGCGTCGAGCCGAGTAACGACTACGTCTATGACGCGATCTACCGGCTGATCCAAGTCCAGGGCCGTGAACACCTCGGCCAGGCCGGCGCGCCCATCCCGCACAACTACAATGACGCCGGCCGCGTCGGTATCATCAGCGCCAATCCACCTGGACGCTTCGCGCCAAACGACCGTGGCGCGATGGGCCGCTACACCGAGCGCTACGTCTACGACGTGGTCGGAAACTTTCTGCAGATGCAGCACGCGCGACACGATGCTGCCCTGGCGGGCTGGACGCGCACCTACACCTATGGTGACGCCAGCCTGATCGAGCCCGGAAAACAGAGTAACCGGCTGAGCAGCACCACCGTCGGCAACGCCGCGCCGGAACCCTACCGCCACGACTTCCAAGGCAACATGCTACGCATGCCGCAAATGCAGACGATGCAGTGGGACTACCGCGACCAATTGCAGATGACTCAGCGGCAGAAGGTCAACGACGGGGACGCCGACGGCGTCGCGAGACACGGCGAGCGTACCTGGTACGTCTATGACGCTGCGGGGCAGCGCGTACGCAAGGTGACCGAGTTGGCCAACAATGGCGGGATCAAGGACGAGCGTATCTATCTCGGCGGATTTGAAGTGTATCGCAGTTATCAAGGCCCATTCAATGCGCGCGCGCTGAAACTGGAGCGCGAGACGTTGCACGTGATGGACAACAAGCAGCGCATCGCGCTGGTGGAAATGCGCACGTCAGGCATTGAGGCGAATGTTCCTCAGCGACTGATGCGCTACCAGTTCGGCAACCACCTCGGATCAAGCAGCCTTGAGCTGGATGAGCAGGCTCAGATCATCTCCTACGAGGAGTACGCGCCCTACGGAAGCTCCACCTATCTGGCCGTGCGAAGCCAGACGGAGACCGCGAAGCGGTATCGGTATACGGGGAAGGAACGGGATGAGGAGAGTGGGTTGTACTACCACGAAGCGAGGTATTACGCACAGTGGCTCGGGCGGTGGGCAAACTGCGATCCCAGCAGACTCACCGGTGGCATTAATCTGTTTGCCTACGCCGAGGGCCGTCCAACACGGTTCGTCGATTCTTCTGGCCTTGCTCCAGAGACTCCTGAACAAGTGTTGGCAGAGGTAGACAGACTCCATGCTGAACGACTGAACCTTCAGGCGGGGCTGAGTGGAGCTGAGCAACAACTTAAGCGTGCGAGCGACACAGCGATGCACATTCGCGCTGACGTTGAAGCGGCCGGCAAAGGGGGCGCGCTGAGCTATTTCAGTGAGGAGCAGAAGTTTCTGCGCGCCGCGGAGCGTGATGTCGCTAAGTTGACAGAGAAGGTTACTTTGGTGTCCAGAGCGATCGAAACAGTGAAAACCAAGCTTGCTGTAGCCGAAAAAGCACTCCGTGAGCATGGACTGGAATGGTATGCGAAAGGTTTGGAAGCCCAGGGCGAGAAAGAAGCAGCGGCGGAGATCCGGAATGAATTGATAGAGACTACAGAAGACAAGTTCAAGCGGTTTGCCGAAGAGGAGGCAAAGAAGGCGGGCAAGAAGCCTCCGGGAGGAAGCGGTGGCACAGGTGGCAGTGGCGGAGCACCGCCGCCCAGCCCTCCTGCCGGCGCAGGAGGTGGAGCCGGCGAAGCCGGGGCAAAGGCGACTACGAGTACGGAAACGAAACTTGGAGAGAAAGAACTTGAGAAGGGCGGCGAGAAGCTCGCCGAGAAGGCTGCTGAGAAAGGCCTGCTCAAAGGCGCGGCAAAAGTCGCCGTGAAAGCTGCACCGGTCGTTGGGATAGGGGCTGGTATTTATTTTGTCCAACAAGACATCAAGGCGAAAGAGTATGGCAGGGCTGTTGTCGATGCGGCTGAGGCTGTCCCCGTCGTCGGCGATATCGTTCTCGTCGGAGACGTGGCCTACCAAGTCGGAGCTTGGGGTTTAAGAAAGTGGTCGAACTTTGTTGCCAATGTCACGGTTTCGAATAATCGACAGTTACGCGAACTAGATGGACAACCCCGCTATTGATTGCGCCTGTCTTTTAACGCGAGCAAGCGTAGGTTGAGCCAAGGAGGCTACCAACATGAACAAAATCATTTCGCCCCTGATACCCGACATGCGGGGCGCGGCGGTGGCCGATCTCCAAGTGGCGCTGAGACTCCTGCTGGATCGCGGCGCGATCCAGCAGGACGACGAGGGCGCTGGTTTGGAGCGCGAACAATCCACCCAGACCTATGGCCAAGCGACTCGCAATCTGGTCGGCATCTTCCAGAAGACTTATCGCCTCGAAGTAAGTGGCAAGGTCGACGAGCGCACCGCGGCCACGCTGAACGACGTCCTCAAACAGCTGGGCGCAATCGACGTCGCCCCGGCGATCCAGAAGCGCGTCGTCGCCGGCCGGGTGATGCAGGAGGACCAGAGTCCGTTCAAGGGCAGGGTCGTCCTGTTCCATGAAGGCGATCAGGGCAACATTCGACTGGGAGAGGACACGGTCGGCGCCGATGGCCACTACACCATTCGCTACGAAACCTTGCCTGGTGTGGACGGCGTCTATGCTCGCGTGGCCGCCTTGGACATGGCCGGCCGTACGGTGAAAAGCTCGGAGATCGTGCGTGGTGAAGGGCTGCTCCAGGTCATCGACTTCGTCGTGCCGGTGGCGCAGCCGATGCCGGATGCGCGTCGTGTGGAAGGGCGGATCGCCTTCGATCACGGCGCCCCGGCACAGGGGCTGACGCTCCGTCTGTATCGCCTGGGCTTCGGCGGCGCCGAAGCCGCTGTGCGACTGACCGAGACGAAAACCCTCGAACACGGCGTCTACAGCTTGCCCTACGTCGCCGATGGCAACGCGGCCAACCTTGAGGTCCGGGCGGTGGACGAGGCTGGCAATGAGGTGGCGCTGTCGAAGATCATCCGCAACGCGGGCGAACGCGAAGCCATGAATCTCGTCGCTCCGGCGTTCACCAAGCCGCTGGCAGCGGAATTCACACGTTTGGCAGGTGACTTGCAGCCGCATATCGGAGACCTCGTACAGCTCAGGAGCGCGCGGGAAACCGCCGAACGGCCAGACCTGACGTTGTTGCACGAGGAAAGCGGTTGGGATGCGAGGCTAATTGCGACTGCGACGCTGGCGACTCGGCTGAGCGCCCAGGAGGAAACCGGACTGCCGCAGGAGGCGCTTTACGGCCTGTTGCGAGCCGGCCTGCCCAGCGACAAGCTGCAGCTAGCTCAAGTGAGCATGGAGGCCTTCGACCAGGCGCTCAACAAGGCCCGCGTGGCCGGTATCGTCCAAATTGACGAGGCCGCTCTACCACAGATCCGGAAGGATTTCGAGACTTTCAGCGTCAACAGCCGGCTGGCGGTGCAAGCGCCCGGCTCGCAGGCGACCTATGGTCAGATGCTCGCCAAGTTGGACCTCGGGGAGAACGAGCAGAAGACCTTCGCAAAGCTCTACCAGAACCACCGCGGCGATGCCAAATCGCTGTGGGAAGCGGCCGAGAAATCCGGACTGGGCGCCGTCGTGCCGAAGCTGCAACGCCAGGGCAAGCTGGCCTTTCTCACGACGAACAATCCCGATCTGACCCACAAGCTCCAGGGCGACCTCGGCGAGGCAGGTCCTGATCAGCTGGTGAAGATGGGTCTCTACAAAAAGGAGAAGTGGCTTGACCTGATCGACGTTGTTCCGGCGGCGTTTGCCGGTGCGCAGAATCCCAAGGAGACCTACGCGGAGGACATGGCACGCAGAGTGCGGATCAGCTACTCGACAGAGGTCACCTGGAACATGATCGACTCTGGTGAGCTGGAGATTGAGGGAGGCAACGCCAACCTCAGTGCCTTCCTCAAGAACGCCATTGCCAAAGGGTTCAAGCTGGGGCAGACGTCCATCGAGCCATTCATCAAGGCCAACTCTGACGTGTTCGATGGGATCGCAGACGCCGATCACGATACCACTAGGGAGATGGTCAATACCCTCCAGCGTGTCTACCAGATCACGCCCGGCAACGACGCAATGAAAGCGCTACTGAACGCCGGACTTCTCTCGGCGCAAGAGGTGCTGGCCTATCCGCTCGACGTGTTTCTTGAACGCTTCGGCGAGCTCTTCCCTTCGCCGGAGCAGGCCGTGCTGGTGTATCGCAAGGCCGAGCAGGTGAGCAACATCACCTACAGCATTTTCAGTCTAGCAAAGGAGCTGGACAGCACGCCGCCGGTGCATGCTATGTCAGGGTCAATGGAGGCACGGAAGGAGGCGAAGGGAAGGCTGCTCAATACCTTTCCGACGATGGAGAGCCTGTTCGGCTCGCTCGACTATTGTGAGTGCGAAGAGTGTCGCTCCGTGCTTAGCCCGGCAGCCTATTTGGTCGACCTGCTGCAGTTCCTCGACCGCGACCCCAAGCTGTGGGCGAACACGCTGAAAGACTGGAAGACCAAGCACAAGGATGAGAATGGACAAGCGCTGGCCTATCCGTTCAAGAACGCGGGCGAGCGCGATGCGTTTTTCTCTCGTTGGCGTGCCGTGCACACGGGCGAGCCAGACCCGAACACGGAGCAGACGCCGTATGATGTTTTAATTGAGCGCCGGCCCGACCTGCCGCACATCGCCCTGACCTGCGAGAACACGAACACGGCACTGCCGCAGATCGATCTGGTCAACGAGATCCTCGAGTACTACGTCGCCAACAACAGGCTCAATGCGGATGCGGTCCGCGACACCGGCGACGAAACCACGGCCGAGTTACTGGCTGAGCCGCAGCATGTGATCACCGAGGCGTATGCCGCGCTACAAACTGCGGAATATCCGTTGGCACTGCCATTCGACCGGTGGATCGAAACCGCACGTGCCTTCAGTGCCTACTTCGATGTGCCGTTGTGGCAACTGCTGGAGACGTTCCGGCCGGTCGATGAACTGTTCGCGCCTACCACAATCTACGACCGAACGGCGGTCTTCTACGAGTCGCTGGGCCTGTCGCCGTCAGAGGTCGCCTTCTTCACCAACCCTGACCCGCTGTCGGAGTGGTTCAGGCTCTACGGTTTCGAGACGGCCGCGAAGGCACTGGATGAGGCAACCGACTCCGACACCGGCCAGCGGATCGATCTCAACTCAGCCAAGGCTCTGGCCCGCCGCCTGGATGTGACCTACCAGGAACTCACCGATATTGTTCAGACGGCGTTCGTCAATCCGGGATTGGCCGACCTGGCGCTCCTGTACAAGCTGGGTGTGACGATTGTGGATGCGCGCTTCTACATTGAGCATAAGGCGATCAATGATCAGAACCAAGACATCGTCGGCAAGCGACGTGCTGACCTAGCGCCCGCCGATCAGCAGCGCTTCGACGCGCTGACCAAGAAGCTCGACGGTAGCCCGCTGACGGGCTGGGACATCGTGAATGAGGTGGCAGCCTTCGAGCACCGACTGCACGATTTGGCGACGACGTTCAACACGCCACTGGACGCGCTTCGAGCTGCCGTCCTGGCCATCCCCTTCAGCAAGGTTCTCGTCCTGGCCGCTCCCGATGCCGGCAGTGACTTCGACCTGACGCGCCTACAGTACGCCGATGGCAACAAGGTGGATGGCATTGCCCTGCTGCGCATCAACCTCTATGTGCGGCTGTGGCGCAAGCTGGCTTGGAGCATCGAGGAGACCGACCGCGCGTTGACGACTTTCACGCCGCAGTCCACCCCGTTTGACGGCAATCAAGCCAACCTGGACAAACAGCCGCTTCAGACCGCGTTGGTTTACCTGGCACACCTCCAGGCGTTGGATCGGGTCGTCGAGGTCGGAAAGCAGAGCCGCCTCAAGCTCCTGACACTGTGGTCACATATCCCGACCGCCGGCAAACAGCCTCTTTACGCCCAGCTGTTCCTGACGCACGGCGCACGCAAGAGTGCCGAGGTCGAAGTCATCGTTCCAGGCGAGCCGAAGCCACGTCGCCTCTCCGTTTTCGACGACCCGTTCGGTCGTTACCTGGAGACTGCGCAGTTGGCGCACCTCGCCGATCAGGTTCGCTACGAGGTTCGCCTCCCGGGTGTCAAAGAAGCCGACCAGATCAACGCGGCCGCCTTTGCCGGTGAGGAGCGGATCGACTCGCGCTATGACGACCTGGGCGAGGTCCAGTACCTCAGGTACGTTGGCATCTTGACCGATGGGGAAAAGGAACGGCTTGACGGCCTAGCACCCTCCGAGGTCTTGTCGAAGCTTCTCGCAGCTGTCCAGGCGAAAGCCGCCGAGTTCCGGCTCATCAAAGGGCACCTGCTCTGCCTGCAAGGTGCGTTGGGCCTCACCGCCGACGAGATCGGCGCCATTCTCGTTGATGCGGATGCCGACTCCTCTCTCGACAACGCCGCACTCGACCTTACCAACGTCTCGATCCTCTACCGATACGGCCTGCTCGCCAAAGCGCTGCAGCTGTCGGTCGGCGATCTGATCACACTCAAGAATCTCTCCGGCCTCAACCCATTTAAGCCACTGCGTTCCGGCCCACTGGACCAGATCGATGACGACTATCCCTTCACACAAACCCTGCGCTTCGTCGAGGTTGTTGCGGCCGTGAAGGACAGTGGCCTGAAGGCCGAGGACCTTGACTATCTGCTGCGCCACCGCTTCGACAAATCGGGCAAGTACCGCGCCAACCGTGATGCCACGCTGACACTGCTGAAGTCACTGGCCGTAGGCATCCGCGCCATCCGCGCCGAGCATGCGGTGCCGGACGATCCGGCGGCGCTGAGCGATGAGGTGCTGCAGCAAAAACTGGGCGTAACCCTGCCTCCTGATGTCGTGGCGACTTTCATGGCCATGCTCAACGGCACAGTCGAGTTCAGTGCCGTACGTGACTTGGCTCCAGCAGATCAATTGCCGCAGACCGTGACGGACCAGCCGGGTATCCATGAGGTGACCTACGACACCACACGGCAAAGGCAACGGATCACCTTCCAAGGTGTCTTGCTCGATAGGCGGAAGAACGCGCTGAAGAACGCCATCAATCCCGTGCTCAATGCGGCACAGCAAGCCGTATTTGCCGAGTTACTTGAGGATGTGCAGCAACAGGCGTGCGACTTCTTCAATACGCACCTGAAAAAGCAGACCGATTCACAGCCGGAAAGTGGCATTCTGGATGAGGTCTATTTCGACTATCTGTTCGCCGCCTCGCCGTTCGCCTTCAATTGGTCGGAGAGCACGTTACAAACGTTGGATGGAGTCGGTTCCGCAGAGATAGCTGTGCCCGACCCGGTCAAGAACAAGTTCGCCGAGCGCGACGTTCTCCTGTCAGACGAGGCGAAAATTGTCCAAACCGGAGAAAACCTCTGGCACATACGCGATAGCGAAAAGGAATTCTCACTCTTGAAGGCGCGTGATGTTCTCGATATTGAACAACAGACAGGAGCATCAAGGGCCGAACCATTCTCGGTGGATTTGTTGGTTTCAGGAGGGTCCAGTCTCAGGTCGGCTTTGGAAGGCGTTGCCAACCCAACACAGGTTCCCGACGAGATCAAAGGAGCATTTGCTGCGCGCGGGATTCAATTTTCGGACCAGGCAACGATCGAGAAAACCAGTGAAATGCTGTGGACGATTACCGACCACACGGATACCTTCCGGGTCTCCAGGGCCAGCGGGCTCCAGGTCAAGATCGAGAAAGTTGGTGTCGTGGCGGGTGCCTTCCTGCCCGTCTTGCAACAACGCCTGATTCGGCAGTTCGTCGTGCAGAACCTCGTGGCCGAAACTGGCGCCGATCCAGTGCTGGTGGAAAGCCTGGTCACTGATGTTCGTTTGATCAAGGCAAACGACAAAGCGCTCCTGGCAACATTTTCCGCCATCGCCGAAGACAGGAGCGCTGAATTTGGCGATCCGTTGAACGCAACCGACAGTGCGCACTTCGAGGGTTATCTGGAGGTCGTGACGTCGGGCGCCTATCGCTTCGTTATCAACCTCGAAAAGCAGCACGCTGAGGCGGAACTGCGTTTCGACCATCTGCCGGAGCCTGTATTCCTCCAACTCGTAGCAGGCACAGACAACGCCACCTTCGGCAATGGGCTATCGGAGTTTCTGGAACTGAAAGCCGGCGTGCCCTACCGGTTCGAGTTTGAACTCAGAAAACTGAACGGCGGGAAGGCTCGGCTTTTGATGCAGGGTGAAACCGTACCCAACGGACCGCTGTCGCGTCTGAAGATCTACGACGGAGCGGCGTGGGACGCGGCGGAGTGCGCCCTCTTGCTCCTCGCCAAGTCGTTGCAGTTGGTGCAGAGCCTTGGGTTGAACGAGCGGGAAATCCGGTACGTGTTGACTCACGCCGAGGACTTTGGGAATGCGAAGCTCAGCGACCTGCCGGTTCAGACCAAGGACGATACAGATGACGAGATGGCAGCAGCTGCCACACGCTTCGGCTGGTTCCTTCGCGTAGCCGTATACCGACAGCTGAAACGCGGTCTCGCTGGCGACACTGACGACCTTGTCGGGATCTTCGAAGCCAACGCTGCGGCGTACCAGCGGCGGAAGAAGCGCAACGACGGTACGGACGACCTCAGCCAAGTCTTCGAGGCCATCGACAAGACTGTTTACCCACTGATCGCCCAACTGACACGCCGTGACGAAGAGACAGTGAAAGTGACGTCGAGGGCACTGGCCCAAACTCCTGCCTTCGCAAGCGAACAACCGCTGGAGCGGCTATGGAAGGCTTTGCAGGTGGTTGAGCGCTTCGGTGTACCCGTGGCCTTGCTGCTGGAATGGACGCGGATCGTCAGCCCGAAGGCTAGCCCGGCGCAGCGTGCCGACATCGCCTCAGACCTCAAGGAAGCGATCAAGGCGCGTTTTGAGCCGGAGACATGGCTGCGCATTGCCCAGCCCATCTTCGACAAACTGCGTCAGCGCCAGCGCGATGCCCTGGTCGCCCACGTGATGCATCAACACGGTTTCGACCGTATTGAGCAGCTCTTCGAGTTTTTTCTCATCGATCCCGGCGTTGAGCCCGTCGTCCAGACGTCGCGAATCCGCTCGGCAATCGGTGCCGCGCAGATATTCATCCATCGCTGCCTGCTCAACCTCGAACCGGCTGTCGCCGCCTCGGCCATTAATTCAAAGCAGTGGCAGTGGATGAAGCGCTATCCGGTGTGGGCTGGCAACCGCAAGCTATGGCTGTTCCCGGAGAACGTGCTGGAGCCGGAGTTTCGCGACGACAAGACGCACCTCTTCACGGAACTGGAAGGCAAATTGCTGCAAAGCGACGTGAGCAATGACGTGGCCGAGGATGCCTTCTTCACCTATCTCAAGAAGCTGGATGAACTGGCGCGGCTCGACATCGTTGCCATGTACTGCGAGGAAAGCCAGCTCGATCCGGCGTCGAACTTGTTGCACGTCATCGGGCGCACGTATCTCGAACCCTATCGCTACTTCTATCGCCGCTACGCCCACGGCATGTGGACAGCCTGGGAGCCGATGCCGGTTGAGATCGAGGGGAACCACATCGTGCCCGTCGTATGGCGCGACCGCCTCAACGTGTTCTGGGTCACTTTTATCGACAACCCGGATCCTGACGCAGGACTCTCTGACGATGCATTGGACTTCACGAAGGTGGATGTCCAGTACCCGGCCGGGACAATGTACTCGGATGTAAACGTCATGAAGCTGTCTGTTGCACCTAACAAAGAGAACCCTGCGGGCAAGAATCTCACGGAACTGTCGTTGGGCCAACTTGCAGGTGGAGTTCGCTCAGCGATGACGCGCAAGCTGGTCAAGGTGCAGCTCCATTGGAGCGAGTATTTCCAAGGGGAGTGGAGCGTGCGCGAGTCCGGCGGCTACAGCGCATCACTCGAAAAGAAAGTCCCGCTGGACTTCGACAGCGCCACGGTATTCATCCACGCTACCAAGGAGTTCGAAGGCAACGAGGAACGTGGGGTGATGATTCACCTCGGCGGGACGATCGATAAGGCATTCCGTGTGGTGAGCCGTAACAGCCGTCCAAAGGGGGTCTCGGGTGCGGCGACGCCCCCGCCAATGCCGTACAACGCGAAGAAGATCCAGGCCAACCGCTATGAAGGCAGCGACGCATTCAAGGTGACTTTCAACCAGCGGATCGTGACCGAGGTGGGAAAGGAACCCATAATCACAAATGCGACCTCTAGCATCCTGCAAGAAGAGGGCGGCGACTTCACGATACTGCCCTGCGCCAACACCATTTCCCTTGGCACGCCGGAAATCGCCTCGCTCGTGTCGCCCTTCTTTTACCAAGACGACCGCTCGAACACGTTCTTCGTCCAACCCTTGTTAAAGGAAAAGACGATCGAAGAGTGGCAAGAGTGGGTGACTCGGACACCCCAGCCGGAGGTCGAGTGGGATCACCCGCATTGGTGGGACAAACTGGACATCCAACCCTTGGTGCCCAAACTGAAGCTGCCGATCCCTGTACGCCCCGAAGATCCAATGTGGAAGACGCAGATCGATCCCCGGGCGCGGTTCGAGCTCACCCCGCGGCAGGATTGGCTGGTGAACCCGCAGACGCTTGTGCAGTTCGACGGGGAGCTCGTCGGGTCGGCCGGACGCGCCGGGTTGTCGGTCCAGCCGGCAGAGCGTGTGAGCACCCCCGAGGGAGCGGCACCAGCCATCACGGTGAACGCCGGTAGTGCCATTTCGCCCGGGAGGGCTGTCATCGCTACCGACACCACGGCGCTCGCAGCCGCAGGACTATCGCTCGGCGGCGCCGGGCTTAACATCATCGGCGGCACCGGTCTGAATTCGGCGCTGCTCAAGAAAGTGAATCTGCCCAAGGGCATGTAGAACGGGAGGAACGACCATGAACCCCAGCATCGCCAACAATTTTCATGCCTACGTCGACACTGAGCTTGTCCACTTCCACCCAAAGCTCGGCTCGGCCGGCGTAATCACTACAACGGAGACCAAACACATCATCACCCAAGAGCGCGAGGTCAGCTACCAGTTTGAAACGCATGCCCACTCGTTCGTTCCTGCCTTGATCCGCCGATTGATCGAGCGGGCCGTGCCCGGCCTGCAGGCAGCCGACACGGACTACCAACGGAATTCGGATGGATCGTTCGTAACATTGCCGGATGACAAGTACAGGCCGGTCTTGTATGACCCCTATTTCTCGCAGAACCGTTACAACCCGTCGGCACTTGTGAGTGAACCGCATCCGGTCAAGGACCTGGACTTCTCTTCCGGCGGCGCGTACGCCGTCTATAACTGGGAGCTGTTCTTCCACGTGCCGCTGATGATCGCGATGCACCTGAGCAAGAACCAGCGTTTCGCTGAAGCACAGCAATGGTTTCATTACATCTTCGATCCCACCGACGACAGCGACGGGCCGATACCCGCGCCAGCGCGGTTCTGGAAGGTCCGTCCGTTCCATTACACGCACGTTCAGCAGATCGAGCAGATCCTGAACAACCTGTCGACGGGCGCCGACCCGAAGCTGCGCGACGAGACGATCCGCAGCATCGAGGCGTGGAAGGATTCGCCGTTCCGCCCGTATGTCATTGCACGCTATCGCCAGCAGGCCTACATGTTCAAGACGGTCATGGCCTACTTGGACAACCTAATCACGTGGGGTGATTCGCTCTTCCGACAGGATACGCGCGAGGCCATTGACGAAGCGATGATCGTGTATGTCCTGGCCGCGAACATTCTTGGCCCGCGCCCGCTGCCAGTACCTAAGAAAGGGACGCTGCGGCCGCAGACCTACGCCAGCCTGCGCGAGGATCTCGACAAGTTCGGCAACGCCTTACGCCGCTTGGAATCCGTCGCACCATTTGATCTGACCCCTCACCCGAGTGAGGCCGCCGATAACCAGCGTATGGCCGTGCTGAACGGCCTCGGCAAGGCGCTATACTTCTGCGTGCCGCGCAATGACAAGCTGCTCGGCTATTGGGACACGGTTGCAGACCGCCTCTTCAAGATTCGCAACAGCCTCAACCTACAGGGCATTTTTCGTCAATTGCCCCTGTTCGAGCCGCCGATCGACCCGGCCCTGCTGGCCCGCGCCGCCGCTGCCGGTTTGGACGTTGGCGCCATCGTCAACGGTCTCAACCAGCCGCTGCCTTTGGTGCGGTTTTCATTCCTCGTCCAGAAGGCTGTTGATATCGTCCAGGAAGTGAAGTCTTTGGGAAACGCGTTGCTCACCGCCATGGAAAAGGAGGATGGCGAGGCGATGGCGCTGCTGCGGGCGAAGCAGGAACGGACGGTGCTTGAGATGGCCGAACACGTGAAGTACGCCCAATGGCAAGAGGCGATTAAGAATCGCGAAGGCTTGGTACAAACGCTCGCAAACGCCGTTCAACGCTATACCTACTACGAACGGCAACTCGGCAAGAAGCCCGACGAGATTGCCAAGGCCATCCCAGACATCGGCGACCTGGACAAGGACAGCCTTGAAAAGATGAAGTTCGCGATGAAGGAACCTGAGGTCACATTGCGAGACATTCCGGTTGATATCGCTGACGGCGGCGCCGGCACGGTTGGGAGCGTCACACTCGGCCTGATGGGCGCTGGCGATATCACGGGCGGCAAGAAGCTCAACAGCCATGAGACCGAGGAACTGAACAAGCTGGAAATCGCCCATGCGTTGCCCGGCGCTGCCAAGGCGCTGCAGGCGTCGGCAGGAGTCCTGAGCCAAATCCCACAATTCCCTATCAACCTGCACTTCTGGGGCATAGGGGGAACAATTGAACTGGGAGGCCGACAGTTAGCCGCCGCGGCCAATTTCGGGGCAGACATGGCCCTGTCTGAGGCGAACACGATGACCTATGAGGCCAACCGTGCGTCCAAGCTCGGCGGCTACACCCAGCGTGAGCGCGATTGGGCCCTTCAGAGCGTAGCTGCCGCCGGCGAAATCAACCAGATCTTCAAACAGCTCCGCGCAGCGCAAATTCGTGAGGCGATGGCCGAACGTGAGCTGCAAAACCACCAACAGCAAATCAAGCACGCCCAAGAGATTGAGTTCTTTCTCACGAGCGAAAAGAACCCGGACTGGACGCAAAAGATCGATCCCAAGGACAAGAAGACCACCAACAAGGCGCTGTATGCGTGGATGAAGCGCGAGGTGAAGGGGCTATACGCGCAGTGCTTCCAGCTCGCGTTCGACGTAGCGAAGAAAGCCGAACGGGCGCTGCAACACGAGTTAGGTAACCCGGGACTCAGCTATCTCCAGTTCGGCTATCTCGCGGGAAAGGAAGGTTTGCTGGCAGGCGAGAAGCTGTACCTAGACATCAAGCGCATGGAGATGGCCTACCATGACCAGAACCAGCGTGAATATGAGCTGACCAAGCATGTCAGTCTGCTGCAGATCGACCCAATAGCGCTCATTCAACTGCGCACCACCGGACGATGCACGGTCCGCCTGCCTGAATCGCTGTTCGATATGGATGGCCCAGGGCACTACTTTCGGCGCATCAAGTCCGTGGCGATCAGCATCCCTTGCGTCGCGGGTCCGTATGCGAGTGTGAACTGCACGCTCACACTGCTCAAGAGTAGCACGCGCATCAACCCGAGCTTGCGTGGCGGAGAGTACACACGCCAAGAGGACGATGACCGCTTCAGTGATCACTTCGGAAGCCTGCAATCCATCATTACCAGTTCCGCTCAGAACGACAGCGGCCTGTTCGAGGCCAACCTGCGCGATGAACGGTACCTGCCATTCGAAAACTCAGGGGTGATGAGCGAATGGCAACTACAACTGCCAGCGAATCCCAGCAACAAGGACCCGGCGCAGTTCGACTACGAAACGATCAATGACGTGATCTTGCACCTTCGCTACACCGCGCGTGAGGGGGGCGGATTGCTGCGCAGTGGCGCATTGACCAATCTGAAGGAAGCCATCAAAAATGCAACCGCTGCAGGCTCTGTCCGGCTCTTCTCCGTAAGACAGGAGTTTCCTTCTGAATGGGCCAAGTTCCTGACCCAAACGCCGGCTGCTGGTCACCGGTATGAATTGGCTCTCACCTTGGGGCCGGAACATTATCCGTTCTGGGCTAGAGATCTGCTGAATGGTGTGTCACGAGTGGACATCTTGGCACGCAGTACGAAAGCCCAGCCCCCTGCCAGCATGGACATCTTTAACCAGGTTAATGATCAGCCGCAGGAGGCGAAGAAGGATAACCTAGCCAAGGCCGCAGAACTGTCCAACTTGCTGGTCGGCAAGCTTACTGGCGGAGCAGCCGGCATCGCATTGCCGGCAAAACCGAAGGGAGAGTTGAAACTATTCTTCGGCGAAAATTCCATTGCCGACTTGTGGCTTGCAATAACCTGGAATGGATAGTGGCCGTGGCGAAATGAATCAGAGGCTTAATATCAACTCTATTTACTGACTAACACGATCATCGTTTATATCATTTAACATACTGTTCATCCCATTTAGCCGTACCAGCAGGATCGCGATCACTAACAACATTTAATCATTAGTTGCCCATGCTGCGTTTTCAATATTATCGAGTAAAAACACCGCCAAACGTGATGGTTCACCATTCACGTTTGGCGGTGTTTTTGTTTTTTAACACGGGAAGCTTCAGATTGAATCCATTTGAATTCCTTTCTGGGATTCATATTCAAACACATCTGGACCACTTGAAATCTGTCTTCACAGCGGCGTTTCCTATATACGGGCCGATGACTTATATCCTCGAACAGGCATTCTATCGGATCTACCGGCAGTGGGACTTTGTTTCCGGACACAATGTTTATGAAGGGCAGTTGGAACATGCCGAGTTGTTCCCACAAATGAGGATTTATATTATACGATCGACGATGTCTCAAAGGTGATTCTAGCCCGACCGTTGGAGCAAGAACCTGACCCGCGGATCGATCCAGCAGCCGTCTGCGATGGTTGGACAGACATGCTCTCATGGAGTATTAGGGGGAAGGGGAGCCAATAACATTCATTTGCCTTAAAAAATTCGACTTACTTATCTGATTATTTTCTGATTGTTCTCTCGTAATCTTCAAACCGAATTTTTCTAATTAGCTTTCTATCAAACGAACGCACAATGATTCCTTCTGATTTACCAACAGAATCAATGCCAACTTTCGTATGTTCAAATTTCTTTAAATAATCAAAAGTATCTTCTAGTGATGAAGGGAACTCAGAACCATTTATTTTAGCGAGAAGAGGGGCACTTTCAATTTCATTTGCTTCTACGAATCGAGTTTTTTCATCTTCGTTATAGAATGGTTGATTACCATGTTCTCGCCACTCTGCAATCTTATCACTTGGTAAAGCAAGAAGATGGATTAGTTCATTTTCAGTTAAAGAAAACACATCGAAAACTCTATAGCCTTGAGTTTTATTTTCAGTATAATTTTTAGAGGCTTTCGTTTTGCCGCCATATGACTCCTGATATACGACGGTTAAAGCCCAATCACCTTTAGGAAAGTTGTTAACAATAAATTTCTCAGCTATAGGCTTTAAGAAGTCCGCTATGTTCCCATATGGATTACCAATTCTATCTCCCTTTGCAAATAGTAATTCTTCTCTAGAACCAATTAAATAATCAATCTCATTATATTGATTTTTAAAGTAAACAATTCTGGAATTTTCTCCGTCCACTTTCTCATAAACATATATTTTATCTGCTTCTTTTAAATAACCTCGTTCTTCAGTCAAATCTTCATTTAATTTCCCACGTTCACCGAGTTTGTGATATGTAAGAATACTAGGATATTTAGTTAAAGAGTTGATTTTCTTTAGATCCATTTTTTGTTACCTCCCTTAAAACTATCTTTATAAAGGTCCCTTAGCGAACTCTTCTAGCGGCTGTAGATTGTTATGAATTAATACCATAAACGAGCCTCTTTCAAAATTGCTTCCACTATTTCATGAATGCCGCTTATTTAGGGGATTGGCATTAAATTTTTGCTTAAAATCAATAATATACATTTTATCCGCTTAATAATTCGGTCTATTATCGATTTTGGTTGTAGGGTCTGGTTTGTGGGAGTAAGGGCTGAATGGTCATCATCGCTTCCTTTTTTGCCTGATCATTAACGTGGGTATAAATTTGAGTGGTGGAGATGTTTGCATGGCCAAGCAGCTCTTGTAACGTTCGTAGATCAACTCTTCCGGTCGCGAACAAATTTGTAGCAAATGAATGTCGTAATTTATGGGAGGACAGTGATACGTCCTTATATTGATGATGGGACTGTTTAAACAAATGGAATGTCTTCTCCGCCACATCTTGGATTGCGCGCTTGGAGATTCGGCGTCCGAGACGTGATATGAAGAACGCTGATTCCTGGCTTCTCCTTGGCTGCAATCTTTCTGCGCGGCATAATTGCAGAAGTTCGATCAGAGAGGGAGGAAGTGGGATATATCGCCATTTTCGTCCTTTGCCAAGTACAGCAAGTTGACTGGCTTGTTCATTGAAGTCAATCAGGTTAAGCCGATGAATCTCACCAACGCGAAGTCCACAATACGACATCAGGGCGAGGATCGTAACATCGCGAGCCTGATAGCGGGTATTAACCATCTCAAGTAATTCTCCAAGATTATGCTGCTCGATGTACACGGGAACTCTGTTCTTTTCTATTTTTGACTTTGGCACATCTACCGCCGGATTTGTTTCCGTGCGATTAAATTCCATCATTACCTTAAAAAAAAGCCGGATAGCAGATAACGATCGATTTCGGGCACCGTCACCCGCGCCATGTTTCCGAATCTTTGTAAGATGAGCCATGACATCAATTTTGCGTAGTTCATGGCTAGGCTTCTCAGGGTTATTGTTTAAGAATGCTTGTACGTCATGTAGATAGCCGTTCTGCGTGTCTTGCGAATAAGATCGATCCTTCAGCCAAATTAGAAACATTTCCAGATCTTCATCATGCAACTCTTCTATGTTCATTCAAATCCCACTCGCAGCGGATCCATACCAAAGGCGCTCTTGTTGCGAGGAGCTGAGCTTTAAAAAAATGGCCCCCGTCTCCAACATATTCTCAGTAAAATCAAAACCTGCATGTTTTAAAATTGAGCGGAAATCACTGACCATCGATCGGTATTTATCTGACTCTACTGCATAACAGTCCCTGCGTATTGTGATTTCTCTATGCGCCCGAATTTCTGAAATTAGGCTAAGCAGGTCATCAAGTTTATAAGGCAATGGGTCCATGCCTCCTATTAAAGTCTCTTAAAATCCGAACTGCATTAAATATGAATTTAATGCGGTTCAAATTGTTTTCGACATACGTTTTCTTTTTCCTTCTAATCTTACTGGCTTGGACAAAACCAATGAAGTTTCGGAAAGTGTATTCGCTGCACGATGTGCTCGACGGTTCTCCTGCGATGGTGTGCAATTCAGTGCCGTTCGTCATTACTAGATGCTGCCACCGCGAACTTCTTCAAACGCTCCATATTGGGATGTAATGTTATTTCTGAAAGTACGCGGTAACGGATAAACTTATTAAAAAAGCCACATGCGAGAACTGTCCTAATTACAAATCATTTATTATAATTATGCTGAAATTGTATACGTCAAAGAGAAGCACACATCGGAGAAAGCTGTTCCTAGACCACAAGAACAGTTACAGAACCCTGCTGATAAAGCAGTGTCAGGGCGGGGTACAGTACCAGGAACATTTAATAAACCCAGTTTGCTAAGTTAGTTAATGGATTGGATAATTCCATGCTAAGAATTGAAGTGAGGGTGGCGTAAGACATGACGGTGTGGAGTACAACGATGGAACAATTAAAGCCATTTATAATAGGTTTAACCAAAAGTAGATTCATAATATACTAAATAACTTACCTAATAATGCTCCAGTAATATAAAAAACCTAATTAAATGACGAGTGGAGATAAAATATGGATAAAAAGAATTTACAAAAAACCATAATAGTTTCGTTTTCTTCGTTTGCTAAAACAAACAACTTTATTTTTCATAAGCCTAATTTAATGCTGAGGATACAACAAGATACTCTGCACATTATCAATTTTGATATAATGAGTGAAGGCTTTTATTGTACTATTGCTATTCAACCATTATATGTTCCAGCGGATACTATTAACCTAAGCTTTGGAAATAGATTGAATCGATTTAAAACAAATTATTCAGGGGTTTGGGGGCATGGGAATCAACAGGATGTAGAAAACGATCTTATGCATGTTAAAGAATTGCTTGAAGATAATGTCTTGCAGTGGTTTGATGAAGTTGGCAGTCCTACTGGCATTATTGCTTCGATTGAAAAGGGTTTATCAAAGGATATAATTGTAGGGTTTCCACCTATGTTTAGAAGTCTTTATCTTGGTTTAAGCTACGTATTCGTTAACTATCTTGAACTAGCATACCAACCATTAAAAAGTGTTAGTGAACTAAGTGAAGGTGATAAGAGAGAATGGGTTGTTAAGCAGCAAGAATTAGTAGAAGGTTTACTATTTCTTATGGAGAATGAACCGAGTAAATTAAACAATAAGCTTAAAGAAATTATTAGACAAACGAAAGAAGATATAAGACTTAAAATATAGAAAAAAATTAAGAATAGACGTAAACCACATGGGAGTACAATTATCCATGTGGTTTTTTTGTCGATGCAAGTATCATTCTGAGTATGTGGGTCTGTCAGTTTGTGTAAACTCCTATGCTTATTAGAAAATCATAAACCGGATTCGCTAGAACCCTCATTACGCCGAGGGCGTGTACAGTCGCAGAAAGCGTATTACTGTACACATTTCCTGAAGACTGGGAGGACAATGTCCTTATATTGATGATGGGATTGTTTAAACGAACGGAATGACTTCTCAGCCACATCTTGGAATGCGCGCTTGTAGATGCGGTATAAACGTGATAAAAGGAATGCTGATTTCTGGCTTCTCCTCGGCTGGAATCTTTCAGCGAGGCATAATTACAGAAGTTCGATCAAAGAGAGGAGAAGCGGGATATATCGCCATTTTCGTCCTTTGCCAAGTACAACAAGTTGACTAGCTTGTTCATTAAAACTAAGTGTCACGAGGATTGAATATGGTATACTAACTTTACTGTAATGGTTTTTTCTAGCATCTGCATTTAAGATACAGATCACCTGCTTTTAAGAGTGAGCTTAAACCTCCAAAATTAATAGTCAAAAGGAGGGCGATGATGAAGAGACAACGGAAGATCCAAAAGACCTTGCTGCAAAAGCTTACGAAGAAAATTCATTCGCTAACGGCACCAAAGCGTGTCCCGCGAAAACGAAATAGTACACGAAAAAATGGAAGTCCTCATACTCCGCGCCCTGCTGCAGGATCGAGAGAGCTGAATAAATTAGAAAATGAGTTATCCCGGAAAATGACAGCAGACATGCAGAAGATGAAACAGGAGATGGAGCAGGATCTCCTTCAAAAATTAACAACAACGATTATTAAATCAGATGAGGGTTCTTCTACAAGCAGCAACAATGAAGGGCAAAAGAAAAGAGCTGCTAAAAAAGAACCTCCTAAGCAATCGCAGAAATTGTCCAGGTCAACATATTATTCATTTCTAAAGGTCCTTGTTTTATCGGACCTTCTTGGAAAGAAAGTCGTCGTCGGATATGAAGTAGTAGATAACAGCAGCCAAGAAATCTGGGGAATAGATATTCATGAAGGAGCCAGCTTGTGCAGGGCAAAGAAGATTGTGGATACCAAACTTAAAAGCCGTAAAGTAGATGAAGAGCGGCAATATTACCTTGTGCATATGAAGGATGAGACGCTTTACTATTCTGATGATTATGTTAAAGAAGCTATTAAACGTGGTAAAATTGCTGTTAATAACTATACGACTGACCTGGCTGAGGCGATTAAGTTTGCTGTTGAGTTAGGATACGGCAGCCCTAAGAAGAAACGCCAAACCAAATGATACGTTTAACATGGAACAAGACCTTGAGATTAATTAACTCAAGGTCTTGTGTTTTATCAAATATCATTTTGATCTGATGATTTCCTCATTGATGAGTCGGCTGCTGAAGCTGATTTGCCTGGTAGGAGTCCCAGACTATTCGTGTTGTTGTCGGATAGATGCGCAAAAAACGGCACTTTTTACAAATTCAATCCACTGTTCGAGCCACTCGCTAGTTTATATAATTAGTAATGTTAATCGGATGGAACAGGGGGGATTGGAGTGATGACAATCAAAGCAATCTTGTAATCGCTTCCAGACTTAAACAACTTGCCGGTTTAACAAGATTTCCACTATTTCATTGCGGGGAGTAGAGATAATGCACAGAAGAAGATCGAAGATTGCGGCATGGGTATTGACAGCGCTTCTGCTGTTCAACGCATTTATTACCATCATGCCGCGGCAGGCTAACGCCGAGGATGTCAACGAAGACATCAACATCGCACCTCTATCTACCGTGTCGGTCTCTTCCTTTTATGGGAACGATCCGACGTATAAGGGCGCGAATGCGGTCGATGGCAGCATGGATACGCAGTGGGCATCCGCGACCTCGTCGCCGTGGATTAATCTGGCTTGGGATCGCACGTACCGCATATCAAAGATCGTCGTGTACGATCGGACGGACGGAACGGATGCTACTGGCGGCGTGTTTATGTTCAGCAACGGCACGAAACAAACGATAACCGGCATTCCCGGTAACGGAGATGCCAAAGAGGTTGTATTGGCTACGCCAATCGTGAGCGATTCCTTGAAATTCGACATCGCGGGCAATGACTGGAACGGCGTAGGGCTGGTCGAGATCCAAGTGTTCGGCGTCGAGTCGGTTGGGAGGACGCTTGTCCAAAGCATCGGCGTATCGGGCGACGGCAACGCGGATACGATTACCGTGGATGGCGGCGCTCTGCAGATGCATTCGGCGGTTTTGCCGGAAGACGCGACAGTGAAAGGCGTAGACTGGGCGGTGTATGAAGCCGATGGCAGTACGCCGACCGCCAAGGCGAGTATCGACGCCGACGGATTGCTCACGGCTGAAGCCGACGGAACTGTTAGAGTGGTGGCTATCGCCAAGGACGGTTCCGGAATTACGGGATACAAGGATGTTCGCATTCAACAGTCGGTCCGCATCGGAACCAATCTTGCGGGCAGCGCCTCGGTATCGGCATCGTCCGAATACGACGGATCTCATAAGGGTATTCACGCCGTCGATGGCAGCCTGAACACGGACTGGGCTTCCAACGAGACGACGCCGTGGATTCAATTGAATTGGAGCGGGCCGCGCACGATTACGAAGATCGTATTGTACGATCGCGCCGATGCCAATAATGCGGCGGGCAAGCTGCAATTCAGCAATGGACAGGAAGTCGCGGTAAGCGGAATTCCGGACAACGGAACAACGCCGAAAGTCATCGTGTTTCCGAATCCGATCGTCGCGGCTTCGGTTAAATTTAACATCCAGCAAGGAAGCGGAGGCTGGAACGTCGGACTGCGGGAGTTCGAAGTTTACGGATTAGAAGGCGGAGCGGACAAGCCGGTTGAGAGTATTTCCGTCACCGAAGCGCAAGGGAAAGATGTCATCGATACGCGAAGAGGATCTTTGAACCTTTCGGCTTCCGTATTGCCCGTTGATGCGACGAACAATGCCGTATTGTGGTCGGTATTCGAATCGGATGGGGTTACTCCGACAACGAAGGCAACGATTGACGCGCAAGGCAAATTAACCGCCAGTGCCAACGGAGAGGTGAAAGTCGTTGTCAGCGCGAAGGACGGATCGGGAATCACCGGATCGATGCGGGTGACGATTACCGGGCAAGGCGAGGATGCTTCCATGGGTACGAATGTTGCAGGGAATGCTTCCGTAACGGTGTCGACCGAATATAACGCCTCGTATGCCGGTGCGAATGCAACGGATGGCGCGATCGGTACGGAGTGGGCGTCGCGGGAGACGAAGCCGTGGATTCAATTGGAGTGGCCCAAAGCGCAAACGATCCACAAAATCATTGTATACGATCGGCCAGACAATTCGGACGCCAACGGAGGCGTTATCTACTTCAGCAACGGCTCAAAGATCGACGTGAGCGGCATTCCAGGGAACGGAACGCCGAAGGAGATCGATTTTGCCGTACCGATCGTGGCGAAGTGGTTGAAGTTCGACATTAGCAGCACAACGAATTACAATTCGATCGGTCTTGCGGAGATGGAGGTCTATGGGTTTGACGATGGCCAAGTAACGCCAGTCGAACAAATCTCCGTAGCCGGAACTACGGGTCAATCGATCAACGAAAAAGGCGGAACGTTGCAGATGAAGGCGATTACGGTTCCAGACGATGCAACGGATCAACGCGTGCAATGGTCCGTGTTCGAGCCGGACGGCTCCGCAACGGTCAAAGCGACGATCGATAGCAAAGGCGTGCTTACCGCCTCCAAGAAGAAAGACGGCGAAGTCCTCGTTCGGGCCTCGGCGCTCGACGGCAGCGGGGTAACCGGGGAAGCCCTGGTTACGATCAATAATCAGGAACTGAACGCCAATACGCCTCCGGACGCCGTCGCTACGATCGACTTCTCATCCGATACGGTGAAGGGTTCTCCGTACGTATTCGGCTTTAACAAAAATCCGCAGCGCTCGCAGGCGGAAGTGATGTTCCCCAAATTGGCGGACATCGGGATGACGAGAATCAGGAATACGGTGTATTTCGATTACTTATTCAAAGGCGTATGCAACAGTCTGGACGATTGGAAGAACAACGTTAACGGGTGCCAAGACCCCGATAATTGGAATTGGGATCAATTCTGGTGGGTGGATTACGCCAAAGCGAACCAGATGAAAATATCGATGATTTTTGCTTATGCGCCGAGCTTCCTTACCTATTCGGGCGATTATTTCGGCGTTCCGAAGGATTGGGATATTTACGAGGATATCGTGCAGAAAGTGTATCTGAAGTATAAGGACGATATCGATTGGGTGGAAGTGATGAACGAGCCAGACGCGTCCTGGTTCATTAATCTTACAGGCAGCGACTATACGCACGACGAGTTCGTGAAGGAAGCTTACTATCATATCGCGAAAGCGATTCGCGAAGTGGACAGCAATGTCGTCATCGGCGGCTTAAGCACCTTTGAGCCGGTGACGGGCGAAATCACTTCCGTCATGGACGATCCGCGAATTACACCGGATCTGCTGCAATTCGGCTCGTTCCACAATTACGGTCCGAACGCCGGGGCGGCGGATATCAATATTTTCAAAAACGTGTTCGCATCCCGGGCCACGAAGGGCTTTAATCCGGATGCTCCGGTCATGCTCACGGAGTATAATACTTCCCCCGGCAATTACGAAGAGCGCGGATTTACAAGCGCCTCGTGGCTGGGCTTGCAGCTCTCGAGAATCATTAAGCAAGGGTATTACGCAGCCGATTATTATGCGGCGTTTCCTTCTTACCAGCCGATCTACGGAGAGACGGACTTCTCCAACGGAAGCGTATCGAACTTCGGCATGTACAGATGGAATGACGCGGCGAATACCGGCGAGTTTCTTCCGCTGGGTTATACGTTCAAGCTATTAAGCCGAACGCTCGGACTCGGTAAGGACGAATACCAAGTAATAGCAGCAACGACGAACAATCTGGACGACGCCTTTGGGGCAGTCAACAGCGACGGGAAACGTGTCGCTTTCGTCGTGAATGAATCGGACGAGGTTAAAAATATCGATGTCGTCTTCGACAAAGTCGATCTAGGCAGCAGCGAAGCGACGGCGACGGCGTATACGGTAAGCGGTTGGTCCGATGGTTCCGTCGGGGTTCCGGTATTTACGAGCGTCGACGGCGATCGCGTAACGGCTTCCGTTTCGTTGCCGTCGCATGCGGTAGCCGGCTTGATCCTGGAGCCTGGAACTTCTGCCGCGACTTTCCCGGTTAAAGCGGTAGAAACGGCCAATGACAGCGCGATCTCCGTGAAGCCAGGTGAATATATGAAGCTAACCGCGGATTCGCTGGACGGACCGCTCATCTGGAAATCGAGCATCCCTTATGTCGGAAATGTCGATGCCTCGGGAAGATTTTACGCCCGGGCGGAAGGGACGACGATCGTAACGGCAGAGAGCGCGCTAGATTCGAGCCGCAAAGTGCAGGTTCAAATTCATGTTGCACCACTGGCGGCCCCGCTGCTGCAGATCGAGTTGAGTCAGCATCGGATTTTCAAGACCGACAAGAGCGACATTCAACTTGCGGCTTCGACTCTAAAGCCTCAAGAGGCGATTGATAAATCCTTGGTCTGGACATCGGACAATCCGAGCGTAGCGACCGTTTCGCAGAACGGTACAGTGACCGTTCACAAGGAAGGCACGGCCAACATACGCGCGTCGAGCGCGACGAATACCGCCATCTATGACGAATGCATGATCGTCATTCTGCCGCAAGGCAACATGCTGTCCGGCTTGGGCGACAAAGTGACGGTCAGCGGCGAGGAAGCAGGCGATCCGGGCCAGAACGCGGTTGACGGCAATGTCGACAGCAGATGGTCTGAAGCGGAGAGAGATGCGTACTGGCTGCAGGCGGATTTGGGCTCGGAACAAGACATTGGCCGCTACGTAATCGTTAACGCGGGTCCGTTCGAGAGCTGGCTCGGTTCTAAAATCAATACGTATGCGATGCAGTTGCAGACGAGCAACGACGGACAGAATTGGACGATGGTCGACGACGTGAACGGAAATCAGGCAGACATTCTGGATCGGAAGCTTCCGAGCGGGATCAAAGCCAGGTACGTGCGGTTTTATATTACGAAACCCCAAGCCCCCGACACTTCATATCAAGCGGTTCGGATATACGAAATCATTCTGCTGCCGCCATCCGGCGATCAGACCGGAGGTGCGGACGGCAACGCGAACGGCGGCTGGGGAACATCGGCCGGCCAGACGACCGTCGTAACGGGGAATGGCATCGTGGAGATTCGGATCGTGCCCACGGTCGATCCGATTACCGGCAACGTTCGGGCGAAAGTGACGGAAGCGGCTATGCGGGAAGCGTTATCGGAAGCGGGGAACGCAGCCGATGGTAATCGGCAAATCGTCGTTACGGTTCCGAAAGTGGAAGGAGCCGGCAACGTAGACGTGCAATTCACTGCCGGCATGCTGAAGCAAATCGTGGAAGCGGGCAGTGGAAGCCTGCGGGTGAATGCGGGGCTGGCAAGCATGGTATTCGATAAGAAGTCACTAGCTACGATGGCCGCCGGAGCTGCAGGAGACGATATCATGATCCATGTAGGGGCGGCGGATCCTTCGAGATTCTCGGAAGAGACTCGTCAAAGAGTCGGAGACAGACCGGTATTCGACTTCAAGGTTCAAGCGGGAGAAACCGTCATCTCGACCTTCGGGGGAACGGTGCAGCTCGAGCTTCCTTATACGCCGAAGGAAGGAGAAAATCGCAATGCATTGGTCGCGTACTACATCGACGACAACGGTCAACTTCACGCGATGACGGGCAAGTATGATCCTGCGAAAGGAACGGTTTCCTTGATAACCGGACACTTCTCGACGTATGCGGTCGGCTATAATCCGGTATCGTTTAACGATGTGGCCGCATCTGCCTGGTACAAGGACGCGATCGATTTTGTCGCGGCAAGAGAAATCGTCAAGGGGATGGGGAACGGCGACTTTATTCCTGAGGGCAACGTCACTCGCGGCCAGTTGATGGTCATGCTGATGCGAGCTTACGGTATTAAGCCGGATACGGATGCGAGCGATAATTTTGCAGACGCCGGCCAAACGTATTATACGGGTTATTTGGCGGCAGCCAAGAGACTGGGGATTGCGAACGGAATCGGCAATAACCGTTACGCACCGGAGCAGGAAGTATCTCGGCAGGACTTGGCGACCATCGTATACAGGGCGTTGAAGCTGCTTGGCGAAATGTCGCCGGGCGAGACTGTCGGGACGCTTAACGATTATCGCGACGAAGATCAGATTTCCGCCTATGCGAAGGAAGCGATGGCCTGGTTCGTAAGTAACGGCATCCTCACGGGCAACGGTGGCGAGCTGATGGTCAACGACAATGCCACCCGGGCACAGATGGCAACGATTCTGTTTAAATTGCTGGACGAATAATCAAGTCTCGCCAAAAAACGTCACCGTGCAAGAGCGGTGACGTTTTTTTTGGCATGCCCAAGGCGCTCAGCCTTTCACGCCGCTGGCAGTTAACCCTCCAATAATCTGTTTCTAAGGGACGGCGTAGATGATCATGACCGGAAGGATGCTGAATACGATTCCCGCCGACAGTTGCACGTCATTCGTATCACCTAGCTGTTTTGCATATGCCGGAGCAGCTTTTTTAATTACAAACAAGAATGGCAGGATAGAAAACTGTATTTCACCTGAAATGCATTAGAATCACATCTTTATTTACATTTTAGCCGCTCTGACTGTAAGTGCCTTATGGTATAGCAAGTAGAATGATTTGACTTCAAGCCATTATTCACACTTATTGATGGCTGTATATTTTCCGCTATCCAAAATGTGCAAGAGGTACATTGAGGTTCTGGAAAATTGATATATGACAATATTGGTTATCTGTATCAGAATCGAAAAACCGCATAGATGCAATACATCCAGTCTAATACTTTATTCTCACTGAACAGGTGAATGGTATACGGAGTAAGTTTATTCTGACAAGTGCGGCATAGAGGCTGGGTGTTTAGTCTACTCAACAGCATGTCATCCTCGCTAAGTCGCGTGTTACAGAACAAAAGATGGCCCCGGTTAAGGATAAACCGGGGCCATCTTTTATAGTGATCATCCGTTAGGTCCGTGGTGGTAGAAACCTAATAAGCGTAGTTGACACATGGCCAGAAGCGTTGCGAGCTCTTTCTTCTCTCGTACATCACCTGTTGAGAAGCACGATCTTTATAGCTTTGATTAGTGGAGCTTCCGCATCCCAATCTGGGATGCGAATGGACGGCTCTTTATCATGCGTAAAACGCATAATCATTTCCCACTCTTTCCTCTCAGTCGAGCGACCCGTTAACCTTTAACAGCGCCGACGGTAAGTCCCTTGATCAGGTACTTCTGCGTAAATAGGAAGAACAATAAGATCGGAATCGTGGAGACGACGCAAATCGCCGATACCGGGCCCCAAGATGTAACGGAATAACTTAGCGTACCGACGTAGCTGCGGAAGTTGTAGATTTCCAGCATGAGGGTAGGCACTTTGCCATTGCTCAGATAGATCAGCGGACCTTGGAAGTCGTTCCAATACCAGAAGACCTCGACGACGAATACGGTGGCCGTCGCGGGCATCAGCAGCGGAAACACGATTCGGATAAACGTCTCCAGCTTCCCGCAGCCGTCGATGGCGGCCGCTTCTTCCAGCTGTCTCGGAATGGTCTTTGTAAAGCCGGCGTAAATCATCGACGTATAAGCGACGTTGCCCGACAGGTAGATCAGAATCAAGAATGGAATCGTGTTCATCATATGCAAGGCTGTCCCCATTTTGTAGAAGACGACCATGTTGGTTTGAGCCGGAATGATGAGCGCGAACACGAAGACGAAGTACATCCACTTAAAGAATCGTTCTTTCGAACGGCTGACGACGTAACCGGCCATGGACGAAACGACGACCGCGATGATCAGCGTGATCGCGCAGAGCATAACCGTGTTCAGCAAAGCGGTGAAGAACGTCGGCGACTGGAACACGACGCGATAATTATCGAAACGGGTGAAGTCCGGCTTGGAGAACGGGTCGAACACATGATCCTCGTCTTTGAACGTCGTGATGATGAGGACGAAGAACGGCGCCGTAAATACCAGGGCGACGAGGAGCATGACGACGGATCCGATCGAGCCGAACATGTTGGAAGCTTTCAAACTTAGCGGCTTACTCACATTTCCACCTCCCGGGAGCGGGTTAACCATAGCTGCAAGGCAGATACCGCGAAAATAATGAGCAACAAGAACACGCCCGTAGTGGTTGCATAGCCGGCAGCGTTATATTGGAAAGCCTGATTGTAGATGAGCATCGTCGGCGTCAAGGTAACGTCGGAAGGTCCGCCTTTCGTCATGATCAAGGGCAAATCGAACAGCTTGAGTGTCCCCGACAGCTGGAAGAAGGTGACGATGGTGACGGCTGGCATCAGCAAAGGTAAGGTAATGCGGCGGAACCGGGTCCACTTGCCGACCCCATCAATATCCGCGGCTTCATATAATTCTGCCGGAACGCTCTGCAGGCCAGCAATGTAGAAGACGGCCGAGTTGCCGACGCCTTGCCACAAAATAATAAACAAGAGCATCCAAGGCGTTTTGTCGAAATCGCCGAGCCAATCCGTCTGCAGGTTGTCCAAGCCAACGAGGCCGATCAGTTTATTCAGCAATCCGTCGTAAGAGAGAATGATGACCCAGACGTTCGAGATGACGATCAGGCTGATAATGGAAGGCAAATAAAACAAAGTCCTTAATAAGGAACGTCCTTTTATTTTGGAGTTAAGAATCAAAGCCAGTGCCATGGAGAGCGGATTGATCAGGATGATGGTGCCGAGCGTGAAGAACAGAATATTTCGTAGCGAGTGGATAAAGGTAGTATCCATCAGCAAGTTTTTGTAATTGAGCAATCCGATGAAGCTCGGCTTCGAGATGCCGTTCCAATCCGTGAACGAATAGTAGATGCTGGAGAGGAATGGATAGGCCACGAAGACGACGATTATCAGGAGCACGGGTATCATGAAGGCAACGCGTTGCAAGTAGTCTTTAGTGCTTCTTTTCATTCCGCCGGTCAACTCCTTGTACAAGAATAATGCGGTTAAATAAGGCACGGAACGCTGCCAATGTTAATCGCAGCACGCCGCGCCACAGTCCAATGCTAGTCTTCTAAGTTATAAATAGCTAATTGGTAATTATTGAATATTTACAAGCCCTTTGTCGCGTTGATACGCTTGGTCGACGGCATCCAGATCGGCTGCCGTGTAGGCTTTGCCGGCCGTGATCTTCGTGATGACCGACGACAAGGCATCTTGCGCGGAAGGTGGCAGCCATAGCGTCATTTGCATTTGCGAATCGTATGTCGACAACGCGTTGGCATAGTCCTTGCCGCCGCTCGTGTTTTGCGGGATCGTAATATTCGGCAGTCCCGTGAACGCGCTGTTCTGGAGCAAGCCAGGGAGCGTGCTGCTATCGATCAGAGCGTTAATCATATCGATGCCGCGTTGTCTGTTCGGATACTTGGCGTTCAAGGACAACGAAGCGTTCGTAGCGGTCGTTACGAAATCGTTGCCTTGCGCGTCCGGAAGCGGGAAGAAGCCGAGATCGACTTTGTACTTGTCAGCGACGACGCTGTTCATCCACGGGCCGTTAAACATCATGGCTGCTTTGCCTTCGCCGACTTGTTGCACTGCCGTATCGTAGCCGGTGCTCATGACGCTCTTCGACAAGTAGCCCTTCTCCACTAATTGCGTGTAGCCGTCGAACATGGCTTTAAATTCCGGACCGTCGACTTTCGTCTTGCCGTCGTACAGGTCTTTGGCTACGTTCTTGTTGGCGCCGTAGACGAAGGAAGCGAGCGAGATCCACGTGCCGGAGATCGGCCATCCATCCTTGAAGCCGGCCGTGAGCGGGATGATGCCCGCGGACTTCAGCTTCTCGCTGTCGTCCAGGAACTCTTGATAATTCGTAGGGACGGTGAGGCCGGCGTCGGAGAAGACTTTTTTGTTATAGAAGATTCCCCACCCGGAGACGTCCACCGGCGCTGCATAGATTTTCCCTTGGTACGCGTTGTCCGGCTTCGTGCTTTCCATGATTTGCGAAGCCCACGGCTGATCGGAGAGGTCGGCCAGGTAGCCGGCTTTCGCGAACGGAACGAGCGCGTTCTGATGGAAGAAGACGTCTGGCGCGCTGCCTGTAGCTAGTTGGGCTTTAAGCAACTCGTGATATTTCTCGCCTTGGATCGGATTCCATTTGATCGTGGCGTTCGGATATTTCTTTTTATAGAGGGCTTCGACGTTCTTCATGTATTGCTCGGCGTAGGCGTTGGAAGAACCGAGAATCCAGTGCGCGACGCTAATTTCGAAAGCTTCGTTGTCCGGGTTGCTATCTTTGTTCGTCGATGCGTTGCTGGCATTATTCGTGGAAGCCGAATTGTTGGCAGCCGCACCGGAATTATCATTCTTGTTGCTGTTGCTGCCGCATGCCGCGAGCGTGAGTACGAGACTTGCAGCGATTCCGAGCTGAACGGACTTTCTTAACATCGATGTATCCCCCTTGAATGTGTGTGTATTGGTGCCAGTCGCGCGTTCTGACATTTTTATTATAGAGGCTGCTTCCACGGCCCGAATAGTGAATACTTTTGATCAATCGTGCCATATATTGCGCTCTTCGCCGAAAGCATATCCGTCAGTCAAACGCTTCCGCTATAATGAAAAAAGACAAAATGACATCAACGGCGGGGGATTATGCTCAAAAAAATACGATCGGTCTACCGGAAAAAAGTGTTCTTCAAAATCTTCCTGCTCTTGATCCTGGCCACGTCGATCCCCGCGATCATCCTGATCACGATCTCACAGAACAGTACGCGAAAGCTGTTCCAGTCCGATTTCATCACGTACAAGAAGACGTTAAACGAGCAGATCTCCACGAACATCGACGAGAATTTGCGCAGCATACAGAAGCAATCCGAAGCGCTCGTTTATAATCTGGCCGACATTCGGAAGCTGTTGTCCTATAGCCCGGCAACGATGGACCAAGGCTACTTCGACGCCGCCAACCGGGTGAACTATTTCTTCACCAGCATCCTGAGCAATAACGATCGCTTTGACGGCGTCGGTTTAATCACGTTGGACGGAACCATCTCGACGTACGTAAATGCCGACGGGTTTACACCCAAAGACGGCGCGAAAATGACACTTCCGAAGGCGCAAGATTCGCTGGGTCCGAACGAAGCGCCCGATATTAAGCTGATCGATCTCGACCGAACGATGAAGAGTTCGATTCTCGACCATAAGAACAACCATGTCATCGGGGTTACGCGAATGCTGCTCGATTATAACGCGGACAACAAACCGATCGGGGCATCTCTATTCACGCAGGAGCTGACCAAATTCGGCGAGCTCGTCACGCATGGGAAAATCTCGGGCGACGATACGGTCGTTATTCTTGCGGAGGACGATACGGTTGTATTCAACCATGGCATCATGCCCGCCGGAATCGATAAGCTGCAGAAGGTTGCCGAGGCCAAGCTCGTGGACGATACGAAGCAGACGAGCTTCAGATGGAAAGACCAATACGTCATCTACAGCGACGCATCGGATTTCAAATTTAAAGTGTTCACGTTCATGCCCGAGCGTGTCATCGAGCAGAAGTTGCAAGTCGTGCAGCGGATCAATTTCGTTCTTATCGCCGTGTTGGTATTGTCGATTCTCCTCTTGTCGATTCTGTTGTCCAACTTCATTACTTCGCCGCTCATTCGGTTGAAGAAGTCGTTCATCCGGTTCCAGAGGGGGGACTTCGCCGTAAACGCCGAAGTGCGGGGAGAGGACGAATTCGCGGAAATCGTCAAAGGGTTCAATACGATGGTTACGAACGTCAATCTTCTTATTAAGGAGAAATACGAGATCGAGCTGTTCCGCAGGCAATCCGAGATCGAGTCGCTGCAAAGCAAGATCAATCCACATTTCCTCTACAACACGTTGTCCTCGATTAAGGCGGTCATTCAGAACGAGAATGCCGCCATGGCACGCGATATGGTGCAAGATCTGTCCGATCTGTTCCGCTATTCGCTGAATAAAGGAAGATTCATCGTGATGCTGGACGAGGAATTGGATCATGTGAAGAAGTATTTGACGCTGCAGCAGCTGCGGTTTGGGGATGCGTTCAAAGTCGTCTTCGACGTCGATGCGGACCTGCTCGCCGTGAATATTTTGCGCTTGACCGTGCAGCCGATCGTCGAGAATGCTATTTTGCACGGCCTGGAGGATAAATCCGGAGAACGGCTTATCCAAATCTATGCCCAATCCTACGCGAACGAGCTATGGATCTACATTGAAGATAACGGCAAAGGGATCGATAGCCAGCAGCTCGAAGAAATGCACAGGATGCTGGGCGAGAACGCGCAGACCGAGCTGCATAGCGCGACGCGGGACCGGGTCGGAATCTATAACGTGAATGCGAGAATTAAGCTCTACTACGGCAACGAGTATGGAATTACCGTCTCGAGCGAACCGGACGAAGGGACGGTCGTGAAGGTCGTGCTGCCATTGAACAGGGGGACGCAACGATGAGAATACTAATCGCGGAAGATGAGAAGTTGACGAGAGAATCGCTGGAGCGCGAATTGCTCGGCCTGGGGTACGAACATATCGCACAAGCCGCGGACGGCGTTGAAGCTTTGGCCGCGGTGGAAGATTTTCGGCCGGACGTGGTGCTGGCCGACATCCGCATGCCGCGAATGGACGGTCTGCGTCTCCTGCAGGAAACGAAGAAGACGAGCGTGTCTCCAATTGTCGTCATCGTCAGCAGCTACGATTCGTTCGAATATGCCAAGACCGCTTTGGAAGAAGGGGCGTTCGCGTACTTATTGAAGCCCGTCGGCAAGGGAGATCTTCAGAGCTGCCTGACCCGCGTCGAGAACCGGATTCATAAGGATGCCGAGGAGTCGAAACGGATAACAGCCACGGATCATCGGGCGAAGAAGTACGTTCAACTCGCCAGAAAACAGATGCTGCAGCAGTGGATCGAAGAAGAGAAGACGGATGAAACCGAGCTGCGGGCTCATCTCAAGGCGATGGATATCTCGCTTCCGTACAACAGGTTCGTCGTGCTGACCGTGGGAATCGACGAGTTCGAGAGGGTCGCGATCGGCAAGTCGGCCGCAGACCTGCAACTGTACAAATATTGCATCGAGAATATAACGCTCGAGATGATCGCGGAGCACGGCGTTACGGTACTGCCCTTCGATGGCGAGCATGAAATAGGGTTTCTGGTCAATGCGCCGGCCGATCCGTTGCTGGAAGAGCAAATCGCCAAGGTGTTAAGGGAAATCGTCGAAACGGCCCGGCTATATTTAAAATTCACCGTCACCGTCGGCGTTGGGGAAGCGGTCGGCTCGTTGTCTCAGATTCATAAATCGTATGACCAAGCAAGGCGAGCGGCGATGACGAGGTTGACGCAAGGCGGCAATCGCACGTACTTCTATCGGGAGATCGAATCCAAGGCGAATGCCGCCGCGGTCGTCATGGACTTCGAGACGGAGCAGAAATTGTTCTTCAGCATGGAGAAGTGCGAGAAAGACAACGCGATGGACATTCTTGAAGGATTCTACCGGCAGTCGAATCAGCAATCGGAGAACTTCATGAAGCTGAATTTCAATGTCGCGGTGACGTTAATGAAGCTGATGAACCGGCTGGGCATGAATCCCGAACCGTTTCTCGGCAGCGAGCTTAAAGTCTACCGGAAGCTAAACGGCAGCACGAGCCTCGAACAGCTGCTTTTGACCTTGAACGACCTTCTCGAGATTTGTTTCGAACAGATTCGCAAGAACGAGAAGATATGGAACAATTCCGTCATGGCCAAAGCGATGGATTACATCATCCGACATTACAACGAGGATATCAGCCTGCAATCGATTTCGGATCACATCAGCATGAGCCCGGCCTATTTAAGCAAGCAATTCAAGAAAACGTATAACCAGAATTTTATCGAGTTTCTCATTCAATACCGGATCGACAAAGCCCGGGAATTGCTGAAGTCGGGCAATTATACGGCCAATGAAGTATCTTCGCTCGTCGGAATCAAGGACGAGAAGCATTTCTTCCGCACCTTCAAGAAGATCACGGGCGTCACACCGGGAACGTACAAGAGGGGCAAAGCATAACGAACGACGAACGGCCCAAGACGATTGCTTCCTGTGAGAGAAGCAGTCGCCTTGGGCCGTTGTTATTCGCCTCTTGCTGTGGTGTTAGTTCGATTCGAGCGCAAGCGTGAACCGGAACTTGGAGTCTTCTTCATACCACATCCGGAAGTTGGTTCCCCAGACGTTGTTATGAAGGTTGAAGTGGAAGCCTCCGTTCATATCGGCGAACGTATTGTCAAAGTGGAGCAGACGCGGCTTGCCGATCGATACGACGGGCGCATCCAACGTTTGAATCGTCGCTGCACCTTCCGCGCCGCGATACGTCAGCTTCGACTCGATCGCGTGCATGTTGCGATTGCCGTCCTTGACGACTTCCAGCGGCGAGAGGCTCGCTCCCACCTTATCCATTCGCCATAGGTTGGCGTTGTTGACGATCGGGGCAATCGTGAGCCAGCTGGCTTCCGGCAAACGATGCGCATCTTTATCGAACCAATCGAGCTCAAGCTCGATGACTGCTCGTTCAAGGGCAAAGCGGTACGTCAGCTCGAGCTCACGCGGAGCGCCTTGGATCTCGCAGGCCTCTTGCGGCATGCGAAGCCTGACGATGACTTGGTCAGAGTCGTGAACGGCCAATGCCGAGATCGATTCCACGCGCGGGACGAATGTCCGATTCACTGGCGTCGGCTTGGCGAATTCGAATGCGGGCTTGCCGAAGTCACCGATGACCCAATCAGCATTGCGATCCCAATAGGTATGGTACTGCTCGTACCAGCGCTGGTAATCCGACAATCCGAATGTTTGATAGGCATAGCGTCCGATGCGAGAATGCTCATCCGCCCATACTTTATTGCGGTTATCTGTCAGGGAGCAAATTGATCCGTCATCGGCGAAGGTTACCTCAAACTGTCCAAGTCGATAAGATTGCCCGATTGCGATCGGATGATAGCTTGCTATGGACGCGCGCGAGGGGCGAAGTTTGCCTAGAGCCGTCTCGGCTTCCCGTCGCTTATCGGCGCTAAGCGACGCTAATGCCGACTGGATATACTGCCGTTGTTCGTCCCATGAACGTTCTACGCCGCTATAGGTGAATACGGCATTTCCCGTTTTCTTCGTATGCCGGGAGGACCAGTGGCTTGCAAATTCATAGGTGATTGGAAACAGGTTGTCTCCGATCACGTCTTGTTCCCGAGCGGCGGCGAACTCGGCCTTCGCGTAGTTAACGAAATCCGGCATGAACTTCTTGATTTCCATGCCCCACGTATGTTCCGGAACGAGCAGCAAATTCAGGCAATAGTTCTCATACTCATCGGAGCCGGGAACGAGCTTTCCTTCGGATACCCAGCGGTCCCGCAGACGGAGGAGTTCACGGTAGGCTGCAATTTTGCTCGGGTCGCTTGGTGGTCCGTAGATCCAGGAATCGCCGATTTCTTCCGTAACGACGGGCAAGGAAGCTTTGTGAACCCACAATTTCTCGGCGAACGCGTCCATGGTCGAAGCCTGAATGACGGCGCCGGGATAGCGTTCCCCGAGATCGCGATACAACGCCAGAATGTCCTCCATGGATGGCGGGCCGACGTTATCCAGCGTATGGGCAAAATAGAGCGCATCCTCGAAACCGGGAATCTCCATGGCGTCGCCATAAGAATCGTGATAATTGACGATGACTTCGGAGCCGTCAACCGCTTGCCAGATGAAGGCAGGCGGAACGTCAGGCGCTTTGGATGAGGAGTTTGTACCCAGATGCAAGTAACGAAGTCCTGCCGCGGCAAGCAAGGGGACGATGCCGATCGTATGTCCGGGGACATCCGTCATTTTGGCTGCGATCGTGTGTTTTCCGTAGGTTTCGTCGAGTCGCTTGCCGATGGATAACCCGAACTCAAACAGCGGTTTGTCCATCAACTCCGTATGCGTAGTGAAAGGAAGTCCGTGCCAGACGATATGGCCATTACGGATGGCTTCTTCCATTCTAGCGACTTCCCCCGGCGCGGCATGGTCCAGGTAGTGGCGAATCAGCCAAGCGCCCGTCGTCCAGATGAAACGTTCGGAGCCGGTGTGAGTTGACATCCGTTCGGCTAATTCGATGGCTCTCGGGATAAACGATTGGCTATATTGGTCGAGCACGTTTTGGGCTAAGTCGGTGAATCCGATGTCCAAATGCGTTTTGAATACGATATGTACGGTTTTAATTGCGGCGTTAATCGTGATCACTCCATCCTGTCGGTTCGCTACCTCTGAATTATATAAAGTGGGCATCGGAGCGAACAGTGGATAGGATTTTGATTAAGTGATCATTTTTGCTTTCTTATTAAGTTTCTACGTCTGTTACTACGTAGTGCCTAAGAATCTGGTGTTTGTGTTTCGGGCAAGCGCCTTAATTTAGATACCCCGTTCCTGCCGGTGTTCGCTGTTTTGAAGAAAAGGTTCTAATAGCATAAGCCATAGTTTTCAATGTCCCGTATAAGTCTGCCGGCTCTTTAATGGAGTTTAACGGGAGGACATCTTTAATACATGTGTCCTTAACATCAGCCCGAAGCCTGAGAAAACACCAAACAAAAGAGGAGATTCAGCGGATTCTGTATAAATGTACATGGAACAAACAAAACGCCATTATGATGTGAAGTGAGGGGAAAGAAAAAGATGGCGACAATTGGCATTGATTTGGGTACAACAAACAGTTTAGCCGCCTATTGGTCGGAGAATGGACCGGTTATAATACCGAATGCGCTGGGGGAGCATCTGACGCCTTCCGTCGTTAGCGTGGATGAAAGCGGGACCGTATTGGTCGGGCAGATCGCCAAGGAGCGCCTGATCACGCATCCCGATTCAACGGCTGCGGTCTTCAAGCGATTCATGGGCACGGAGAAAATGTACGGGCTCGGCAAGCATCGCTTCACGCCTGAAGCCTTGTCCGCCTTCATTATCCAATCACTAAAAGCCGACTCGGAAGCGTTTCTCGGCGAGGAAGTCACGGAAGCCGTAATCAGTGTGCCGGCGTATTTCAACGATACCCAGCGAACGGCAACGAAGCGCGCAGCGGAAATGGCCGGCTTGAAGGTCGAGCGCTTGATCAATGAGCCAACCGCGGCAGCTATCGCCTATGGCCTGCACGAGCAGCAATCTGAAACGAAAATTGTCGTGTTTGATCTGGGCGGAGGCACCTTCGATGTGTCGGTGCTGGAATTTTTCGAAGGGGTCATGGAGGTCAAATCAATTGCCGGCGACAATTATTTGGGCGGCGAAGATTTTACACGGCTGCTCTTCGAGCACGGCTTGAGGGAGTCGGGCCTCAAAGAAGACGCGCTGGAAGCAAAGATGAAATCGGCGATTTGGAAACAGGCGGAGCTGTGCAAGCAGGCGATCAGCATGCGCGGAGAGGGGCGGATGAGCTTCATGGCGGAGGATCGAACAGTCGATATTCGCGTGAATCGGGAAACGTTCGAACGGTTGGCTGGTGAGCTCGCGCTGCGTCTGCGGCATCCGATCGAGCGGGCGATGCGCGACGCGGATCAAAGGCCAGCCGACGTCGACGCCGTCATTCTGATCGGCGGCGCGACGCGAATGCCGATGGTCAAAGCGATTGTCGGCAAGCTGTTCGGGAAGCTGCCGTATACGCAAATCAATCCGGATGAAGCAGTCGCACTCGGCGCGGCTGTACAGGTTGCTTTGAAGGAACGTCACGCATCGCTACGCGACGTCGTGCTTACGGACGTTTGCCCGTACACGCTCGGGGTCGAGACGGCAATAGAGCTAGGCACCAAATACGAACAAGGGTATTTCAGTCCAATTATCGAACGGAACACGCCGATCCCCGTCAGTCGAGTGGAGAGATTTCAGACGATTCAGGATAAGCAGCGGCATCTCCGATTAAAGGTATACCAAGGCGAGAACAGGCGGGTGGAAAATAATCTGCTGCTGGGCGAGCTGCAAATCAAGGTTCCCCCTGACGCTGCCGGCAAACAAACTGTCGATGTCCGGTTTACTTACGATATTAACGGCTTGCTGGAAGTCGAGGTTACGACAAATAGCACCGGGCAGAAGCAGCGGGCGTTTCTGAACAATCGCAATCATGCATGGTCAGACCGCGAGATTGAAGAGCGGTTTCGTCAATTGAAGGACATCAAGGTCCATCCGCGTGAACAAGCTGAGAATCGGCTTTTGCTTGCCAGGGGCGAACGGCTCTATGAAGAAGCGCTCGGCGCGGAGAGAGAAGAGATATCGGCGCTTATGAACCAGTTCGAACAGGTGCTTGCTTCGCAGGACCTTAGAGAAACGAAAAAGGCGGCAGTATGGCTTAAGGGTCAGCTCAATCGCCTGGAGAGGCGGAACGACTAAGTGAGTATTTGGGAAAAGCTCGGGATCGAACAGACGGCCGACATCAAGGCGATTCGTAAGGCGTATGCCGCGCAATTAAAGCTTCATCACCCCGAGGACGATCCCGAAGGATACCAGCAGCTGCGCGAAGCGTACGAACGGGCGCAAAAGCTGGCGAAACGACTGAGTACGTCTGTGTCCACAGACGACGCCGCGGACTATGAGCGGGACGCGGGGCTTCTTCAACCTGTTCCAGTTCTAGATCCGTTTGGCGATAAGCGCTCTGTACCGCCGGATCTGTCAGCTGGAACGCTCGGCCCGCCATCCGGTGGAGGAACGAACGGGCCAGTAACTGGGAACGATGCGGAAGAGTTTCTGGATCGGGAGACCGTACCAGTGCCGAATCCCATTTCTGGCACTGGGCATAGACCGAACGGGCAAGACGCCTACACGGATCCTCTTGAACGATTTATGGATAGGGTGGCATCCCTTTACGCGGACTTTCCCGGGCGCATTGATACGGAGCGATGGACGGAACTGCTGCAGGACGACGTCGTATGGAACGTTCAGCTGCAGCCCGTGCTCGTGCGGCGGCTGCTGGTTTTTTTAGATGGACACTATTATTTGCCTCTATCAGTATGGGGCTTGCTGACACGCACTTTCCAATGGCTGGACGCTTCCCCGCCGAATCTGCATCTCCGATACCCGAATGTGTTCCACTACGCATACGACAAGGCGTATCGTGCGGCGGGCATGAATTACGACGCGCTGCTGAGCGCCGGCGACATGGATTACGAAACTTATTTTCGGCATAGGGAGACGGCTTGGCGTGCACTGCGCGACAATAACCTGCCTGTGATGAAATCCGCGCTGGACCAGGCTGCCTCGATGTATGACAGCGATCCGGACCTCATCAGTTTGCAAGCCGCCTATTATTGGCGCAGCGGCGACGACGACGGAGCACTGGTCTGCAGCGAGAGGTTCACCGCGCTGCTTTCGGAGCGTTACGATTTTACCGATGCTATGCTGCTGGCGGCAGCCGTCTTCATGAAATTCCGGCGTACTGACGCAGCACAAGCGCTGCGAGCCCGAGCCGCGTTCCTGAATCCGCAAGGCGGGGAAGCGCCGATGGCGTGGCAAAAACCGGCGAGAAGATCTTCGCCCACGCGGGTAAAGCTGTGGTCTGCGGCCAGACGCTCCTCGCAAGGGTTTCAAGTCGTGGTGTATCTTCTCATTCTTATCGCGCTCTTTTCAAGTACGATCTCTTCCCTCGGCAAACCTTCGGACGGCGTTCACACCATCGACATGGGTGACTACGATGCTATTCGCCAAATCCCCGGCGCTGAGCATGTATCTATGGGCAGTAAGGCGATATCGTTGAAATTGAGCGGTCTCTTCTTTACGGGCATACAAGAGGTGATCTCGAATGACGGGAGTGCGAAACGGCAGTATATCGTCTACGAGAATCCCGGCAGTCAGACCTTCACCCCGAATGCCGCTAATCCTTCGGGCTATATTTTTATAGGCTACAACGGGGGCATCACGTACTATGTCAGCGCCAGCTTCGAGCAAGCCGCCGTGATGGCGAAGTCGCCCCAGGCGACAGTCGCCGGAGTTAGAGATTCTTACTTTCCGGATGGACTTAAGGCCGAAATTAAGGAGAAGGGGATTGATCGGCCGCCAGCGATGAAAGCGGAACCCTTTCGCTACCTGGTGGCGATTTCGGCTACCGGGGATTAAAGACGCTGTTCCTTACGATTTCGTGGTCTGCGGTTGAATAAATCTACAGGAACTCACTTAAAGAAGGCTGCCATTGCGGCAGCCTTCTATGCTTTCATACAAATATTGCTATCGATGGCGCAGAAGAAAAAGGCATGGGTTGTTTGTTAATATCGACTACTTTAAATATCAAATGAGGGAGAAATTATTATATTAACCAATTTTTTTAAGTTAGAATAAAAAACAACTGCTGCGATTGAATTACCGCATTAGTATACATAACTATTTTTATGTCACTTCGACTGCTGTCTATCGATGTACAGTTTCTTATTCTTATTATCTAGAAAGACCTCTGCCCCTAGTAACGTTCTAAGCTCTCCAGCCGTTATATATGTTACGTTAGCATTTTTTTCGAAATCCTTCACAATTCTACCATCCAGAGTAGGTCCTTTCTTGTTTGTGTCGTAACCTACGGATAGTCCGAGTGAGTCCGAGATTACCCGGATGGGTACGTACGTCTTGCCATTGATAATAAGACCTTCCCCAACTAGCTGTCCATTGACCACAATCTTAACATAGGGGTTATTCATTTTTGAGGCATCCTTGCATGCACATCCAATGCCATCATGATAGACGATTTCATTTGCTTTCGATTTTGGTAAAACAATCACTGTGTGTTTACTTGTCACGGAACCTAGTTTTACGATTAATGAAGCTTTACCGATTCCAACTGCTTTTATACTTCCATAGGCTGGAACCGTGATAACACTAGTGTCTGACGATTCCCAGGAAGTAAATTCGGTTACGTAGGAGCTGTCGCCATTTTCGTAGAAAGCCCGGGCATTAAGTTCCATATTATTATCAATGACTATTTGAATGGGATCGGCACTGGAGTCCAAAACACCTGGAACAATGTCGATGCTTTTGGGCACTGCAGCTGAAATATTTGCGGAAGATGACGCATAACTTGCTAGCGCCTTGCCTTTATCATCAATAAGCACCGATTTACTCGCATTTACATTAATGGATGTTTTCGTATTCGAAATGTCATCCTTCACAGTCAAGACGAAAGAGAATATCTTCTCAGAAGAAGGTTTTATCGTTTTCCCTTCTTTTGCATGTGCAGATAATACAATCTCCTGCTTACCATCAAATGGGTTCAAGTCTACTAGATAGGGGAATTCGGTCGTGTATGCATCCGTACTATATTCCGCATAATCATCAGCGACATAATACATGTCACCTCTCCATACGTATTTTCCTAATTTATCATCAAAGCGTACAGCACCATCCGTTGTGAATACATTTTCATCATAACTTAACACGATGTCGGTGGACTTGAGCACAGTACTAGCGCCCGTAACTCCAACACTAACCCAGAAGCTCTGACCAGGAGCTAAAGATCCATATTGACTACTGACATTAATACTAACCTTTGATGAGGGGCTTGTGGCTGATACTGCATTGACAAATAAACTAAAAACAAATAGACAAGCAACTAAAACAAAAACCACTTTTTTCATTGTGTGTATCCCTCCGACGGATGTAATTATTTCCATTTTTAAATATCGGTAAATTAAATGTAAATGTTAATGATAATCGTATAATCTAAAGTATCCCTTCAGCTTTGTATGAGCGATGAGCGCCTTAATGAGCAGGATCATTCAGGTCGTCCGCTTAACCGGACTCAAATAGTGTTTAGCCAACCCGTTGGCATCGTCTTAAGACCTGTGGTTGGAAATGAGATTCATAGTAATTCACTTCCTGACATTTCTATATGAAATGGACCGATCTCATCAAGTTCCCTCACAGATAAAACAGAACGGCCTCAGCCCCAAGGAAATCAGGGCTAAGGCCGCTTAATAGATCTTTATTTTTGTACTGTCTACCTGACGGGGAGCAGTTCAGTCAGTCGGGTGGGCTTATTTATACCTTTTTATGAAGGCATAGCTAAAAACAACATAATGCTTCATGATGTACGAGGTTTGCTCAAAATTCCAAGGGGTAATGAAAAGACCAAGGTTTTCAAACAGTGAGGCTGCTTCTTCTGATATGGAACTTCCCGTAATATGATACCCTTTCGTCGCCAATTCCGTCAAAAAAGGTAAAATGGTATGAAGTCTGTTAAGATCTCCATTAACTGCTGATACTATTTCCGCTGTGCCTGGTCTAATGGGTTTACCATTACCATCGATGCTAAGTTCAAATGTATCTGTCGAATGTAAAAATACTCCGTCTTTTTTAAGCAAGGGATTTAACGATTTTAACAGACCATCTACAACATTAACGGCTAATTGATTCAACGCTACGTTAAATGGACTGTGTGGGGATGGAATTGATTTTAATTGAGTCATAAACAGGGGAGCTACCAACTGTGTAGTAAGATGACAGGTCATGATAAAATCAAATTGGCCATTAACTAATTCCGTCCATTTTGGATTGTAGGTTAAACTCTCCATAAGTTTAATCGTTTCTGCTTCAGATTTACCATTCAGTGAAGACGGAAGCTGATCTGCTACACCAGATAAATCCGCAATGACACAAGTGAACTTATTAGGATTTTGGACTTTTTTCTTGAACCTATCCAGTGCGTGCTTATCTATATCAACAAGTACAATTTCGTTGAAATTTTCTTCAAAAAGTTCGAGTGGAATATCATTCCCATTCCCGGCCCCAAGAAGTAAGGCTTTCCCTCCAAAAATGGGACGCTTTTCGTTAAGTCTGAAAATAATGTTCTTTATTCGTTGGCGAAAATCTTCCCATAAGAATGTATTGTCAGCGTTTTGGGAGTTGTCGTTCTTTTGTCGTGATTCTAAAATGCTCATCCGATATCCCCTCTTATCCGTTCATTTATCAATACTTGGCTTACTATTTAATCGGTAAATGTCGTTCATAACTTTAGTTTGTTCATCTAGTATTAGGACCCCAATCATAAGGAGCTCTTCCTCCACATTCATATCAACATCTTGTTAATTCGCATTGACTGTCGCGATTTTTGAGTTCTGCAGCCAACAACTTTGCCCACTACTTTTCTGATTGCAAAATTGAGCCGCTTAGAATCCTCCTCCACAAAATCCTTAGCATGATTAAGCACATTTAATAGTGCGATATGCGACTTCAGCGCGATAATTGGATCAAATTCATTCCTGCAAAAAAACATCTTTTGCTTGTTTTTCACTTCATTATATAGGAACGTGCGTTTACATTTATCGACAGTAGAGAGCTTTTTATTTTTTATGAAGTAACACAGGTTAATGTCATTATATTGGAAAATAAATGGTTTATTTTTAAGTTATATCCATTCCATAATAGCGATGCATTTTAAAGTTAAGGGGCGATAGAATGAATAAACACGGCTTGTCTAGAAATATACCTGACTCAATAGCGAGGGAAATACGTCAGCGATGCGGGTTCGGCTGCGTGATTTGCGGTTTCGCAATAACTGAGTATGAGCATGTTGATCCTGTGTATGCGGAAGCAACTCAACATGATCCAGATTGCATTGTTCTTCTTTGCAAGGAGCATCATAGCCTTGTCACAAGCGGATTCTTGGATAAAGAATCTGTGAAAAAAGAAGCCCTCAACCCAAAATGCAAACAAGAAGGATTTTCACGGGGGGATCTTTATATTGGTCGAGAAGAACATCCCGAGATTGAAATGGGCACTGTTAAATTCAAGAATGTAAAAACGCTTTTAAAAATATCCGGCGATCCAGTTTTATCAATAACCCCGCCAGAGGAGCCGGGAGGACCGTTTCTAATTAATGCACTAATGACTGATCGGGATGGAAAGGAAGTCTTTAGAATAGAGAATAGCGTTTGGAAAACATCCTCAGATAATTGGGATGTAGAAATCGTTGGTTCCGAAATAACGATCCGAAAGGGCTCAGGGGACATTGTTCTGATAATTAAAGTTGAACCGCCACGAAAACTTGTTATCAAACGACTTGATATGGAGCATAAAGGAATAAGAGTGAAGGGTAAACTTAATCATAATTTTGAAGTGATGACTCCTTTGCATACTTCTGGCGCATTATTCGCTTCGGGTGAAACGTACCTTGAAAATTGCGATGATGGTATTGTTGTTGATTCTAATGGAAATCTAACGATTGGATCAGGCGGGGGAGAAAAGCGCATGACTTTCACAGGACAGCTTTTCGCTGGATCGCCCATAAAGACTGCTATTCCAAGGGAAGCGATTGATCGCATCTTAGATGAATTAGAGCCAGGAGTATTAGTAGATTGTTATGATATTGTCGATAAGCTCCCGAAAAAGTACAGGGAGAATAGAGATTATGCCTGGAGGGAAACCGTTAAGGCTATTGGCCCGAGAATAGAATCAGGAGAATTTGAAGACATGAATGAAAGAGGATTTAGAAAGAGGCCATAATTTCACTTAAAGTAATCATTTGTTCCGATAGCATTATGTGATCTAGAAAATTCATGAATTCTAGGTCTCCTACTCCGCAATATTTTTCATTTGAAGCAGGCGGATGGCATACATAGCGATTAATAAGGTCTGGACGATCGTGTCTAGGCCTTTTTTTCATGTCTTTTGAGCCGCATCGACAGGTAAGATCGGCCAATCGCTCCGATTTATCTTCGAACCAGAAAGGAGCCGTTTACTTCCTTCAAAATCCGATTCGATTCCCCTAGCTCGTTCAGTCGGGAGCCGCAAGCGAACAACTGGGTCTACGCCGACAACAGCGGCCGGCCAAAACCCGGTAGGTTCCATTGCGGCTCTTTTCCTCCTTTGCGTTCCGAAGTCGAGCACGCGGCCATCATTTTCACTTTCGCTACCGCTTCGTTTCAATCATGGTCACGCCAATCAGAGCACGGCATCCTGTCTTGCGACAGCATGCCGGAGTGCTGTGGGGGCAGCACGAAGAAGCAACGACAAAGGCAGCCGGTGGCCAGCGCAGGAAGTATGTCGGCGCGGCCGAGCAGCATATGGCGCTTTTCAAGGCCATCATTCGGGGCTATAACGAATCCGTCATCCTAGCCAACCGCATCGAACCTAGCCGTGCAAGGGCGGCTTGTCTCTTTCGAGAACGCCGGCCCTAGCGGGCAAACCCTTGCACGGCCAGAACCGGATGCGGTAAACGGGGCTTCGACGGCTTCGTTATACGAATGATTTTGTTCCTTGAAAACTCCATTTGCTTCCTACGGATCGCCAGCGGCGGCACCCTGCGTGATCCACCGGCAAGACCTTAAAGCATTCGCTCATCGCCGCTCGGGCTAGACCGGCCATCGTTGCCGAATGAGGGGTAGGAATCACGACTTCAAAGTTTGCCGCTTTTACCTGGTTGAGGAATCGAACGGGGAGACGATCCGCCCCGCGGCTGCCGTTTCAAGGCGCTACCGTTGATTCGAAATAGGCGTGCAGTCGAGACAAGTAAAAACTTACACAGGGAAGAAGGACATGAACATGACAAAACAATACGTGTTGAATCTCGAGACCTCCAAAATTGAGTTGCAGTTTTCGAAACAAGCGTTTCAATCTTTAACCGCGGATGAGAAAAAAACGATCAAAAGCGCATTTCTCTTCGCTGGATCTCGTTCCGTTTGGGTGTCCCGTTCAACCAATAATCATTATTCAGCTATCCGTGCCGCTGAACAACTCGGCTTCACAGATGGCGGAAAAATTGGAGAGTGCTTGTCCTTTGCGGAGGAAGTCGAACGGCAAGTCGAAAAAGCAGAGGCGCGGAGCGAACGCTTCGAGAAGTATGCGGATCATGCAGAGGCAAGAGCCAAAAACCTGCAATCCGACCTAAACGGTATGCGTGGGGATATTGCCTTTTTTACGCAGCCGATTATTGCAGGACATGCAGGAAGCCAGCGCTTTGCGCGTCAAAGAGAAAGAATGTATGACCGGTATCACAGGGGATTTGAAGAGTACCGCAAGAGCGAATCTTTCCGTGATCGGGCGCTAACCGCAGTGCAAACTGCAAGTATGAGTAAATTCGAGGATCGCTCCTATTTAAGTAACCGCATCGAAGAATGCAATAAAAATATCCGCGAATTCCAACGCCGAATGGATCGCGCAGAAGAGACCCAAAACGATTCGTACATGGAAACGCTCATCGAAAAAATGGAATACGAGTTGGATAAGCTTGCTTTTTTCCACAATAAAATGGACGAGATCGGCGGTGTTCAATTTAATAAAGAAAACCTAAAGGCGGGCTATCTCGTTAAAATTCGCGGCCGCTGGGATACCGTCGTTAAAGCGAATCCCAAGACCGTCGAGGTTAAGCCTGATGTTGTTCCGTATACGCTCAAGTACGCGTATGCCGAAATCAAGGAAATGAAAATTCCAGACGGATCGGTGGAAAAGAAAGTCGAAACCGCCGTTAATCCCTTTGAGGTCGACGACATTGTCATTCGAACTTTTATTGGCAGCGATCACATTTATAAAGCTTTCCAAGTTGTTAAAAAGACTGACAAATGCGTGACCATTAAAGAAATATATATCGAAAACAATATTCCCCAGCGTAATAACTTTAAAATTGGATCTCAAGAGAGACGTGCAGTTCGGCAAAATCGAGATAAACAGTTTGTCGTTAATCATGATGATTGGTATCTCTACAAATATAGCAGCACAGAGAAACAGTCAATCGTTGCTGATCTGTAGCTGCATGTTTGGCAATTTTTTGGAAGGACGATTGAGGTCACTCGTCAAGTCGGCAAGAAGCTAAATCTTCGCCAGCGCCTAAGACTCGCTTATAAAACGGTCAGGGCGCTGGCTATTTTCTTCCGCCGTCCGGAAAAGGGTACCCAGCTATCCGCTGGCCTTTGATTGTCCAAGAGAATAAAACGCTAAGGAAGCCATCGCCGCCGCGATGAGCTTTCTTGTTGTTGTGGTATCCAACTGATCGTCCGAGTGAATTTGAGATTATCCGGATCGGTAAAGTCTTTCTATTGAAAATAAGACCTTCCCCAACTAATTGTCCATTGGCCACAATCTTAACATAGGGGACATTTATTAATAAGGCATCCTTACATCAAGTTTGAGCTGGACCTAACTCCACTATGTTCCGTCTAAAAAATATATCCTGTGATATAATGGTAATAAGGTATTCGGTTGAGAGGGAGTTTACTATGGATTTTAAGAAAATCGACCAACTTAAAAAGCAGCTTGACGAACTCAGACCTTTACCAGCCGCAGCAGTTAGAAATTTGGATGAGATTTATCGCATTGAGTGGACCTATAACTCCAATGCGATTGAGGGAAATACATTGACTCTTCTAGAAACCAAAGTTGTTCTGGAAGATGGGCTGACAATTGGCGGGAAGAAGCTAAGGGAGCACTTTGAAGTTATCAATCATGCTGAAGCGATTACCTATGTTACGGATATTGTGAATCAGCAGATCGTGCTAACCGAATATGTACTGAAGTCCATCCATCAGCTTGTACTCAAAAACATCGACGACGAAAATGCTGGACGGTATCGGATGATTAATGTCGGGATATCCGGTTCTGCTCATATGCCACCTAACTATGCAATTGTACCCGAACAAATGGAACAGCTGATTGAGTGGTATAACCAAGCAAAGCGTCATATACACCCGGTTGAATTAGCGGCCAGGGCCCATTTTCAATTCGTCTTTATCCATCCGTTTGCGGATGGAAATGGAAGGACAGCTCGTTTACTAATGAATTTAATCTTAATGGGATACGGATATCCGCCTGCAATTGTCAAAGCGGAGAATAACCTTCGGCTGCGGTATTACGAAACGCTTGAAGAAGCGAGTGTGAATGGAAACCTGAATCCGTTTATTGAGCTTATCGCTTCTTGCGTCGAAGAAAGCTTGCAGCGCTATATTAACGTCGTGCAATAACTGACCATAAGCTCGTGCGGTCTTTCGAATTGCAAAACCGTCAGGCTCTGAAAAATAAGTATTAGACTGACCCTAAAAACGGAACAGCAGCAGTCATGGACGTGAAAATAAAGTCCTAGACTGCTGCTGTTTTGTTGAATTAACGTACCCGTTAGTTTAATACGAGACCTTAATCTTTTCCCAATCTTCTAGTAAGGCCCAAGTAATTTCGGGTTCTCCTTCTACTGATTTCATAGTCCCCACATAAATTTCAGATGAAGTTTTGTTCGCAGAATAATGTTGAAGAATGTATTTCGTGGTAGCGGTCATATTTAATCCATCAGTAAATTTAAGGTCGATCCACGAGAGTTTGCCTTCCTCACTTTCACGTACAGCCATGTGCTTTACATGTGAAAAGTATACATATTGGAGTCGGATTTCTGTCTCTTTAATCCTTAATATTATGTATTTGAGCTCCAATCCTAGCAGGTCACCGCTTATTAAACCGGTCTCCTCCTCTACTTCCCTTAAACATGCTTCACTCGGATTGTTGATTTCATGCGGCTCTAAGTGCCCTCCAACTGGAACAACCATACCAGATACAAAACTGTTGTTTTGGGGCTTCTCCATTAATAACAATTGATCTTCATGAATGAGAAAAGCTACTGACATTTGCCTTAAATTAATCATGCAATCCACCTACTTTAATCTGAACATTTAGATGTACCCAAGAACGTAACTTATCAGCATACAACTGACGTTCCTCGGGATCTGATTGATAACCCTTTGTCAGATACAGTTGATCGTTCTCATATCTTGGATAAACATGAAGGTGATAATGCCATACATCTTGATTACCTGAAGGTTCATTATGCTGTCGAGTGGATATCCCATCACATTCATATGTGCTTTTCATTGCAAATGCTGCGATTTGAGCGGCGCGGTGAATTTCAGCAGCTAACTCCGCTGGGAGCTCAAAGATGTTCTCAAAATGTTGATTAGGAACAATAAGAACATGTCCTTTATTATTTGGCCACCACTTGCTCGCTATAAATGCAGTTACATATTCATTCTGGTAGATAATGTCTCTTTGTTTGGTTCCTTTATTAGGTCGCTCGATCCCCGAAACAACTCGGCAAAATGGACATTCATATCCGTCAGGCTTATGTGAATATTTTTCCATCTCCTTATTCAATCCCTTCATATGTTTTCTACTAGATCTTAGACGTATGAACTTGCAGTTAGTTACGTTAACCTGCCCGTTAGCTTAATGACCACCCGCAGTCTACAACTTTATTTTCACGGTCTAATACTTTATTTTTCAGTCTAATACTTTATTTTTTCATGACACTGGAAGCCGGGCCGGTTTGCTGCCGTTCAGAAGACGGCTAGATCGGGGATCTACTGCTGGAAGGTACGGTCAACATGAAGCCGAACGAGAACTTGGAGGTCTGCGCAATCCAGACAAAGGAAGACCGGAAGCGGCTGTACATCATGAAATGGACCTTCAACGGGGTCGAGCGGTCGAACCATTACGTCTCCGGCCATGTTGCTTACGATCTGGAGCAGTACAAAAAATGGCACGCCGTCATTGAGGCTTTGCCCGGCATATTCGACAGCTGGACATGCTTCCGGTGAACCCGGCGGATGTGAGCGCGAGGTCTAGATGACACAACCTGAGTCCCCAGAAAACATCCTCAACCATGATTGCTTATAGCTGTGGTGTTTGCTAGTCTGACAGAAGAAAAAACAAAAAGGACCGTCCCGAGTGGAGCGGTCTTTTTGCGCAGCGAATTTTTTCTCCTTTCATTTTGAATCAGTCGCGCACCGAGAGATGCGCGCTGTTATCCGGAATGGGGCGGTTTTCCGTCTGAGTTCTAATGTCCGGCGGCCTTTTCCGCGAAAAGTTAGCATTATTATACCTAGGTTATGTTTTTTATAGGTTACAAATGGGAAGCGCTTACTTACAATTTGTGTAGATCCAGTAATAACCACGAAACCGGAGGATGAAAACGATGAAATGGTTGGGAACAGGACTGAAAACGGCATCGGTTCTTGTGGTAAGTGGAACGCTGCTTATGACCGGCTGCGCGAAGGGGGATGCGCCGCAGTCGGAGGGCGAAACGCCTTCGAGTGGTACTGGCACGGAGACGCTTCAGCAAGGCGGTTCCACCAAGAAGGACGGCAAGTATGATCCTCTTGTCACGATTTCGACTGGCGCATGGATCGGCGGCGACACGAAGTTTGTTAACGGTGATACGATCGAGAGCACGCCGATCATCCGCTGGGCCCATGAGAATTTGGGCATCGATCTGAAGTACAAATGGATCGTCGCCAAGCAGGGAGAAACACTGGAAAACAAAATCAAGCTTTCGATGTCAAGCGGTGAACAACTTCCGGACGTTTTGAACTTCGGAGACAAGGTGCTGCTTAAGGATCTTGCCGATTCGGGAAAAATTCAACCGGTCGATCAGATGTTCGACAAATATGCGTCCGATCGCATCAAGCAGCTATACGCCGATAATGCAGACGTCTGGAATTCCGTCACGATCAACGGAAAACGGTACGGTATTCCGTTTATTTGGACCCACCAATTCGATAACATCTTATGGATTCGGACGGATTGGCTGAAGAAGGTCGGGATGGAAATACCAACGACTTTCGACGAGCTCGAGAAGGTCATGGATGCTTTTGTCAATCAGGACCCGGACGGCAATGACAAAAAAGATACGATAGCGCTTGCCGTGGCGGGGAAAGATTCCTTGTTTGACTGGATGGCTTCGACGGATTGGGTATTCGGCAGCTTCGGCAACGAAATCCCCGGCAATTGGACGAAAGCCGCCGACGGGTCTCTGCAATATTCATCGATTCAACCCTCGATCAAACAAGGGCTTGCCAAGCTGCATGACTGGTACCAAAAGGGCTATGTCGCCCAAGATTTATCGCTTGACGACGCATTCAAGGCAGCGGAATGGTGGCAGAAAGGTAAGGCGGGTATCATCGCTGGGCCGGCGTGGATGGGCGGTTGGCCACTTCAGGACGTAACGGCCAACGTCAATGGGGCTGCATACACCTCTATTACATTCCCTGAAGGTCCTGGCGGGCAGGTCGCCCGTAAATCGACTGCAGGCGCCAATGGATTCATGGTGTTCAGCAAGGAATTTAATCAGTATGAAGCATTCTTTGATTACTTTGACGTTCTCTACGGACCTGCATTTCTCGATCCGAACTCGCCGTTTAAATATGGATATCAGGAGGATTACGATTATAAGCTGAAGGATGGCAAGATGCTTCCGAAGGATCAGCTGCCAGGAAAAAATGCACCAATCCCGATTGTGGGCGGCGTATCGCCGGGCCAGTTCTCGAAAGAAGATCTAGTGAAAAAGGCGCTGGCCGGTGACGCTTCGACGCCTTACCTTCAGTCAAGGGCACAGGATCCCAAGCCCGTGCTGGAAGGGCTGGTTATCAATGATGATTTGATAGGTAAGAGCATCGCCAATAATTTCACGGGAGCCAGCACCAAAACCATGAGCTCTAAGGCGGAATTGCTGGACAAAAGTGAGAAGGAAACGTTTATAAAAATAGTCTATGGCAAAGCGCCGATCGACGATTTCGACCGGTTCGTCAACGAGTGGAAGTCCGGCGGCGGGGATGACATTACGAAAGAAGTCAATGAATGGTGGCAGTCCGTAATCGCTAAATAACAATCCGACAGCGGTGGATCTCCGGAGCGGCCGAACTCAACTCTGGAGGTCACCTTGCCTGCTAACGACGATGGGAAGGTGCTTGCATTTGAAGGCTTATTTTCAAAAAACATGGCAGTTACAGATTCTTTTGCTGCCGACACTCATCTTCATTGTGATTTTTAGCTATGTACCGATTTTAGGACTGGTGATTGCTTTCCAAGATTACAAGCCTTGGCTCGGCTTTACAGGTTCGCCGTGGGTGGGTTTCTCCCATTTTAAATATATGTTCACGTATCCGGACAGCATCCAGGTAATCTGGAATACCTTCTTCATTTCCTTTTCGAAAATCGTGGCAGGCTTGATCGTGCCGTTCGTGTTCGCGCTTCTTCTCAATGAAGTGGCAAAAACAGCGTTCAAGCGCACGGTGCAAACTTTTGTTTATTTACCGCACTTTCTGTCCTGGGTCATCCTTGGGGGAATTCTAACGGATATCCTTTCGGTGCAGGGTCTGATAAACCGGGTGCTGACCGCCTTGTTCGGCACCGATCCCATCATGTTTCTAGGTGACGGAAACTGGTTTCGGGCGACCGTAGTCATTAGCGACATCTGGAAGGAATTTGGCTTCTCGACGATTGTATATCTGGCGGCTTTGACGGGCGTAAATCCGTCACTGTATGAAGCTTCGAACATCGACGGGGCCAACCGTTGGCAGCAAACGCTGCACATTACGATTCCTTCGATTATGCCCATCACCATCGTGCTTGCAACATTGTCACTCGGCAATGTATTGAACGCCGGCTTCGACCAAATTTTTAATCTGTACTCGCCGTTGGTCTATGACAAGGGAGACATTATCGACACCTTTGTTTACAGAGTCGGTCTTCAAGGCTCCAACTACAGCTTTGCAACTGCAGTAGGCTTATTTAAATCGGTTGTCGGTTTCGTCCTGATCGTCTTGACGTACGGGGCGGCCAATAAAGCGGCCAACTACAGAATTTTCTAAGGGGGACACCATGAACATCTCCATTGGTTACCGCATATTTAATACGCTCAACATGGTCTTTCTCGCTGCGGTCGCGCTTCTATGTATCGCGCCTCTGCTTAATGTGCTGGCGATTTCCTTTAGTTCGAAGGAACCGGCCGATGCAGGCCTCGTCGCCTTTTGGCCGGTACAATTCACGCTCAGTGCGTACGCCAAAACATTCGACAACGAGAATTTTATACGGTCATTCTGGATTGCCGTGGAGCGTACGTCGCTCAGCACGCTGTTGACCATGGCGCTGACATGTACCGCAGCTTATTCCTTGTCCAAAGATGACCGGTCGTTCCGGGGACGTACGGCGTTTGCCTGGATTATCGTATTTACGATGCTGTTTAACGGGGGGCTGATTCCCTCCTATTTGGTCGTTTATCATCTCGGGCTGAACAATACGCTAGCCGCGCTCATCCTGCCATCGGCCGTGAACGTGTTCAACATCGTGCTGATGATGAACTTTTTTCGAGGGATTCCCAAAGAGTTAGAAGAAGCGGCGCTGATCGATGGTGCAGGCCATTTCTTAACGTTGTTCAAAATCTATTTGCCCATTTCGCTTCCTTCGCTGGCTACGATCGGACTATTCACGATCGTCGGCAATTGGAATGCTTGGTTTGACGGGCTCATTTACATGTCCGATTTCCGCAATTATCCGATGTCGACCTTTCTTCAGACAGTCGTCGCTGCAACGGATTTTACGAAGCTTAGCACGGATCCTCGGAATTTCGCGAATTTGTCCGATCGTACGCTGAAGGCGTCGCTCATTTTTATTTCCGCATTGCCTGTGCTGATCGTTTATCCGTTCCTGCAAAAATATTTCGTTCATGGCATGACGCTTGGCTCCGTGAAGGAATAATGCCGGCTGTACGAGTAAGTGAAGGCTTGGTAGAATTGGGAAAATAAGCATCGCCTGAGAGGTGAAACGTCGATGAGAGTGAAATTCAGCATATTCGGCAAAATGGCATTCCTCATTTGTGCGCTGCTGATCCCAATCCTACTTATTTTTACCTATGCCAACGATAAGAGCACGAGCCTGGTGAAGAATGAAATCCGCAAGTCCAAGCTGAAGCAGGTGTCTGTATTCATGAACCAGATGCATGGACAGATCGAGCAGCTATCCATGTATTCCATGCAGTTGATGCGGGACTCGGATGTGCTTGATTTCCAGAATGCCATGGCCTCGACGAGCGGATATGACCGGGACAAAATCATCAACACGATTTACGAGAAGCTGCTGCTGGGCAGTATATCGACAAGCTTTCAGAACAGCATTACTTTCTTGGCTCCCGCCAACGATGTAGTCATCACGACCAGCTCTGAACAGCCGTTCGATCGGCAAACCTTTATCGGAAACGTTTCAACCGAATGGAAGTTGAACCGGTCAAGCGAATCGCTGGGTGACAACAGCTACTTCAGTCGTTTTACGGTCGAACCCTATTCCGCGTACAAACAGCCCGAGCAAGCGAATGCCATCATCCAGACGCGATTTCCCGTCGCTAATATTCGTCGGATGTTAGATGAATTCAAGCTGAACGGCGGCGATGACCCGTTCCTGTTCAATCCTTCCGAGGGTCTCATCGCGAACAGAACAGCCGATCTTAAGGTTGCGTCCGAGCTTCGGAAAGCGCTTCCGGGCAGGAGCTTAAACGATGTTGAGTCCATCATGATTCCGCTGTACGGGCAAACCTATATGATCAGCGTGGCACGGATTCCGAGTTTGGGCTGGTATTTGATCGATTATGTTCCAATCGAACAGATCTTAACGCCGATTCATGAGGTCAGCAGCCTCTTCTACGTGTCTGTCTGCCTGCTGCTCATTCTTAGCATTCTTGCACTCCTGCTGCTCTATCGGAATGTTCAAATTCCAATTAAGCAGCTGATTTACAGCCTTCGTGAAATGAAACGCGGGAACTTCTCGGTCCGCATGACGCAGCGGGGGGAAAACGAATTTTCATTCGTGTTTTCGAGATTCAATGAAATGGCTCAGGAGATTCAGCGGTTGGTGGAAAAAGTATATGTGGAGGAAATTCGTACGCGCGAAGCAACGCTCAAGCAGCTGCAATCGCAGATTAACCCTCATTTTCTGTACAATTGCCTGTTTTACATTCAGAGTATGATACGGCTTGGCGATTTGGATCTGGCTGAGACGATGTCTTTAAATTTGGGGGAGTATTACAGGTACAACACTCGCGTTGAAAAGCAAACTGTCCCGCTTCGCAACGAATTGAATTTCGTGGAAAATTACTTGGAAATCCAGCGAATGAGGACAAAGCGATTCGAGTATTCGATAGATGTACCAGAAACCATGATGAATCTTCCGGTTCCAAGGCTGATCGTTCAGCCGATCGCGGAAAACGCGATTTTGCATGGCATCGAGTGCAAGCCAGGTAAAGGCCAAATTAGGATTCGAGGCAGCCAGGATGGACGGTTTCATTATTTGACAGTCGAGGACGACGGTGTGGGCATGCCGCAGCTGGCCCTTCAACAGCTGTTGGATAAAATAAAACGCGGCATAGACGAAGAAATGGGCTGCGGCGTTTGGAATGTGCATCAACGGCTTGCTTATCTATACGGCGAAGGTTCCGGCATTGATATCCGCCTTTTGAGCACCGGTGGCATCAGGGTGACACTCATCTGGAGAAGACATCATGAAGAGGGGGAGAACGATGTTTCGTCTGCTCGTTGTGGATGATGAAGAAGCGGTCGTTAATAATTTGGTGCTAACCATGCCATGGTCAGAGCTGGACATATCGGAAGTGCATAAAGCGTTCTCCGCCACCGAGGCACTGGACATTCTGGAGGTACATGCCATTCATATCGTCATTACCGACGTTCGTATGCCCGGCATGTCCGGCTTGGAGCTTGTCCGGCAAATCGGAAAACGGTGGAGCCGGATAAAATGTTTGATCTTGTCTGGTTATGCAGATTTCGATTATGCCCGGCAAGCGCTCCAAAATCAAACGGTCGATTACTTGCTGAAACCTATTCGTGAAGGCGATCTCATGAAAGCCGTTGAACGGGCCATTGTGCAAATTCGCGAGGAATGGGAGTCCATAAGCTCGCTGAAGCGGGCTCAAGCAGCGTTAACCGAGCATCTTCCTCAGCTGAAAAGTAATCTGCTGGGCGAGTTGCTGCAGGGCAAGCGCTATTCCGAAGAGGCGCTGAAGGCGAAGCTGGAACAGTACAACCTTTCCTTCCATGAAGGCGATGCGTTCTCGTTAATGCTGGTGAGAGTGGAGGAGGATTTCACGGGACGCGACTTTCAAAGCATGTCGCTGATGGAGTATGCAATTATCAACATCGCTGAGGAGCTCGGCGAGCGTGACTTTGACCTATGGGCATGTAAGGATGTGCATGAACATCTCGTACTGGGCTTGAAGCCGAAGAACCGCTTGAATGATGGTACATCAGGCCATGGAAAAGAGTTTTTAACGCGACTGGTGGAACAGTTCGCGATACAAATCCAGGAGAGTGCCAAGCTGTACTTGAAAGTAGGGGTATCGGTCATTGTGGCGCAATGGTCTGAATTCTCGGTGCGCATCGGAGAGTTGTACCAGGAGGCGCTCTCAACGATGCGTGAGCGGCTCGGGAGTGACAAAGAGCTGGTCTTCGTCTCTGGAAATCTGGATAAGGCGGAGCGAAGAACGCACATGAGCCCGCTTAACCGATTATATGAACCGCCTGCGCTTTTGCACCTGTTGGATGCAGGACGCTGGGAAACCGTTCGCGAAAAACTGCGATCAATCTTCGATGAAGCGGAAAGTATGAGTAGGATGTCGAAAGAGTACCTGATGGAAATTTACTTCGTCCTGTCTGGTTCGGCAACTTATATTGCTCATAAGAGCGGGTACTCCATTATGGAAGCGATTGGGGACGATGCCGCACAGCTTTTTCTACAGCCGCCTCGTACAATTTCGGAACTGCGGAACTGGGCGGCGCGTGTTTTCGCTAAAATCGAGAACATGTTAGAACAGGATATGAAACGCAGCCGTTTTGGCATCGTTGAACGGGTACAGTCGTTTATCGAAGCTCAACTTTCCAAGGATGTCTCCATCCAATCCATTGCCGAGCATGTATATCTTCATCCCGTCTATCTATCGCGCATCTATAAACTGGAGACGGGGGAGAGTATTGGACAATATCTGCTCCAGCTTCGAATGGAGAAAGCTGCCGCGCTATTGAAACAGGGACAAGACAAAATCATGGATGTCGCCGCGATGCTTGGTTATCAGAATGCCACTTATTTTTCGAAAGTGTTCAAGGAATATTACGGATTGACTCCGCAGCAATTCCGCGATGAGGGCATGGCCTTTAACCGGAAGGAATATACACAAGGAAGATAATTGAAGGAGGAATAGAGATGGAGTTAACATATCGGCAGAAGCGGCAATTAATTGAACACGGCTATGTGAAGGTCCCGGGCGTCGTTCCGAAAATTATGATTCGAGAAACAATGAAGGCGATCAACCATTCCATTGGCAAAGGCATTCCGGCGGGCCATCACGGCGCGAACTATTGCAGCGAGTTGGAAAAAGAGCCGTTCGTTACAGACATGTTTAACCGCACACCGGTCAAAACGATTATCGATTCGCTGATCGGAGAAGATGCTTATCATCCGATCGGTATGGGGCAACTCGCACTGCGATTCCCGGATTACATGGATAATCCGCCGGATGACCTCGGGGCGCATCTGGACGGCGTCCTCCATGTAAAGGACAGCATTGCGCAAAATTTCACGGCACTTGTCGGTGTCATCCTGAGTGATCAAAGCGAGCCGGATCACGGGAATTTTACGGTGTATCCAGGCACCCACAAGGCGTATGAGCACTACTTTAGGGAACATGGCCCGGAAGTTTTATTCCGGGACGAAGGATTTCGCACGATACATCGATCGGCTGGCGTTCCGCTTTCGAAGCCGGTGCAAATCACGGGTGAGCCAGGAGATTTGATCATTACACATTATCAATTGGTTCATGCAGGCGGCATCAACCTATCGGACCAAATCCGCTATTCTACTTATTTTCGGGTTGACCATAAAGACCGTCATCACGATTGGCAAGCACCACTAGTAGACATGTGGCGTCATTGGCCGGGTCTCCGGACGACGCTGACATGAGAGGAAAAAGCTTTTGAAGGGTGTCAATGTGGGATTGGATGACATGGCTTGAACAGTATGAATACGGACTAATCGGTCTGGCTGTATTCCTTGAAATACTCGCTTTCAATTTGGCTGCTGCCAGTGCGGCTGCCTCAACGCCAAATAACCCCTAATCTTACGTTGAACGCCAGAGACGTGTAATAGAAGCTTTGATCCGAATGGAGCACATCTTCTAATACACGTCTTTTTTCTTGTCCATTGCGTGAGATGAACAAGATAATTTTTTTGTTGCTGCAGTTTCTCGAGTAAGCTTTTCCCTCCAGTGTTACGCTTTTGGCTGTTGTACTGTTCACCTGCATTCAACCATAACTTCAAAATGCCATAAAAACCTGATGATCACCCCATACTTCCGCTGTTTGGGGAGTGGTAGGCTAGTAGTTGTAATGGTTTCCATATTTAAACAATTCAAGAAGGAGGGTAGATCTATTGACTGCGCAGTCCATACAGCCGAGCCGTGTTTGTGTGAAAAGTAATCCAGCATCCACAAATGAGAGGACGTTCTAGGATGAAGCCAAGAAAAGGATTTGTTGCATTTCTATGTTCCGCGCTCGTTGCAGGACCTTTCTCGGCCATGACTGCCTTTGCGGCAGCAGGCTCTAATCCGGGCCCTGTAGATGTGACGCTTGGCACCAACTATAGCGAGCATGGGATTTCAACCTGGAGCGGGGATGGCGGCAGCGTCAACAACGTCACGTATGACGGCATATCCGCTTGGGAGACGAACCCGGCCAGCGGGAATCATTATATCTACTTGAATGTCGCTGACGACTTTATCAATGGCGGCACCAACCATGTTAATATCACGTTCGAATATTATGACGGTGCGGCAAGCGGAGATGGCTTTAGTTTCTCGTACAATTCGACTGACACGGCCTGGGATTACAACGTGCCGAAGACGTATTTGACAGGCAGTAACACCTGGAAAACGGTCACCTACACGTTGAGCGATGCCCAATTCTCCAACATGGAAAACGGCGCGGATATGCGCTTTGACACCAACATACCGGTCGCGATTCATAAAGTCACTGTCCAAACAGCAGCGGAGGAATCCGTACCAACAGCGATCAGCGTCGAACCTTCGGAAATCGAGATGAACGTGCAGAGTGTCCAGCCGATTTCTTCAACGATTCGAGACCAGAACAACAGTGTTATGAACAAGCGGAATGTGAATTGGACAAGCAGCGACCCGGCGGTGGCAGCCGTGGACGGAAACGGGACAATCAGCGCTGTCGAAGCCGGCACAGCGACCGTAACCGCTTCGTATAACGAGCTGTCCGTGCATGTACCCGTTACAATCACCAATGGTCCGGTCAGTGCAATCTTAGGCGCCGTGAACAATAATCGCGGCATCTCGGTATGGCCGGGCGACGGCCCTGGAGCAGCAGCAGTCACCTACGCTGGCATAACTGGCTTGCAGACGAACCCATCCACCGGGGCGTTCGGCATCTATGGGAACGTCAGCGACAAGTATATCTTCGATGGCAAGCATAAAGTTACCGTCACGATTGAGTATTACGACGCGCAGGTGGACGGCAAGCAGAATTTCAATCTGCTGTACGACTCGGTCCTCTATAACTGGTCTGGTGGACCGAACACGACCACTTATTTAACGGGGACGAACACGTGGAAAACGGTGACCTATACGCTGGATGACGTTAAATTCGCCGGCCGGGAGAACAATGGCGCGGATTTCCGGATCAATACCAGTGTGCCGATCGCCTTCCATCGCATTACGATCGAGAAATTTCCGATTCTGACCATCGAAGGCAGCAGCCCGAAGACGGGCAACATCTTTCTAACCTCGGAAACGCCGGCCATCAACCTGTCGTTCGGGAATCAGTTCGATACGACCGAGGATTTAACGGTACATTACGCTGTGCTTGATTATACCGGCAGCATTGTGAAGGGCGGGCAATTTGATGTGGATCTGGCGCCGAACGAGCCGGGCTTCGTCAAGCCACTGTCTTTTGGAGCACTGCCGAAAGGAACATACACGGTTCAGGTAGACGCTTCAACGCCGGATGGGACGACACAGCTGAATGAGAGCTATCATTTCAGCGTGATCACGGACCTGACCGGAAAGCCAGTCGCACCATTCCTTGGTATGAACAGCCATTACAGCATCAGCTGGAGCAATATCGATCTCGGTCTGCCGCTCATCGTGCAGTCGGGCGCGACCAATATCCGCGATGCACATGCCGACGTATCGGACAAGGCGGCCGCATACGGCATCGGCATGCTGACGGGTCTCAGCCTCTCCGGCTTCTCTCAGGCGGCGGCAGGCTCGGAACAGTATTATTCGGATTTCAGTGCGTACGCAAAAACGTATGCCGCATCGATGAAAGGCAAAGCCGAATACATGGAAGTGGGCAACGAGTACAACTCTGGTGGATCGGCTGCTGAATATTTCAAATTTTTGAAACTGGCCTATGCCGCGGTTAAGAGTGCCGCGCCGGATATGAAGGTTGTTGCCGGCGTTGCCTTTCAATACGACGCCAACTGGCTGAAGCAGCTGATCGACCTAGGCGCGTGCGATTATGCAGACGCGATCTCCTTCCACGTTTACAGCAACAACAATCCAGAAAACGAAGGGCTCGTCAGCAGCTTCCAGGATCTGCACGACTACATCCAAGGTAAAGGCATTACGAAGCCTATCGACCTTCTGCTCACGGAGACCGGTTACGCGACGCAGGATACCGGCTACGGCGGCCTGCCGGAAAGCACGTCTGCGGCTTATGCTGCGCAGTTGTACGTGACAACCTTAGCGAACAACGATTTGATCAAGAAATTCTATTGGTACGATTTTATGAACGACGGCACGGATCCTACGTTCTATGAAACGAACGGGGGCATTGTACGCTCTGATTTGACGGCTAAGCCATCGTTTGTCGCCTTTAATGCTTCCTCGGATCTGCTGGCAGGCGCATCGTTCGTCGAAGCGTACAATACACTGGACAGCAATATCCGAATCTATAAGTTTCATAGGGCGGCAGATAACAAAGACATCCTGGTGCTTTGGGCGAATAAGAATAGCCAGATCATCCAGCTTGGCCTTGGCGAGACCTCGGTAAGCGTCGCGGATCTGTTTGGAAACGAGCAGCAATACGACGCCATCGACGGAGCGGTCACCTTGACGGCAGCTGAGCAGCCGATTTATATGGTCGGTAACTTCTATCAAGCCCCGACGCTCGGTGCAGCGCCGGCGTTTACCCTCGATGCAGCTAAAATCAGTGCAGCGCCCGGCGATACGGCGACCCTCCACATTACGAGAGCTGCTGGCGCCGAGAATCTATCCGGCACGTACGCCGTCGAGCTCCCGGCTGGCTGGGAACTGACTTCCGGCGGGCAGTTCGACGCCGGTCAGACGACCGATACGCTCACCTTCACCGCTCCGGAAACAACGGATCAGGCGACAGGTGAAATCCGTATTTATCCGACGAGTAATGCCGGCAAGCGTTATGCTAAATTGAAGGTCGACATGCAAATGTCTGAGCCTTCAATCGTCGAGATGGCGCCGCAGGTTAATACAGAGGGAACGGGGTATGATCTTGCCGTCCGCATCACGAATCTCAGCAGCAAAGGCACGCTGAGCGGCGGTACGGTAACGGTGCTGCAGCCGGCAGCCATGACGGGAAGCGAAACATTCGGCACGATCGCGCCGAATTCGGTCGGCGAAGTCAGGTTCGCCGCACCTTCGCTCGATGTGTATACCCCAACGAACGTGAAGCTTCGAATCGATCGTGTTGACGGCAGCTCGCAAGTGATCGAGCGGAATTTGACTTCGCTCACCGCGGTGAAAGCGGATGCGCCGATCGAGATCGACGGTGTAATCGATCCGGGTGAATGGAGCAATGCGCAATCGTTTGCACTGCGTGACGCCTCGCAGGTGAAGCTGATGACCGATTGGGGCGGTACGGACGATTTGAGTGCTGCCGGCTACACGAAGTGGGATTCGGATTATCTGTACCTGGCCGTGAGCGTCACGGACAACACGGATTATAATCCGTATACGCCAGGGCTCAGCTGGCAGGGAGACGGCATTCAATTCACGATCGATCCGGGAAGGGCGCAAGGCCCTGGTACGATTAAGAGCAGCGAGAACAGCTTCGCGCTCAACACCGACACGGGTGCCGTCATGAAGAGCGGCGGCTATGGAGCGGGCAACTTGGAAAATTCGCTCGCTGAAATTAAGCGCGATGGCAGTAAAACGAACTATGAATTGGCGATCAAATGGTCAGACATCCTTCCGGCGGGTATGACGGCCGGAGCGGGAACTAACGTCGGGTTCTCTTTTTTGGTCAACGACAACGACAGCGCAGGACGCAGAGGCTGGATGGAGTATATGAGCGGAATCGGCTTCTCGAAGGATCCGAATTTATATGGTGATCTGATTTTGACGGACCGAACGTCGCTCGGTGAAGATAATCCTGCACAGCCAGAGACAACAGCGGTCGTTCAACCTGCACAGCCGGATGGATTGAACGGCTGGTACGTACATCCGGTATCGGTCAGTTTGACATCAAACTCGGATACGGTGAATACCGAATACAGCCTGGACGGTGGTACGACGTGGAAGCCGTATATGGATCCGTTGACGTTTGACCAGGACGGAACATACACCGTTTCTTACCGATCATCTGAAGATGGACAAACGGAAGAAGCGAAGTCGCTCGCCTTTAAACTGGACCAAACTGCTCCAACCGGAACGATTCAGTACAGCAGCACGGAACCGACTGCCGGACCGATAACGGCGGCGCTGTCAGCAAACGAGCCCATCACCATCACGAATAACGATGGCTCGGACAGTTATCTATTCACGACTAACGGTCACTTTACGTTCGAGTTCATCGACGATGCCGGAAATGCCGGAACGGCGGCCGCCGCGGTGTCCAATATCGCGTTGAAGAATAAAGGTGTGCCTGGAATGCCCGTCTTATCAACCGATAACGGCTACGATACGGGACTGCAAGACGGCGATTATCAGGTCACCATGAACATGTGGTACGGAAACAACGGCAGCACGTACAAGCTGTACGAGAACGACGTACTGATCGACACGCAGACGCTGACGGACAATGCACCACAGGCACAAATGGCGTCTACGGCGATCAGTGGTCATAAGAACGGTACGTACATTTACGTTGCTGAACTGACGAATGCGTACGGCACAACGCGAAGCAAACCGACGACCGTTATCGTAAAAGACGCTGCTCCGGCGAAACCGATACTATCCCATGACAACTGGGATATCGACGGCAGTTTTAAGGTCAGCATGAACATGTATTGGGGAACGAACGGTACGACATATCGGCTGTACGAGAATGATGTACTTATCGATGAACAGCAGCTGACTTCGCACACACCGTTGGCACAGTCCGCCGTAACCGCAATTGCCGGAAAAGCGGCAGGAATTTACACGTACCGCGCCGATCTTGTCAACGAGGCAGGCGTCACCTCCAGCGAAGCGATGAAGGTGACGGTAGCGAAGTAACAGCCTAACAGGTATCTTAATCCCACAGCTTAAGTCCATCTATTTTATTTTATTAGACCGCCGAGACCTTCGGTGGTCTTTTTTTTCGTGCCTACGAAGACTTTAACCCTCTTGACCATTGAGCTGATAAATAAGTATCCCAAGGAGGTTTCGGTTTCATTGAGCAGTACTCATTCTTGCCATATATTTACGAACAGTCCAGGCTTTTAAGGGGGATGGTGCGGATCGCTTAAGCACGTGCAGAATACTTTGGACTATCTCGAATTTCACAGTGAAAGTGAATAGATATGATAATGGTGAGAGAACAAGCGGAAGCCATTCGAAAAAACATACTTCACTTTTTCTAGCTTCCTACCTTCCTAGTCCATCAAATTTATCTTGAGATGATGCTGAATAAACTCTGCAAGTTACGGTTTACATTCCCTATTTTTGGGTATAAGCTGAAATCGTGTGGTAATTTAGTCCTGGATACTATTGTATTGGTTTGCTTTTGAAAGTAAGTATTATGGTTCAAATCAAGGAAGAGATAGAGGTGCTTTCAATGTTAAGTTCAAAAGTAGTGATGTTTCCTGCTAAAAATGGAGATTCATTTTTGATAAGTTGCTTTGGAGATTCTAATGTAAATATTCTTGTCGATCTAGCCTACCCTCAAACCTTTAGAAAATTTGTTAGGCCAGCACTAGAAGAATTGAATGACAGGAACGAAAAGTTGGAACTAATGGTTGTGTCCCACATCGATCAGGATCATATTGCAGGTGCAATTACTTTTTTAGAGGAAAATGGAAATTCCGAAGTTTCCATTATTATTAAAATAGATGAGATTTGGCACAATAGTTATCGACATTTATCTATTAGTCAACAAGTGAAACAATTAAGTAAAACTGAGCTAGAATTGGTTGAGCGAAGATCACGTTACATAGAAAAAGATTCAGATGATAGAACACCAGTAAGTGGTAAACAAGGCTCGAGACTTGCAGGTAATATATATTTAAATAAATATAACTGGAATGGTCAGTTTGATGGACAGGCGGTTTCTTTTAGAAAAAATCCAGTAACTCTAGGTAATGGAGAGGTTATTATTACAATCCTTTCTCCTACTGATAGCGAACTAAAAAACCTTGAAAGAGTATGGAGAAAAGAACTTCACCGGACATTTCAAGGGGTCCCCTTGACTTCCGATAATTGTTTTGATGACGCTGTAGAATATGTATCTGAATATCTAGAACCGAAGGGGCCAAGAAACTATAGAGAGAATGCTTCGGGAACAAATTCATTAAAAAAGCTGTCAGTGTCCACATTTATAGAAGATACCGATGAAATTAATTGCAGTTCAATTACATTTATTTTAGAACACAAGGGTAAAAGAATGTTGTTACTAGGCGATTGTCCACCATCAATAATAATTCGCCAATTAAACAACTTTTTTTCAGTTGTAGAAATGCCTGTAAAGTTTGATTTGATTAAGGTTTCTCATCACGGGAGTCAGTTCAATACAAATCTTGAGCTATTGCAAATGATTGACTCGGAAAATTACTTAATCTCTACAAATGGTTCGGGACATGGACACCCTAGCGTAGAAACTTTAGCCAGGATTGTAACGCGAGAATCTAATTTCAAAAGAAATTTATATTTTAACTATCGTACTCCCGCAGTATCATTTTTGGAAAGAGAAGATTGGAAAAAGGAATTTAATTATGAAGTGATCTGCCCGAGTACTGAAGAAAATGTAATTGTGCACGTATAGGAGGGAGCAAATGCATAAAGAGCATTATCGATATGTTGCCAAAGTACGTTGCGGAGATGACATGGGTACTGCATTTCTTGTAAACGAAAGAATACTGATAACAGCCAGACACGTCATTGATGATAGTTTTGGACTAGAAAATTCAAAGCCTGTCTTTATTCAATTCGGTAATAATAATGAAATTGAAGTTAAAGTCCTCTTTCCAGAGGAGCCTTTTAAAGGAATTGACGTTGCAGTTTTATCATTACCTGAGCGAATAGAAAGTTATTATGCATTACCTCAATCTCTACCACTAGGTGTTCAGCAGCTGAAATCAGGGGATGAATGGATAGCTTTTGGGTTTCCGGAGACACTTGGAGATAGAGGTCAACCTTTTAAGGGAAGGATTTCTCAGGTTGAAGTAAATCGTTCGCAAGAGAGCGAAGCTGATATGGACTTAAGTTGCGAAATGCCAGATATTACAGATACCAACTTTAAAACCAGAGGAGCTTCTGGATCACCAATAATAGTTAACAACAGTATTGTTGGAATATTGCAAGATAAAGTACCTGGTGCAATTATTGGTGCTACTTCGATGAAACGTTGTCTCCCAATACTTCAATCAATGGGAATCCAAGTGGTTGCTCAAAATACAAATTATATACAAAGAGAAGTAATAGGTGTTGGTGGTATAGATAATAAGCCCTTGATCCAAAATGCTCAGTTTCTCTCGGAAAAGGAAATAGTAATTGATTTAATCAAGGATTTCCCAGAAGAAACACATAAATTTCTCACTGAGTGTTTGCAGGTTACTATAGATAATATTATCGGTTATGGAGATAACTTCACTGAATTCCTAGAAAAATATAGGCATCCTTTCAATATCAATCCCGCTAGTGCTGAATCTGGTATAGAACAACTTATGGAATTAATTATGATATTGAGATGTGGATTCAAAGAATTGCGATTGATACATGACGATATAAATGCAAACTTAATCTTAGATGAACAGAAAGATATATTTGCGTATCTTATTTTTTCAACTAAGAGGAATGCAAAAATGCCAGAATTAGTGCTCGAACTCTTTCGAAAAAGAGCTTCTACACCAACCGGAATACGAGAACTACGTCGCGGTGAAGCTGTTTTGCCATTCCCATTAATATTGGATAACTATAGTAGAAATAATAGAGTGAATTTGTGTAAGAAGTGTCAATCAGAGTTTTCATTTCAAGATATACTAATCGATTTTACCAGAGTTAATGAACAAGGATACATAAAAGGACTTGATGTGAATAGCTACAAAAGTCTAAATGAAACTAAGGTGTTATGTGGTACTTGTATACGTGAAGTAGCGAACCATGTGAACGGCGTAGAAGAATTAAAGACTTATGTTAAGGGGATGAGTAGTTTTGATTGAAGAAATTGTTGGGTTCTTCGAGGCGTACGAATATATTGAGTTAGACAAGCTTCATTTTAACTATCTGAATTCAATCTATGTGTCATCAGAGCAAATTTATGGCATTGTTCAATTTAGCAGCGAGGATGAAATGAGAGAAGTCTGGGAACAAGCAGCAGACGAGTTAGCCGTTAAATTACAAAGTCGACTTACTCGGGAATTAAGTCTTCTGAAGTGGGACATTTATCTTCTTATTACTGTTCAACAAGATCAGATCGAAACATCGTTTAGAAAACAAATTGAGAATAATAGACAATATTTTAGAAAAATAGTTATTACCAAAAATGATTTTCCATACATAGACAGAATTCCTTTTTTACTTGATCTAACTAATGATAACGAGATGCATATTTTTGATGACAACCAGTTTTTTGAACAACTTAAAGAATGTCTGCAAGAATCCACCATAAGTAAATTGCCATCAAAGTTTTTTACACCAGATATAAAGAGTGAAATGTTATACGACTTTTTTACTTCCATAAAAAAGGATTGATTTTAATGAAGATTAGATCGTTAACAATATGTGGTTTTCGTGGATTTAGTGGTAAAACTTTTTTTCAATTTGATGATGCAAAGATAATCTTATTGTATGGTCCAAATGGTCATGGGAAAACGTCCTTCTTTGATGCAATTGAGTGGGTTCTTACTGGAGAAATAAACAGATTCAATCAAGCTACTGATGAAAGAAATAGAACACGCTTTATAAGGAATCTACACACTGATCGGAACCTAGAGACATTTGTTGAAATAGAGCTAGTTACTAACATAGATAGTAAAGAAATTATATACAAAGTTAAAAGAATCTGTACAGCTAAAATTCATGATAGTACTGACTATGGCAAACATAAATTGGAGATAGAATTGCCTGTCCCAGTTAAAGATCAATTAAAACATGAAGGCGAAAATGCAGAAGTTTTACTTAATCTTCTGTTAGTTGAAAATGCATGGCAAGGAAAAGTCGATCCTTCTCGTGGATTGCACCTTACTCACATTCTTGGCCAAGAAAAGCTAAATGAATTTCTCAGAGGCATGAAAGATGGTGATAGATATAATTCTCTCTCTTTATTATTTGGGACGGAACATTTTTTAAAGTATAGGGAGTTATATAATGATGTTAATAAAAAAATTAGTGAGAGGTATCAACAATTAGAAGGTCAAATTATTGAAGGAAATCGTAAAAAGGATGAACTCAGTGACTCGGTTAATGAATTGAAGAGGAAAATCTCAACCTCAATTCATAAACCGTTATTTCAAATAATAAATGAATATACAGAAAATTTTCAAGTGCCGCATGTAATACTTGATACACATGATTGGAATTCACTAGTTCCTTATATCGAAAATGAAAGAGAGCAGATAAAACTCGAAAGGTACAAACTGGAAAATTCTGAGCGTCGTCTTAAGGATTTAGAAGAGGGTAAATTCGCCTGGTTAAGTGCAAGAGATTTTATTCAATTAGAAACCGAGAGACTTGAATTTTTAAAGAACAGCTTGGATGACTTTCATAAACTTAAGTTAGTTTCATCTCTGATTAGTCGGTATGAACAATATCGTGAATTTGAGGAAGGGATTATTACTAAAAATAATGAGATTGAGGATAACAAACAAACTTTAGAAACAATCAAATATTCACTAATTAATTCTGATACATTTATTCGGGCTGTATCTGAAAGAATAGATGAATTAAGAGACATTAAACAATCAGAAAAGCATAAACAGTTTTTATGTGAATATACTAACGCGGAAGTAAAAGAAAAAACGCTTAAACTTCTGGAACATATCTCTTTAACGCAAATCTCCGTTAGAGGTTTAAACGTAGTTAATCTTAGAACAAGATCTTCAATTAATACATTAGAAAATTCGATGAATGTTTTTCGTGGAGTAGATCAGAAATATAAAAATTTACTTAGCAGTTTATCTGCGTATATAACGATAAAAGATGAGATAAATGAATGTCCTGCTTGTGGAACTCCCGGGATTGGTAAGCCTTTTTTACATCATCGAATCGAGCATCAGCAAACTCAAATTAATGAAGAGTTACCAAAATTGGAAAAGGAACTTAGTAACTTAAAAACAGAGTATGAAGAAGAGAATCAACAAATAGCAAGCTTAAATATTAGTATCGAACAAGCCTACACAGAGGTCACTAAAATTTTAAACAATATTTTAGAAGAGTCGGGGAAAAATAAAGATCGGATAATCAGATTAGAAAAGGAACAAGAGAATTTAAAAACTCAAATCGAATTGAGAACTGAGGTTATTCAAAAGTATAAAGAGGATTTGCAAAAAGCAGAAGTGGATTTAACCGTAGAAAACATAAAAGAGGAATTATCCAAATTAGAGAGTGAGCTGAGGACTAAATTAGTTTTACTGACAGCAGCAGAGACAGTCAATTTGCCGAATACTATAAAATCTGTTGAAGAACGAGTAATAAAATCTCAGGCTTCTGTTGATGCATTTTTAAGTAAGCTGTTACTTACAGGTGTAACCCCACAAGCAAAACAATGGAGTGCGGAGGACATTATAGCCTATGTTCAAGAGTCGTTACTAAATGTTGAAAGAGATTTGAAGAAATTAAGTAATTTAGAATTAATAATAGTCAAGTCCATGAATGCAATTGAAAATGCAAGGGAAGAAATGCTATTGAAGCAACGCCAAGAGGAGATTTTGGTCCAAATACAGCATTTGGAGGATCTATCACAGCAAAAAGAAGCAACTAGAGAAGATCAGTTGGCTATTAAAGATTTAATGGACAATGTAAAGCCAGCTGTTGACAGATTAAATGATAGAATGGTATCTGACTTATTTGATACAATTCAAAAAATCTTTTCTCGGATTAATTCACACCCCGTTTATCGACAAATTGATTTCTCCAAAGAGATGAGAAATCGAGCTTATAGATTATTGATATATGTTCTCACTGGGTATCAGGATAGAGATAATCTAGCGAATGCAACATATATTTTTAGCTCAGCACAAATTAATTCTATAGCACTGTCATTTTTTATGGCGATGGGGGTACACCAACGATGGTCCAGGCTTCAAGTAATGGGGATGGATGATCCAATACAAAGTATGGACGAGATAAACGTTTTATCACTTATTGATTTAGTTCGTGTATTTATTGAGAAATATAATAAACAGTTCATTATTTCAACTCACGACTATAATTTCTACCAAATGATGTTGAGGAAATACAGAAATCAGAAAATTGCAGTTGTTGAATATGATGGATACAGTGAGAAGGGTCCCCTTATTAAGCAACAGCTCAATGAAAAAAACGCTGAACTGGAGAACGTATTGATATTACCGGCTGAGGATCCAATCTTGCTTTCAAAATTAATGGAGTTAAACGACGACATGGAATATAATTCATTGTCAAATTAAATTAAAAATGGCTACCAGATTATTCTGGTAGCCTCTTCAATTGAGGGAGCCGGCAAACAATTTACCATCAAGAGCGGCGGCGAGAATTTATAAATCGGTTAATTGGAATAACACAAAAAAGAGACCAAGTTACTATTACACAAAATCTGGATTTTATACATATGTCTATAAGTATGGGTTGCGCAGCATTCCTCTCCTGCTGCTGGTTTAGTGTCATACACCTCAGCTGTCGGATGATCCCATTAGATGAGCAAGGGCTACCGTTCATCTCAGCAGCCTTTGTTCTGGATGTCAAATATTTGGTTAGTGCACTTTTCGGACATTCGTGACTACAAATCCTTGATCGTATTCGTGACGAAAAGCAATTTGGTATTTCTCTGAAGTTTCACTTATCTCCGAATCAATGACTTTATGAGCTACAGCTATTACATCGAGCTCATATAAGCCTTTTTCATTTACACGTATATCCATTACTTGAAATGGCTCAAACGAATATAATGCATTTTTCCCAGGCTTGACGAACTGATGTTGCTGCAGAGCATATAAAATTCTGCGCTGAAGTTCGGTTGTTAACATTCGTTCTAATTGCCCTTCGCGAGTTTTAGGAAACGAGCTGAGTGCCACCCACTCCACGTTGTCTTGTTTCTGCTTCTCGTTAGGCGACGCCATGGCAGATTTTTGGAATGCAAAGATCAATGAAACTGATATAAGCAGCACTGAAAGTCGTTTAGTGTACACGTTGGTCACCTCGCAGTAAGTTTTCCCACAGAAGGCGATTGTTATGTGGCAAAAATGCTTATACCGACGTTGAACTATCGTTCTCCTTTTGTTGAACGTTGAATAAATCAATTAGTGCATCTATTCCGTCGATTGACCTGTCCTGTTAAGGCTGTTCAAAACTTCAATGATGCCAACTTACTGATTGAACAAGTTCTCTGCTGCGCGACACGGAGCTTCTTCCATGTCGGGAATGATACCAAGTTCTTGTCACTGATTGGGAATGTTATAAAGTTCTTGTCATTGCAGTTTGACAAGAACTTTATAACATTAAAACAAAAAGCCGCAACTTATGCGGCTTTCAATGTTACTATGTTCTTGTCATCCGACAACTGCAGGCTCGTACGCCGGACGAAGAATTTCCGACGTTATGTTAGGTTAGATGTGGGCTAGTAGAGAACAACTTAGGTCAACCGACCAGTCGCTGGTGTACTACTTCCCGGCTGAATTCGTTTTGTAAAGGCGAAGCGCTTTCCTTCCATGACGAAAGACAAACCGTCTCTTTCGTTGCCTGGCGTTTGAATAAACGTCTTTTTTTCAAAAATGATAGTCCGTTAAGGAAAATATTTGATCAGGCTCATCCAATAATTCGCTTGTGAGCGACGCGAAGAGCTTAGATGACGATAATCGCAAATCTGACCGCATATGTTATTCCTACCATTTTTCAGGGAATTATGGTGCCGCGCTATTTCAAATTCCAGCTTTTTCGCTTCGTCAAAGAGACGACCAGCATGAACAATGGAACGAGAAGCAGAAATGGAATCGAATACAGCGGCCAAACGTCTTTTACGAAGGCGACAACATCCAACTGATTGGGATGAATAATAATGGACCCGACCAGAATCAGCAATCCGAGGGGGATAATATAAAATCGGTAATCCCGACTGCCGATCGTCTGCGAGAAGGCCAAGGTCGTTGCAAATAAACAGACGCATAGTTTGGTGAATTCATTGAAAATCCACACCGTAAACCCGAACGGCTCGATGCGTTCAATGAAGTCCCCGACCCCGATATACGTCAAAGCGGTATAACTGGGAAACAGCTGATTGCTGGTGATTTCCCCTAAAACCAAGATAACCGCGAGAACCTGAACGACAATAAACGTCCCTACGATGGCAACCATGGAGAGCACGGTTTTTTGCACGGCGGCCGGCCGAGTGACATATGGAATCAACATGGAAAACAAAACGGTCTCTCCGAAAGTAACGGTGGCGATTTGCCCCGCGCCTTTGAGGATGGGCATCCAGCCGCTTTCAAGGACCGGCAGTACGGCCGTTGGATCCATATCCGGTATCTGTAATAGTTGTATCAGGAGCGTTGAAACGACGGTTAGCACCAGTAAAACAATCGCGCATCTGCATATGACCTCCACCCCTTTGAATACAGTCCAGGCAACCACGCAGATCATAATGCTTCCTACGATGATGGAAGGCGTTCTCGGCAGCAGAACGGACCCCGCCAAGTCCGTGAAATTGCGCAAAACATAAGCCCCGAGAAATACGCCATACCAGGTATACAATAAACCTACCCCTATACCCAGCCATGGCCCGAATAAGATGTGCGCGATTTCGACCAACGATTTTTGCGGGTATTTCTGGCACAGGAATGCGTAAATCCAATTGATTCCGAGCCCCGCTATCGTGCCAAGGACGGCAGATATCCATGAATCATGTCCCGCAGCGTAGCCGATCTGCAAATTAAGCGAGCTGCCCATCGTAAACACGAACATGAGTATCCAAAGCTCCAGATTCGAGATCCGATCATTCGGTCCATAAGTCTCCATTGAAACCTTCCTTTCCAGCAGGTTCATTCAACAAGAAACAGCAACCATCTCCTCAGAAGAACCGACGGACTGAGAATGGATACATGCCAAATCATTAGCAATCCCAGCACTGCGGAGCCGAGCAAAAGGAACGAAACGATCATCACGTCTTTTGGGGAAGCCGAATGGCGCATATAGCGGAATTGAATCCCTGCCGCGGATGAAATTCCTGCCAAAAACAGCAGCGAGAGCATGATCATTTCTTCTCCGCTCCATGATGCTCAAAGGAATTCCCGATGATTCCGGATCGGCGGAGGCTGATGTCGGCCGTTACGACGACGTCGGCTTCGGAAAAAATCGTATCCCATTGCGTGCGAACCTTCTTCCACGTCCGATAATGAAATTGATGCAGATGCAATCCAAACCCGAAAATGTCGGCTCTCCATTCGGTTTGGGCTTTTTTCACCGTGTGCAACGTTTGCCGTGCAACTAATTCTCCGAATCGTTTTTCGATGATCGTCATATTCGACAACTGGCTCAGCTTCAAATCGACGTTCGATTCATTGATCGTGCCCGTGCCCCGAAGCTGGATGCGAACCTGCGCTTGGTTGCCGTTCATGGTGACGTTGACTTTGCTTTTGATGTCGTTCATGACAATGCCGATGTTTCCGCTAAGGCCGGGGAGCGAATCTCCGAAATATTCTTCTTTGGATTCGTTTTTGATCCACCGCAGGCTTCGCGTTTCAATGTCGTTTAAATAGCCGATTAATTTATAGTCTTTAAACACGGCCGTCGAGGAAAGGCGGAACATGTTGAATTTGGATGCCGCGCCGTTACTCGAATCCACCACGGGCGGTACCAGCTCGATAGCCGCCGTCACCGGTACGATTCCATCCCTGGCTTGCGTCATCAAGAAGTCGCGGAACGTCACGGACGTGCCGACCCCGGAACGTTCCAACTCTCGCACTTCCTCTGCCGGAATACGTTCCGTGGGGTGATCGTTTTGAAGAAGCTTCGATGCTTCGCTGCCTTTCGCCACGACGATATAGGTCCGCATCCGGCTTCTCGGGTCCCGGGCATAGTTGTCCAAAATATCTTGAATGCCCTTCCTCGCGAGCGCCTCTCCGATAAACACGACGCGACGTTGGCCTTTGAAGAAATGGCGGGAATTCTTCTGCTGGATTTGTCTCTCCGCATCGAAAATGTTCGTGCCGATGGCCGAGACGGCATAGTACGTTTTTCCAAAAGTGCCCGTCGATGCCTTGCCGCTCTCGCCGCTGCTGCCGCCTCCGGCGGGAATCGGTACTTGAATCGTCGTTTTCAATCTGCCGTCTTCCGATAAATCCAAGCCCGAAGCCATAAAAAAAGCGATGTCGTTCATTTCGACCCGATCCCAGCAGCCGCTCAGCAGCGGTACGAACAGAAGCAGGAGAAGCATGCGCGCAGGCAAATCAGCCGCTCCCCTTTCTTCTTAATTTCTTGCCGCCCGTCTGCGGATGGAGATACAGCGTCCACAATGGAGCGCGGAACAGCGCGTCTTTGAGACCTTGCAAAGTAACGGGCGCCACCGGAAACAGATAGGGAACCCCGAATGATTTCAACCCGCTGAGATGGACTAATATCACCACCAAGCCGATTGAAACGCCGTAAAGACCGAACATGCCTGCAAGGATAATCAAGGGGAACCGCAGCATCCGGAAAGCGATGGAGAAATTATACCGCGGGATGGTAAACGAAGCGATGCCTGTCAGGGAAACGACAATGACCATCGGAGCGGACACGATGCCCGCCTGCACCGCAGCTTGACCGACGACGAGACCGCCAACGATACTGACCGCCTGTCCGACTTGCTTCGGCAAGCGGACGCCGGCTTCCCTTAACCCCTCGAACGTCACTTCCATTAGCATGGCTTCAACCAACGCCGGAAAAGGAACCCCTTCGCGAGCAGCGGCTATGCTAAGCAGCAGATTCGTCGGAATCATTTGCTGGTGGAAGGTCGTAAGCGCAACATAAAGAGAAGGCAGCAGTAATGCAATCATGGCAAAGATAAACCGGATCACGCGAATGGAATTGATATACAGCACGCGTTCATAATAATCCTCGCCGGCCTGCATAAACCCCCAGAACGTCATCGGAGCGCTGATCGCAAACGGGGAGCCATCGGTAAAAATAGCGACTTGCCCTTGCAGTAAGGCCGCGGCGAGATAGTCGGGGCGTTCCGTCACGAGAAATTGAGGAAACGGGGAATAGGTGTTCTCTTCGATCAATTGTTCGATGTATCCCGACTCCAGCACGACATCGATCTCAATGTCTTGAATCCGCGATCTTATTTCTTGCAAGGTGGATTCGTTCGTAATCCCTTTCAAATAGGCGATGGCCACGTTAGTTCGCGTGATTTCTCCGACCGTGAGCATTTCGATCTTCAAGCGGGAGGATCGAACCCTTCTGCGGATCAAGCTCGTATTCGTGCTAAGAATTTCGGTGAACGAGTCACGCGAACCGCGGACCGTACTTTCGGAAGCAGGCTCATCAACGGCTCTCGTGTTACCTCCCGCCAAGCCAGCTACGATTGCTTCCGCCTGGCCGTCTACGCATATCACTACTGAACCATGTAATATCTCGCGTTCGATCTGAGCAAATTCCGCCGTCTGTTTCACTTGGGAAATCATGATGAGCCGATTTTGAAGGAATGGAAGAAGTTCGGAAACATCATTGGGCATCTCGGAAGGCGTACTGGACATGAGCGGCTTCAACAGCGATTCATCCAATTGCGCGCTATCGATTAATCCATCCATATATAGAAGGAAGGCGTGTCGTTGCCCGCCAATATAAAATGGGCGAAAGACAACATCCGCGCAGCTTTCGAAGATTGCAAGAAGTTTGGTTTTGTTTTCTTCAAGAGAAGAGGAGAGACGTTCGCTCTGATGCACGGTTGATTTATCCAGAAAGACTTTCGGTATCCTTTTTCTCTTCCCAAACCCCTTCCCAATCACAATGTTTCCCCCAGTTTATGTAAACTATGCCGCGGGAATAACTTCCCCTTCCTGCCTGATTTTTATGTATCCGCGCGGATGCCGTCGCACTATGCTACTCATCTTGCGTATTGTTTACGTTGGACATACCTCTGCTCTATCCGTTTGAAGATTTATCCTCCCCAACCTCCCCAGTAATTTTCTCCGTTCGAGTACGAAGCAGGATTTCGTTTAATGTCCTGCATTAAAGCATCCCCTTCGGTTTGCCATTCCCGAAGCGCGTCTTTCGCCGTCCTTTTCCCTTCGATCACATCCTGGAACAGCGGCCGGCCGAGCTTGAACGCCGGAGACAGGTTCGGGGTTTCCCAATATAACTCTTCCCTCTCCTCCGACGGGGGGACAGGCTTAAGCGCATAGAAGGCGCCAAGGTTGTAGCTCATCCCTTCGTTCGGTTGAAGCAACGACCGACGCACCGGAAGTTTGCCGCTGCTGCGCGATTTCAGCTTCGCCATGCGCTCGCTGTTGTTATACTGAATAAAATCCCAAGCGCCCAGCTTGTTCTGCGCTTTCGCGCCGATCGCCATCAAATTGGTTAATGCGATGCTTCCCCCGACCCCCGGCGCCTCGGGAAAGGAAGGAAGCGACACGACGTCCCAGTCGAGCGACTTGATCCCGGGATTGGCAGAGTAGGTACGGGCAGCGGACAGGGTGTTGATATAGTCGTTGCCTCCGATCATCATGGCAAGGCGTCCATTCAGGAATAGGTCGCTGTTCCCCCCTCCGTTACCGTCGTTCAGATCCGTTTGCGAAGGAACGATCTTATCCACATAGAGCGTGGCGATATCGGACCATGCACGGTTCCAATGCGGCGTATCGACCGTCATTTTCCAAGCATTCTTGTCGAATAGCTTCAATTGAAGCGGAGTGGAGTATGTCATGATATCGTTGATGCCGTCAGCTCCCCACCGGTCGAAGGAGAAACCGAACTTACGCGTCTTCCCTTCGCCTGCGGCGACTTTCTTTGCAAGCAGCAACACATCCGGCCACAGCATGTTGTCCGTTGGAGGAGCAATGCCCGCATCGGCGAAAAGTCGCTTGTTATAGTAGAGCGCGGCGCCTCCGAACGTTGACGTCAAGGCATAGATGGAATGGTCGCTCGCATCTCTTAGACCGTTGACGACGTTTGGCAAGTAGTCGTCCAGATCGAATTTGTTCGCCTGTATCAAGGTATCCAGGGGAGCAAGCAGATTGTCCTGCGCCAGCCGATGCAGATACGCGGAATCATCCAACATCACCACGTCGACAGGGTCGCTGCCGCTCAGCATCTGCTTCAGCGCTTCATAATACTTAGGGCGGTCGAGGTTGCCGGCGAGCTCTTCGTTGCGTTGCTCGTCCATATCGATGGCCGCGGTCAGCTCGATATCGACGTCCGGATGAGTCAATTCGTAATCATCCGTTATTTCCTGGCGCAAGCCGGATTCATTTTCTTTGCTGGCAGACAGAACGCCAATGCGCAGCACTTGGCGTTCCCCTTCTTCGTCAGCGCCGCCTGAACAAGCGGCAAGCAAGCTCGCCGCAAGAGTTAACGTTACGCCAAGCGCAACGCCGCGGCGAACGAAGAGATTGTAAATCGTATTATTATGTATCATGAATTTCCACCTCCGGTAATTCAGGGGGAGAACAGCCGGCTTGACGTCGCTGCCATCGCCCCTGATCCTCTTATCAGCTAAGAGCTCCATATTGCTAAATACTCTGCCAACGGAATGTATAGTAGGATCTCATTTGTTGCGGCCAAGTCATGACGACTGGCAGATCAAGTTCTCATCATTGGCACTATTCTGCGGCCAGCGGAATTCGAACTTCAAACACGGTCTGCTTCCGGTCGCTGTCCGCCGAGATGCGTCCGTCATGTGCATCGATTATGCTCTTGGCGATCGCCAGACCTAGCCCCGTCCCGCCGGTTGACTTCGAGCGAGATTGCTCAACCCGGTAAAAACGGTCGAAAATAAACGGCAGATCGCGGTGCGGAATAGGCTCGCCATAATTAACAAACCGGATGACCGCCTCATCGTCCTCCACACCGACCCCGATGTTGACCTCCTTGCCCTCGGCGCCATAAAGAATGGCGTTGGAGAGCAGATTTTCAAAGCTGCGTACAAGCAGATCGCCGTCCGCCCACACGACCGCTTGCTCCGCTTCAGCCGTGACGCGGCAAGCTACCCCGGCCGTCTCCGCGGCCGGCACGAACTCCTCGACCAGCTGACGAAGGAAGTCAACGAGATCGAGCTCGCTAGGACGGAGCGGCAAACCATTATTTACGCGCGTATATTCGAACAGGTCGTCGATCAGTTTCTTCAAGCTTTGCGCCTTCTCGTAGGCAATATTTACATAATGGCGAAGCTCCGTCTCGTCTCTATATCGATCCTCCTCGATAACCTCCAGGAAGCCAAGAATCGAGGTAAGCGGCGTCCTTAAATCATGCGACACGCCGGTAATCAGGTCGTTCTTCGACTTCTCGGCACTGCGTTCCTCCTCGATGGATCGGCTTAGCCGGACGGCCATGCGATTGATACTTTCCGCCACTTCGGCCAGTTCGCCGCTCCGAACGGGGATCGGACTGTCAAACCGCCCATCGGCGATTTTATCCAAGCCGTCGCGAATGTCCGCCAAATAAACCCTTAGCTCGGCAGCCATCCCGTTAACGCCGGCCGCAACTGCGCCCAGCTCGTCCGATGCGTGCACCGGGAGTATGGCATTAAGCCGCCCGCTGCCAATGTCGCGCAGCGCGATTTCAATACGCTTCAGATCGCGGGTCGGCCCGCTGGCAAACAGAAAGAACAAGACGATGAAAACAACGGTGCCCGTTGCTCCCATAACGGGGATCGACCCGATGTGGTTGATTAGCCAGGGGAACGGCCAGAGGAGCAAACGATAACGTTGAAATATTTCCAACAGCTGCCGGCAAACATAAATAAGCACGACGGCGACGGTGAAGCTTCCTAAAAAAACAAGCAGAAATTTGACGCGCAGCGAATAAAGACCCTTCCATTTCATGCGGATTCCTCCATCGCCTTTAGCCGCTCTCTATCTTGTAGCCGATTCCCCAAACTGTTTTAATGAAGCGGGGATGCCGGGGATCGCGCTCGATCTTCTCACGAAGCTTGCGGATATGGACCATGACCGTATTTTTCGATTCCATGTATTGCTCATTCCACGCCTCCTCGTAAATTTTATCCATGCTGAGCACGATGCCGCGGTTGACGGCAAGCAAATGGAGGATCGTGAACTCGCGCGGCGTCAGCTTCACTTCCCGTTGGTCCACGGTAACGGTATGCATGGCAATGTTGATGACCAAATCGTCGATCACGATTTCGTCCTCTTGAAATTCCGTCCGTTTGGCAAATCGGTTGTAACGGCGAAGCTGGGATTTGACCCGTGCCACCAGTTCCAGCGGATTAAACGGCTTTGCTACATAATCGTCAGCTCCGATGCTGAGCCCTGCGATTTTGTCGATGTCCTGGCTTTTTGCGGACAGCATGATAATCGGCGTGTCTCGTTCCTCGCGAATTCGCATGCAAGCCTCGGTGCCGTCCAGCCGGGGCATCATGACATCAAGGATAATCAGATCAACGGTATTCCGCCGGAGCAGATCCAGCGCCTCCAGGCCATCGGACGCCTTCAGCAACTCGTAGCCTTCATTCTTCAAATAAATTTCCATCAGCTTGATGATTTCTTTCTCGTCATCCACGATGAGGATTCTTTCTTTAGCTGACATGAGGACCTCCCTTCTACCCATTTCTGCCTTGCAATGAGCGACACTCCGTGCTGTTCGATCTAACGTCAGAACCCCGCATGGTACATGTTTAAGTTTGCTGTTCGACTCTTACACCATAATTGAACTTTGAATATAGTTCTGTGATCTTTCTTACAAAATACATGGCAAACTCATTGGTGCTTTCCTCCAGTTAAGTCTATGGACACGAGTGAACTTAGCCGACTTTCTCACTATCCGATTTGAATCTACTGATTCGAATCCATTTGTTGCATTACTTTCGCGACGCGCATATAGCTTTCTCTTCTCGTAAGGCCGGTTATATTTACGTTCACGTGTTGCTTGTGGTATGCATCCTGAATGCGGTTGACTTGAAAAAGCAAAATTTGCGTTTGGTCTTCAGTCAGTATGCTATCGAGATTGTATTCGTTTCTATATCCTCCTGCTGCAATTCCCTTTGAACGAAGATAGGCTAACGCTGCATATCCACGGTCGCGAGTTATTGCAGGAGCTGCGTCACTCCATGTTTGCAGCTTGAGTTTCTTTTGTATGGCGAGAATGCCTTTTTTGCTTGCCGCTAACTCATGAAAATCAATGTTGTGTTGATCTGCATATGCGGCTGCTATTCCAGCAGCTTCCCCCACGCTCATTCCGGTAGGAATGACGCGCGCGCTGCCATGCGCCAAGGAGTCGTAACTCGCGCTGCGGGACGAGACCAACAAATTGCGCAGTTCCGCGGGCACAAGTGCACGAAAAGGAATCGAATAGTGCTCTGGTTTGCCGATCACGACTCCCTCGCTCCAATTCCCCTTCTGTACGTCTACCGGATAGCTCCCCCATGCGATACGGTCGTCAAATTGCCTGTTTTCCAGGACATCGTTGAGGGTAAGCCGATATAAACCGAGCAAATGGCGGGTCTCCCGGACATACAACTCCGGCATGGATCTCACCAGCGTTACATGCTCCATACCCGGAAGCTTTCGCATCGAGGCCAGGATGTATGGGAGCTCCTGCTCGGCATCTTCGCGAGCTTTTTTTCTTTCTTCGGCGTTTGTTCCATCGACGCCCAATATTTGGAGCGCGTTTACCAGAAGGTTTCCGTTCTTTTGTCTGCCTACGTTGAGTCCCCGCATACGTACATTTTTATGGAACGGAACATATTTGCTCATTTGGTTGTATCCCCACAAGCTTTTCTCATCGGACCCGGTGTTCTTATCTCCGTCATTTTTTACGTACAGCCTCATCTGGTGCCAATCGGCTCCGGATAGTTCAAATACGAGCGAGACCGCCATCGTATCCTTGGTATGCGTATAATCTTCTTGCCCGTAAGTGAATTTGGCTCCAGACTTATAGGCAATATCAGCATCAGGCGTTGCATCTATATAGGTTTCTCCTATAACTCGTTTTAGTTGCCCCTGCTCGACATAGATTATTCCATCAATACCCCCGTTGCTGACGTCCACGTTAATATTTCGCGCGTTTTGAATGAGCGTCAGGCGCGGTTCCTTTTTAATCATCTTCATAAATACGGATTCGGCATCAGTAATGTCAAAGGATGTGCGCCGTCCGATTTGGGTAAAAAATTCATCGAACATGCCGCGATTGAGCAATTGTCCCGTTTTCGAATCGCGGTTTAAATCAAGTGAATTCAGTCCGCCCAGCGTCAATACGCCTCCGACGCGCGCTTTCTCGTCGATCAAGAGTGTCCTTGCTCCTTGCCTTGCGCTTGCTATTGCCGCTGCGATTCCTTCAGGATCGGTTCCGACGACAATGACATCATAATTGAAACTAGCCTGTTCAACCGTCGAACCTGTATGTGCAAACATCGAAAGCATTTGCCATAGAAGAACGATAATCATGAAAACGAAAGGGCTACATAAGAGAATACGATTTCTTCTTCGTGCCTGCTCCCTTTTGTCGTTCAAGGATGGGTAGGTTCCAGATAAAGTTTCTCCCGTTCGCGGCGTATCTTTTTTTTCCTTTGCCTTCATTGTCCCGAATAATAAACGGCCCCAGCTGTATCGTCGGAAGATCGACACGACCAGCCAAGGGATCGCCAGAGCCGCCAATCCTCCGCTCCAGACGAGCACATGATAGAGAATCGGGTCGTTCATCATAACCTTGGTTCTCCAGAAGGCAAGTACCAACGGGTGCATCAGATAGACGCCGAACGATACGGCTCCAAGTCCCTTGAGCAGCTTAACTGCTCCCCGGTTCTTATCTTGCAGCACGGTCGAGATATGCAGGAGGAAGTAGCAACACGCCGCCGCGTAACTGTGCACCGACAAATATTTCATGTGGGAAAACCAAGATTGCTCCATATATTGCGGTTCTAAAAGCTGAAATAAGCTTTGCGCGACATGGTTGGCTGCTAGCAACAATACAGCACCATATAGCAACCCGCTCCGTTTCCTCGGCCAATTCAGCGAATGTTTCAGTTTTACGCCCGCTTTGGCCCCAAGAAACACGTAGAGTGAATATGACCCGATGAACGTACTCGCCAATCTCATATGGAAAGCGTAGTAATTGCCGAAATAAAAAGCGAGCTGCAGAACGATTCCAATCGGAATTAAGTTGGCGCGCACCCACTGAATTCGAATTACACGCAGCAGCAGTGGGAGCAATGCCAACAATTGCGCAAGCACGACGATATAATAAAGATGCGCATAATTGCTTCCAAGCAATAAGCCGCTAAAAAACTGCGGTAAACCTTTTAGAATCGCGCCACCGCGGATATGAGTCACGAGCAGGAAGTAGATGAACGACCAAATCACATACGGCACGATGATTATCGTTATTCGCCTCAGATAAAACTTCCCCCAGTTGATTCCTGTCCGTTGATCGTAATTATAGAACAAGACCAATGAACTCAAGAATAGAAAAGCAGGTACCGCGTAATGCGCCGCTGAGTTTAACGCGATGTAAACCGGAAACAGAATCGAATCGTGCGGCAACGAGACTACGACCGACGATGTAGTATGAATCATAAGTACTGCTAAGATTGCGAACGCTCTATATAGATCTAGATAATTAATTCTCGCTCTTGTCATTGAATGAATCCTCTCTGTTGTACGTACTAATTTGACATTTCACGCGTATATTCGAACAGGTCGTCGAATATAGACCTTTCCATTTCATTTAGATGCCACAATCAGATTAGCCGGTCGAATCTTATGTCCATGCTTGTCACGCTACCATCCTCTCAACTTCATCTGAACAAGAGTATACCGGGAAAAGCTTAATAACCTTGCGCGGCAAAGCTTAACAAAAGCTTATCTTTCGCTTATCTTTTTTTGACAAGCCTTCTACGTAACATCCTGTGAATAAAAGAGGAGCTATCTCGACTTTTCCGCCGAGATAGCTCCTCTAAATCAAATCGCACTCTGTTATTTGTTTTTTGATGCTTGTAAAAGATTTCATTCAGCATACAAATCGACTGCTCGTATCCCGGGGAACAAAAACAAAATAAGGACTTAACAGGAGTTCGCATGATGAATGAATCGGAACCGACTATAATTATTGCACGACTATGAAATTAAAACGGCGCTGATACACCTTGTGGTGCAGCAGCGCCGCAAGGTGTATCAGCGCCGCAAGTGGAGCTATTCGAATTTCAAAACGACGTTGCCTTTTTTTCCAGGCGCAGCAACAGCTTCCACGGCATGCTTGATTTCGGATAGATCGAATTCCTTATAGCTTGAGAACATGAGCTTCGAATTGCTTCCCGCCTCGATGGCGGCTTTCATGTCTTGCATCCGCTCATCTGCCGTCGTATCTTCTTGCCAAGTCATGATCGTTGCCCCGACCAGTGTAAGCGACTTTACCGTTAAAGCGGTCATATCTGACGGTCCACCCGCCAAGGAGCCATAGGAAACGATGCGGCCTTTGACAGCCAACAGGCCGAATAGTCCGGTTAGCATGTCGCCGCCGACCCCGTCAACCGCCAGCACGATGTCTTCTCCGGCTGCTTTTCGGACCTCAGCCTGCCAGCCATCCACGTCAGTTGCGATTATGTTTCCACCAGGCAGCTCCTTTTCCATATGTTCGCCTGAATGGGTGGAGCGTACAAGGCGGATGGGGTCGATTCCTTGCTGAAGGGCAAAGTAAGTGATCAATTTGGCCACGGAAGATGATGCGCCGGTCTGAATCAGCCGCCTCGGGCGCGGCTCTAGTTCACGCAAGCCCGCTCGAAGCACATGCCGGGCTGTGATGGTATTGATGAGCAGCTGAGTCGCGATTTCGTCTGACATTTCATCGGGCAATGCCACCAGAGCCTGGGCAGGCACAGTTGCATAGCTCTGCCATGCTCCCGGGTAGAAGAAGGCCACGCGCATGCCCATCGTCAAACCGGTTCCATCCAGCGCACCTGGCCCGGCATCCTCGATGACTCCTGCCGCTTCGAGGCCAGGTACCCGACCTTCGGGCAGCTTTTCCGAAGAATCGGAATTTGCGGAAATCAGCTGGAGATCACCTGGATGAATCACGCTCCTTGAGATCCTGACCAGCACCTCGCCTTCGGCAAGTGGTTGGTCAAAAGTCGCGGACTCCACCTCAAGAACCTCTTGAGGATCGCCGAAGCGATACTGGATGATGCGTTTTCCTATGCGTGCCATATCTCATCATCCCTTTATTTTCAAATTTTTTAAGATCTCCGGAAGCAGATGCGATAGCGTATCAATCCTTAAATGTTGCTTCAGACGATGAATTTCTCCAAGAGATTCAAATTCAATCCAGCAAGAGGACCGCCTATTTGCTGAAGTCTACCGCCTTGGCTTAGGGAGCCGAGATCAACGCATGCAAAACCTATTCCTTCCCAGATTTCTTGGAAAACTTGTTTTGCCTTGCTGTCGTCTCCAGATACGAAAAGGACCGTCTTCGGCTTCTTTTCCGTATAATCCTGAATCCATTGCATCGGAACCGTATTGAAAGCTTTGATTACACGAGCGCCCGGAGCATATTGCGCTACGATTTCACTGGAATTCACTTCTGACAAGTCACCAAGGCCATCCATATTGTCAAAACGGTTGGCAGCATCAATAAGAACGCGGCCTGTCCAATCCGGAACCATCGACACGGCTGCAGGAACTTGCGACCACCCTACGCTCAAAATGACGTAGTTCTGCTCAGCTGCTTCTGACGGCGTGCCAGATTTCGCGCCGGCACCGAGCGAACTTACCAGCTCCGACAACGTTTCGGGACCACGGCTATTACTCAGCATGACTTCGTGGCCGTGCAGCAACAGATGCTTCGCCAGCGTTTGAGCAACGACTCCTGCTCCAATAAAACCAAATTTCATTTCGCACCTCCGGGTATGATGGAAATTTATTTTCGAGTCGTAACTGAAGCCGTTACAGCTACAAGATCGTTTAAAAAAGGCAGCAAACAACAAAACACGACCCATAGGCCGTGTTTTGTCGTGCGGGTCAACCCGGCGGTCATCACATGAACAGTGAGTCCTGCCTTTCGGCTAGTTTTGCCTTTATCCTTATTTTGTTTTCACGAAATCTTCCGCATGCCCATATAATTCTTGGTCCTTTAGAATAGGTGTAGGACCCAAAATATTTTCTAAAGATGATTCCAACGGAAGACCCTTCTCTGCTTTGACCACCCAGTCATGATTAGCTAGTGCGGCTTTTCCTAGTGAAATCAAATCAGAACCTGCTTCCAGCGCCTTTTCAGCATCCTCTGGCTGATCCAGTTGCCCATTAGCAATGACAGTCGTATTACCATATTTTTTCGCCAATTCAGCTAGCGTTGAACCGCTATCTCCGAAGGCCGGTTTATGGGCATTATATTCAGTAACGTGGATATAATCGGGCTTTTCTGCGCCAATGGCTTCGAAAATGATTCGGGCGTCTTCTTCATTGTTCGCCCACTTGTGCACAAAGTAATTGGCTTTAGCCTGCGATACCCGAACGCCGACAACAATACGTTGACCGACTTTTTCCTTGACGGCTCTAATAACTTCGGTTACAAAACGCATACGGTTCTCAGTTGATCCGCCATATTCATCTTGACGCAGATTTGTGAAATCCGTCAAAAATTCGTCCAATAAATAACCGGCTGCCGCGTGAATCTCTACCCCGTCGAACCCTGCTTGTTCGGCTCTTAAAGCTGCTTCCCCAAACTCGGCTATGATTGCTTTGATTTCTTCTCGCGTAAGTTCCTTCGGCGTTAAATATTCGCCGCCATTACCTCCAAATGCCGGTGGTTGCTCGCCAAATGGCTTCACAGCCGAAGGAGCCACTGTCCCATCTTTATAAATATTACCTATAGAAAGAGCACCAGCATGGGCAATTTGCATAATAATTTTACCGCCCTTAGCATGAACGGCTTCAGTCACTTGTTTCCAAGCTCCGACATGCTCAACATTTGCGATTCCTGGTTGAAAACTATATCCTTGACTGTATTCTTCATCTGGATATGTTCCTTCGGTAATCACAAGACCAAATCCACCCGCAGCATAGCTTTGATAATATCGCGCCATTCTATCGTTTGCATTTCCATTCTTTTCGGCAGAAGTGCGCGTCATCGGGGCAACTACTGCTCGGTTTTTTAAGGTAAGACTTCCTAGATTATAGGTGGAAAGAAGTTTTTTAGGCGTTGTCATGAAGAGGATCTCCTTTTATGTTAAAAAGTTATTTTTCCCAAAAAGTCACTAAATCTCTAACGGTCTACGGCTCGACAATGTTTTCTCAAGTGGATTATTAATAATCTGTTCCTAAGTTCAAGGATTAATACATAGCGGTGGAGTCTGAATAGCCGATCCCAAGATGATTGTCCGGCCGGCCAAGTTTACCTCTCGAGTGCGGTAAGCTACAATCTCCGTTAATCTAAGAAGATGGTCGTTATCTGACTTCCCCATTCGCCCTTAGGCTCCAGCCAACTAACGCTTCTATCCACGATTAAATCGCCTAGTATTCCTTCGTAATTCTTACGGTATGGCTTGATGAATTCTTCCGCCAGCCAGCTATCTCTCGTACCTTGCCATGTCTCATATATGACCAAATCATCCGGCTGATCCAAGTCATCGGAAACAATGGCGCTGATGAATGCCTTCTCGGATGACATTTTTTCGATAAGGGAAGACAATTCCTTGCGGAATTCTTCTTTTCTCCCCGGTTTTGCTTTGAATCGAATATTTAGTTGGACTAGCTGACTGGACATGGTTTATTCCTCCTTTAGGTTGGTTAGATGTACCGCATTTCCGTGAGCGCATATCGTATTGGCCTAACGGATTAACGCTGATCTTGTATGAGTCCTTTCCACAACTCTCCGAAAGGATGAATTAATCATAATCCTAGATGGATAATTCCTCAGTAATATAGATTACCTAAACGAGAAGCAATAAGAGGAAAATATTCTCATTATTCAAATCAAGATAATTCTTTCATGACTTTTTCGACATGAATCATAACCATCCTTCGGCTGGTAACGATAATACCTTCGTTGGATAGTTCTTGTAAGGTAAGTGACACCGCTTCACGCGTAGCGCCGATCATATTAGCCAATTCTTGATGAGTAAGCGGAATATCGATTTTGAGGTATCCATTTTCTTCAATGCTGAATTTTTTAGAGAGCCGGTTTAAAAAGTACAGCACTTTTCCTCGAAGATCTCTAAAAACAAGCTTTTCCACTAATTCAACTTGCTGTCGCAATCTCTTGCTCATTTCCGATAACAATCGTAATGCAAGTTCGGGATGCTTGCTCAACAACGGCTCGAAATGTTCAGTCGGGATCAAATAAATCGTCGTTTCCTCCATCGTCTCCACGTAAGTTCCGTCTATGCCGAGAGAAAACGATTCGACTTCACCGAACATCCCGCCGTCGCTAAGGATGCACACCGTATATTGTTTACCGTCCGAATCGGTTTTATAGGCTCGAAGCTTGCCGGCGATTACGAAGCTCAATCCAGTCTTCTCGTTTCCAGGCGCTTGAATAATGGTATTTTTAGGATACGTATTGAGATTGGATTCATTAGCCAGCTGTTCGATTTCATGGATGATTTGCGACGGAAGCGATTCGAATAGCTTGATTTGAGACAATATCGTTAATTTCTTTTTGTCCTGTTCCATACTCTTCATTTACTTCTCTGCCGAGGCAACATCGAGCTTATTCAGATATTCTCTGATTTGAGTCGGCGTTTTCGCGAATTTACTGTGCAGATGATCCAATTTCACGATATCACCGATAAATCGGTCTAAATTTTTGCAATCCGGACACCAGGTTGCGTCGAATTTCATAATGGTATATTTATCTTGATCGATTTCATCTTGAAATTGCTGTTGATTGTCGATTCTGTTCATTGCATATCCCTCCTTGGTATGGAGCCATCTTAGCTCAATACGCTGCACTTGTTCTGTAAACTAATTTACCGAAGGCGCACCGTCATAAGTTTAAACGGTAAAGGACCGAGTTCCGATCCGGATAGTCATAAGGAAACGGCAAATCATGCTTGGCGATTTTCTCAAAGCCGTTCTTTTCATAAAAGCGATGCGACCTCGCCGCAATAGAAGGCGTATCTAAAATAATCGTTTTGACTCCATGGGATTTCGCATATTGAACTAATGGATTGAATAGTCCAATCGAATAACCTTTGCCTCGGTATGCTTCGTAGATAAAAAACTTCTTCAGGATATAGAGGTCTTTGCTTAACCGCTGCAGTCCAATGGTCCCGACTACTTGTCCATCATCATTCAATGCTATCCAAAAATTCCCGCCATTCGCGATATAATGCGTTGGAATGTCAAGGATATCGGACTGTTCATCCAGGTTGATATTCAGTTGAAATTCTGTATTTTGAACGTACAGAATTAAATCGACAATCGCATGCTTATATTGCTCCTCATATGATTTAAACATTCCCAGTCTCTCCATTTGTCATCCCGCCGGTCCGGCGTATTTTTTTTGTTCGAAAGATCAAATCGGTATAGGATTGCTTGGTTAAGATCGCACGAACCTGTATCCGATTGTACCATTCATCATAAACCACCCTATTTCTCTCCTCAGTAATCCAGATTACAAAATCTGCTCCGCTTATGAACGAAAGGCGCATAAGAAGCTATATACCTACGAATACTTACTGAACTTTGAGCGTTCGCATAACGCGTACGTTGATTTTTCTTTAATTTGGAAGAGCTGAATAGCCTAACATTAAACCTTTGTGTAAATCAGATTACAGAAAAAAAGAACGCATGCGACTAGAATGGGGAACAGGCAAGAAAGGAGCGGTGAGGTTGCCGTGTTGCGAAGCAAACTGCGTCAACACGTTTCGAGTTACTTTTAGACTGATTAAGCTCAAGAAATAAGCCATAGTTTGAATAAAGTTTCCAAAAAACTAATTTAATCGGAGGAATATTTTTATGTCGACTTTTTTGGATGTTATGGGACCGCGTATCAAGCTTTTAACGGACTTGGCGAAAAACCGGGATTATAGCCTTATGGAGGCAGAAGTTCCGCCAGGGGTAGTCGTTCCTGTTCACAGTCACGTTGACCGAGAAACCTTCGTTGTTCTCTCCGGGGAACTTGAGGCTTTCACGGATGACAGCTGGCAAACCGTTCACGCGGGTGAAACCGTTGATATTCCGGGAGACGTTAAACATGCTTGGAGAAATGCCACGAATGAAACCGTAACATTGGTCATCGCATCAACAGCGAACATGGGAGATTTCTTCGTTGAAATCGGCCGCCCATCTGATTCCGTTACACCGGGCCCGCCTTCTCTCGAAGCATTGAACCATTTTGTTCAAGTAGCCATCGCGTATGGGTACTGGCTTGGATCCCCTGACGACAATGCATCGATTGGCATCCACTTAGGTTAAGCCAATGAATCGCAGCGGCCGTAAAGCGGCCAAAACATAATGGAACGGCTGAACAGGATATCTCCTGCTCAGCCGCTTTTAATCCCACGAATTAACACGGGGTTGTAATAGTTGCCTTCCAAATTACGAGTATGTTAACTCGAGTATTTCCGCTGCTTTCACGGGTGAAATGGAAATCGATTTCCTTCCGGTCTGAATAACATTGTTCTTCGTAAGCGTCTTTAAGATTACAGAGACCGCCTCGCGTGTGGCACCTACCATATTCGCAACATCCTGATGCGTTAACGGCAAGTCGATTCTTATATTCCCATCTTCCTCGATTCCGAATCGTTCGGAAAGATCGAGCAATAGATGGAGTATGCGGTCACGGACATCACCTAGGGCTAGTTTCTCGAGCATCTCATCCTTATACTTAAGAACCTTGCTCAATTCCGTCAACATTTTCATTGCAAGCAGCGGTCGTTCAGCTAAGAAATTTTCAAAATCTTGTTTAGGCACCGAACAAATCAACGTTTGATCCATTGTTTCGATGTGAAAACCTTTCGTTCCAAAAGAAAAGGTGTCGATTTCTCCGAAGACATTACCTTTTCCCAAAATCACGACAGTAAATTGCTTTCCTTCCGAAGTCGTTTTATATAAGCGTACCTTTCCTTCTTTTATAAAAAACAGTCCGTCTCGAGCTGTATCCGGCTTTTGTATGATACTCCCTTTGGGAATAGCATTAAAATGAGTCATCGGTGATATATGATCCAGTTCATTTAAATCATCAGGAGTCAGCACATCAAAAATGCTCATTTTTGATAAATAATATCGTTTATCTAACATTTCCTTGTGACCCTCCCGAGATCATTAAGCTGCTTGAAAGCCACACCAATAAGCTTCATCGATTTATCTTCCCCAAAACACTAAATCAAATACAAAGAAACCGCTCTTGAGGCAGGCGGTTTCTTTCATATGGTATCGTTATCCAGTTCACTATGAATTAGGCAGTTGTTTGCCGTTCCACAGCGGAACTAAAAGTGTAAAAGGAATAATTATCTAGCCACAAGCGTACGAAGTACACAAAAGGGGTCTTCCTTAATGGATGACTCCTTTTTTCCCATTTTCCTTCAGGAAAGCGACACCGACTATATAAATTGTAATGTATTTCACTGAAATCAATGTACATTTCACATTAAACTAAACTCATGTCAGGTGGATCTGATATGGAAACGAAGGGCTAAAACTGATAGATCTCATTAAACAGTCAACACCCAAGGAGGCAACATGGACAACAAGAGAAAAACAACGTTTTGGATTTATATTATTGCACTGGGGCTCTTTAGTATCATCAATACGGAATTCGGTGTTATTGGGATTATTCCTTATGTCGTTGAGAAATACCAGGTTAGTGTTTCTCAGGCAGGTTTATTGGTGAGCTTGTTTGCTTTAACGATCGCGATCTTCGGTCCTATTATGACCTTATTGTTATCAGGCATTAACCGTAAAACAATCATGTTGCTCGTTTTAGCTATCTTTGCTCTGGCCAACGCTTTGGCCGCATTCAGTACGAGTTTCAATGTATTATTGCTGCTTCGAATCGTACCCGCATTTTTACATCCGGTATACTTTTCGCTCGCGTTTGTCGTGGCAGCGAGTTTTTATCCGAATGACGGCTCGAAAGCCATCGCCAATGTATTTACTGGCGGTACCATCGGTCTTGTGCTGGGCGTCCCGATCACGTCGTTTATAGCGAGTCATTTTTCCCTTGAAGCATCCTTCTTGTTCTCGGCAATTATCAATATGATTGGCTTTATCGGATTAGCCGTCTTTATTCCCAGTCTCCCTGTGACGACTAAATTAACGTATCGTTCGCAGTTACGCGTGCTAGCGAAGCCAAGCCTATGGTTTAATATTGCAACTTTACTCCTTGTGCTTGCCGCTATGTTTACTGCATATAGCTATTTTTCCGAGTACTTGACTAAATATACGGGATTAGATAACAAGTGGATAAGTATTATGCTTGTGGTGTTCGGAATTAGCGGGGTCATTGGGAATTTGCAAATAGGTAAGTTTTTGAGCAGAAGCGTTACTCGAACTGCAGTATTCTTCCCTATATTTATGGTTCTCATTTATTTACTCGTGTATTTTGCCGGACAAGCGTTCATTCCCATGATTCTCGTTGTCATTCTCTGGGGAGCTGTTCATACTTCGGGTTTTGTCATTAGCCAAAGTTGGTTTACGACAGAAGCTTCGGAAGCGCCAGAGTTCGGAAACAGCTTGTTTGTCTCTTTCTCCAACCTCGGTATTTCGGTCGGATCGATCGCTGGAGGCTGGACAATCTCTCAGTATGGTACGCATAACATTCTTTTGACAGGTATCGTCCTTTTTGGAGCTGCTTTACTCACCATACTATTGAAAGTAAGATTATTTGGCATAAAGGACGTTGCTCCAAGTTCCCGGCCTCATTAATTGGCTAAGTCCCGAATGCATACAACAATTCATATCAATTTGGGGATAAAAATGTTCCGATTGTGAGCAAACAGTCGTGAAAGGCCTGCAAGAGCAATTTGCCATATGCCGACAACTTCCCGGGCGGGTCGAACCAGTTATCGGGCATGCTACAGCATGTCATTTTGGACTGCGCATGTCGCGAAGGTCCTGCTAAAAATACGGGCCTCATATTGTTGCCGGTCTTCCGGGTCAGTATCGTTTCATGAACTTTATCCCATAAATGCAAAAAGCCGCGATTTTCGCGGCCTATATTGAGATAATGTTCGAAGGCGTTCGCCTAATCGCATCCCTGAGCGCATCTTGGTTCTCGGACTCCTCCACGTTGAAAAACTGAATTTGATGAAATCGGGCTGTTAAACAAGTTCTCTGCTGCGCGACATGGAGCTTCATCCATGTCGGGAATGTTACCAAGTTCTTGTCGCTGATCGGGAATGTTATAAAGTTCTTGTCATTGCACTTTGACAAGAACTTTATAACATAAAAACAAAAAGCCGCTACTTATGCGGCTTTCAATGTTACTATGTTATTGTCACGCGACATAAATATTCAATCCCAATTTACAATCACTTATCTATTTACAAATAGAATACGCCCGATCGAGGGGCGGGATGTCATCGCTGCGATCTTCGCTCAGTCGAGTTCAACGCGTGGTTCCGGTAAATATACAGCCGAATTTAAACTCGATGAACGCACCACCTTCTTGCAGTGGGTGGGGACCATGGATGGTCACAAGATCGAGAGTTTGGAGATCATCGTAGACAATGAGCAGGGGCTGATAGAAGAGCGCACAATTGCCCTTAGGCCTTATCCTGCAGTGAAACTGTTCCGCGACTCCATGTATGAATCTCTCAAGGATGAGCTTCCGCCTGATGTTTGGGACTACCCAACTTCATAGCGGACCTCGACGGTGGCATTTCAGTTCGTTACTCACAAGGGGCTACCTGCCCGTTCATGTTATGAGGTCACCAGAATTACTGGTCGACCTCATTTTTATGTGGTCGTAAGATTGCAATTGATCGCGCCTAATTAAAATAATACTCTATTTCCCTTCCAGTTTTCATATAATGCATCTGATGTATCATGCTTTGCCATCAGTGCAACCGAGCTCTCCCCTCTTATTGCGTCTAAGACCAGCTGTTTCATTTTGCGCTTCCCTGCCAACCGTCGGAAATGAGGTTATGTTCGGTTGCCGCGTAGCAGGTCGCGGTATTGTTTTTCTTTTCTGCGGAAATTGGCGCTTTGAAACGAATACTGCATCATCATGCTCATCTCTCCGAATTGGCTACCAAGCGCTCGTGGAGCACATTCGCCCACGTGAGATCGAATTGGTCGACTTCGATTTAGCTTTCATGAAGCAGACTTACGGACAAGAGTTGAGTGCGAATCGTACTAAGGTCTATTGTTTGTTTTCATCATCGAAATCGATTTCGCCAAGAACTTTTCCATAATGGAGCTCGAGATCGCTTAATGTGCCGTGGCCATGCTTCGTAAGGATAGGAATTCGTTTAGGAGGACCTTCCCACTTGTAGGCACTGAAGAAAAGCTTCATCGTTTCATCAAGCTCCTGCGGTGTCGGTGAATCGTGACGAATATTTACAAGGTGTTTGATTTCGGCGATAGCTCGTTTATCGAAAGACGCCACGCGTTGAGCGAATCGTTCTACAAAATGCTCAAACTCAGCATCCGGGATCGCTCGGTTGACCCAACCGTAACGTTCGGCCATGGCAGCATCGTAATCCTCGGCGCTGAGCGCGATCTCCAGCGCACGGGCGCGTCCAACGACTCGCGGAAGTTGTTCTAGGCCGCCACCGCCGGGAAACAGTCCGAGTCCGATTTCAAATTGACTTAGAATGGCTTTTTCCAAGCTAGCAAAACGAATGTCGGTTGCAAGCACGAATTCTGATCCGATCCCGCGTGTTCGCCCACGGATAGCTGAAATGGTTACAACTGGGAGTTTAGACAGTTGAGAAGCAAAATAGGCCCACGGCAGCAACCCATCTGAACGTGGGGTCAGCAGGTATTCCGTTCCTGCGGCCGGGGTGAAGTGAGCAATGAAGAAATCTGGATTCGCGCTGTCAAACACGATAACTTTAAGCTCTTGATCGGTCTCGGCCAGTTCCAAAAGCTTCAAATACTCAGGAATCGTACTATCGTCAATCAAATTCAGAGGCGGATTGTTAAAAGTAACTCTCCAATAATTAGTGCTTTTACGATCAATCGTGAGCTGCTTGAATTCGGTCATTTTTTTGCTCCTTGTAATTTGATGATTAACAACTTCCTCCGCTTCTGAATGATCCGAATAAGACCACTAAAGAGCGGAGATGACCACGGTCAGAGTAACTCTCCCTCGGACCGTTTGAAATCATTGGCCGTCCTGCGACAAGCAACAGAGGTATGAAATTAGGATATCCAGATAAAAGAATGTGAATGCACAGTTACAAATAAAGCGATTCACTCTTACCTTAGACAAGCCCGTCGCCGTCACCGCGTGGGGGTTATTCCTGTTTCCGAGTGCGAAGCCTCTACTTCCTTACCCCGATTCCGATCCGAATAATATCCACTTTTCGGCTCAACCACTTAGCCTGCCGGGCGTGGCCGGCGAAGGAAAAGTGCCAACACTACGCCACAAATAGCAAACCAAGCGATGATAAAATAGGTGTCACCGAAGGCTAAGGCAGATTCCTTCAACTTATCCGCGTGCGGACCGGCTTCCACAATGCGGGTCCCAATCCGTGATGTTAAATGTCCCGTAAAAGCAGCTATTGCAATTGAAACGACGACTTGTTGTGTCGCTGATGTTAACGGTGTAACTCGGCTTATCAAATTTCGCGGAGCTGACTGTAACACATGCGTATTTATGGTCATCATCGATAAACCCATGCCACTCCCCATTAAGAACATGGGGATCATTAATCCGATTGGCGGGGTGTGGATTGTGACGCGTGAGAGTAGCAATACCGCAACAGACACGAAACTCAACCCTGTAACAGCAAGTGGTCTCGCGCCTAATTTATCAGCTAATTTCCCCGATAAAGGCGAAAAAATTAGCGCCCCTAGTGAACTAGGAAGTGCGATTGACGCGCTTACGAGCGGAGTTCGACCTAATACTCCTTGTTGATACAAAGGCAGTAACAGAACAGATACAAACATGGAAATTTGTAAAAGCCAGGATAGAAAAATACCCCGAATGAAATCAAATGATTTAAAGACACGCAACTCGAGTAGAGGTTGCTTATGACGCAATTCTGCAATAATGAATAGGATTAAGGCGACGCCGCCAATAATTAGTCCTGTGATCGCTTTATTAGAACCCCAATCTGATCCGCCTTCACTTACTCCGTACGTAAGCATAGTAAACGCGATTGGACCAAGAATCATGCCTAAAATATCCAATGCCGCCGTCTTGTGACGCTCCTTTTTTGGTAAGAATTTAATGCCTATGGCAATGGCCGCAATGCCTATTGGGATATTAATAAAAAAGATCCAATGCCACGACCCAATGCCGATCAACCAACCAGAAATCAATGGACCTGTAGCAGGGGCTACTAACATCGGTATCCCAAGGACCCCCATTACAGCCCCTTTTTTTTCAGGAGGTGCAAGTCTAAACGCCATCGCCATGCCGATCGGTGCTACCATTCCCCCGCCCAAACCTTGTAAGATCCGAAAAAAAACGAGCTGTTCCGGGGTTTGGGCTAAGGTACACAGAATGGAACCGATCATAAAAAAGGCAATCGTAAGGAGGAAAATTCGTTTGGCTCCAAATTTATCCGTCATCCAACCAGCTAAAGGGATAACAGTAGCCAATGCAAGTGTATAGCCAGTAATCGCCCATCGAATGGTCCCTAATGGACTGTTGAAGTATCTTTCTAAAGTGGGTACAGCAACGTTAATAACTGTTGTATCCAAAAGCACCATAATCATTCCAATCATTACCGCAAGTAATGGAGCAAGGATTGATTTGATTGAAAATGCAGGTTTATCAGCGGGTTTATCTGCTGTTGTTATCATTATTTAAATCCTCTCTTTGTCCAATTTGACGAACAAATAGTAACTTCATACGTATTTTGCGCTAGCCCATTCATTGCTTAACACGCCTTTGTTTTACCCAATAAACGACTCTTTATTTGCTTGAGCAAACGTCTCGAACGTAGTTGGTTTTTGCCCGGTGATTTCTTCTACCGCACTGGAAACTTTTGCTGTGTACCCTAAATCCACTATATGGTAATGCTCTAACAAGCCTTCGGCGATTTCGGTGGGCATACCTACTTTTTGCATAGAAGCGCGATAAGCATCAACTGGTACACTTACGTATTTAATTGATTTTCCGGTTACGGAAGAAAGAATAGCTGCAATCTCTGCACCGGAGAGTGCTTCAGGTCCTGACAAGTAGTAGGCTTTGTTTTCGTGTCCATCTTCCGTTAAGACATGATAAGCAACTTGGGCTATGTCTCGAGCATCGATGTAAGCTGTTTTCCCATCCCCATGCGGCTCATAAATGGCGCTTTGATTACGAATTGTATGTGAGCTGAACTTAGATAAGTTTTGCATAAACGTATTTGACTGCAAGAATGTATAAGCTATGCCGGACTGCTCCACTTCTTTTTCTGCAGCCCTATGCCATTTGGCCAATGTATCCATTTCAGACCCGCCGCCAGATAATTTCACAAGATGTTTCACGCCGGCTTCTTTAGCTGCACGAGTGATCGAAGAAGAAAGCTCCACCATATTCGGAACAAGAGGAGTTGCAAAGTATACTTTCTCGATGCCGTCCATGGCTTTTACCAGTGAGTCGACATCGTTTAAATCAGCTTGAACCAGTTCGACTTCCAATGCTTGCAATTCATTTGTTTTGCTTGTTGGACGAACAGTTACCCGCGTTTTATGACCATTCTTCACCAGTAGTTTCACCAATTCCTTGCCTGTTGTTCCTGTAGCTCCAATCACTAAAATCGATGCGCTCATATTCATCAAACTCCTATTTCTTAGTTGGTTAAATTTCATGCTTTCATTATGATCGAAACCAATTTAGAATATAAGTACCGACTTTTTAGTGAGGAACTATCAAAAAGGTAAGTATGGAGGGATCCTATATGAACGCTAAAGAATATTCTTGTCCTGTAGAAGCCACAATTGATGTAATCGGCGGCAAGTGGAAACCTTTAATACTATGGCGTCTGCGAGGAAATACGTTGAGGTTCGGCGAAATAAAGAAGTCCATTCCTTCCATTACGGAAAAAATGCTTACACAGCAGCTTCGCGAGCTTGAGCTCGATGGCATTGTTCATCGCGAAGTATACCCGGTCGTCCCCCCTAAGGTGGAGTATTCCCTTACCGAATTCGGAGAGAGTTTAAGTGCGATTTTAAATAAGATGTATGAATGGGGCGTAAATTATATGAAAATGGAAAAAAACACAGCAGGTTAACAAGATGGCGTGAGCCATTTCAATTCTCAAAACAAAGCCTGACGGATTAAACTCCGTCAGGCTTTGTTCTGACTCCTCTGAATTTTAATACTGCGACTGCTTCCTTAATCGCGGACAGCAGAAATCGCAATCAGGTAGCGAAAGGGTTCCGCTTTCCTAGAGGGTTGCTCTTTCGGATTGTCTTAACTTCCACAGACCTTTTTCAGCGTGCTGGTCGTGAACGTTTGATTGAACAAGTTTACTGCTGCGCGACACGGGGCTTCATCCATGTCGGGAATGTTACCAAGTTCTTGTCACTGATCGGGAATGTTATAAAGTTCTTGTCATTGCACTTTGACAAGAACTTTATAACATAAAAACAAAAAGCCGCTACTTATGCGGCTTTCAATGTTACTATGTTCTTGTCACCCGAAGGCTTTTCAAGTACTTTCATTTTTTGGAATTGGTTAAGCTTCTCCAACTTCATAAGAATGTTCAACTAAAAAAACAGTTTTCATTTTCAATTCACCTCTATAGGCATATTCGTTAAATCTCTGAACAAACCTGCCCGTTACTTCAATAAACAACGGCAGCCGATCGACCGGCTGCCGTTGCGTCTTCATTCAACTATCGTTCCCCGTTAGTTCAACTTAAAGATTTATTCACTTTGACTTTATCAGCAATTGTCAAAGCTAATTTTTCAAGATCAATATTCGAAAAAATGGAGCCTAAGATAGTAAACTTATAGTCACCTATCGAATAATTCTTAACAATAAAACGGTCTAATTCTCTCCAAAATGACCGTTTTTCTTGCTCGTTGCCCCGAATTACAAGTTGTTTACTGCCTGCGCGTCCTGAAATGACCTCAACTTTACGGATGCCGTTCCATCTGAAAGTTTTTCTGTTGTACTCAATAGAATCTTCAGTAATTTTTAAATAGGGTTTTCTAAAGAACGCTACAGCGAGCCACACGTATCCAAAAAAAATAGCAGCTACTAACCATATTACGTTCATAATTAATTTGTCCTGCTCAGTGCCAGGGATTAAGACAAAACCCAGTAAAATAAAAACTGATAGTAATAATAATATGTGAAATGACCACTTTGGTTTGGCTTGTTGATAAAAGGGTAGATCATACAACTCTTTTTCGATTAATGATTCTTTCATTCTACTCTTCCATCCTCCAATAATATTTTCTCAATCAATACTACAACAGTAGCAGAGGTTTTGTTAAGCAATTCTGCCCGTTAACATAATGGAAAGAGGAGCAGCTACCGGCGGCAACCTGCTCCTTGGTGCGCTCGACTTTAGGGCAATAAATTGATAATTATTAACGAATTCGCCCCTATCGAGCAAAAGAAAAGCCACCTTTCGTTGAGGTGGCTGTGAATATGCATTTACATAGAAAGCTCATTTTTTAGCCTTATTAAATGGAATTTCCATAATTACCTTATTCCCCTTGAGAACAATTAAAGTGGAATCAAGAGCCGCACTCCGCACCTCGTCAAAATCCACACCCTCCTTTGTAACATATTCAAGATTAACGGTAACTTGATCAGTCTTTTGAAAGTCCCCTGAAGCCCCACCACCTGCAAATTGCATTTTTACATATTTCGTGTTTCCTTCTAATACCATTAGTGATGCCAGGGCTTTATTGGGTCTAACAGCAAAGTTTATTCCAGAGGTATGATGAAACATTCGGTGACCAGGTGAGTCCTCAACCTCACTTTTGAATATCTTCAGTTCACCGTTTTTCTTTAGTACGATGTCATACCGAAGGATGCCTGCGGTCTTTATAACATTAATTTCAACATCCTTCACCGTGATGGGTTCTGGTTTGCTAAAAGCGGTCAGCAATAATACTGGAACGAGCAGCATAAGGATTCTTACCTTTATCATCAGTCGTCTTCACCTCAATTCAAATTTGTCGGTATTTGCGAAAATCTTGTTCTTTCCAGTCCAATTTTTACCGAATTAGTATTCCCCCCCTGGAGGTGCAATATTCCGCATTTTGTAATTCGAGGTGGCTGAGCAGATAAGAAAAACCGCCTCCAAATAAGGCGGCAGTCTATTCAACTAACGTTCTCCGATAGCTTAATCTTGATAAGAAATCTCTTCGTCTAAATTGCCCTCATTCGAGCTGTAGGGTTCCATAGGGATAGCAGTGGAATTAATCTTGTGCTTCTTCGAGTAACTCTCTGAGCATCCTATCCTTGTTATTGACAAACTCTCTCATAATCATAAAATGGTCGGTTTCCTCCAATACTTGGACCTCGATACCATTCGGCTTTAGATTGTAAATAATCGAATCTGGATATGCCATAACGATCGGGGAATGGGTCGCAATAATAAATTGAGAGTTCTGCAAAACAAGTTCATGAATTCGTGTCAACATCGCCATTTGGCGAAGGGGAGACAATGCAGCCTCAGGCTCATCCAGTATATATAAGCCATTCTCCCCGAACCGATGAATGAAAGTGGAAAAGAACGACTCTCCGTGCGATTGCTCATGCAAGGACTTTCCACCGTACGAATCTTTAATAGGGCGACCGAATGAAGGTTGACTGTCCAACTCATCGATCGTCGTGGCTAAATTATAATAACTTTCTGCCCGGAAGAAAAAGCCATCCTTCGGGCGTCGCGGACCTCTGATCAATTGTATATATTCGTATAAGCTGTTAGTACAATCCCACGAAAATTTGTAACCTGTGCCACATGAGTCTCTTTTGCCATGTCGATCCCTACAATTAAATGCGAGGTCGTAATTCGTTCGACACGTTGATTTTGTGCATCTGATTGTTTAAACTTCATGATAAGAGCGCCTCCTTGATGGTGTTGGGTAATTAACCCTTGGACAAACCCATCATATCGAGGCGCTCCTTTTTTGACAAAGGCCATTTCTTAGCCTTAACAGGAATGTTTAGCTTAATGCCGGTTCCCAGTCTACAACGTTATTTTCACAGTCTAATGTTTTATTTTTCAGTCTAAGACTTTATTTTCGATGAACAAAGTGCACGAACGCATGCCGGTCATTCTTTGGCGTGAGTTGTCGGGAATGTTATAAAGTTCTTGTCACTGATCGGGAATGTTATAAGGTTCTTGTCATTACGCTTTGACAAGAACCTTATAACATTAAAACAAAAAGCCGCTTCTTATGCGGCTTCCAATGTTACTATGTTCTTGTCACCCGACACCGTCGGAAGAAGCTCAATTTTCGTTTAGTTTTTTTATAAGTTCCTGTCTAACGACACAAATGTACAGACATTAACGACACAAATGTCGGGACATTCTCTCTTGTCCCCCAAACATAAAGCCGGATCTAAATACGATCCGGCTTTTCGCGTATGCGATCGCTTTGGCGATGCTATGCGGAGAGATCGCCTTGTCTCTTAACGATTCCGCGTACGCTCTTACGTCGGGATTGCTGATCGTGTTAAACAACTCGGTTTCCGTAAACCCCGGAGAGACGATCGTCGAACGAATGCGGTTAGTCGGAGATTCTTCTTGGCGCAGCCCTTCCGATATGGCTCTCACCGCGAACTTCGTTCTGCTGTAGACGGCCGACATCTTATGGACTTCATGGCCGGCTACCGACGAAACGTTAACGATGTGGCCGGATTGCTGTTCCCTCATAATCGGCAATACGGCAGCGATGCCGTACAGAACGCCTTTCACGTTGACGTCGATCATCAGGTCCCATTCATCGACTTTCAATTCGTGCAGGAAGGAGTTGGGCATCACGCCGGCGTTGTTGACCAACACGTCGATGCGGCCGTATTTATCGAGCGCAAACCGAGCCAGCTTCAGCATTTCTTCCCTGGACGTTACGTCGGTTTGCAAAAAAGCGACCTCCCCGCCTTCTTGTTCGATTTCCTTCGCTATCGTAAGAAGACGGTCATCCCGTCTTGCCGCCAACACGAGCTTCGCTCCTTGTTTCGCCAGCAGCTTCGCCGTTGCTTCGCCGATACCGCTCGATGCGCCCGTAATGATGACGACTTTGGATTGCGTATCGTTCATTTTCGACACTTCCTTATTTCAAAATTTCATTATTATTATAAGTTTTTCCGATATCGGTTCAATCGTTAATCGTCGACCGTTTGTTTCATAAACGACGGTTGACCGAAAAATGTTCAATAACAGAGGGAGGCCGTCCGAAATGGGTAGCGAAGCGAAAACCGACAGGAGAGTTTTGAAAACGAAAGAAGCGATCAACAAAGCTTTTCTCGAGCTCTTCTCCGACAAGCCGTTCGAGCAAATCACGATCAACGAAATCGCCGACCGGGCTAACGTGAACCGGGGAACGATCTATTTGCATTATCTGGACAAATACGATCTGCTGGATAAGAGCATCGAGGATCATCTGTCCACCCTGTTCCTCCTATGCAAACGGAAGTTTCAGACGGAGATCCGGTCGATCTGATCGGTTCCCTGTTGCCGATATTCTCCTACCTCGAGGAGAACTTTCTGTTCTTCTCTTCCATGCTGGCCAACAACCGCGCTTCCTTATTCCGCGAACGAATGTTGCGCATCGTGGAAGGCAATATCAAGACGAAGATGGAAGGCCGTAACGGGGACGGTCAAGTCGACAAGGAGCTCACCGTGCAATTCATGGCTTCCGCTTTCTACGGCATGGTCGAATGGTGGATCGTGAATCGTATGCCGCATCCCCCTCGCTATATGGCGGAGCAAGTGTGGAGGTTATTCGAGAAGCACGGCGTATACCTCGTCGGGTAACCCGATCTCCCCCGGCGATTCTCTATTGACCGACGTGCTTAAGCTTGTCCGGATTCCGCATGAAGTACATTCCCTGAATGAGGTTATTCTCCATGTGCAGCATCGCCACGGTATGGATGCCGCTTCCGTGCTTATGACCTCTTCGGAATCCAATCCCATCTTCGCAGTCGCGCGACTGAACAGCTTGCGGCAATTGACTTCGCTCTTCTCGACGAGCTTTGCGATTTCGTTATATTCGAAGCCGAGCGCTTCGCGCAGCAGCACGAAGACGACCCGCTCGGACGGCGAAAGCCGTTCCAGCAGCACGAGCATGCCGTGGGACAACAGGTCGTCGCGGACGACGGAGTCCATCGAATCGCTGAACGGGCTGACGAACGGTTCGGGAAGCCACTCCCCGTAATATTGCTCCCTCTTCTTCCGGGCCGACTTGTTCAAATCATGGCAACGGTTCGTATAAATAAGCTTTCGGCTCGGCGAGCTTCTCCGGCGGCACGTCGTAAATTTTCACGAAGACGTCTTGAACGACGTCCTCCGCATCGGACACCGACCCCGTCAGCTGATAAGCCAGCTTGAACAACAAGTTCTTATATTTTTTTTCGTATAATTCCTTCATCTTACCGCTATCGTCCTTTCTAGTCTTGGCGATGATACATGGAGTACCAAACATCATATAACGAGTTCGCCCTCGTCTATGTGACACACCTTTTGTATTTCCAAAAGCCGCATAATCGAATCCCGTCCGGTCCATAATAACCTTAAAAATGCGACCGCGGTCATGGGGTGAGCGGAAATGAATACGGATACGGTTAGCCGAAAGCTGAGCTTAAACGAAAAATATTTGAGAAGCTTTTTCGATCGAAGCTCGGACGTCGTCCTTCGTACTTTTACTTTAAAAGACGGTACGTCGCTACTGCTGGTCTACATAGACGGAATGACACGATTGCAAAGCGTCGAAGACAATTTGCTGAAGCCCCTCCTCTTCGGAGGATTGCCTCAAGGAATCGACCGCATCCAGTCGATGGCCGAAATGCTCGGAAGGCAGTGGTTGCCTCTTGCGAACGTTTTATTGGACGATACTTTGGAAGCGGTCGTTCGTCACATTCTTCAAGGCAGCCTGGCGATCTTGGTCGACGGAGAACCCGCCGTTCTTATCGCCCAGGTTCAAGGCTATGAAACGAGAGGCATCCAGGAACCGAAAAAGGAAGCGACATTGCGCGGTTCAAAGGAAGGCTTCGTAGAAAATCTGCGAACCAATACTTCATTAATAAGACGAAGAATAATTCATCCGAACCTGAAGATGGAATCGTTCACGGTCGGAAAATTCACGCAAACGGAAGTCGCGCTCGCGTACATGCACGGGCTTGCCGACGATAAGGTGCTGGACGAAGTCAGACGGAAGCTCGACGAAATCGAAACGGACGGGGTCATCGATTCCTCCTATATCGAAGAGTGGATCGAGAACAACTCGTTCTCGATATTCTCGCAGATCCAGAATACCGAACGGCCGGATATCGTCACCGCCGGTTTATTGGAAGGCAAAATCGCGTTGCTTACGAACGGAACGCCTTTCGCTCTTATTCTTCCCATTACGTTCTGGTCAGGCCTTCAATCCGCGGACGATTATTTCGAAAGGTTCGTTTTCGTCGTTCTTACGAGATTCATCCGTTACGTGATGGCCTTCATTTCTTTCGCTTTACCCGCGATCTACGTTGCGTTGTCCACCTTTCATCCGGAAATGGTGCCCAGCAATCTGATGATAGGTATCGCGACTGCCAGGGAAAACTCTCCGTTCCCGACCGTCATAGAAGTTTTCCTCATGATGTTCGTTTTCGACGGGCTTCAGGAAGCCGGCGTTCACCTTCCGAATCAACTTGGACCCGTCGTTAGCATCATCGGCGCGTTGGTCATCGGGCAAGCGGCGGTCGAAGCAGGAATCATTTCCACGCCGATCATCATCGTCATTTCGTTGACGGGGGTAGCCGCCTATACGATTCCGAGATTCAGTGTCACCTTACCCTTTCGCGTTATTCGGTACTTATTACTGTTCGCTTCAGGTTTTCTGGGATTCGTCGGTTTCGCTTTCGGGCTCATTTTCATGTTGATCCATCTCGTGACGCTGGAATCGTTCGGAACTCCGTTCATGAGCCCGGTTTCTCCTTTCGACGGCAAACGGTTTCGCGATATCTTCGTTCGATATCCATTTTGGGCGAAAAACGGTAAGAAACTGAAAGGTCGTAAATGATGAGTCTCAAAATGCTCGCGACGATAATTCTTAGCATCTTGATTATTATGACCTGCGGCTGCACGGATTTCGTTGAACCCAACCAATTGGCTTTCGTATTGGGTACGGGATTCGACGTTACGGAGGAAGGCAAAATCGAGATGAGCTATCAGATCGTGATTCCTTCTCAAATGGCCTCTTCCAAAGGAGTATCGAGTTCCGAAAATTCTCGCGGTTTCGTCGTCGTCTCCGCGGTGGGAAAGGACATCTACGAAGCCTCTCAGATCGTTCAAAGCCAGATGTCACGAAAGCTGTTGATCAGCCATCGGATCGTAAACGTGTTCAGCGAACAGTTCTTTGATAAGTTCAACGTGATTGAATTTTATGACAAATTGGTTAGAGATCCGGCGAATAATATGAGGGATCTCTTGATTGTCGTCAAGGACGCAAAGGCAAAAGATTTTCTGCAGCTGCAACACCCGATGGAGCACCTTTCCAGTATCGGAGCAGGCAAAGAACTCGCGATCAACGGAGTTAACGGATTTTCCACGAGACAATTCGTCATCGACAATCTTTCCGAAGGAACAAGGCCGATCGCTCCGATGTTTTCGATTCGGTATTTGAAATCAAATGAAAAACATAAGCAACCGATCGCCGTGTTTACCGGGTTTGCCGCGCTCGGCAAAGAGAGCAAAATTAATATAACGTTAGATAAGGAAGAAGGATCCGCTGCCATCTGGATGGCCGGTAAAGGGAGAAATCAAGACATCACGATTCCATGGAAAGACGGCAAAGGGGTATTATCTTTCAGGCTGACGCACTTAAGACGGGTAATCGATTGCACGGTTGCAAGAGGATCCGATCCCAATCGCGCCGTCCTTAAGGTTCGGGCGCAAGCTTATCTGATCGAAAATACGACGTCGATCGACTTGTCCGATGGCGACAACATGAAGGAAGTTCAAAAATACGTAAACGAATATATTCAACGCAAATTTCATCGAATCATGATAAAAACGCAAAATACGGGAACCGACATTTACGGCATCGGAGAGGCCTTTCATCATAAGTATCCTGCGTGGTGGAAATCGCGCAAAGAAGGATGGGACGCCGGCTTCAAGGATGTCGTCGTGAAAATCGAGGCGGATGTTAGATTTCGTTCGATCGGAATGAGCGGCAAGAAGTTGAAATAAATCGAAGGCAGAGGAATGGAAACATGAATATAAGCGGTTATCAACTGTTTTGGCTAGTCTGCATCTCTTCGATCATCGAGATTTCTTATATCCCCATTCGCTTAGCCACCGAACAAGCGAACCAGGATTGCTGGATTTCCATCTTAATCGGAGGCTCGGCCATGCTGGTTCTCACTTGGATCATGCTTCGGGTGTGCATGCGGTACAAGCATAGAACCTTGGTCGGCTTTCTGAAGGACGTTCTCGGAACTTGGATCGGAAAGCTCGTCGTCTTGGCGTATTTCGCGCATTGGTTCTTGAAGATGGAACTGATTACGAGAAGTTTAGGAGAATTCCATAACGTCGTCCTCCTTCACAGCACCCCTACGATCGTCATCCATTCGTGTTTGCTGTTTCTGGTCGTATATGCGGTTTGCAGAGGCGGAATCCAAACCGTTAGCCGCTGCGCCGAATTTATCGGTCCCTTATTCGTTTTTACCCTTTATGTCCAAATTTTTCTGAATCCGCAAGATATGAGTTTTGGCCGGTTATTACCGATATTCGCCGATACGGGCTGGCACGGGATATTGCGCGGAGCGTTTTACTCGTTTAGCCAACTTATGGATCCTACGATCGTGCTTATGTTGTTCTTTTTTTCGGATAATAAGAAAAAGGCCGTGAAAGCTGTCTTGGGAGGAATAACGGTTGCGATGGCATGGGGAGTGATCACCAGCGTCGTACTTATCTTGGTGGAAGGCCCGAAGCTAGCTCCCGCTCTTGTAGCGCCAGTATATTCTCTGTCGAAGGTCGTCAAAATTCTTAACTTCATACAGAACATCGATGCCTTCTTTATCCCTTTCTGGCTGCTGGGCGCTTTTATCAAATTAGCGGTTTACTTGTTCATTTTGAGTTACGGATTGTCCGAGTGGCTGGGAATCAAAAAGTGGAAACCGCTTGCCTGCTTAATGTCGGTAGCGTTACTCGTTTACACCACTCTTGCTACGAATAATTTGAAGCTTGTTTTCCCGCTAAAGAGCCCGTTTCAGAACCTTTTTTTCAACCCGTTCGTATATGCGTTCGTACCTATGCTTCTCTGGTTGATCGGCAGCATCAAAAAACGAGTAAAACCCGTTGTCACGGAATAAGACCCCTCGTCGTTATATGCATGTTCGAAAATAAAACAGACCCGTAAACAACGGGCTAAACCATAGGAGGAATTTCAAAATGAAAATCGTCGTAGTCGGCGGCAGCGGTCTTATCGGCAAACCTCTCGTAAGCACTCTTCAAACGCAAGGTCACGACGTCGTCGTGGCATCGCCGTCCCGCGGCATCAATTCCGTAACGGGCGAAGGCTTAGCCGAAGCGCTTAAAGGCGCGGACGTCGTCGTGGACGTATCGAACTCCCCTTCCTTCGACGACGGTCCGGTCATGGAATTTTTCGACAAATCGACGCGGAACCTGCTGGCCGCCGAGAAAGTCGCGGGCGTGAAGCATCATGTCGCGCTGTCCGTCGTCGGGACGGAACGCATGCTCGCCGGCGGCTACTTCCGCGCGAAGATGAACCAAGAGAAATTGATCGAGGAAGCCGGCGTTCCTTATACGATCGTACGCGCTACGCAATTTTTTGAATTCATCGGAGGCATCGCTTATGTCGCGACCGAAGGGAACACCGTACGTCTTCCGTCCGCGACGATGCAGCCGATGGCCGCGGCGGACGTCTCTGCTTCGCTCGTCCCCTTCGTGCTCGGAAAGCCCTTGAACGGCCTCGCGGACGTTGCGGGTCCAGAAAAAATCCGCATGGATGAGCTCGCTCGCCGCTTCCTGAGCGCGCAGAAAGACGAGCGCACGGTCGTAAAGGACGACAACGCGGGATACTTCGGCAATATTCCGGTAAACGATCAAACGCTCGTTCCGGCGGGCGAAGCTGTCATCATGTCCACCCGCTTCGAGGATTGGTTGAAAAACAATTCCAAATAAGCCGGACTCGAAAAAATAGAAAAGCGAATCGCAAAGAACCCTTAACCATAGGGTTTTTTGCTTTGCGGAGGATGGGGAACCCGTGTATAAAGTTCTAATCGTGGACGACGAGCCCCAAGTCATATCGGGCCTTCGAAGACAAGTCGACTGGGAAGAGTTCAACATGGAGATAGCGCTGGCGGCGACGAGCGCGGAAGAAGCGTTGTCCGTGCTGGGTAACGAGCCGATCGATTTGCTCGTCTCGGATATCAACATGCCTCTAATGGACGGCTTAACGTTATTGGAGCAAGCAAAGAAAACGAGCCCCACTGCGGGGGCGGTAAGGGGCGGACTGGGACGGTCGCGGCTGGTACCCTCTTGGCTTTGGGTGCTGCATATGACCTGGAGGATGCGGAGACTAAAGCGAAGCAGATACGGTCGATTATTGATATCAAACCGATACAGAAAGCTGCTTTGGAGAAGATTCATAGTTAAGTAAAAAGGAAATGCTTTTATTGAGCATTTCCTTTTTGCTTATTCCAAGCTAAAGGAAGTATGGCAGGCAATTTCCTGAGATATCAACCTGTTTTGCTTCCATTCTATCGCCTCTATTTTTAATATTTCTTCCTATGGGCACAAAAAAGGCCAAGCGGTGCTTCCACTTAGCCAATTCGACCGATACTAGATGATCTCTGCAGTCCCTCTCCATTCAGTAAGTCAGAAACAACAGTTGCGAGTTTGAGCCTGCAATCAATGTTCCACTAGCGAGTAATTTTAGCGGGTTTGCAGTTGCCGGTAACTTCACGGGAGGAAATCGAAAAGTGCGGATCGTTGAAAATCCTGTGCGCGAGCACCGTTCGGTATAACGGAACGAACAGCTAATCTAATGCCGATCTTCCCCATGGACATTCACAACACCATGTAGGGTCCAATCAAAAAAGGGATTAGCCACAATTTCAGGCAGAGCTTACTAAGTTCTGCCTGTTTCTACCTATATAGTACGTATTTTTTGAACAGATCATTATAATTAACGAAACTGAGAATTTGAGGAAATGATCATTAAAAAAATGATGAGAAATCCGGTCTTCCGTTCCCTCTTCCTCTCTTGTGACTCATTTCCAGACATCAGTAATCGGTTCTGCAGTACGGCTTGCTCCTAAACGAGGAAGAACATAGAGATCTTCAATGGTTCGGAGCATGTTATAATGGTTGATTTTCTGCGTATACTTTCCTGGTTTTATCATTGCACCAGTCAAGATGACCGGAATCTGGTTCTTCTTGGAATTATCGTCTTCATCCCAGGTGACGACCAGCAAGCTATGATGCGTCTTTGCCCATGCCGCGTAGGGACCGATATTCTTCTTCAGCCAATCATCCGCTTCCTTGACCGTCCCGTCGTGCATGTCGTCCTGATGATTGGGAATGACGAATGAAACGGTCGGCAGTTTGGAGTAATCCTTGGGAAAGGCGGTGAACGGCTGATTCAGCTTAGCGGGAATCGTCGTGAATTGTACCCAGGGATTGTGTTTCCGTCCATATCCCCCCGCCCAGCAGCCTGTAAATCCGACTTTCGGCAAATCCTCGGAATAGCCCGTAAAAGTCATATGTGCTTTCAGCAATTCCGCGCCTAAATTGTCGGTCTTGAACGGTTTGTTGCAGGAATCATCTTTGACGCCTTGCTTCGACCCGGAGAACAGCGCGAGATAATTGGGCTGGCTTGGATGGGTGATCGCGTAGGCATTGGTGAACAAGGCTCCTTGGTAAATCAGCTGGTTCATATAGGATGCATGACTGCTGCCGACGATTTGTTTGTATGCATGATTCTCCTCCACAACGATGACGATGTGATCGACCTGGATATCCGGAAACTTAGGCACGCTGAATGCCGTTTCCCCAGCAGGCGCCTCCGATAATTCCGCAGTGCCCGGCTCTGCATCCAAATGCAGCTGCCTAGAGAAGCTGCAGCCTGTTCCGAGCGCCGCCATGAGAAGAAGGCTAATCATCCATTTCGAGCTGTGTTTTAACATTTGTATTAAGCTTCCTTTCCGAGATCCGTAAATGAGTGCAAGTACCTTCACGGACAAAAGCCTGTTGGTTTTACCGCCAACAGGCCAGCCTGATTAATATTCTTTTGCCAAATCAGCGTCGATTTCTGTACTTTGGGCGGGTGAACCGCCTCGAAAGACGACCAAGATGACTATGAGGATCGTCAAGACGAACGTTACAGGCCCTTTGCCCAGTTCTAAGCCGCCACTGTCATGCGCCGCTGATAACCAATCTGCGAACGATGCGCCCACAGGGCGCGTCATAATGTACGCGAACCAAAAGGCGACGATTTCCTTCATTCCAAATAGCCAGAAGCCAATCGCCGGAATGGCCAAAATAACGGTAAACATCACACCGGATGCGAGGTAACCGAGATGCATGTTCGACGCAGTCATGTCACCGGCCGCCGTGCCCAGGGCAAATGTCGTCAAGACGGTGAGCCAGTAGAAGACCTCTCGCCTTCGGGTGAAAATGCTGTGTACGGACAGCGTCTTCTCTTTCCTGTACCATACGATGAGTATGGCCGCAAGCGCCGCAGCGAAAAATAGCGTAGAGGCGATATATGGTATGCCTAGTCCTACGCGGACAACGTCAGCGGCTGTCGTACCGAAGATGCTGACCATGACGACAACAAGCCAGTAAATGTCGGCGACGTATCGCCGCACTTTGAATTGCAGGATCATGGCGGCGACGAAGATCAGCACGCTAAGCGGCGCCGATATGAGCGGATTCAGATGCTCGAATAAATAATCCGACGCCACCTCGCCCATCCCCGTCGTCAACAGTTTCGTGATCCAAAAATAAAGCGTGATTTCAGGAACTTTGGCAAGCACACCCGCCGCATGTTCTTTGGTGACCGAAAGCATTTTGTTCATATCCAGGTTCCTTTCTACGGTTAGTACGCTTGCGTTCATTATAGGAATGAGTGCTTAAAAATCTCGTCCTTCTCGAAAACTTGTAGCAGCACGCAATGCCGGCAAAAATAACGGACGCCATCCAAAACGGGAATGGCGCGCTGACTCGTTCGGCCAGCCAGCCGCCCAAGGCCGGGCCGGCCACCACTCCGATGCCTTCGATCGTGGAGATTAACCCCCATCCCGCCCCAGCTGATTCTTGTGGCACGTAACGGGCTAGGTACGCATTCCATGCCGGTAGCAAAGAAGCATACGAAGCCCCTAATATCATCGCTAGAAGGACCGTTTCCATGAAGGTGCTCGAGAACGTCAACATCAACACCGCAGACGCGAACCGTCTTTCGATCATGCTTAGAAATCAGCGCCAGAAGCCCGCAGACGCACAACATTCCATTCAAAATCGCGAAAGCGACATGGGCACCAATATCCATTAAGAAGTTCATAACGACCGGACCGAGTCCAAGACCGCACATCCAGAATAAATACCTCGGACGAATTCAATGAAGAATAAGAGGAGAAACCAGGCTGTCATTTCCGGGAATTCAAATTTCCGGCTCAAGCGGTTACGTATATTCATCGATAAGCAGCCTTCCCTGCAGCGAATTGCCCGGTTTTTTTTGCCCGCGGTTATTTATCGCCGCCATGACCTCTTGAACGATGATGTCCGCCGATGGTTGATCATGATAACTGCTAACCTGTTCTTGCTTGACGTTCAGCCTCCAAGCCAAGGCTTCTTGAACGGCCGCGTTCAGCTGCGATCGTTCATTGATGATTTTCAAAGATCCTTTGTCCTGCCAATATTCGGCGTTTGCTTTCTCTTGTCCGGGAAGCGGACGATAGACGATTACTGGCAACCGCATGGTTCTTGCTTCCGCGAGCGTAATGCCGCCCGCCTTTGAAATCAGGCAGGAGGAAACGGACATCAGCTCTTCGATATGCTCGACGAAGCCCATCACATGGACATACTCGTTCGTGCCGAAGGCTTCGGTCATCGCGCGGTAAAGGGAATTGTTTTTGCCGCAAACGAGAACGACCTCCGTTTCATGCGTCGATAGCTCCCGGGTGAGCGAGGCAACATCCGCAAGAACGCCATAGGCGCCGGCCATAAGAAGCACGATAGGCCGATTCCCATGTAACCCGTATTTCTGGAAGACAACTTGCTTCGGAACGGTATTTTGAAATGCCTGCCGTACAGGAATGCCGCTAATGGCAATTCGTTGACCGCTTACGCCCTTTTCCATCAACGCTGCTTTTAATTCACTGCTGGCCACGAAATATCGGTCCGTATTGGGATGGATCCACCGGTTATGCACCACATAATCGGTTACAATCGTCAAACAAGCAAAATCTGTATCTGCCTCGGATTTCAATTGCGTCATCGCCAGGAACGGAAAAGCGTGAATGACCACGTCAGGCTCTTCCCGCGCCGCTATCTCTTTCATTTTGGCCATGCCTAATGACCGAAGCCATCTGTTGAATGGTCCTTCCGGTTTCCACGCGTTCGTTAACGCATAAAACCAGCCGTACACTTTCGGGCAATAAATAGAGCCTTTATGAAAAGCGAATCGTGATAGCGCGTTCCATAATGGAAGTGTTTCCGCATAAGCATCTATGATTTTTACGTCGAATTGACCTGTATGTTCTAACCGTTCCTGCATGGTGCGGGCAACCTGATAGTGCCCATCTCCGTATTTAGCGTATATGATTACGATTTTGAGTTTCTGACTCATCTCGATCACTCCATTCGAATTGATCTAATGATGTGAAGTGAATCTGCAAAGCCGTGTAGAAAGATCATCAAAATACACGAATCGTCTAAACGATTGTTTTCTCGCCTACGCCTTCATTTTTGGATTGGATTACGCCTCATTAAGATAAAGCAAAATCAACGATCAAGCTGATCACAATTCCCAATCCGGCGCCCGCAAGCACTTCGACCGGGCGGTGCCCGAGCATTTCCTTTAACGTCGGATCGGCTTGTTCTTCGTTTTGCAGCATGGAAAACATTCGTGTAATACGGTTAAGGATGGATGCGTGCGTTCCGGCATGTCTCCGGATCCCTGCTGCATCGTACATAGTGATGACGCCGAACATAAAGGCAATCGCAAACATGGCGGAGGAGAAGCCCTCCATTAGACCGACTGCAGCTGCCAGTGCAGAAACGGCTGCGGAGTGCGAGCTTGGCATTCCCCCTGTACTGAAGGCAAGCTTCAAATTAATCGATCCGCGTGAAATGAAATGGATCGGGACTTTGATGAACTGAGCTGCGAATACAGCTATTAGTGCTGCGAGAAGCGGGAAATTATGAAGTACGCTCATGCTGCTTCGACTCCTTGCTCCGGTTTGACATCTTCGGGATCCTCACGGATTATTGTTTCCTCGTTTTCTTTTCTTCGCCAAGACGGCATTGCGCAAATTGCGTACCCCCTTAATCACGATCAGGACGGCCAGCACCATGACAGAAACATCCCTAATATTCAGCGATCCGCTTTCCGGGCTTGGCGAAGCTTTCTTGCTGTTGTCCCTGATCGTCTTTGCTCGAGCAAATGCTTCATTGGATAAGCTGAAGTCCATGCGATGTGTTTTCGTATCGGCCAGATGCCGTAGGCGAACATCAGCTTTATAATCCCCCGGTTTAAGCAACGGCGCATTCCGGAAAACAAGATGCTGCTCCTTCCCTGGCATAAAAGCGATGTCACGCATGGCCTTCAACGATCCGACTTCCTTGAATCGGTAGTCGTTCTGCGCGGATGCAATGGCCTTATTCAGCTTCACGGAAAGATCGGCATGCATCACCTGTGCGCTCGGATTCATGATCGTCAGCTCAATAATTGGAAGTCCTGCAGTCGTGAAGCGGTAATCGTAATGCTCGACGATAAGGTCGGCCATGGATACTACCGCGATGGGAAACATCAGGTTTGCTTCCTTTTCTTGCGTACAAGCCAAAATACGAGCAGTATGCACGCGAGTCCGGCGATTGCATAGCTAAGCGGATGAAGATAACGCTCTACGGCATCCGAGTTCGAGCCGAGCTTGTACCCTGCATAAGCCAACGCCATATTCCAGGGAATGCAGCCTAAGAAGGTGTATACTGCGAACTTCCCGAAGCGCATACCGGCAATTCCAGCCGGAAGCGAGATAAACGTGCGAACGAACGGCAAGTTCCGAGCGAAAAAAACGGTTCCTTCGCCATGACGGTCAAACCATCGTTGGGACTGATCAAAATGCGCGGCATTAAAAAAGACGTATTTCCCGTACCGTTCCAGCAGCTTCCTTCCACCACGGTCCCCGATATAATAAGCAATAACGGAGCCGACCAGATTTCCGAGCACACCGGCAACCACTACGGCCGTATATGACATCGACCCGCTCGCCGCCGCTGCGCCGCCGCTTAACAGAATCACTTCACTCGGAATCGGAATACAAGCACTTTCCAGGACCATGCCGATGAATATGCCGGCCAATCCCAAAGAATCGATCAATTGAACGGCCAAATGAGAGATCCATTCGAGAAATTGCTGCAATCCGCATCCTCCTCTCTTCTTAAGCCGGCTTGATTATGCCGTCAGCAGTAAATAGGCTAAAAATACGGCAGCGAGTACGAATCGGTAGTACGCAAAAGGTGCCAGCTTCAATCGTTCCAACAGCTTCAAGAAGGTCATTACGGCCAATAGCGCCACGACGAAAGCGACGATAAAACCGGTCGCGAAGAAACCCGCATCCGAAGCTGTCAGCGTGTCGTAGCTTTTAAGCAGCTCGTACCCGCTGGCCGTGACCATCATCGGAATCGCGATCAAGAACGAGAAATTCGTCGCCGCCCGATAACCGACGCCGGATAGCAATCCGCCGGCAATCGTCGCTCCGGACCTGGAGAAGCCCGGCCAGAGTGCCAAACATTGATATAAGCCGACCAGCATCGCTTGTTTATATGACAATTGATCCATGCCTTCGGCTTCGACCGCAGCCTGCTTCTTCTGGCCGATCAGCATGAATGCCCCGCCTAGAACCAAACCTGCCAGCACCGTATAAGGCGAAAATAAATAGTCTTTGATGAATGAATGCAGGACTAACCCGAGTACCATGGCGGGCAAGCAAGCCAATATGACATGGATAAGACTCAGCTTATGTGCCGAGACCGTGCTGCTGCCTCCATCCGGATTTAAACGGATAAAACCGAGCAAATTCAAAATTCTTCGCCAATAAATCACCGCAACTGCCAGAATGGCGCCGAGTTGAATGATGATTTCGAACGTATCCGCCTTGTCTCCGCTAAACCCGAGCAGCTTTCCGCTCAGAATCAAATGGCCCGTCGAGGACACAGGCAGAAACTCCGTCAACCCTTCCACGATGCCTTGGATGATGGCGGTGAAGATGTTTTCCATGAACACGTACACGCTCCTTTACGTTATAAAATGGACTACCTCCACTTTAGAGCCCATTCCTAAACCAAGCGTGAACCGTTTCTTAACATTTTCTTAACTGGCCTTAAACGTTTATGTCCTCCGACTAAGCAGGCAAAAAAAATAAAGCCTGATACATAATCAGGCTTTAGCTTACCCCTTGAAACGGTAGCCGGTTCCCCACACCGTTTCAATATAAGTCGGATCCGCAGAATCGTTTTCGATTTTTTCGCGGATCTTACGGATGTGTACCGTTACCGTCTGCAAATCGCCCAGCGCGTCGATGCCCCATATCTTCTCAAACAACTGTTCCTTGCTGAATACCCGGTTCGGATGACGAGCAAGCAGATAGAGCAGGTCGAACTCTTTGGTCGTCAAGGTCGTTTCCGACTCATTCACATACACTTTCCGCGTATCCGGATCAATGCGCAAACCGCGGATATGGATATCGTTTTTCATTTCTGCCGTACCAACCAATCGCTCATATCTGGTAATATGGGCCTTCACCCTGGCAACGAGCTCGGCTGGCTTAAACGGCTTCGTCATATAATCGTCCGCGCCGAGTCCGAGCCCGCGTATGATATCGATGTCCTCCCGTCGGGAGGAGACCATCAATATGGGAACATTTTTCTTCTCCCGTATTTTCTTGCATACCTCGAAGCCGTTCAGCTTCGGCAGCATTAGATCGAGAATAATCAAATCGTAGCTTCCGGATAAGCCCATCCTGAGGCCGGTATCACCGTCCGAAGCCAAATCGACTTTATAACCATTTATCTCTAAATAATCGCGTTGAAGCTCCAAAATCGTCACATCGTCTTCAATAAGAAGAATGCTTTTCACGATATATCATTCCTTTGTCGTAATGGGCAAACTAATCTCAATCGTCGTTCCCCTGCCTGGTTCGCTGGAAGCCCTAATGATGCCTCCGTGCCCCTCCATGATTTGCTTGGCAATGGCAAGTCCAAGGCCGCTGCCCCCCGTATGCGCATTACGAGATTCATCCGAGCGGTAGAAGCGTTCGAATATATGCGGGAGCGCATTCGGATCGATACCGATCCCGTTATCCGTGATCCTAAGGACAGCTAATCCGTCTTGAAGGGAAGCCGTCAACGTTATGACCTGTTCGCGTTTGTCCATATACCTGACACTATTCTGAATAATATTGTTGAGCACCCGCTTAAAATGATCCCTATCCAAAGAAACGGCCGTATTGGGATCTAACCGGATGTCGGCTCGGAAATCGATATTTCGTTTCTCGAGTTCAAATTGCAGCTCCTCCGACCAATCAAGAAGAAACGGAACCAGGTTCACCGTTTCGAACTGGAAAGGTTGACGGTTCAAATCCAGCTTGGAATAAAGAAACAACTCTTGGATCAGATGATCCATTTCATCCGCTTTGACCGCAATGGTATGCATATACTTGACGTTCTTCTCTGGCGTATCGGCAATCCCGTCCAAAATGCCGTCAATATAGCCTCGGATAGCCGTAAGCGGCGTTCGCAGGTCATGCGATATATTCGCGATCAATTCTTTGCGATTCTCTTCATACTGCGTTTGAACTTGGATCGATTGCTGAAGCCGGAATCGCATCTCTTCGAAAGCGATGCCCAATTGGCTGATTTCGTCCTTCCCCTCGATATGAAGCCGGAAATCCAGATTCCCTTCTTTGATTTCGCTGGCCGCGTTGCGAAGCGCCTGAAGCGGACGAATGATGCGTTTCGACATGAATGTCGTCAGTAAGACGTGGGTCAGCACCAAGACACAGAGCAAGGCAATGAATAAAGTCGGAAAATACTTGCGGATGTAATAAGTGAAGGGATCGACTTTCGTAATGATGAACAGCGTCCCGTGCCCGTTATTCGCATAACCGAAATCAAATTGCAGGAACGAATAGTCCGAGCCGGCTATTTTTCTGACGGGGTATTCGCTAAAGTCATCTTGCCCCTTAAACGGGGGCAAATCCGTCGTTAAACTCGAAATTTGCTGTATGCCGGGCGAACGGTAGACAATTGCGCCGTTCACGCGAACGGTCAATCCGGAGTCTTTGTTCTGAAGCTCCGCCGTCATCTCATCAAGATATGTGCGGTCCATCAGCAAATCAGGTTCGCGCTGAACTGAACGTTTGATTTCTTTTGCAATATGTTCCACATCGGAATGATCGAATCGATCCTCTGTGGACTCGTAGAGCCCTTTTAAGTTTTGCAAATCCCCCCGAAAGAACACGACCATGAGCAACGAAATAAGGAGGATGGAAACCAACGGGATGACCAACATCGCCGCATAGGATACAAGCAACTTCATACGTATGGACATGCAAGGAAATCTCCTCTGCGCTTACGCTTCTTTGCGGGCAATCATCATGAATCCGAACGAAAAAAATAATACCAACCTTGGAAGGATGAACAATGACGGGTTCAACAAAGTTGTCCACCTGCGGAGTTAACCGTTATCCGAAATTCCAACCGCTCCCTGCACGCTGAAGCTTTGAAACGTTTTTGTTTGCTTCAACGCCTTTTGTAAGCATCGTAGCCGGAAGTTCCGGCAGGCGCGGTAAACCCGATTGCAGCTATCACGATCCCACTAATGCCGATCGCACCGCCTAACACCATCCACTTTCTATTCAATACTCTGCCTCCTTCGGTAAGGGTGACTGCTTACTCAGGATAAGCAAAGCATCTAAATAATTGGTGAATTAGGTCTTAAAATTCTCTTAACTTCCGTTTGGACTCTACGTGCGAGCCCGAAATTTCTTCGATCGCCACCGCTCCTCCAAACCGTGCTCGTACCAACCGATGCTTACTGTCAACCAAGCGGCGCTTATGAGATATCCGCCGATAACGTCGCTCGGATAATGAACGCCGAGATAAATTCGGCTCAAGCCGATCATAAGGATCATCGTGAACCCAATGACGATAACAACGACTCGCATTCCCGCATGCCGCGCATGTTTCCATAGAAAATAAACGGTTTGACCGTAGAGCGTAAACGCAGACATGGAATGGCCGCTGGGAAAGCTATATCCCGCTGCATTAATAATTCGGTGAAGATCCGGCCTTGTCCGATGAAAAACTTGTTTCAAGAGAATATTAAACAGACTCGAGAGAAGAATGACGCCGACGAAGAAGATCAATTCTCTGCGATATCCGATTATAATCAACACCAGCACGATGCATAGTGTAATTAGTGTCACGTAGAGTCCTGAGCCAGCTGTCGTAAAGTTTTTCATTACACTCGTCACTCTAGTCGAGCTAAAGCTTTGAATAGCATCCGTGATTCGATTATCGAAGGCAGCGATCCAATGTTGCTCGATGGATAAGGCCAGTCCTGCAAATAAAATAATGATGACGACTGCGCTCACAGTCGATCGAAACATCACGGTTTTAAGAAAACGCAAGCTCATGCTTCTCCCTCGCTTGTAAGATGAACGTGCAAAAAGAGAGTCTTCCCTGTAATAGGTCGACTCTCTTATAGTATTACTTCGGATAAGCCTTTGCATACCGCATGATTTTCTTAAATACGTTTGGATCCGGATGCTTCTTGAATATATAGGGATCCGGGCACGTATTCACCTCTAGGATCCAAGGATGCATCGTTTTGTCCATTGCAATGTCGAGCCCGATCATGCAAACGCCCGGAAAAGTGTTTTGTATCGCTTTGCCTGTTAGAATGCCAATCTTAGCCAGCGTATTCAACTTTGATTGTACATGCTCCGTATGTTCTCGTAGTAGACGATTTGCCGCAATGATTTTTCCGCCGCTATGGTAATTGGTGACGATTTTATTTTTTGCGGCAACCCTTCCGATGATTCCCGTCGTTTCCCAAGTACGTTTTGGCGAATATTGAACCATCACTCGAATATCGAACTTTCTTCCTTCATGCTCCAGCAATCGAATTCCCTTCTGAACGAGGTACCGCTTTCCATTTGTATGTTGATGGATGGATCTATAAAGGGAAGCGTATGCTCGAAAGATAAGTATCTTCTTGTCAAGCTGATACCGATAGACTGTTCCTGCTCGCTCTACACGCATAACGCCATTACCGAACGAACCGAATTCCGGCTTAATATACACCATCCCAAACCGTCTTAAGTGACGAAGAAGCGATGCACGTGTCATTCGCAACGTTTCAGGTACATAGGGTTGCAATTCATGGTATTTGCGGATCGCAACGGTTTTTCTCCATTTACTCGCTACAAAGCGAATCACAGTTTCTCCCCTTTTCAAGATGTTGATGTTGTACTCCAAGCTATTCAACTTTCCGCATACGATGCTGGGCAAATATCAAGTTCAAGCAAATTTAATAACTTCTATCTGATTGCGTTCATTGTCCGATGAAAATAAGTTCTAGCCTGAAAGCGTTGATTTGACGCTATTTTTAGGGATATCGTCTTTTTTTAAGGCAAGATTGAAGTTACTTCGATCATCTCGTCGTTACCGCTGCCGGAGGTGGGTCTTCCAATGGCCCCTTTGGTTCTTTGGGAATCGGTGTTGCGAGGGCTGAGTTTGACGGCAAGTTCTGGGGGCAGTACACAACAGTGAAAGCCGCCTTTCCTTATATCAGGGAGTCCGGGTCGATTACGCTGACTTCCGGTGTACTTGCCGCACGACCGATAAAGGGCGCCTCGACGCTGGTTGCGCTAAATAACACAGCCATTGAGGGTCTTGCCCGTGTTTTGGCGATGGACTTGGCGCCGATACGAGTCAATGTTGTGTCGCCAGGGATGGTGGATACACCTGTTTACAGTGGAATGGGAATGGACGCCGAAAGCCTTGCAGCGATGTTCCAAAAGGTTGCCCAGTCACTTTTAATACAGCACGTTGCAAAGCCCGAAGAGATCGCTGAGGCGTACGTGTACTTGGCGACAAATACATACACGACCGGGTCTGTGCTTCAAGTAGAGGGTGGTGCAATCCTGGCTGGTATCTAAATAATGGAGAATCCTACCACAGCAGCACCTACGCTTGCCTTCGGTTGCCGACTTTGACGGTACATCCCCTCTTCTATCCGGATAGCGGTTATACATTGGAGGGATCCTGCGAATAAGCGAGCATTCGTGAGAAAACTAAATCGTACCGAGGGAGTTGAGTTGTAGTCGGTCGTCCCTGACTGCCCTCAACATGCGAATCCCTTCCTTACGTCGGATATGAGATCAAGTTCTTGTCATTTTCGGAAATGGGATAAAGTTCTTGTCATTTGGTTTTGACAAGAACTTTATCCCATAAATGCAAAAAGACCGATTTTCGAGCGCCTTTAATGAGATAATGTTCTTGTCACCTGACATTAAACCCTATTTTTAGTCATTCGTTATCCCACGTATCGAATCCATCGGCGAGTCAGTGATCAGGAAGTTTTTTACGATCGGGGAAAGGACATGCGGATCCATGTGATGGTTTTGTCCTTTAAGACATAGATATTGTCCAATTGGAAGATGGGTGGCCATCCGCTCATTTGCTTGCCTAAACCCTTCTTTGCTTT
>NZ_JBXENS010000013.1:0-128912 GCF_059383675.1 Paenibacillus sp. J22P277
AACGACCGATTGCAAGCAAAACTAAACGGCCTTAGTCCGATGGAATACCGGAACAAGGCCGCCTAGTTACTTATATTATTTCCACTGTCTACTTGACGGGGTGCAGTTCACAAGATAGATCGGCTGCCTCTGTTCAGCTAACGGGAGGTTAACGCAACTTCCGTTATTCATTAAGCGTCTTACTATGAAGATAAGGAGTGGATAAAATTTGCAACGTACTTTCCATTTATTGATATTCATGGTTATGTTTGCGTCCCTTACAATTCTTGCGGGTTGCCAAGGAGAACGCAGTAAGGATACTTTTCCTGAAGTCGGGCAAAAGTTGTCCGAGAGTATAAAACAGATTGATAAACAACCTGGCATAGTTTTAACTGCGTTCGCTTCCAAATCAAAAGAGAAATTATTTAAAGTTGGAATTGAATATGACTTGAATCAAATAAGCAGTGAACAATTAAAACGAATTGTTACAGATTATCTCAGCCATGCTGCTTCAAATTCACCGCCTTCTAACAATTGGAAAGAGATGCTTAAACCGTATCAATTGCGCATTGAAAAGTTAGGTGACGCGAAAATATTTCCTGTGATAGCTGAAAAAGACATCGGATCAACAGAAATAAAATGGTTATTTGAATAAAGTAGCACCGCAAGCGAATTAAACTAACGGGTACGAGATAGCTCAATAAACGAATCGTAGCTGCCGGCATTGCCGGCAGCTTGTTTTATTTGTTGTACGCCTAGCGGAGGCATACAGCCATAAGGAGCTTGCCATTGTTCAATGGTTAAGCTCTTTTTTTTATGCCTTTCAATCGGCCATTGAAACCAGTCAGATCAATGAAGCCAAATTTTTACTCTAAAAGCTAAATCTCCCTTATTATTGTCGCGCCGCCTTTACGATAACATGAAATCTAGCAAGCCGCTGAAGAGTAAACGCGAAAGGTGAGGTTTCGGTGGGAAGAATTACGTTCAACCACGTGTTCAAGAGATACAAGGGCGAATCCCGCCCGGCTGTGAACGATTTTCACCTGTCCATTGAAGAAGGAGAATTTCTGGTGCTGGTCGGGCCTTCCGGCTGCGGCAAATCGACGACGCTGCGCATGCTGGCAGGCCTCGAAGAGATCAGCAGCGGAGAGCTGTATATCGACGATAAGTATGTCAATTACGTCTCTCCCAAGGATCGGGATATCGCGATGGTATTTCAGAATTACGCCTTATACCCGAACATGACGGTATTCGAGAATATCGCGCTGGGCCTCAAGCTGCGTAAGACGGCCAAATACGAAATCGACCTGCGGGTGAACCGAATCACCAAGATTTTGGAAATCTCGCATCTGCTCGACCGCAATCCGAGCCAATTATCCGGCGGACAGAAGCAGCGGGTCGCCTTGGGACGCGCGATCGCAAGAGAGCCGCAAGTGTTCCTGATGGACGAGCCGTTATCGAATTTGGATGCCAAGCTGAGAGCTCAAACAAGGGCGGAGATCATCAAGCTGCAGAACGATTTGAAGCGGACGACGGTCTATGTCACCCACGATCAGGTAGAGGCAATGACGATGGGAACGCGGATCGTCGTCATGAAGGACGGGGTGATCCAGCAGGTGGCTCCGCCGTGGCAATTGTATAACGAGCCCGCCAACCTGTTCGTCGCCGGTTTTATCGGCTCGCCGCAAATGAACTTTATCGCGGGAAACGTGATTCGGGATGAAGGCCGCTTCTACTTTACGAACCGGCGGATGAAGCTGCTGCTCCCGGAAAAGTTCAATGCCCGATTCGAGCGAATGGCGAGACAGGTGCGAAATGTCGTGCTTGGCGTGCGGCCCGAGCACGTCGTGCTGCAGCAAGAGCTGCCGGCGGAGGGCGAGGAGGGATTCGTTCCCTCGATCGTGCTCATGACAGAAGTGACGGGCGCGGACTCCTACGTCCATGCCGCGTTCGGAGAGACCAAGATCATCGCGCGTACCGATCCGGAGGTCGTCTATAGCGCCGAGGATTCATTGGTCGTCGGCTTCAATCCGAACAAGCTCCACTTCTTCGACGAGAATACGGGCATGGCGGTCGGAGGAGAAGAGGGATGAAGCAGCCGGGGAATAATCGCCTCAAGCGCCTATTTCAATTCTTTCGTTTCAAGCGCTTCAAGCCTCTCAATCATCTCTATCGTCTCTATCGCGGCTCCAAATCCACTCGTATCGCGTTTCGGCTCGTTCTGATCATCGCGCTCCTATTCGGCGCCATGCATTGGTTTTCCGGCAAGGATACCGTCATTTATGCTTCGAATGCAGACGCTTCGCAATTATTGAACTTTAAAGAGAAGACCGCTGAGCCGTCTTATGCCATGGCGATGCTGGATCATCCCGAAGCGGGCGCGGAAGCAGCGGAAGCGAAGCCGATCCCGATCGTTCCGGCCGATTACGCGCAGGCTGGGCCGGGAACGAAGCTGGCGTCGGGCCAAGCGGTCGGCGAATTGGATTGGCAAAGCGAAGACGGCTGGGTGGAATGGCAATTCCAAGCTCCGCAAGCCGGCTGGTACGAGCTTCATCTGGATTACAAGCCGCTTCCCGGCGGCAAGGTATCCGTTGTTCGGGGGGTTCAGATCGACGGGGGTTATCCCTACCTCGAATCGGAGCACCTGGAGCTGGAGCGGCAATGGAAGGACGCCAAATATCCGTACGACCGCAACGAGATCGGCATGCAGGTTCGTCCGCAACAGACCGAACTAAGCGGATGGGCGTACAAAGCGCTGAGCGATTATTCGGTCTCCTCCAGGCCGCTGCTGTACCATCTGGAGCAGGGGGAACATACGCTGCGGCTCGTCGGCGAGAGAGAACCGGTCGCGCTGCGCGCCATATCGTTCCAACCGCAGGCGCCGATCGTTCCCTATAAGGAATACGCGGCATCGCAACCGGCCGCAACCGCCGAAGCCGAAGCCAGCTGGTACGCGATGACCGAGGCGGAGCAGTTTCAGCGCAAATCGAGTCTGACCATCCAGACGGACCATTGGGCGGAGCCTTACATCTCGCCGGATCCGGAAGGCCGGGTCACGTACAACGTGCTCGGAGGGAACCAATGGAAGAATCCGGGCGAATGGGTCGAATGGCAGCTGGCGGTGCCAAGCGATGGCTGGTACGAGCTTGATCTGAAAAACTACCAAAATTACCGTCCGGGCTTCAAAGCTTACCGCACCATCGAGATCGACGGAAGGACGCCGTTCAAGGAATTGCTTCATTACGAATTCGATTACCATAAGGAATTCGAGATCACGACGCTGGCGGATTCGCAAGGCAAGCCTTTCCAGTTCTATATGCGGAAGGGGACGCACACGCTCCGCATGACCGCGGATTCCTCGGTATTGGAGCCGATTAATCTGGCTCTGCAGGATACGCTCGCGCAGTTGGCCGACTATGACCGGCATATCCGCCTCATCACGGGCAACTACAGCAAGTCGGCTTTCGATGCGAACATCGATTCCACCCGCACTTGGGATATGGTCAAGTACGATCCCGACGTAGCCGCGAAGCTCCAAGGCTTCATTCAAAGACTGTCTGACATTAGGGATTACATCAACGGCGTGAACGGCCGGAACTCCGATTTGTCGCAGGCGATCGAGACGTCGATCGACATGCTGAACGATATGGTAACGGATGTGAACGAGGTTCCGAACAAGATCAACGACTTCTCGACCATCCAGAGCAATATCGGAACCTGGATGTCTACTTTGACGCAAGAGCCGCTTCTATTTGACTTCGCGGTCGTCCGAACGCCGGATACGAAGACCGGACTGAAGGTACCGACGGCGCTGGCGAGAGTTCCATACGCGCTCAAGGACTTCGGACGTTCCTTCTTCATGGATTACGACTTGAGCAAGGACAACAAGGACGACGCGCTGACGATCTGGATTCAGCGGGGACGCGATTACGCCGATCTGCTGCGCGAGCTGGTCGATCAAGATTTCACGCCGAAGACGGGCATTCAGGTCAATATCAACCTGATGCCGAATCCGAACATGCTCGTCCTGGGCAACGCCGCCGGCGACGTTCCGGATGTCGCGCTCGGCATCGGCGAGTCGACGCCGGCCGACTATGCGATGCGCAGCGCGGTGGAGGATCTCTCCAAGTATCCCGGGTTCGACGACGTTGCCAAACGGTTCATTCCCGGCGTCCAGCGAGCGCTGGCCTATAACGGCGGAACGTACGGGCTTCCGGAAGTGCAGAACTTCCAGATGCTGTTCTACCGGACGGACATACTGGACAACTTGCATCTGAAGGTTCCCGATACGTGGGACGATGTCTTCAATATGCTGCCGACGCTGCAGGAGAACGGAATGACGATCAATTTCCCGAAAGCCGACTTCTCCACCTTGTTCTTCGAGAACGGCGCCGAGCCTTATTCGCCGGACGGATTGCGATCCACCTTGACGAGCGAAGCCGGGTTGAAAGCGTTCAAGCAATGGACGGACCTGTACACGAAATACAATTTGCCGATCGACATTCCGGCGTTCTTCCAGCATTTCCGCGACGGGGACATTCCGATCGGGGTCGCCGACTTCAATACGTACGTGCAATTGCTGGTCGCCGCGCCGGAGATTACCGGGCATTGGAAAATCGCGCCGCTCCCCGGCGTCAAGCAAGCAAGCGGAGAGGTGGCCCGTTGGTCGCAGCAAGGCTTGTCCGCCGCGATGATCATGAAGAAGAGCGAGCACAAGGATCAAGCATGGCAGTTCCTCGAATGGTGGACCTCGGCCGACGTACAGGCCCAATACGCCAATGACATCGAATCGTTCTATGGCATGGAGTTTCGTTGGAACACGGCGAACGTCGAGGCGATGCAATCGCTAAGCTGGCCGAGCGACGACCTGAAAGCGATCCGGGAGCAAGCCCGCTGGGCGAAAAACATGCCGGTCGTGCCGGGTTATTACTTCCTTGGCCGGGAGATGGATTTCGCGTGGAACCGCACGGTGTTCGACAATATGCCCGCGGAGGAATCGCTTGAGGAGGCGGAGCTGTCGCTCCAGCGCGAGATGAATCTACGGCAGAACGACTTCGGCATCAAGCGCGACGCGGACTTGCGCGTGCCGCAAATCGTAAAACCTTTTCAATGGGAGGAGGGGCGAAGATGAGAACAGAGCTGTCTCCCCATTTGAGCGCGAGACGATCAACCACCATGCGATTGAAATTGAACCGCTTCTGGGCGGATATTCGGCGCGACGCGTTCTGCTATCTGTTCCTGGCGCCGTTCCTGATCTGCTTCGTCGTCTTTATCGTCGTCCCGGTCGTAATGGCCGCAACGCTTGGCTTCACTTCCTACAACGGCTTCGGATCGCTGCATTTTATCGGCTTCGATAACTATATCGCGCTGTTCACGCAGGATATCGTGTTCCTGACGAAGGCTTTGCCGAATACGTTCCTGTTCGCCCTGATCGTCGGGCCTGGCGGCTATGCGCTCGCTTTCCTGTTCGCTTGGTTAATCCATCAGCTGCCGATCAAGATTCGGGATTATTACACGCTGGCCTTCTATGCGCCTTCGATGGCCGGCGCCGTCGCGTTATCCGTCGTGTGGATCGCCGCCTTCAGCGGCGACCGCGTGGGCTACGTCAATCATCTGCTGCTTTCGATGGGCTGGCTCGACGCGCCGGTCGTTTGGCTGCAGGATCCGAAATATTTGATGAAAATCATGATCACGGTCTCCTTGTGGGTGAGCTTCAGCGTCGGCTTCCTCGCCATGCTGGCAGGTCTGCAGACGGTCAACAAGGAGCTGTACGAGGCCGGCCGCATCGACGGCATCTCGAACCGGCTGCAAGAGGTGTTCTATATTACCATCCCTTCGATGAAGCCGCAGATGCTGTTCAGCGCCGTCATGACGATCGTCTCCACGCTGAAGGCCGGCAGCATCTCGACCCAATTGACCGGCATGGCGGTCACGCCCCAATACGCGGGGCATCTCATTATCAATCACATCGACGATTACGCGTTCATTCGCTTCGAGCTGGGCTACGCCTCGTCGATCGCGGTCATGCTGCTGATCGTCAGCTACTTCGCCATGCGGTTCGCCTACCGGCTGTTCGATTCGAAGGAGGAGCTGTAGACCGATGATTCGCAGACTTCGCAGAACGTCGCCGTTTCAATGGATTCTTGTCATCGTCTTTACCGCGCTTGCGGCTTTCATGTCGCTGCCGATCGTCTTCATTCTGAATCACGCCTTCAAGCCGCAGAACGAGCTGTTCTTGTTCCCGCCGCGATTTTTCGTGCAGCATCCGACGTTCGGCAATTTCGAGGCGCTCTTCCTGCATGCGGCGAACGCAACGGTTCCGTTCACCCGCTACCTCTTCAACAGCTTGGTCGTGGCGGCGATGACGCTGATCAGCGTCATCGTCGTCAGCACGATGGCGGCTTACGTCATCGCCAAGAACCGCTTTCATTTCAAGCACCTGATCATGGCCATGATTACGTTGTCGCTCATGTTCGCACCGGAGACGGTATCGATACCGCGTTATCTGATCATTAGCGGAATCGGTCTGAACAACACCTACTTCGGACATGTGCTGCCCGCTCTGGCCTCGCCGGTCGCGGTGTTTATGCTGGTCGGTTTCATCGCGCAAATTCCGAACGACTTGATCGAAGCGGCCAAAATCGACGGTTCGAGCCATTTCGGCATCTTCATCCGCTTGGTACTGCCCCTCTCCGTGCCCGCTATCGCGACGATCGCCATTTTCACGTTCCAAGGGGTATGGGGAGACGTGGAGACGTCCACCTTGTTCATGCAGAAGGAGACGATGAGAACGCTCGCTTTCTATGTGAACAGCTTGCTCAGCGGACTGCAAAACAACGTGGCCGGCCAGAATATGGCGGCAGCCGCGGGCTTGCTAATGTTCATTCCGAACCTGATCATCTTTCTGCTCTTCCAGCGGAAAGTGCTTGAGACGATGGTCCATTCCGGAATCAAGTAATTTCATCTGCAAAGGAAGTCGGAACGATGAAGAAATGGATTACGCTACTGCTGGCAATCGCGGCGTTCATGCTTGCCGAGCCCGGCAAGCTGTATGCGCAGCTCCCTTATACGACGTCTTATTACGACAGCAATCAAGCGAATTGGTTCCGCATCCAGCCGATCTACGCGCCGGCGGATGCTTATACCGCTCGCCTCGGAGAGCCGGTCGACCTGCAAGTGGGGCCGGATGATAGGGTGTACGTCGCGGATAAAGAGCTGAATCAAGTCGTCGTGCTGAACAATGACGGCTCGCTGCTGCGAACGATCGGCGATGCGAAGGGGCAAGGACAGCTCGATGCGCCTGAAGGCGTCTTCGTAACGCCGGACGGCAGCGTGTACGTGGCCGATTCCGGCAATCAGCGGATCGCCGTATTCGACGCGAACGGGAAGTTCGCGCGCGAATACAAGAAGCCGGCTACGAACTTGATGGATACCGAGCAATTCGTGCCGAACAAGCTGGTCGTCGATCGCCGCGGCGTCATGTATATCGCGTTGAACGCCTCCTATCAAGGACTCGTGCGGCTGAACGCGCAAGGGGAGTTCATGGGCTACTTCGGCGCCAATAAGGCGGAGCAGACCCTGCTGAATTGGCTGAAGAAGCACATGCTCAACAAGGAGCAATTGGCGAAGGAGAAAGCGAGTTTGCCGAGTCCGATTACGAACGTGTCCATGGACGACGACGGCTTTATCTATACGGCGACGGCGGGCGGCTTCGGCCAAGGGGCTGTCCGCAAGCTGAACGCAGGTGGCGTGGACGCCTTCAAGAACAAAACGCTCGAGCACGGCCACGGCATCGTGGACGTCGCGATCGACGCGGACGGCCTCCTGTACAACGTCGATCTGGATTCCGAGCGGATCAATCTGTACGACCGGACCGGCAAAGCGTTGTTCTCGTTCGGCTTGGTCGACAAAGATACCCAGCAATACGGCGTTCTCGGCTACCCGACCGGAGTCGGCGTGGATTCGCATGATTCCATCTGGATCTCCGACAGCCGGACCAAAACCTTGCATAAGTACGTGCGCACCGGGTTCGGCAACGATGTGCTTCAAGCGTTAGTGCTCTATGCAGACGGCAAATACGAAGCGAGCAAGTCGTACTGGGAGCGGGTTTATGCCCGCAACGATATGTACAACGGGACCTTCCAAGGCCTGGGGAAAGTGTATCTGCACGAGAACGATAACGAGACGGCGCTGACATTTATGAAGGCGGCTTACGATATCGAAAACTATTCCAAGGCGTTCTGGCAGATTCGACTGGAATGGCTTCAAAGCCACTTCGTCGCGCTGGCCGTTTGGCTGGCCGGGCTGTGGGCCGTCGTCCACTTCGGCTCGAAGGGCTTGCGCAGGCTGCTTAAAAGGCGACCCCTGCCGAATGCCTGGAACAAGCCGCTTACCGATTTGCGGAATTTCGGTTACGTCATGATTCATCCGTACCAAGGCTTTTATCGCTTGAAGGAAGCGAGAGTCGCGCCATGGATTACGATCGTGCTATTGGCGGCGGTCGTCGGAACCAAGCTGGCGTCCTTGTACGGGACCGGTTTCCTGTTCCATCCGGTCGATTTGGCCGCGATCAACCTGCGCAACGAGCTCGGACTGTTCGCGCTTCCGTGGGTGACCTGGATTATCGCGAACTATCTGGTATGCAGCGTCAAGGACGGAGAAGGCAGGCTGAGAGAAGTCATCCAGGGCAGCACGTTCGCGCTCGCGCCTTACTTGTTCTTCAGCATCCCGATCTTGCTGCTGTCCAATATCGTCACATTGGAAGAGAAGGTGATCATCGGCTCGCTGCACTCGGTGATGGTGCTGTGGCTCGCCGTCATGTTCTTCGTCATGACGCAGGTGATTCACAATTTCGATTTCGTGGAGACGATCAAAAATTCGGCCATCACCTTGTTCGCGATCGGAACGATCTGGCTGTTCGGATTCCTTATCTTCGGACTGTCCTATAACCTGTACGACTTTTTCTATCAGTTTTACAAAGAGGTGAGTTTCTATCATTAACGTTATCCGGCGCTTATCCCTTCGCGTAAAGCTGATTGCCGCCATCGTTACGGTTGCGATCGTTCTGCTGTTGATCCTGCTGTCCCGCGGCGGCGAACCGACCGCCGCGCAGACATTCGGGGAAGCGGGCATCGATGCGGCGGAGCCCGTCCATGCGCCATTGTACCCCGGCGAGCGGTGGAAACCTTCTCCGGACGCGGCGGGATACGCGCTTGTCGCCGCGAACGATAAATTTCGCTTGTACGTTCAGCCAGGCAATTTGCAAATCGCCGTAGAAGAGATCGGCTCCGGCTACCGATGGACCAGCAATCCGGCCTTGGAGCAATTAGCCAAGGAGACCGTCAAGGGACAACTGTTGTCTAATCTGAAGTCTCCGTTCGCGCTCACCTACGTCAAGACGAGCGGAACGGATCAGACCATCCGCGGGATGCTGAATGGAGAGAGTCCCGGCACCGAGGCGGTCTTGACCAAATCCGCCGTTGGCCTTCAGGTCGCTTACAGCTTCCCCGAGCAGAAGCTCGGCTTCGCGATCCAATACGAACTGACGGAAGGCGGACTGAAGGTTCGCGTGCCGACGGACGGCATTCGCGAAGAGGGAGACTATGCGCTCTTCTCCCTCGACATTCTTCCTTATTTCGGCGCCGCCGCGGCGAGCGAGGACGGGTATCTGTTCGTGCCTGACGGTCCGGGCGGGCTCATTAACTTCAACGTCGCCCATGCGGACATCTCAAGAGGTTATATCCATCAGGTGTATGGGACGGAGGTGTCGAACTCAAGCAACTGGATGCGGTCGGGAGAGCGGCGGGAGGATATCGCGTATCCCGTGTTCGGCATGAAGCGAGGGGACCACGCGTACTTAGCGATCCTGACCGAGGGCGACGATTCCGCCAACATCGCCGCGATGGCGCCCGGTGCCAAATCCTCCTTCTTCAACATTTATTCCAGCCAGATTTACCGCGAAGACTATTTGTACCAGATGAGCCGGCTGGCTGCTCCGACCAAGGCGATTCAGAAGCAGCGTCTGGATCGTGACCGCGAGCTGGAATATCGATTTCTGAGCGGGAAGGAGGCCGGTTATGTCGGCATGGCCAACGCTTACCGCGATTATTTGACGGAAGACGGGCAGTTGAAGGAGCCATTGAAGCCGGTCGATCATGTTCCGCTGTATTTGAAGATCATGGGCGGCAACTTCGAGAAGGCCTACGGACGGGTGCAATACGTGGCCGCTACGACATTTCCGCAGGCGTCGGATATCGTGGAGCGCTTGCGCAGCCAGGGAGTCGCGAACGCCAAAGTCATCTACTACGGCTGGCAGAATCAAGGGGATTACGACATGGAGAAGCGCTTCCCGATCGAATCGGCGCTTGGCGGCGAATCCGCGGCGAGGACGTTCGTGGCGAAGATGAAGGAGGAAGGCACGGACGTGCTCTTCCAGGACGACTTCCTGTGGGTCGACGAGCATTCGGCCACGTCGGGCAAAAACTACGCCATCCGCTCGATCGCCGGAACCGCGTTCATCGACGAAGGCTGGTATCTCTCGAAGCCGGCTCTGACCGTCGCGAACGCCGTCAAGACGATCGATAAGCTGAAGAGCATCGGCGTGTCGGGCATCCATTACAGCGGACTCGGCGAGATGCTGTTCAACGACTACGAGCCTTCGGGCATCGTAACCCGCCAATATACCAAGGAAGTCTATGACGGCTTGCTGGATTATACGAGGCAGACGCTCGGTTCGGCCGGCGTCTATCGGGGCAATGCCTATTCGGTCGGCGCTACGGATTATATCGATGCCTTCCCCGACGATTCGAGCCATGATTTTATGGTCGACGAGTCCGTCCCGTTCTACCCGATCGTACTTCATGGCTATGTGCCTTATTCCTTTACCGAAGGCAATCTGCGGGACGATATGGAGACCGAATTTCTCCGCGGCATCGAATACGGAGCCGTTCCTTCGTTCTTCGTCACCCATGACGATTCCCGCAAGCTGCTCAATACGGAATCCAACTTCCTGTACAGCAGTCGGTTCGGGAAGTGGGAGAACCGAATCGTGGACGAATACGGCAAGTTCGATACGCTTGCCGGCGTATTCTCGCAAAAGATCGTCAATCACGAGAAGCTGTCGTCGGACCGGTTTGCAACGACCTACGAGAACGGAACGAAAGTGATTGTCGATTACGGAGCGAAATCGTTCGAGGTGACGAAGGGAGGAGGCGCATGAGCAAGTTAAACGCGAACAAGAGGCAAGCGCGTCTCTATCACTCGAAGCGCTACGGGATCGGAATGTTGTTCATGCTGCCTTGGATCATCGGCTTCAGCGTGTTCGTCGCCATTCCGGTCGGCTGGTCGCTCTTCATGTCCTTTCATAAAGTGTCCGTCGTTCCGGGCGGATTCAAATACGTCTGGCTGGGCTGGCAAAATTACCGCGACGCCTTCGTGAAGGACAACGTGTTCCCGATCGAGCTGATTACGTACTTCGAGCAGATGCTGCTGATGGTTCCGATCATCGTTATTTTCGCATTGCTCATCTCGTTGATGCTGAATCAGCGTTTTCCCGGCAGGTTCCTGTATCGCGCGCTGTTCTTCCTGCCCGTCATCTTCGCGACCGGCCAAGTGCTTTCCGAGCTGTTCAATCAGGGGGCGGGGGACATCCCGTTCCTCGATCAATATAACCTGGAGCCGATCGTCCGGGAATATATCGGGGCCGAATTCGCCAAGACCGTCATGAGCGTTCTGGGCATCGTCATCCTCATCCTGTGGTACTCGGGCGTACAGATTCTTATCTTCATCGCGGGCTTTCAAACGATTTCGACTTCGATCTACGAGGCGGTGCGGATCGACGGAGCCTCGCCGTGGGACAGCTTCTGGAAGATCACGCTTCCGGCCTGCGTGCCGTTCATCAGCCTGAACATGCTGTACACGATTATCGATCTGTTCACGTTCCCGCTCAATCCGGTGCTGAAGCATGTCAAGGACAACATGTTCAAGATCGATACCGGCTATGGCTACGCCAGCGCGCTGGCCTGGATCTACTTCGCGTTCATCTTCGTGCTGATCGCGCTTGTCCTCTGGCTGTTCGAACGGAGCATGAAGACTAGGAGGGCTCGATCATGAGCAACGGATTATGGGTGGAGAAAGCAAGAGCCCACATGAAAGGGCTGCTCTGGAGCCGCGAGACCCAGAAGGTGAAGCATATCGTGTTGGGCCGCAGCCTGTCGGACGGCTTGCTCGCGAAGCTGGTCATTTATTTCCTGCTCTCGATCGTCGCGTATCTGTATTTGCAGCCGCTGCTGTACATGATCAGCACGATGTTCAAAAATATGAGCGATTTGCTTGATCCGACCGTCAAATGGATTCCCCGTCAGATTACCTGGGAGAATCTGTCCAAGGCGTACGAGGGCTTGCAGTATCCTGCAGCGCTGCGCAACACGGCGATGATCTCCGTAAGCTGCTCGCTTGTTCAGGTCATGATCTGCGCGATGACGGGCTACGCGCTGGCCCGTCTGGCCGTGCCGTTCAAAGGTCTCATTACGGCGTTCGTCATCCTGACGTTCCTCATTCCGCCGCAGATCATCATCATTCCGCTTTACGTCATTTTCAGCAAGCTCAGCCTGCTCAATACGATCTTCGTCTTCCTCGTTCCGGCGATCTTCGGACAGGGATTGAAGGGGGCGCTGTTCATTCTGATCTTCAGGCAGTTCTTCAACGCCCAGCCGCAAAGCCTGGAGGAGGCGGCGAAGCTCGACGGCGCCTCGACGTTCCGGCTGTTCTTCGGCATTATGCTGCCGCTCGCGCGTTCCGCCTGCTTGGTCGTGTTCCTGTTTTCGTTCATCTGGTACTGGAACATGTACTACGAGCCGTCGATGTTTCTCGCCAAAGGGTTCACGCCGTTATCGATCCGGTTGGACAATCTCGAGGACGTGCTTAATCCGTCGCTGCTCGGCCATACCGATTCCGTCCGCAATCCGGTCACGGAAAGCACGAAGATGGCCGGAGCGTTCCTGATTATATTGCCGCCCATCCTCGTCTTCATGTTCCTGCAGCGTTGGTTCGTCACCGGTATCGAGCGGACCGGGGTCGTCGAATAGCCGGACGCATCGCGATGAAGGGAGGGATGCCCGGACAGCGAAGGGCTGCATGCTCGGGAAGCGCATTTGCTTGGACAGGAATTGCGGGAAGGTAACCAAATTAGGGGAGGAAACACCGAATGAAAACCAAACGCGCGAGTACATTGGCGCTTAGCGGCGTGCTGGCATTATCCTGCATGCTGAGCGCTTGCAGCAGCGGGAGCAACGACAACAGTAACGGCAGCAATGGCACTAACAAGAACAACGGAAGCGCATCGGCTTCGGGCGGCGAGAACTCGAACGCCGACGGCGCCGCGAACGCCGCGAACGCCGCGGCCAACCAGCCGGCTTCGGGCGAGAATGATCCCGTCACCCTGAAGTTCATCTCTTGGAAGAACGGAGCCTATAATCAGCTGTACGATATGTTCCATAAGAAGTATCCTTGGATCACGATCGAGGAAGTGCCCGTTAACGGTCAGCCGGTCATGCAGGTCATCGCCGCCCTCGAAGCCGCCGGCACGCCGGCGGACGCAACGGAGATCGATACCGACCTGATCTCCTTCGACCAAGGAGGCTTGATCGAGGATTTGACGCCTTATATCGATTCGAGCCCGATATTCCAAGACACGACGCTCCCGCAAGGCTTCTTCGATACGATGACGTATAAAAACAAGAAGCTCGCCGTTCCGATGGTCGACGTGCCGATGTGGGTGCTGGTCAACAAGGACTTGCTTGCCAAGCATGGCGTCGATATGCCGAGCAATAACTGGACTTACGACGAATTCCGCGACATCGCGAAGCAAATAACGGACCCGGACGCCGGAGAATATGGCGTAACGACCCAACCCGAGATTCAAATGCGACTGCTGAGCACCAAGGCCGTTGCCGACGGACACGCGGCCAACCTGCAATATATGAACGAGGATCTTACGCAAAGCGTGATGTCCACGCCGGGCGTGATGGACGATATCAAATGGCTGCAGGAGTTCGTGACGAAGGACGGCTCGATGCAAAGCAACGCGGCCGCCGAGGCTTCCGGCAACGTCACGAAAGATTTCCTCAACGGCAAGACCGGCTTCGCGATCGGCGGCGACTGGGTGCTGCCTGACTTGAAGAAGAAGGCGCAATTCAACTGGGACGTTCTTCCGTTCCCGAAAGGCACGTCCAGCCAGCCGGGCTACTCGATTTACGGGCCGCTCTCGCTGCTTGCCGGTTCGAAGCACAAGAATGAAGCCTTCCTGTGGCTTAGCTTCCAGTTTACGACGGAAGCGCAGAAGTGGAAGATCGACCAAGGCGCGAACGCGTCCGTCGTCGATCCGGAGTTGAGCGCTTACTACGATCAAGCTCCGATCTGGCAGGGCAAGAACATCGAAGCGGTCAAAATCGCGCAGGAGAATGCGAAGATTCAACCGGGCGTTACCGTGCCTGCCTGGGGCGATTACAACTGGAACAATATTTTGAACGACGTTATTTTCGGCGACCGCAACCTCAACGACGTCATTCCGGAGACGGAAGCTTGGAACAAGAAAACGAAGGAATTGCAAGCAGCGACAGCCGCAGCCCAATAAGCAATCATGAGTGAAGACTGTCCGGGACGAATTGTCCCGGCGGTTTTTTTTTGATCATTCGGTTAAGATCTCGCTGTGTCCGCATGTCAATGGAAATGGGAAATAATCCCGATTGGACAAGAATGCCTTGTTTTGTTTTGGATCGTCTCATTGTCCATGGGCGACGGCGGCGATAAGATATGAGCGCAGAGATTAACGCGAAAACGAATCTTCGTATCGCCTCTCTATGAAAGCGCATACGCGAATTGACAGTGTAAACGTCGGCGGTGTTTTGAATTCGATCCATGCAATAGGGAGGGAAACGGATGGCCGGAAAACGTTTCGGGATCACGAAGGCGATCCCCATCGTACTATTGCTTCAGTTCGGGCTCTCGGCGTGCAGCGGCGACCGGAACATCGGAACCGCCGGTATGGAGGCCGGACCGGATGTATCGCCTTCGTCGACGTCGGTGGAGAGCAAGCCGCAAGAGCAAGAGGTGACGCTCAGCTTTTATTTTGGCGGGGACAAGAAGGCGGCGACGGACGAAGTCTGGTCCAAGGTCGGCGCGTATGTCAAATCCAAGGGCTTGAACGTCAATTTCTCCATCCATTACATTCCATGGCCCGACTATTCGAGCAAGCTGCTCGCCATGGCGGCTTCCGGAGACACGTGGGATATGAACTTCGATTCGGATAATTCGTTCCAGCAAATGGCGGCCAGAGGATCCTACTTGACGCTTAACGATTTGCTTCCCGAATACGCGCCGCACCTGTATGCCAAGTACCGGGATCGGAACACGCTTGCCTCGGCGACGGTAGATGGAGCGATCGTCGGCATGCCGTGGAATGTCAAGATGAATCAACGGGTATATGCCGGATGGCGCGAGGATTTGGCCGACAAAGCGGGCATTGTTCGCGCTCCGGGTTCGGTCCGGACGATCGGGGACGTCGATACTTTGCTGCATGATCTGAAGAAAGCGTATCCAAACGCCAAGCTGAGCCGAACGTCGGCGCTTCCGTTCTATATCGTGCGGGACGAGTGGGTGGATCTGGGCTTCCACGGGCTCGGCTTCTATCTGAACGATCCGGGCTTAACGGTCCGGGCGATCGAGCAGCAGCCCTTCTATGAAGAAGCGGCCCTGATGAGCAAGAGATGGTACGACGATCAAATCTTGAACCGAGATGTCCTGATGGACACGGATAGTGCGGCCGATCAATGGCGAAACGGCAAAATGCTTTTCACGATCACGTCCCACGAATGGGCGTACGCCGCCGATCCCGGGTTCGTCGATGCTTCGTACAAGCAGCAGATGTCGTTGATCTATCCCGAAAAGAAGTTCGTCAACCGCTCGTCCATCGCCAACGTTTTGGCGATCAACCGAAATTCCGATCGCGCCGACCGCGTATTGCGGTTTCTCGATATGATGGAGACGGACCGCACGCTGTACGATCTCGTGATGTACGGAATCGAGGGCAAGACTTACGTGCTGAACGGCAATTCCGCGCTCTATCCGGGGGACATGCAGTTCTCCACGAGCAATTATATGGATTGGGGAGGACAGTGGGCATTCTGGAATCCGCAATACATGCGGCCAACGGAGACGTATCCCGCGGGATTCTGGCAGGAAGAGACCAACTTCGCCGAACTTCCGACGAACGTACCGTCTCCGGTCGACGGCATCTTCCTGTCCGACAGCGCCATCGTGGACGAATTGGCCCAGCGGGATCAACTTTACGAGAATGCCGGGAAGGCGATCGAATACGGAACCGTGCCGCAAATCGGCCCGTCGATCGCCGCGTACATTCAGCATCAGAAGGCTGGCGGTCTTGGCTCGATCATTGCCAACGTCCAGAAACAGGTCGATCAATACATAGCCGCCCGTCATCGCGATTGAGCGGCAGGATTGTCAACGAATAGCTTATGAGTCAACGGATGGCTTAAACCGTTATCCAGGTAATATCGAGGTTGTAGACGTCTATCATCAGCGCGGGAAGGTGAAGGAATTGATCAGCGTTCTTATCGTGGACGATGAATATGAGATTCGGGAAGGGCTGCTAAAGCGGATTCCGTGGAGCGAATACGGGATCGCGGAAGTACTCGTCGCGGATGACGGAGATACGGCGCTAGAGATCGCGCGACAGACGAGACCCGACTTGATCGTCACCGATATCAAGATGAGCCGAATGTCCGGACTTGAATTTCTAGGTGAACTGCAGCAGATGAACGATTACAGCTATAAGGCGATCCTCGTCAGCGGTTACGACGACTTCGAACTGGTCAAGCATGCGATGCAGCTTGGCGCCATCGACTATCTATTGAAGCCGATTAATACGGGCGAGCTGGAGAGCATCGTGCGCAAAGCCGTCGACCTGATTATGCGGGAGAGTCTCGACAAGCACCATCATGCGCAGATGATCCGGGAGGTGCATTTTGCCACGCCCAAATTGCAGGAGGAACTGCTTCGCGAGATCGTCGAGCATGAGTATGATCCCTATCGCGAGACGAGAGTCTCGCATCGGCTGCATGCGCTCAAGCTGGAGTGGATGCAGGCGACTCCGCTCCTGCTTATGGTCGTGGAAGCCGACGACCTGAAGGCGATCGTTAACCAGAAGGGCAGCAAGGGCGAGAAAGATCTGGTCTTGTTCGGCATCGGAAACGTGGTCAGACAAACGCTGTCCGAAGAATGCCTCTTCCCGACAGCGTTGTTCAGCGATTCGCGCCAGAAGTGGGTGGCGGTGTTCGAGTGTTCGGGAGCCGAAGCGCCCGAACACTACTATTCGATCTCGCAAGTGTGCCTTCAGCGGATTAACGCATTCGTCAAAGTCAACGCGAGCATCAGCCTGAGCTCCGCGCCGAAGGAGATCAACCATCTTCATCGCCTGTACGACGAATGCTGCCAGCTGTTGGACCGCAAAGCGGCGTACGGCGGCAATCGGGTATTTACCGAAACGGAATGCGAGGCGGATAAAGAGCGGACCGAGCTTTCGATTCGGGAAACGGGCGAAGTGCTCGATCTGGTCAGGTACGGGTCGGACGAGGACATCGCCGAATCAATGAACGGGTTCGACGAGATGGTGAAGTCCTGGGAGCTCTGCAGTTTAAAAGACATCCAACAAAACATTTTCAAATGGCTGATGGGCATTTACCGCGGGGCTTCGGCGGCGGGATGGCCGGATCGGACATGGGAACGCAATCCGATCGCGCTCTGGGAGCAGCTGGAACAGTACGATAACCTCCAATCGTTGAAGGAGCAAGCACAGGATTGTCTGATGGCCATGGCTGCCGATTACCGTAAGCTGACGTCGATGTCGAGCCAGATCGTGCAGGAAGCCGAGAAGATCATTCGGACGAGATTTGCGGACAACTTATCCTTGCAGCTCATCACCGAAGAAGTGCATGTCACTTCGGTATGGCTGAGCAAGCTGTTCAAGAAGGAGAAAGGGAAGACGTTTCTTGAATTTCTAACGGAAGTTCGGATCATGAAGGCTAAAGCGATGCTTGGCGACGTCAAGCACAAGATCTATCAAGTTTCCTATCAAGTCGGTTACAAGGATCCGGTTTATTTCTCGAAGGTGTTCAAGAAGCAATTGGGCTTCACGCCGAAGGAGTATCGGAAACAACTGGGCATCACGGATGAATAAAGTTTCCTTGATGCTGTTCTCGTCGCTGCGCAACAAAATGATTCTGCTGTTCTTGGCGATCACGGTCTTTCCGTTCATCGTGTTCTCGTCGTATGCGCACACGAAGTCGGTCGAAGGGATTAAATTTGCCAATACGACCTTCTCGTTAAGCTATTTGGAACAGGCGAAAATTAACGTGGAGACGTACCTGGACCAAGTAAACGGCCAGATCAATGATCTGATCGGCAACAAGACGCTCCAGCAGCTGATGGCGCGCCCGCCGCGGAGCGCGCAAGAAGAAGGAGCTTTCGCGGTGAACATGCTGAGTATCGTCTATCAGAAAAAAATGCAATTCGATGCGATGCAGCTGCACGTCTATCCGCTCGATCCGTCCCTTTATCCAACCTATATGCGGACGCTCGGAGAGTCGCCGTTAATCGGCAAGGAAGCGTGGTTCCGGGAAGCCAAGGACAGCGTCGTGCCGTCGTGGCATCTGACGGAGAATCAGCGGAGAAACGCAAGTCCACTCCTTTCGTATGTCAAAACGTTTACGGGGCTGCACGATCGTACGCCCCGGGGCATCGTGGTCGTGGATTTGGCCGAAGATCATCTCAGGCGGTTCTTCACCCCGTCCGATCGGATGCAAGGCCAGCGGTTTCTGATCGTCGACCGGCAAGGCCTGATCTTGTTCGATTCTTCCCAGAATGAATGGACGGGCCAAACCATGCCTTCCCGGAAGCTGTTGGATCTCTACGATACGGAAACGGAAGGAACGGGGACGTTAGCCATTCATGGCGAGGACCAGTTGACGACGTTCGTTCGCATGGACAGCAAGCCGTGGACGATCGTCAGTTTGACCCCGATGGGCGCGCTCACGCATCCGGTTTCGGAGATGAACCGGGTGATGTTCCTGTTTCTGGTCGTCTATTTGATTTGCTCCATCGGTCTCGTCATCCATATCACGCTGCACTTTACGCAGCCCGTCTTCAGGCTTGTCCGTCTGATGCGGAAGCTGGAGGACGGCGACTTCGAGCTGACGATTCCGCACCAATCCCGCAAAGACGAGATCGGCTTGCTGTATCGCGGGTTTGGCCGAATCGTGCGGACAATCGAAAGCTTGATCGCGCAGTCCACGCAAGCGGAGCGCAACAAGAAGGAGCTGGAGTTCCAAGTGCTCAGCCATCAGATCAATCCGCATTTTCTATACAATACGCTGGAGTCGATCCGGTGGAAGGCGGAAAATCACGGACGATCCGACATCGGCGAGATGGTATCCTCACTCGGTAATTTGCTGCGCCTAAGCTTGAACCAAGGCAAGGACATCACGACGGTCGGACGCGAAGTCGAGCAGGTGAAGGCATACGTACAAATCGAACAAGCCCGGATCGGGAGACCGCTCCGGGTGATGTATTTTTTCGACGAAGAGGTGCTCGAGATGCCGTTCATGCGGCTGCTTCTGCAGCCGCTCGTGGAGAATGCGATTCAGCACAGCATCCGCGGCAATTTCGAGAAGGGAAAGGTGATTCTGTCCGGCTACGTGGATGAACAGGATATCGTCATCGAGGTCATGGATAACGGCAAGGGGATTTCGGCAGCGGCCTTGCAGCAGCTGGACATGATGTCAGTCGATAAGAAGACGGCGGGGCGGCACGGCGTCGGTTTGCGCAACGTGAACGAGCGGCTTAAAATTTACTTCGGCAACGACTACAAGCTGCGAATCGACACCGGAGAGGGCAAAGGGACGAAGATTACGATTCGTCACCCTGTCCGGGATGTCTCGGAGGAACCGAAAGCGCAATAATCCGCAGCGCTAACGATAATCAAGGCAATATTTGCCTGTAAAGGATAAGACTGCCTCATAGGAAATGGTTTGCAATATTCTTATAATAAGTTCAGTCAGCCATATATACAGCGTGTTGTTCTAGGAAAGAAGATCTTTGGAGACTTTTTTCTTAGAGCATGAAACCGCTAACATTTTATCGACTGTGGTTGGAAACGCTTTTACAAGGTTGGACAAATGGAGTAGTAGAGGTGATGCGACAGCGAACGTAGACTGATCGAACGTTACGGTAATTCGTTGCTCTTCCGATGCACTTGCCCTTTCTCTAAGAGTCATTACGATATGGGAGGAAAGTTAAAGATGATAAAAAGACGGTTATTAGCATCCTTGCTTGTGACAGCGATGCTGCTTACTTTGCTTTCTCCGACTAGGATAGTCCGTGCGGCAGGAGGGGATACCCCTGACGTATTTCCTCTGACCGTAAACGCAGGTACAGATGGCAATACGGCGACATACGCCGATACGCCGGACGGACAGAAGGCGTGGAGTTTGAACACCGGAACCTCAAAGAACGGGGGGCCTTGGGATAACCTCTTCACGCCGAGCGTGGCGTCTTCCGGCGAATTATCCGATTATAGAAACGGCTACTTCGCATTCGAGACGTACATTCCCAATGCGAGCTTCAAAAACATGCAAGGGAATAACTGGCTCGTCATCGTAAGCAACAGTAATCCCGCCGACGACAAATTCAACACCGATTCTCGTCTCCAGCTAGATTTAAGCGGAATCGCTAATGCTGCAGTGGGCACATGGGCAACGGTCTATGCGAAGTTATCGTCGTCAAGTACCGTAGCCGGGAATTTCAATGACGCCTGGCTAGACCAAGTAACCAGGCTGGCCATGCATCTGCAATGGGATACCAGCGTCCCTAAGACCGACGTTCTCATCAAAAACCCGCGTTTCCAAAAAAGCGCGTTAGGCACCGAGTTGTCATCGTCAACGGTTCCCGCACTTGACGTGACTACAAAAACAGTAACGGCGAACGCACCGGCTAACGGGCAAGCCGTGGAATTCGCAATAAGCGAAGACGGGGTCGCTCCCGCATCCGGTTGGGTGGATGGCGTTCAAGACGGTGATGCATATACGTATCAATTCGCCGAATTACCTTCAGCAGACACCTACTATGTATTCGCACGCGCGAAAGCAGACAACAGCTACAACTTCAGCGGTGCCTCCACAAGAATTACGGTAACGTCTATCGACGAGCAAACATTGGTAGACGGGGCTGCGGCGTCTCTGACGTGGGATACCATCAAAGGGAATAACGCTTCGGAAAATGATGTAAAATCGCAGCTTAGTCTTCCGACCTCGATAGGCACAACTCACGTAGCATGGTCTTCGGACAATGCGGCAATCAGCAACAGCGGAATCGTAGATCGTTTATTTAATAGCGGAGTAGACAAAACCGTCCTACTCGCGGCGACAATAACGAAGGGCAATGCAAGTGCTGCGAAAGCCTTTACGTTGACGGTAAAAGCGATGAAGGCGGAGGCCAACGCACAGGTTGCGACGTATTTCCCTAATGCAAACGAGGGGACGAACGCAACGACGCCGGACGGAAACGCGGCATTCAAGCTTGGCGCCGGACGGATAGGCGCGGGCGCTGAACGGATGTGGGATGCCCGCTTCATCAATAGCAGCGGCAATCAAAATTTATTAGCTTACGCGAATCAGTATTTCGTATTCGATATGTATGTTACGAGCGAGGATCTTTTGAAATTGAATGGTAACAACTGGCTTGCGATGGCGGCTGGCGGCAACAACGTGGATACCAATTCGCGTCTTAACCTGAATGTGAATGAAATCGAGCATGGAACCGCTAATGGATGGACGACCGTATATGCACAATTATCAGCAGCAAATTCTCCGAATGGTTTCAATCCCGTAAACTTGGACACGGTTCAGGCAGCCAGATTGCAAATGCAATGGCCGACTGTCCCCCAAGGCGACATCTATATGAAGAACCCGCGCTTCCAGAGCACCGCGGATTCGCCAAGACCGATTCCCGCAGCTGTCGAGACAACCGACAATATTGCGGTATCGTCGGCAGCGCCGTCGAACGGTCAGGCTGTGCAGTTCGCGATCAACACCACCGGTAACACGCCTGCAGACGGCGATTGGACGACGGGTACGCTTGATGCGGGCGTTTATTCTGCGACGTTTACAAAACCTGAAGGCAGCACCTATTATACTTTCGCGCGCACGGCTCAAAATTCGCAATATCCGTTCGCAGGAACGCATACAAGAGTCAAATCGGAGCATCTCACCGATACCCAAGCCATTGCGGACGCAGCAGCCAGTCTGACATGGGATACAATCAAGAATGCCAATACGAATCAATCCGAAGTCAGGACGGCATTGGCTCTTCCGACAACGGGGGCGCACGATACGGCTATCGCATGGTCGGCTGCACCGACAGGCATCATCGATCCTGCAACGGGCAGCGTGACTCGCGACCCTGACGAGGACATATCCGTAACGCTTACGGCGACCATAACCAAAGGCAGCGGAACGCCTGTTCAAGTACCTTTCAGTTTGACAGTGGCCAATTCATCAAATGAGCTTGCCGAAGTGTTCATCGACTTCAACGATCCTGCCACATTTACGCTATCCGGCGACAATTCGAAACTGAAAGGCGACGGTCTGGACATTAGCCTGAGCGGCGACAGCAGCCCGGTGCAAAGAGTGACGCAGAACGGTACCGGCGCCGTGAAGGTTGGCGACTTCATGTACGTCATTGTAAACGACCCTCGACTTAAGCAAGTCAACAAGGTCGAATTAGCGGTCGAATACTGGAGACCCAGCGCAACCGGCGGTATTGCATTGCACTATAACACGATCTATCCCGGCAGCTTTTCCGGATATGATGCGTATCGATCGGCGAGCATCCCGGCAACGGGGAGCGGCAACAATTGGGTGACTTCAAAAGTTGTGCTGAACGGAGCTAATTTTGCGATCGGCTTACAAAATCAAGGCGCGCACTTCCGTTTCGCTACAGCCGGAGCCATTATTAAGAGCATACGAATTACTGAAGTCCCTCCAACGGATGCAGAAGCCGTTCAGCTTGCTTCGGACGCACTGACTTGGGACGCGATCAAAGGCGCGAATACCAGACAAGATCTGGTTGAAACAGACTTGACGCTTGCGAAGACAGGTTCGACGGGAACCAGCATCGCGTGGACATCTTCCAATGACGCGGTCATCGATCACGACACCGGCGCAGTCGTGCGTCCGGCAGCCAACACGACCGCGACCCTGACGGCGACAATAAGCAAAGCTGCGGCTGCACCTGTCGTGAAAACATTTCCGATCGTCGTTCGCGGAACAGGTGCCGGAACCGACGAGGATGCAGTAAATAACATGATTGCCAAACTGACATGGGATTTGATCAAAGGCGTCAATGCTTCTACGGAAAATGTAGCGACGAACTTAGTTCTTCCGTCGATGGGCGAGAATATGACGGACATTGCATGGACGACATCCAACGCGGCCCTCATTACCGCCGCAGGCGTGATCCCGACCAACCGTCCGGACGACGGAGGTCCCGTAACGCTTACGGCAACGGTCAAAAGAGGCCCGGTTGCCGCTCCTGTCACCCAGACGAAAACCTTTGCGTTGACCGTTCCGGACAGATACGCTTACGAAAGCTACATGAGAACGGCAATCGCACAGGTAAACGACGCGAAGGATTGGGCGATCTCCGACTTTAACGTACTCGCTTACGGCGCGAAATCAGAAGAGATGGCCAAGGCGGAAGGCTTGGATCAATTCGATAACAGAGAGGCTTTCCAAGCGGCGATTAACGCGGCGTACAATGACGGCGGAGGCGTCGTCTATATTCCGGCGGGCACCTATGCGTTCCGTACGGAAACCACCGGCACCGTAAGCGTTAAGAGCTCGACCGGCAATACGACCTACGAATATAAACAAGTTTTGAATTTGCGGGCAGGCGTACAGCTCCGCGGCGAATGGGATAACCCGGATGCGGCCGGTTACGACGGTAAAACCGACGGAACCATTCTCGCCGTATACGCCGGCAAGGGCAGCGCCAATTATGACACGTATGTGGACTCCGATGAGAGAGAAAATCAGACGGGCGGCAAAAAAGTAGCCAACGTGTCCGATCGATTCGTCGACATGGAGCAGGGCACGGGCGTATCCAACCTTTCCGTCTGGTATCCCGAGCAGGATCTGACTGCCGAAACCGAGGTTGAAGTGAGGGACGAAGACGGTCAGAAGACGGGGGAAACGGAGACCATCAAGGGCATTCCGTATCCGTGGACGTTCTTCCAGCGAACAGGAAACAGCGCAACGCTCGATAACGTTACGCTCGTAAACGCTTGGGGAGGCTTCATCTCCCTGCCGAGCGAAATGCATTACGTGCTGAACAGCAAGATAACGGCGCTCTACAAGGGCATCGTGGTTCACACCTGCACGGACATCGGACGGATCGAGAACGTTGACATCGACCCGAAATACTGGGCGAATTCCGGACTTGAAGGCGCACCGTCCCTAGCGGACACGAGAGCGTACACCAGAGCGAACGCGATCGGATTCATGATGCACCGTTCAGACTGGGAATACGTATCGGGGCTGAACATTTCCGGGTATAAGACGGGGATGTGGGTCGGAAGAGAACCGGGCGGCGACGAATCTCCGAATGCGCAATTCTACGGATTGAACATCGAAGACAGTCAAACGGGTCTCTATATTGACAACGCCAACGGTTTTGGCCTGTTGATCTCGAACTCGGAATTCGGAGGCGACACAGCCGTCTATTTCAACGAGCGGTTCGAAACTTCCGTTCAATTCAACGGCGTTGAATTCAAAGGTCCGATCGTAAGCAACGCCAGAGGCGGCGTCATATCCTTCGAGGACAGCACGTTCGACGAATCCGGCGAGTACGCGCTGAATTTCCTTAACCGAGGCAATGCATTAATCAGCCAGAGCAACTTCAAGCAGGCTGACAAACATGCAACCCTAGGCGCTGATTTCGGAACGTTCAAATCGGTAAATTCCGGCTATAACCTGAACATCAAGAGCGCTGACCTTGCCGATCACATCAATAACCTTAAACTTGACGTCAAGGCTGACAGCAATAAAACCACGGTACAGATCGTGAATGATGCGGGGTATCTATTCGAACCGATTCCGAAGGACGTCAAAACGAATATCGACGTACAACCTAGACCGGCATCGAACGCAGTACTGAGACTCGACCTTCCGCGCTCGTTGACAGCCGACGCGCCGACCGTGGACATTTCCGCCCAATTGCAGGACGCGCTTGACTATGTGAAGGCCAATCACGGCGGCGGCACGGTATATCTACCGGGGGGAAGGTATCGACTGGATCATCCAATCATCGTTCCCGAGAGCGTCGAACTCCGAGGAACATGGGATGTACAGCACCATACGGCAGGCGGCGGCACGGCGATATTCACCACCTACGCCGGCGGCGACCAGGGAGAAAACGGTGCCTCTCTGATCCAGCTTAAGGCACACGCAGGTCTAAGAGGACTTAACATTACGCAAGCGAATATAACCAGCGTTAACCTTGATAACCCCGATCAAACGCTGAAAACGCCGTTTTTGGTGCAGGGACAGGGTGCAGGCGTTTATGCAATCAACTTAACGATCCCGATCGGGGATAAAGGCATCGACCTTGCTTCTTATAAAACCGACGGTCACTATGTGGATTATTTAGGCGGTACGCTCTTGAGAGCCGGCATCTGGGTCGGAGGAGGCTCGGAGGGCGGATTCATCCGAAATATGCAGCTTAATCCGCATTACTCCCTGAGACTTCCAGGAGGTCAAGGGTATACGGCGCCTTCCGGCGATGTGTACGGATTCGTGCAACGCTACCTTAGCGCGCTCAAGTTCTCGGACGTGGAAGACGAGACGATCTTCAACAACTTCGTGTACGGATCGGTCTACGGCATACACTTCCTGAAGAGAGACCTCGGGAACGGCGAATTCGCCTATCCGGGAAAATTGACGATTATCGGTCATGGCTCGGACGGATGCGCGTACTCGTTGTATGTAGAAGACGCGGACGAGAACACCAAAATCATCGCGATCAACTCGGAATTGGTGAACACGAACATCGCGACGGAGCCGGAAAGAGCGTATGTCAAAATGGGCGATGTCCCGAATACCGCGAAAATCGACCCCAACGCCGAACTTGTCCTTTACAACAGCGCGTTCTGGGGAAGCCCGAGCCTTGCAGGAGCGTTAGTCAATAACGGAATCGTTCGGTTCCAGCAAGCCAACTTCACTCAGCTGCCCGGCAACAATCCGGGTATCGACGTATTCGGCGGTAAAGCGCATGTATACTCTTCTTACTTCCAGCCGACAAAGAACGGCCAGAACAATAATGTGTATGCCCTGCTGCGCGAGACCGGCACGTCGATCGAACTTAGCAACAATTATTACGCATCCGGATTGAGGAACAGCACCCCGGCCGGCAACCCGTACGGCATTTACGGCTCGGATTTATTGGCGGAACCGTTCGTATTCGGTCTTGTCCAAGAAGGTGCGAAGAAGCAATTCGGCTTTAAGTATAATGTCGGAGGAAAAGCTTCCGCTCCAGGGATGCTGACACTCGTTGCTCCGACGTCTTATGCCGAAGGGTTTACGCCGATCAAGTTCGACTCGCTTGCGGCAGGCGAATCCGTAACCGTGGATGTACCGGATTATGTTGCAGGCTTGATCACCTTCGAGCTTCGTCTTGACGATGGCCATGTCTATACGTATACGGCTAATTTGGATGAAGCTTATGCAGAGAAGGCAAGCGCTGCCGGTTCGGAAAATCCGGCGAAAAGCGCTGCAACGCCGGCGTTTGCGATGGATTCCAAAGGTTACGTGACGATGGGATCTTGGGATGGGCCGCAAGACCTCAGCGCTGAATCGCATTTCGCTTGGGACGACGGCAATTTATACGCGTACATTGTCGTGACGGATGACGTGCACTTCAATAGCCAAAACGGCGGCAACATCTGGAAAGAAGATAACTTGCAGTTGGGTATTGATTTAAACAATCCTGCATCCGACAGCAATACGCGCAATGAGCTCGGATTCACGCTCAACAACGACAACGACGTGATTACCTATGCTTGGACGCGTCCATCGGGCGCCAATGCGCCGGCGGCCCCGATCACGGATATCGCGGCCGATATTACGAGAGACGAAGCGTCAAAAACGACGATTTACGATTTGAAAATTCCGTTTGACACGCTGCTGAAAGATCCTGCATCGAAGCTCGCGAACGGAAGAATCGGCGTATCCGTCATGTTCAACGAATCTGACGGCTCGAGTCAATCCGACGGCGGCAGAACCACCTTTGAAGTGGAAAGCGGACAATTAAAGAATTCGACTTTATTTACGGATTTGGTTCTGTTTGGCGCAGGCGAATACAATGAACGGCTTGAAACCTCGGCAAGAGCTGCCGTTGCAAAGGCGGTCGCGTCCGAGTCCGCTGCGGATATCGCGATGGCTCGCAACTTTGTCACGATAATGGCAGACGGCGAGGCGAAGACGGAGCTGCTAAACCGTATCGATGCGATCGCCCCCGCGGCTTATACCGTCACATTCAAGGACTGGGATGGAACGGTCCTGAAGACGGAAACGGTGAAGCGCGGGGAACATGCAACCGCGCCGTCGCAGCCGGCACGGACAGGGTACACGTTCGTAGGATGGAGCGTCGACTTCACGAATGTGACGTCGGATATGACCGTTACGGCGAAGTATGATGCCGTGCCGGTAACGCCGAGCAATCCAGGGAGCGTTTATGTACCGCCATCTACGAAAACGGATGTGGATAGCAACGGAAACGTAACGGTGAGCTCGACGCCAACGTTGAATAACTCGTCCAATCTTGCGCAAACCACGTTGTCTCAAAACGAGATCGACCATGCATTTGGACTGGCGGCTGACAAGTCTGCGCGGATTAAAGTGATTGTATCCGAGATTGAGCATGCGAAAGGCTATGCATTAGGGCTTCCGACCTCATGGTTCAAGGAGGACTCCGGCAGATCGATCGTTATCGAAACTCCGTTAGGCTCCGTTGTCGTGTCGAGCGCGATGCTGGACGAAGCGCTATTGCAGGGCGCCGGACAGACCGTAACCATCGTTGTTCGCCAAGCGGATAAGAGCGGATGGAGTCAACCGCTTATCGATGAGATTGGCAATCATCCGGTATTGGATCTGTCGATCTTGATGGACAACAAGGTAGTAGCTTGGAGCAATAGCGAAGCGCCGGTTACAGTCAGCGTACCGTATACGCCGACAGCATCGGAGAAGCAAAATCTCGATCAGCTTGTTGTCTGGTACGTAGACGGTCAAGGCGACGTAACGCCTGTTGCTAACGGCAGATATGACAGCGCAACGGGTCGACTTGTGTTCCAAACGTCGCACTTTAGCCAGTATGCCGTCGTATATGCAGCGCCAAAATTCAGCGACTTGGGTCGAGCAGCGTGGGCAGCCAAGGAAATCGAAGCGTTGGCCGCTAGAGGCATAGTCGAGGGTGCGTCGGCAACGACCTTCAATCCGAAGGCTGCAATCAGCAGAGGGGAATTCCTCGCCCAATTGATCAGACTTCTTGAGCTGGATGCTGCATTCACGGACAGCTTTGCCGATGTTCCGACAAGCTCGCCCTATTACCAAGAGCTTGGAATCGGCCGCGCGCTTGGCATTGTTGAAGGCGTTGGCGGGAATGCGTTCTTGCCCGATACGGAGATCAGCAGAGAAGATATGGCCGTAATCATTAAGCGTGCGCTTGATCAAAAGCCGAGCAAGCTGCCGCAAGTGTCGTCCAAGTCAATCGACGAATTCAAGGACGGCGCGAAGATAGCATCCTATGCAAGAGATGGTTTGGCCTATCTGCTTAGCGTCGGTTTAGTTCAAGGAAACGGGGACAACACCTTGAATCCGAAGGGCAGCCTGACTCGCGCAGAAGCAGCGACGATCTTGTATCGAATTTATACGCACCGACAATAAGGAACACGAAGGAATGTATAGAAGAAGCCAGAGGTCGCCCCCTGGCTTCTTCTCTTGCTGCGTTCAGGCAGAATAATGTGGCAAACAATATCAAAAAAATAGTTGACTAATTGCCCAATTGAAGACAGGTTATGGGTATGGATGGCATATAAACAAATGATGGAAAATCTAAAAAGGGAGACGATTAGCTATGATGGAGGACGTAAAAAATATTGTTACTCCGAGCACGGAGACACAAGGGTACAAAGAGAACAGAATCGGATTTCGGCGTTGGGACTGGTCCTACCACTTTGTGGCAGCTCCGCTGGCGATTGTCGTGCTCGTATTTTCGACCATAGAGCTTTTCCGAGGCCTGGGCCAGAGGGAACTATCAAGCTTAGATTGGCTTCTTTTCATACTAGCGATATGTCTTGTCTTCGCGGTTGCATGCATCCGGCGATACGCGACGAAGACGCAAGACCGATTGATTCGGATTGAGGAGAACTTCCGTCATTACCGGCTGACCGGACGATCGCTGGACCAGCGAATTTCGATATCCCAGATTATCGCCTTGCGTTACGCCGGCGATGATGAATTTCCAGCCCTGTGCGAACGGGCGGCGACCGAAGGAATGAGTCCTTCAACCATCCGTTCCGCAGTTATGAACTGGCGCCCCGACACAATGCGGATTTAATCCCATCCCAACAGAGCACATCCTGCATGCTAAAATTATACCTGCTTTTACGGAGAACGTTAGTTGAATCAGCATATAGAAACGGCAGCCAACATCGTCGCTGCCGTTTTCGCATGCCTGACAGGATGAAAACCCAAAGCCGCTCGGCAGGAGATTGCGATCGATTCCGCGAAACCGGTATGCCGCATTCGAAGGGAAACGGAGGAGAAGTACCGACTCGAGAACCGATTTTTTTACATCCGTCGTTCTGACTGTCGATCGCGGCATTTCTTATTCGTTGTATAGGTGTAAGCGATTTTAAAACGGGTGGAACGATTTGGCCATGTAGGCGCCCGTCATCCATGAGGAGGATAAATGATGATGAATATCGAACGGGAAAAACAGTTGAACTTAGAGACAGATGTATCCGGCGGCCGGTTATGGACGGCAAGGATCATGAACTGGATTGTCATTTTGTTCATGCTATTCGATGGAATCGGGAAAATCGCCGGGCTAAATTCCGCTGTAGAAGGTACGCTGGCGCTCGGGTTTACGGAGCGGCATATGACGGCAATGGGCATTTTGGGATTGATTTCGGCCCTACTATGCGGCATTCCTCGTACATCGTTCATTGGCGGGCTGTTGTTGACAGGATATCTGGGCGGAGCGGTGGCGGCTCAAATTAGAGTGGATGCCCCGCTTTTTACGAATATTCTCTTTCCGGTCTACGTCGCGATTTTGTTTTGGGGCGCGTTCTGGCTGCGGGACGAGAGATTGCGCAGACGCCTGTCGTAAGTAAAACGACCGTGCGTTGCATGAGATCGCATTGTCCAGAGACGGAACAAAACTAGCCCTTAAGCAAGTGATCAGATGTCGGGTGACAATTTGTAGCCCTAATTTAGAAACGAAGTGCGTCAATAATCGTTATATAGAATAAATTAAGATACGGAGGTGTTCTGATGGATTTGCTGAAAGGCATTGGAAAGCTGGCGGGCGATTTCACAGGCCGAGTACTTGGAGGTACTGTGCGTGTTGCCGGGGAACTTGTTCGTAGCGATTACATTAAAGAGATCGGTAATGACGTGGAAAGAGTGACGGCAAAGACAGGTGAACTAGCAGGCCAAGCAGCGAGCGGTGTATGGGATGTAGGCGCCGGTTTAATAACGGCGGATAAGCAGCAGGCGAAGACAGGATTCGATGATCTTGGAGATGCGGTCAATACTACTGTCAGAGGTGCTGGTCAAGGAATCGAATACGTGGTCGCTAGCGGAAAAGATGTTGTGACAGGCATTAAGGAGAACGATAAGCAGTTGATTAAAGATGGTGTCAAGAATCTTGGTAGAGCTGCTGCAGTATCAATAGTTGCTGTCGGCGTAATCGATATCGTTGATGGTCCGGACGCAATGGATACGTCGGAGACAGCCTAATAACCTAAATCTTTAAATGTCAGAGGACAAGAACATATAGGCATAAGAAGCCGCGAATTACGCGGTTTTTTAATTTTTAAGGATACAACTTCTTGTCGCATTTCAGGCATCGTTCCAAGCAAAAGCGCGAGACACTACAAGGCATCCAAAACTTGTTGGCAGAAGCTTCCTGGAGCCATGCTTCGTGATTTATTTATTGTTGCTGTACACTTGCCAGAAGAAAAAACACTTGGATCAATACCGGCAAAAGCCACCAGTTTCTTCGCGTGATCAAACCGATCGATTTCCCCGATTTCAGCTAAAATTGTTGCCGCAATCTTAGTACCAATGCCGGGTATCGATTGCGGGAGAGCGGAGAGAAGGCGACGGCGATCATTGCGGACGACGACAGAGCGGCCTTCAACGCCATGAAGGCGGTTAAGGATTTGGGCCTCCGCATTCCCGAGGATCTTTCCCTGTTCGTCATTTGCGGCGATCTATCGATGATGCGTCAAACAGTGCCGCCGCTGACCGGAATGGACCTGCAGCTGAATTTTCCTGTTACAGGGGAAATTCGGCTTGTTGTACTTCTATCCGCAACCTGCGTTCCGCCGCTACGTATTGCTTTGTGTGAAGGAGGCACGGCAAACGTGTTGGGAACCTTTAAGGGCTTCTATGAAGCTTGGATCGACCGTCCGAAATGGGCAGGGAAGCTGCTTCACGGAGGCAAATATCGGATTTGCCGTTTTCTCGGGATGGGAAGCTACGGGTTGACCTACTTGTGTCAAGATGTGGAATCGGGTGAGGAGATTGCTGTCAAGCAAGCCCGACCAAGCAAGGGGCAATTGGGCCGGGAGCTCCTGCGCCGCGAGATTGAGATTATGGGTCAGCTGAGGCATCCGGCCATTCCGGGCTGCCTGTCATCATTCGTCCATAACAGGCGTCTGTACATGGTGACCGAATACGTGAAGGGACGGACTGTGGAAGATTTGATTTTTGAGAAGGGAGCGGTCTTCCGGGAAAGCGAGGCGCTTGCCTTCATTCGCAGATTGATGGATATTGTGTGCTTCCTTCACGGGAAAGGAATTGTTCATCTGGACATCCGGATTCCCAACGTCATGCTGCAGGGAGAACAGATCCGCCTCATTGATTTCGGTCTGGCCTCGAGCTTGTCGGAACCGTCCCGCGTGGAGACTGGAGCGGATGAGGAAACAAGGCTGAGAAGGACCGCTGACGTGACGAGCGATCTGTACGCCATTGGCCATTTTTTGCTTTTTATGCTGTATTCCGCCTATGAACCGGACGAACCGGACGCGGATTCTGCGGCCGGATGGGAGGAGGAGCTCAGCATATCGGCAAAGACGAAGCGGATGATCCGTAAGCTGCTCCAAATCGATCAGCCCTATGCGGATGCACAAGCATTTGTACGGGAATTGGATGAGCTGCCGATGATACATGAGGAAACGGCCTCGTCGCCGTGAAACTTATACATTCCCAAAGGAAAAAAGCCGCTTAGCGCGGCTTTGCATCAGGAACTGGATCTTTTATATCTGTTTTTGTAATAGTCTTGACCTTGATTTTTGTGTCCGTAACCAGCATGTTGGCCGGATGAGTAGGAGCGGCCGCCATGGCGGTTCGTTCCACTGCTGCCGTTATAGTGTTGGTTGTGTCTGGAATGCTGAACGGAACCAAAGATTTTACGAAGCAAACGCCTGAGCATTTCTCATTCCTCCTTTGGTTTTTGTGAAATATAGCAAAGTATAAGCTTCTCTCTACTTTGCCTATATCTTCTTGAAGTGAGGAAACTTGCTTCGGCAGTCAAAGGACGGCGTAAATCGTTTCTTACGATGCCGCCAGAGGACGGCGAAGCCGTTTCTTCTTACACTTTACGAAATCAAAGACGAGTGGTTTCGAAAGCATACGCCCAAAATGGACGATGACCTTCAACCGCTGCATATATTCAAGGGGGTAATCCTTAAGATGAGTCCGAATTGGATGATGGCGGATGAACCGCTCCAATGTATGACGGTGACCGGAAGCAAGCGGAATGATATGGTTGTCATTTCCGGTTATTCGGAAGGCCTTCACTGCATTGGGGTAGGGACGGATGCGGCAGTGTTCACGTATGAGCCTGTCCCGGGGTTTGCATATAAAGTGTACTCGGATCTGGCGCTTGGGAAGAAAGCGACCGAGAGGCGTGTATACGAACGGCTTGAAGGGATTCGCTATTTTCCCCGCTATTACGGGGAGGGCCGAAACTACCTGGTAATCAGCCATGAACCGGGCGTCACGCTGCAGGATTGTCTGCTGCAGGGCATTCCGGTACCGGAGCAAGTTATTCTGGATGTGGAGGCGGCCCGCGCGGAAGTGCGCCGCCGTGGCTTGAATCCGCGCGACATTCACTTGAAAAATGTGATCCTGCAGAACGGGCGCGGTAAAGTGCTGGACGTATCCGAATATGCAGTGGAGGGTGACGACAAGCGCTGGGAGCACCTGGTATGGGCGTACCGCGTCTGTTATTCGGGCTTTGAAGGCAAGAAAGTTCCGGCCTGGCTGCTTGATGTTATCAAGAACGGATACGGCAGACTGGATCAGGCGAACCTTAGTCTTGACGATTTCGCACACCGAATCAGCCAACTGTTCTCGAAATTTCTGAAATAAGTGCGGGAAAATACAGCGCCTCTAGATTTACCCCTCTTTCTTACCTCGCTTAGTTTCTATTCGTTCTGTTAAAACACAAATGACCCGCAAGAGGGGCACTTTTTTCAAAGTGTCCCTCTTACGGGTCACAGTTCACGATGCGACAGCCTTTTTTTTGAGATTTAGCGGAAATACGAGTGCGGGAGCCAATCCGAGACTGTTCCCGAGCAAAAGAAAAAGCCCTTCGACTTCCCGGCAGGGAGCGAAAGAGCCGGGAATTACAACGAGAATTGTCCTTTAATCTTGACTTTATCCTTGGCGACGGTTTCCATATAGTGCTTACCCCAGTTGTACATGGCCTCGAGAATCGGCATCAGGCTCGCACCGAGCTCCGTCAAGGAGTATTCCACTTTGGGCGGTACGACGGGATAGACCGCGCGGTGTACGATGAGATCGTCCTCCAGTTCCCGAAGCTGGCTGACAAGCATGCGCTGCGTAATCTCGGGGATCAGCGCCTTCAACTCGCCGAACCGTTTGGTGCCTTCTTTGCCGAGATGCCAGAGAATGAGCGTTTTCCATTTGCCTCCGATGATAGACAGCGTCAGCTCTTTCTCGCAGTTGAACGTTTTCTCGCACAGGTGACCCATGACAACACCTCCGCCCTCATTATAGCGCTTAGTATACTTTTAGGCACTATGTAAGAACAAAGTGCGTGCTACCCTTATCCTGCATAACAGGATATACTCGGCTTGGAAGTTATATCCATTGATTATCGGGAGGTGTTTCGGAGCTTTATCAAGCTGACGGCAACAGCACGTTTGGTTCACGAACCGCACAAACCGAAATCTTCCATTAGGAGGCGGGTAAGGTAGTGAAAAAAGTATCGCTCCATTTCTTAATCTTTGCTGTTATTTTTTCTAGTGTTAGCCTTTCTGATTTGAAAAAGGTTCAGGCTGCGTCCACGATTACAGTCTCGCAAACCCCGTATATTATCAATGAATCCGGTACGTATAAATCAGAAACCAAGCTGACGATTATGAATTCGGACCCCGCTTACAGCGCGTGGGTCAAAATCACTGCCGCCGGTCATACCCCGTACATGGAACCGATTGGTACCCTCAACAACGGCTCCAATACCGTGAGAGTGCACGTCGTTGAGCTTATTAATGACGGCGATAGCGTAACCTTCGAGGTGTACGACAATGCCTCCGGATCAGATACTGCCCGCGAATCGACAACGGTGTCTCAGAAAAAAATACGCCACTGGACAGTATACGTAGCCCATGATTCCCACACGGATATCGGATATACGGATTATCCCGAGACATTGATCAATTCGACATGGCCGCAAGAAACAGACGCTGCGAATACGTATATCGCACAGACGGACGGTTGGGCGGAGAATGATCGGTTCAGGTACCCGATGGAGCAATCAATAAGGCTTTATGGATCGTTAAACAGCAGAAATGCCGACCAAATCGAAACCCTTAAGACGAATATCAATAATGACAGACTTCAATATCCGTCAAGCTATGTGAACACGTCCTTCGAGGCCATGAGCACGGAGGAGCTCATCCGATATTATTACTTTTCCGAAAGACACTTGACGGACAAGCTCGGGACGAAGTCAAGCGGCGTGGCGATCATGGATGATAATCCGAGTTTCTCGTGGTCCAATGTCGACGTCATGGCAGACATGGGAATTAAATATATGTTCTTAGGCTTCAACATTTATGCCGGTACGCCGAAAGTCATGCTTGAGGAGTACCCCCGCATTTTTTATGCCCAAGGCAGGAAACCGAATAACAAAGTTCTCATATACCAAGGCGCTTTGTATAATCAGAATCAAATGAAATTTCTAGGTACCGGAGTGAATAATGCAACGCCAACTACGATCGCCGATACGACCCAGGCCGTAAGCGATACGTTAATGAATGTTTTTCAGTCATCGACATATGTCGGAGATGCGGTGTTGGAGAAAAACACACCATGGTTGGATAACGGCCCGCTCCTGTCATCGGTAAAAGATCGGATCAAAGATATGAATGCCAGGGTAGATTCAGCAGGGAGACCCTATGCTTATCCGAAGTTCGTTGATTCCAATGTGAAAGATTTTTACCAATATGTCGATGCTAACTTCAGTCCGTCTATCCCTGTTTTTAAAGGAAATTATGAAAACTATTGGAACTACGGCATCCCTTCGGATGCTTACAGTGAAAGCGTCCAAAAGGATGCGCAAGACAATGTGCCGGCAGCGGAAACGTTCGCGACGTTCGCCAATCAGGCAAGCACGAATTTCAGATATCCTTACCAAAACGTGTGGAACGCCTATAATAACTTGAATTTATACGACGAGCATACATTCGGAAGCTCGGACTCCGCGGTTGATGATACTCACATTTGGAAAAGAAATAATGCCATAACGGCCAAAAACCTCTCGGACAGTATCATAAAGGATTCCTTGGCCAGTTTAAGCACGCTAATACCTACGACAGGCAAGACCATTTCGGTCTTCAATTCGTTGTCTTGGACGAGATCGGATCTGGTCAAAGTCAGGCTCTCCGATCTGCCCGCGCACTTTGATATCACGGATATCGAAACGTCAACGCAATTGAAATATGACAAATTAAGCGATGGGACCGTAGAGTTCGTTGCGCCGAACGTGCCCGGTCTTGGTTATAAGGCTTTTCGGGTAACGGCAAGAGCGAATGAACCTACATTTCCGTCGACCTTAAAGAAAAGCGATCATACGCTGGAAAACCGGTTTTTCAAGGTTGCTTTTGGCGAACAAGGGGAAATCTCAAGCATTATCGACAAGCAGCATGGAAATGTCGAAATGGTGGACCGTACATCGCCCTACAAAATGAATGAATTCGTATACGATAAGAGCGTTCTCGACTTCAACGCCCTCAAATCGGAAAGCACGGTCTACGGAGCTTCCGTTTCGATTGATGTTGGTGCCATGCAAGGACAGATGACTTCCAACGGCTTTAGCGATGGGACAGCCGGGATCCAACGAAACGTCATCCTATATGATTCTTTGCCTAAAATCGATATCGTCAATGTCGTGAATAAGATTGATGCGCCAGGGTCGTATAGAGTTACCGAGGACGAAGAAGGTTTCTTTACCTTCCCGTTGAACGTGCCCAATTTCACGCTGCGTTCCGAGATGCCGTCAGGCGATTTCAGGCCGTATGTGGATCCTAATATTAACAATCCGAAGAATGAACAGTACTATGCTTCGAGCACGGATTATCGCACCGTCCACAGATGGATCGATGCTTCTAATCCGTCAGGCAATTACGGGATTACGCTATTCCCGCAATCCGCGCCGGTTGTGGAGTATGGCAGCAGAAGATCGGGCTTGTACGATGTCGATTACAATACGCCGAAACCTTGGATATTCAGCTATGTTTACGGTAACAAATGGAGTACCAATTTCATTCAATCGCAACCGGGTCCGACAACCTTCAAGTATACGCTAATGTCTCACGCAGGGAAGAACTGGCAAGCAGGCAGAGCGGATAAATATGGCTGGCAATCGACGACCCCGCTGCAAGCGAAAGTCATCACCGGCGCACAGGCCGGGGCTGGATTCAACGGAACAAAAGGCCAATTTGTAAAAGTCAGCGCCGACAATGTCGTTATGACGACAGCCAAACCCGCCGAAGCCAACGGAGAGGGGACGATTCTCCGGTTCAATGAAACCACGGGAGTGGATACGACAGTAACCGTCGACCTGTCCTATTTCAACCCATCCTCTGTCACGAAAACCGACCTTCTGGAAAATGACAGGGCCGCGATGCCGCTTACTGGCGGTAAAGTGACTTTTAAGATCAATGGTTACGGTTATCATACAATCCGGCTCAAGTACGGTACGGCTCCTGCCCAGGTTACAGGGGTTACGGCAACGAAGGATGCCTCGGGTACGCTCGTGTCGTGGACGGATCTAACCGATAACAAACTTGCCGCCTACGAAGTCTTTAGAAGCACAAACCGAAACTTCAAGCCGGGTTCAGGCAATTACATGGGAACGACATCGGTGAATCGTTTCTATGACAAACAAGTCGTCAATGGGCTGACCCAAGCGTATTACTATAAGGTTCGAGCCGTCCGGGGAGGGCTGAAGGGGACGCCATCCGCCGCTGCGACTGCAACTAGCGGAACGAACCGTGATACTCCTGCCCCTACGGCGCCTTCAAATCTGAGCATTGATTACGCGTTTGGAAACAGGGTGTCCATATCCTGGGCTCCATCAACGGACAATCTTATGGTTAAAGGGTATAAAGTATATCGGGATGGCTTCCAGATCGCGGATGTTCTAGCAACACTAAACAGTTATCTGGATATAACCGTATTGCCCGGCACGACCTATACGTTTACCGTTAAGGCGTATGATCAAGCGGGAAACCTCTCGGCCTCGAGTAGTGCAGTCAACGCTGCAACGGCTAAAGGCTGGCAAACGCCGGGAAACATTGCTCCTCATGCTGCAGTGACAGTATCTTCTCAATTAAGTGCCCGCTACCCGGCTACGGCGGTGACGGATGGTCTGGTAGGGGATACCGGCGAATGGGCATCCTTGAATGAGCAAAACCCATGGATGCAGCTCGCATGGCCAGCCGCCGTCAAGATCAACCGCATTGTGATCTATGATCGGGCCAATACGACAGATAATGTAAATGGCGGTACGCTGACCTTCAGCGATGGCACAAGCATCACAGGGATTAATGGCATACCGCAGGATAATGGAGGAAAAGTGATATTTTTCGCTTCCAAAAATGTTACGTGGGTAAAATTTCAGGCCGTCGGAGGTACGGGACTTAATGGCGGACTTTCGGAGATGGAAGTGTTTACGACTGATTCGCCGGTCCTCCCGGTAGCGGGCATAAGCCTAAGCCCAAGTTCGGCTGAAATGGATATCAATACGGACATGGACTTGACGTCCACGATTACGCCGAGCAACGCGACGAATCAAAATATAACCTGGAGTTCCAGCAACCCTAGCGTCGCAACGGTCGTGAACGGCGTCGTCCGGAGCATCGCTGCAGGCAGCGCGGTCATTACCGTAACGGCGGCAGATGGGAACCATGAGGCTACGAGCAACATTTCGGTCATTAACAATCTCGCAAAAACGGCAACGGCGACGGCATCGTCCGACTTTAACAGCGACTATGCGGCATCCAAAGCCATAGATGGAATCACCGGCGTTCACGACAGCGGCGAATGGGCCTCGCTGGGAGAACTGAATCCATGGCTGCAACTGGACTGGAGCGGCAGTCAGACGGTCAACAAAATCACCTTCTTCGACAGAACGAATAATTTGGACTGGGCACCTGGCGGAACGCTCACGTTCAGCGATGGAAGTACGTTGACCGTTACAGGCATACCGAACGACGGCAGCGCTTATTCCGTGACTTTCCCGAGTAAGAATATCACTTGGGTGAAATTCCAAGTGTCCGGTGGAAGCGGTCTTAATGTCGGATTGTCAGAAATGAAGATTATCGATAAGGCCGACGCCGCCGATTCCGAGAGATAACGGACGGGAAGGTTGCCATCAGCTTCCGTTCGACGGACAAGGCAGGCAAGATGGACGTAAGTTGGTACCGAACGGAGTTTGCAGTCATTGTCGTAAAGTCAGATGAGGAAAAGACGGCAGCCGACATATAATCGGTTGCCGTTTTTCATTGAAGTAATGGGTGCAACAAACTCGTTGTATACGGCGGATTGGCAACGAGATTTATTAGATTGTGAGAGGAAGAAAAGTATGAAAAGGTCTAAGTTATTAGCGGTTGTTGCACTAAGTTGTTTATTGGGTAGTTCGATGACTTATGCTTCTGAAAAAAATGGTGTCTTTATTAATGGTGAACGGCAAGAACTACAAGGGGACCAACAGGATAAAAGTGAAAATTACTCTTGAAGGATCTCGAGTAAAATTATCAGTGGCTCGTCTACTTATGGGTAATCAACGGCGCGTGATGACACGCAGGGTCGCCACAGCTGACAAAGGAGAACGAAACAATGAAAAAGTACATACTCTTCGATCATGATGGTGTTCTGGTCGATACTGAATTCTGGTATTACAAAGCGGGGGAACGCGCTTTGGCTGACATTGGATTTACCTTGGATAATGATCAATACCTCCGCGACATGACCCAGTCATTGGGCACTTGGTCCCAAGCCAGGGCGGCAGGTATTGATGAACAGACCATCAGCAAGCAGCGCGAGGTCCGGAATGTCTATTATCAGGAATATCTAAGAACAGAAGCCATAGAGATTGAAGGCGTTGTTGAAACTCTAGCCGAACTGTCAAAGTACGTCCGCATGGCCATCGTGACGACTGCAAAACGTGCAGATTTTCAACTTATTCATGAAAAGCGCCAAATTAGACAATTCATGGAATTCATCCTTGTTCGCGAAGACTACGAGCGTACCAAGCCGCACCCGGAACCATACTTGACCGGCCTAAAGCGCTTCGGAGCTACCAAAGAAGAGACCCTCGTTGTAGAGGATTCAAACAGAGGGTTGAACTCAGCCGTGGCGGCTGGTATCGACTGTGCTATTGTCCATAACGACTTCACAAAAACACATGACTTCTCACAGGCCAGTTATCGAATCAAGACTCTGATTGAACTAAGGGACATTATCCTGCATGTAATCTGAGCGAAGACAGGACGGCAGCGTTGTATCGGAGGATTTCCAATACATCGTGTCGGAACGCCGCTTGCCTTTCCCGGATGCAAAATTAACGCTGCGCCGGGAAGAACAGGGGCTCATCGTATCCGCAGACCGATTCGCGCGCTGCGTAGAGCTGACGGGCGATTCGGACGGGGATGCGTTCGGCTGACAATTCGAAGACAATTATTTTGACCTGATTCAAAAAGGAGCAAATCGTGATGCACAATGAGATTATTTCTCTTATGAACAGATTAATTGCTACACCTCGCGAGGACATCATCCAAGGGACCTATGATGCGATAGAAGAGCTTGAAAGAAGAGAAGATGGTCATAATGCCATAGAACCTTTACTTAAACTACTTGAAGATAATCCTGATGTGGATTTCGGTTCGCCTGGTCCGATCGTTCATTTCGTTGAAAGGTACTATAAGAAGGGCTATGAAGAAAAGCTTATTGTTTCTCTATACAGGAGACCTACGCATCATACGCTTTGGATGTTAAACAGAATAATAAACGCATCTGAAAACGAACTAAAACAACACTATTTGAATGTTCTAAATGAGATCATCGAAAGATTCAGCGAAGACAAAACGATTGTAGAACAAGCAAAGCATTATAGTTCATTACATGAATAAGATCCCCTCGATGCGTAAAGTGCAAACGATTGCCGCCTTCGATAACTGCTTGACTAATGCCGGATATATCTCCGTGCACCGATGGTCGCACGCACCGCGTTCGGGTTAGGCCGTTCAGCTTTATTGCCGTACGGGCGTATGTCGGCCGGCGCGTATTGAGACAACGAGCCGTAAGCGGGATAGGTCAACTGGTCTACCAGGAAGGCAGATTTCGTTGCTCCCTGAACGCGGTGCCTATTCAGTGCGGCTATGATGCCGTCTGCGTTTTGGATGCCGATTCCGTGTCCGAAATAGAGATCGTCGCTCATTTTAATGACGTTCTCGCCTCGCCACTCCATTTTCTCCGGATTGACTTCCGGGTTTTTGAAGTACAATGCGTCCCCTGGCCGCGCGTAAGTACTGGAAACGTCTTCCGTAGTCAGTCCAAGGTCGCTGTCAGACTCCCATGAGTACAGGTACAGGTTCGGGAACAGCTGGTTGAACCGAGCCGTGCCGAGCGTATCCAGAACGCCTTTGTACATAATAATGATGATGGCCGTCGCACACTCGAAGCCGTACTTTTTCCCATTCGAAAAAATGTCCCCGATGCCGTCGGCCGGCGTCACGTCATCCCTCAGCTGAAATCCTCCATGATTCGTCAAATGCCAGTAAGCCCGATTGCAAAACGACGTCCGAAACGTCGCGAATTCCGCTCCGTTGCCGCTCAAGTCCTTGGATGCAGCTATAATATTCGACCGTAAAGTCGGTTCGAAATACATGTTGGCTCAGCCCCCTCGTCATCATCGCATGCCTATTCCATTGTATGGGCAAGGGATGACGCTTGTGCTTCAAGCAAACCACGTATCGGTCGGCTTGGCCGAATTACGATTAAATGTTAACCTGAAATATTTATTTTGGTTTACAATTCAAGGCCGCCGAATTATAATTCAAACCATTAGGCATCGACTTCCTTATGGAGGCACGCATCTACTCCATCGGGCGGGATTCCGAAACCAACCATCCTATTTAAGGTGTGATTGAAAATGAATCTGGCATGGCCTATACTAAACCGCGTAGCACAAGAACCGGACCGAATCGCTATCGCGCACGGGCAGAAGCAACTTACATACTCCCAGCTTATGGAGAGGGTCCAAAGGATTGCTGTCGGGTTCCGGAAATGCGGCTCCGACCGTGATAAGATAGCGATCCTAGCCCAAAATCGAATCGAGTTCGTCGAGGTTTTTATCGGTGCCGTTTATGCAGGGTTTGTGCCCGTTCTCCTGGATCCCAAATGGAATTCGTCTGAAGTGAACATAGTTATAGGGCAATGTCGGCCCAGTATGATTTTTTGCGAACAAGAACTTGCCGGAATCATATCGGAAGAACATAGCCACATCCGGCAGTTGACCTTTTCCGATGAACCGCTTGGCAGCTATGATCAATGGGTGAATTCTTGCAAGCCCGAAGCTCTCGTTGATCGAACCAATCCAACATTATTCATAGGCTTTACATCAGGGACAACGGGGATCCCGAAAGGGTATGTACGATCGCATCTCTCCTGGCTTCGCAGTTTTGAGGCCGCAAATTCCGCTTTCCATCTGGATAAGATGGAGCATGTATTGGCTCCGGGGCCGTTTGTGCATTCCTTATCGTTATTTGCACTGGTACAGACCCTGCATAGCGGTGCAACCTTTCATATTTTACAAGAGTTTGATGCTGCAGAAGTATTTAAGCTGTGTTCTTCGGTACCGGATATGATTTTATTCGTGGTACCTACCATGATTGATTCGTTATTGCAACTAACCGATCCCGGAAAAACATCCATTCGAGCGATAATCAGTTCGGGCGGAACATGGTCCGCGACGTCGAAGCAAAAGTGCCGACAGCTATTTAAAGGAGTTAAGCTATATGAATATTACGGCTCTTCCGAGGCGAGCTATATCAGTTATATGGATATTCATGCGGAAGAAATGTCCGGTTCGCTGGGCCGACCCTTCGACGGGGTGGAGATTTCGATTCGGGATGATCATTTCCAGGAGGTGCCGACGGGCACGATCGGTCAGCTTTACGTTCGGAGCGATATGGTTTTCACTGGCTACTATCCATTGCCCGAAGAGACGGAGGGCGTTTTTCGGGACGGTTGGCTGAGGACGGGAGACTACATGCATATCGATAATGACGAGTATCTTTACCTGGCAGGCCGTTCGCAAAATATGATCAAAACGGGCGGACTGAAAGTTTTTCCGGAGGAAGTGGAGGCTGTATTGCAGCGCTTGCCGAATGTTCGGGAGGTCATGGTTTTCGGCGCGCCTCATGATCATTGGGGCGAGCAAGTAACGGCCATTATTCAATGGCATGATGAACGGCGGTTAACCTTAGAAGAAGTCAAGCGATACTGCATTGCGCATCTGGCTAGTTATAAGACACCGAAGGAACTCATCACGGTGAAGGATTTTATTTATACAAACAGCGGTAAAATCGCACGTCAACTCATGAAGGATCATGCGAAAAGAGTGATGTTATGACAGATGCGGTCATTGTCATGGCGAAACGGACACCAATTGGCAGAATCGGGGGCGTGTTAAGCAAGTATGAGCCCGAGGCTTTGCTCGCTCCGCTTATTCGGCATATATTATCGGAAACGAACCTGCCGCACGGCATGATTGATGATGTGATCATCGGGAATGTCGTGGGACCAGGAGGGAACGTTGCACGCGTCGCGGCCCTTGAAGCGGGGCTTCCCGTGTCCGTACCCGGCGTAACCGTTGACCGACAGTGCGGTTCGGGGCTGGAAGCAATCAACATTGCCGCCAGGCTCATTCAAAGCGGGGCCGGCGAGATATACCTGGCAGGCGGGGTCGAGAGCGCAAGCCGTGCACCATGGAAGATGCTCAAGCCGCAAACTCCGATGGGAACCCCGCAGCTGTATACGCGTGCCCGCTTTACGCCAAGCTCCTATGGCGATCCGGATATGGGGCTGGCTGCGGAAAATGTGGCTCAGGCTTTTGCGATCTCGAGAGAAGCGCAGGATCGTTATGCTTTGGGCAGTCATCAAAAGGCGGTTCGTTCCCGGGAAACAGGACGATTTCAATCGGAAATTGTCCCCTTACAAGCGGATGGAAGCTGGATCAGCGAGGATGAATGCCCTAGAGCGGATACCAGCTTGGAAAAACTGCAAAAGTTGCAGCCTGTTTTTCTCGAGCAAGGCACCGTAACGGCTGGCAATGCATGTCCCGTCAATGATGGAGCAGCGCTTGTCCTCATCATGTCGCATGAGAAATGCAAGGAACTGCATCTGCAAGCCGTACTGCGGTTCGTGGATGCGCGAGCAGCTGGAGTAGATCCGCATTATTTGGGAATAGGCCCTGTTCCGGCTATTCGCAGCCTGTTAAGTCGTCAGCGACTGACGGTCGATGATCTGGATATCATGGAATTTAATGAAGCTTTTGCTTCGCAGGTGCTGGCCTCTTTGCAGGAGCTTCGGATCTCGCCGGACAAGGTCAATATCGGCGGGGGAGCAATCGCTTTAGGCCATCCATATGGCGCATCCGGCGCGATCCTGATTTCGCGTTTATATTCGGAAATGCTGCGGAAACCTTTTAAGCGCGGAGCAGCTGCGCTCGGGATCGGCGGGGGGATGGGTCTTGCAACCTTGGTGGAGGCAGTCGAATGAGTAGGTTTACCTTTCCGTATAATCTTACGACAGCGTCCATAATCGCGTATTCGCTCAGCATCGAGGCTCCTTTACGGAAGATGGGAGGCGTACTGATTGCTCCATCAACGATGCCGATTACGTTTTGGAAAATCGCGGAAGTTCCATGGCTGGACAAGGAAAAAACATTCATTCATGGCAGGCAGTCATTTACATATAAGACCCCCTTGCAAGCAGGCTCGCATCTTGTTTGCGAGTTATCGCTAACTAAAACGGAAAAAAAGGCAGGCAGAAGCGGAGATTTGATGTTGTATACCCATGTGCTTACATGCCTGTGCAAGGGTGAAACGATCGTAACAGCGGAAACGGTATTACTATCCCTAGGTGATCCATCATGAAAAAAAAGATAACCTTAGAAGCCATCCGGCGATACGCCGCTGCTTCCAAAGATCCGGCTGCTTTTCATTTCGATCCCGAAGCCGCCATGAAAGCCGGGTTCAAGCGTCCCATCGCCCAAGGCATGTACATCATGGGCTTGGCACATTCCATATACCTGAGCAAGCATCCGACACAATGGATCACCTCCTCTCGGATGACTTTTCTAAGCCCGCTTTTGTCGGAAACGGTAGTGCATTTTGAATTTGAGGCCATGAACGAAGAGATTCGCGTCACGGTTGCGGATGAGCATGAGGAAGTCGTAGCCAGTGGATGTTTCTCGGTGGAGGGAGGGCTGGATCGTGAATAAGACCGTCGTCGTTACCGGTGCCAGCAGAGGGATTGGGCGCAGCATGGCGCTGCAGCTTGCAAAAAGCGGTTATCGGGTGGCCGTAAACGGAACGCAGCCATCCGGCATTGACCGCGTTGTTGAAGAAATACATCGTCATGGCGGAGAAGCATCGGGTTATTGCGCAAACATTGCAGACCCGGCCCAGGTCACGGCCATGATCGAAGCGATCGTCATGAAATACGGTTCCATTGATATTCTGATTCATAATGCCGGTCATTTGGAGGATCGCAAATGCATGCAGATGACGGACGAAGAATGGAAATCCGTGATTGACGTGCACTTGAACGGCGCTTTTTATTGCATTCGGCGGGTGCTGCCCTACATGCCTGAACGAGGCGGCGATATCCTTTTGTTAACTTCGACAGCCGGGTTGAACGGTTCTGTCGGACAAGTGAACTATAGTGCTGCCAAAGCCGGAATACTGGGCATGGTGTGGACGCTCGCGGAGGAGCTGCGGCGTCGCCATATCCGAATCAATGCCATTGCCCCTGCTGCTTTAACGGATATGACCCGTCCCGTGATCGAACATCTGAAAGAAAAATATGCCCGCCGCAACGAACTCTTTCCGGCCTATTGGGACGTAGGCGATTCGGAGGATGTTGCACGCTTTGTTAACCTGCTTCTGGAGCAGTCCGATGAGAATTTGACGGGCGAGATATTCGGGATAAACGGTTCCATGGCGACGCAGTGGCAGAAGCCGACAAGAGCCTGGTCGCAGAACGATCCCGAAGCATTCTTCAAGTCGTGGAAAGATAGGAGAAGAAGAATATGAATTGGAACACGAGATTGACCGAACTATTGAATATCGACTATCCCATTATTCAAGGCGGGCTTGCCTACTTGGGGTACGCCGATCTTGCGGCGGCCGTATCCAATGCGGGAGGGCTGGGGCAGATTACGGCGATGAGCCTTCCGAATGCAAGGTTGCTGCGGAAGGAGATTTATCGCACGCGCACCTTGACGGACAAGCCCTTCGGAGTGAATTTGGCTTTAGGCATGCATGGTAATGACTTCGAAGATCGACTGAAGATCCTCGTTGAGGAGAAAGTCCCCGTGGTATCCATCACAGGCGGGGATCCGACCATGATCCTGAACATGCTGGCGCCAACGGATATGAAAACGTTGGTACTCGTGTCCTCGCGCAGACAAGCACAGAAGGCTGAACGGCTCGGTGCGTCGGCAGTCATCGCGGTTGGCCATGAAGGCGGAGGACACCTCGGACGTGATGGCGTGGGTACCATGGTACTGATACCTAGCGTAGTCGATGCGGTTCGAATTCCGGTGATTGCTGCAGGCGGAATCGGTGATGGACGCGGATGGATGGCCGCCCATGCGCTCGGTGCAGCGGGTATTCTGATGGGGACCCGTTTTATCGCGACGCAGGAATGCGTTCATGCGTCTGATACTTATAAGAGGGCTTTGGTTAAAAGTTCAGAGTCAGACACGGCGATTATTAAAGCATCCATCGGTTTTCCGGCACGGGTCCTGCGAAACGCCTTTGCCGAGCGTATCCTAGAATTTGAAAGCCACACGCCCGATTATGAAGCACTCCGGCACCTGATTAGCGGCGAGGCCAACAAACGCTGGATTCATGACGGATTGGAGGAAGAAGGGTTTGGCTGGGCCGGTCAGGCGACGGGCTTAATTCATGATGTTCCCCGTGTGTCCGAGCTGATGAAAAGAATGATTAATGAGGCGGAAACTATTCAGGGGCGCATAGGGGAATTCGTGCGAATGGGATAATTAGCTGAACAGCTCGCGGGTTACAAATATTTTTATAGGAGGCCATTTAAAATGGCAATCGTTGCACTCCCTTCGGGTCCATCGATCTTATTGTGCGAAAAAGAAAGAGGGGCTATTAGAACCGAATCCGGAGAAACAGAGCTCCTTGGAATGGATTTCGATTTCTATGACCCCAGCGGAAATATGTCAGTGGCTCATGGATGCCTCCGATAAACCTGAGAATTAAACGTACTGTCGGGCGACAAGAACGATAGCGCAATACCGCGAGGAAAGCACTCATTTTCACTGGGGTGGGGACGGGCGTTGTATGAGAGCTCTAACGGATAGGCAGCAGCGATCGGTGCGTCGACGTCCGCGGATGAAGGCATCTCGAAACGAAAGCGCAGGTACCGTGCCGGCTTGCTTAATTCATCTATCATGGGTTTGTGCTCCGCCCGCACTTAGGGAGTAAAATGACTTTGCCTGACGTTTGGCGCGCTTCGATCAGACGATGCGCCTCGGCTGCCTCCCCAAGCCGGAAGCGGTGATTAACCTGCGGTTTGACTTGTCCGGCAAGCACGTACCGGAGGAGTGCTTGCCAATCCGGAAGAAACAAGTCGGGCCGGGTACCCATAAACCCGGCGTAATAACCCGTCACGGTATGACAACGTGACGTAAGCTTTTCTGCGTCAATGATCCCGCGTTGCCCGCTGACTGCTCCGAACATGACAATGCGTCCAAGCGGTGCCAAAAAGGCGAAATTATCCGAAAAGGCATTTCCCCCCTGCATATCCAGGATCAGATCTACGCCTTTTCCTCCCGTAGCTTCGATTATTTGATTCTTCCAATCCGCGTGGCTGTAATCGATTCCCACATCTGCTCCAAGCGAAAGAGCAAAATCGAGCTTCGTTTGGGAACTGGCCCCCGCGATAATCTGCCCTGCTCCAAGTACCTTGGCCAATTGTACGGCCATATGTCCTACGCCTCCCGCGGCAGCCTGAATGAAGAGGCGTTCCGTAGGCTTCAATCGCCCCAAGGTGGCGACGATCTGATAGGCGGTAATCCCCTGGACGGGAAGCGCCGCCGCTGCGATCGGATCGATTCCATCGGGAATCGGGAGGAGCAAGGCCGCAGGTACCGCCACATACTCGGCATAGCCGCCTCCTCGCGGTAGCAATGCAATGACCCGAGTCCCGACAGGGAGGGAAGCAGCGTCTTCTCCTCTTTCAACTACTCTTCCTACGATTTCTACTCCCGGCGTCAACGGTAGAGGCGTCTGTTCTCTAGCGGAATTACGACGCCTTGAGATATCCGTGTAGTTGACGCCTATCGCTTCGGTTTGGATTAGCATTTCTCCTTTATTCGGTTTCGGGATATCCGTTTCTTCTAATTTCAAAACGTCCGGCTCGCCGTATTCATGCATGCTTATGATTTTCATGTTCATTATCCTTTCTTAGTCGTTTTTTGGTTTCTTTCCAACATTTTGACATCATGCCGCTCGACGTTTAGAGTATAAACGATAAAGTATACTTGAAGGTCAATACCTTTTTTTGAGGAGACCCCCATGAAAATTCATGCGTTGGCGCAAAAGACAGGTTTAACGGCTCCTACCATTCGATTTTACGAGAAGGAGGGGCTACTGGATGAACGTCATGTACAGCGAGGAGAAAATAACTATCGCGACTATTGCGAGGAAGCAGTCGAACATCTTCGGATGATCAAAAAGATTCAGGCCGTAGGGTTTTCGATAGCCGAACTGAAAGAATTGATTCAGGCTGATGTAGCCAAAGCGCTTCCCCTGTCAAGGATCGTCGAGCTTCTTCGCCAAAAAATACGGGAGATCGAAAGGAAACAAGACGAATTGGAGCAAGTTCAAAGGCATCTCAAACGGATGTTAGCAAACAATATGGCGTTGATGGAAGCTGAAGAATTGAAGCACGAAATTGATTAATCATATCGTGAACTGCACCCCGATTGCTAGGCACGTTCTAGCATTCGGGGTGCGGTTTTTTAATTTTATAAAAACAGCCTTTTATTTGTATCTACAGTCACGGGAATGCGCGGCAATTAACGTTTGCGGCAAATATTAAGATAACACGGATATTTTGCGTTAATTTATTGTTGACAATTTGCAGATAATTTCGTAAATTGAGAACAGAATTTGCAGCAAATATTAACAGTTTTGCGCGTTTTGTTGAAGCGGCAGCCAGGCCAAGCTCATGCACTTGGCTGTTGCCGGCGTCGGCGGCATGGAATATCCATTAGCCGCTTCATCAAGCCGCACATGAATCCGGAAGGAGGAGATAAGCCCCCGTAAATATTCACGCCCGGCCTAATTCCGAATAACTGCCAACAAACGGAGGACGCTTACTTACGTAGAAGACAGCTAGAGTAAGCCAACGTTTATCGATTCTCAACAATGAGTACGCTTACATCGAATGAGAGGTTAAGGGAGGTTAGGAAAATGTTCACAACGATCCATGCGCGGCGGTGGTTAGGCGCGGCATTAGCGGCTGTTCTCGTTTCTTCTCTGGCTGTTTCGGGAGTTTGGGCGAAAGCCCCCGATGCTTCGGCCGGAGCTGGCGCAGGTTTTGAGGGAAGACCGGAACAATGGGCAGCCGTACCTCATGCTTCAACGAGTTTGACGCAATCCTTGCAAGGGATTAAAGCGGTACAACAGGATGGGAAACTGCAATTGCTGGTGCAAGGGCCCGGCTTGGAGAGCCAGGGCGTCTGGTATATCGATACGGATGGCAACGACAAGACCGGGTCGGCCGTTTCGATATGGAACAACAGCTCCGGGATCGACGCGAAAATTTCGGACGGCAAGATATGGCGTGCCGTTGACGGGAGCTGGAATGAGGTTGGAACGGTCCAGCAAACCGTAAAAGGCGATGTTTTGGAAGCAGAGGCTGAATTGAGCATTCTGGGCGATGGAGTACCCGCTACTATAAGGGTAGGCTTCGCCTTGGCAGGCGATCAATACCTGCCGGCTCCGGGGAAACTGATGCTGACTGTCCCGCCGCCGTCCGGCAACGTGTTCGGACCGGATGTGAACGTGACCGTTGATGCGGATGCGTCGGATTGGACGGGCGTAGAGCCGGCCGCCATGTCCGCTGACGGCCAGACTTCGCTGTACGCGGCGGAAGATGCCAACAGTCTGGTGCTGCTGGTGAAAGGCAACATGGCGGAATTCAACGACATTTATCTGGATACCGACCGCAGTGCCGATACCGGATACACCGACGTGGGATGGCCGGAATTCGGCGGCAATTGGCTAATCGAAAACGGTGCGCTGTTCCAAAGCACGGGAGCAGGCTGGAACTGGGCGCCGGTCAACGACGCGGTCCTGGAGTACGAGCAGAAGGACGAGAACGGGATCAAGACGGTGGAATACCGCATTCCGTTTACGAATATCGGCTTGACAGGGCCCAAGGCGTTCTCGATCGGGTTTACGTCCAATGACATTACGGTACCGGACAGAACGCGTCCGGCCCCGCTTGTGGCCCCTCCGATTCCCAAAATAACGGTGGACGGCAGCTCCGATGAGTGGAGTTTACTGCCTATGACGGCCCAGGGGGAAGCATCCGTTTCCGCGATGAAGGCGTTTGTGAAGGACAAGCAATTGTATGTCTTGGCCCAGGCTGCATCCTTCGATGCGGAAACGAACGTATTCATCAATAGCGATAATGACCCGGATACCGGTTACCTCGGCTGGGAGTTCAAACGCACCGGGGCCGACTATCTGATCCAGAACGGCAAGCTGCTTCGCAGCACCGGCCCGGGCTGGACATGGGAAGAGATTGGTCCGGTGGACTGGAAAGTGTCGGATACGGTAGACGGTTCAGGATTTCATAACCTGGAAGCTCGCGCCGACCTGTCCGCATACCCCGATGCAGGCAAATCGATGCGCGTGGCGATAGGCGTGGGAGAGAATTATGCGCCGGCCAAATCTTCCGATGGCGAATATGCCCTCGCTTCCGGCGGCAGCGGCGCGCCGATCGTGATCGACGGCGCAGCCGGCGATTGGGCATCCATCGATAATTCAGTTGCCGGAACGGGTGAATCCCTGGAAGCAAACGCGGCTCAGGATGATTCCAAGGTCTACCTGCTTATCGACAACGATGCCGTGGATACCCGGAACATGTTTTACCTGGATACCGACAATAACGCTGCAACGGGCTTCCGCGGCACGGGCTGGGATGACCTGGGTGCAGACGCCAAAATCATGTATAACAAGCTGTACCTGTACAACAAGAAGAACGGGGAGTGGAAAGATGCCGGTCCCGTGCGTGCGGAAATAAACGACGGCTACGCTCTCATATACTTCTATCAGGATCAAATCGGCAGAAAAAGCGCCAAACCTATGAAAATTGGCTATACCGGCAAGGAAGTCTATCATCTTCCCGCAGCGGGAGGCCACTCTCTCGCCCTTCAAGAGGCAATACCGGTCAAGAAGCATAACGACGACTTTGTGCCGCAAGAGCGGTTTGAAGTCCTGGATAACCCCTTCATGGGCTGGGCCGGATGGGGCGATGCTACGGAACCCTTGCCACAGCCCCACAAGCTCGTTTACGCGAACATTAACTGGCGGGATCTGGAACCGGTGAAAGGCACTTTCGATTGGGCCGGGGTGGAGCAAAAGTTCCAGTTCGCAAAATGGCGCGCCGAGGGCAGCCGGTTGATACTGCGATTCGTGCTGGACGATCCCGGCAACGATCCGGAGATGGATATTCCGCAATGGCTGTATGACGAATTGGTGCAAGCGGAAGGCGAAAGCGGCGCCGGCAAATGGTACGATACTCCGTCTTCCGTAGTCGGAAAAGGGTTTGCGCCAAACTACAGCAGTCCGCTGCTCATTCAGGAGCATGGACGGGTCCTCGAAGAATGGGGAAAACGGTACGATAATGACCCGACGGTCGCATTTATTGTGATCGGCAGTCTCGGTCATTGGGGAGAATTTCACAATTGGCCGGAAGAAGTATCCGGCAAATTCCCGAGCGTGAAGGTGTCGGACCAATATGTGCAGCAATACATCGACGCGTTCCCTCATAAGAAAATCGGCATGCGAAAGCCATACCCGATCGCGGCTTCCAATCGGCTTGGATTGTTCAACGATGTGTTCGGCAGCAAGGGCGCAACCGACACTTGGGTGAATTGGACCGTCGACGGCTGGAATGAAATCGCTCCGTATGTGGAGGAGGGCGAAGATCCGGCAGCTGCGCAAGCCGCATCGAAGATGCCGGATTTCTGGAAAACCGGTTATTCCGGCGGGGAATTTTATAATGGAAATCCGTTATTGTCCCTGGGCGACGACACGATCATGGAGACATTGCGCGAAACGAGGGCAAGCCATACGTCCTGGTTGGGACCTTCTTCACCGGCTAAGTATCAGCTGGGCGAGGACATCACGGAAGGCCAACAAGCCAATATCGATTTGATGCACAACACCATGGGGTACAGGTTCGTGCTTGAATCGGTCGCGCATGACAAGAAAGCCAAAGCCGGTAAATCCCTGGAAATCCGCATGAAATGGAACAACAAGGGCGTGGCTCCGTTCTACTTTGAATGGCCGCTTGCGCTCGCGCTCGTCGATTCCCAAGGGAAGCTGGTATCGGGAAGCATTCAGCGAGTGGGGACCGAGGACGTGACCGAATGGCTCCCGGGTCGCCGCGATGTCAATATCGGCTATACGCTGCCGCGAAATCTGCATCCGGGAAAATACGCCTTGGCCGTCGCGATTCTCGATCCGGACACCGGGCTTCCGGGCGTTAACTTGGCTACCGAAGGCGCGCGAAAGGACGGCTGGACAACGTTGGATTCCTTCCAGGCTACCCGTTGATCGTCCTTGCCGTCATTGCCATTATAAGCAACACACGCATTTCCGGGTGTCTCAGTTAACATGGGTTGTTATCATGTAAAGGCCGCGAAAATCGCGGCCTTTTGTGTTTAGGGAAAAAGTTCAACGCAAGATGTTCTACTGCAGGGGTCTGAACTACAATGATTTTGATCCTTCGAACAAATTGTCTAAAAAGATCTTCTTCACGACCTCTCGCCGGCTCCTTACTCCTACCTTGTCGAAAATGTTGCTCGGATGCTCCTGTACGGTATGCGTTGAAATGGAGAGTTTAAAAGATATTTCCACCGAACAAGTCCAACGAGATTTTTTCCGGATCGTAGGGGTCCTCTTACATAGAATTACAATTTTTGCAAATCAGAATGTGTATACTCGCTTTAGCAGTAAAATATTCAAATAAGAGGAGGAGAAATTGTGTTGGCTTATCGCAAACTGCATGCGGGCAACGCTTACCGATTCAAGGTGCTGCTCGGAGGCGAAGAAACGGTGCATAACCGGATCTTGGACGCCGATCACTTCGTGGACGAGGGACATGTGTTGCATTTCGAAGGCTTGGGAGATCCCGCGAAAGGTTTTCATTTCAATGCTATCCATGTCGAGCCCAAGAATATTCGCATCAGCAACGACGGTCGTATGTACACGTTCAAACAGCAAGCAGGAAATCAGCGCATCAGCGGCCATTTCGAGTTTGTCGGCAAGACCGGATACGGCCATATTACAATGGGCAACGCCGGTTATGCCGTACAATTGCATCCGTGGGCCGTGCCGTTCGACGTGGAAATTTCAATGAATGCGGGCGCTTATTATTCCACGGCTAAAAATGCCCTCGTATGGGATCTCGGCAGCGACGCTTGGAAAGGGGCCGACTGGTCGCCTCACCAAATGCTCTTCTCCTACGACGTATACGACGAGAGCGATCCAATCATCGGCGACATCAAAATCATCGAATGCCGGTTTAACGACGTCGGAAGCACGTCAAATCCGCCTGCCTTCATGGAGCTGACCGGCAACGCCGGCTATACGGCTACGATGAGCAGCAACAACTTGTTGTCCATCTCCGCGGTCAATCCTCCGGATGCTCCGTACCGGGCAAACGAACCGATCCTCTCGGCGTTTCCCAAGCTTGCGAATTTTAAGTTCGACGCCATCGGATTCCAATTTACCGGCGCGTACCGGGACAAGAACAATAACGTCTACGCCGTGAAGGGTCGCGGGCAAGAGCTGCTGTCGGGTGCATACGCACTGGAAAATACCGATTCCGTTCTTTCGATTTACGGCGGTCAAATGTACGTAGAAGACAAGGCCGTCGCCCAGTCTTATCAATCCGGGAACCGGATGTACTGGCGCGGACTCGCTTCGAATGATCCCGAGCTGCCAGCATCGGGTTACGTTGAACTGTCAAGCGACCGGGAAGCGCTCAGCGGGTCGATAGAAGGCAAACGAACAGCCGCCCGTCTGCTCCAAGCGGCGACGCCGCCCGTGCTTCTTAATTCCGGCAACACGGGAAAGCTCGACGTGTACGGCCTCATTGGCATGAATCCGATGATCGCAGATCAGAATGGCAATCATTACGACGTCGTCGGAAATAAAGCGATGAACGACTACCGCGATATTATCCTGACCTACATGGATAAACAGCTGCGTGAAGATTTCGTTGTCGGCGCTCCCCCCAGCCTCTCGCCGGAAGTGCGCGATATCGCGAACGACAATCCCGCCGAGAACGCCGCCTTTTACAAGAAGCTGCAAGTTCCTTTTCTCGTTCAAGCATTGGCGCCTTCGACGGTTGACCAAGCTAAATATTTAAACGGCGCGCGCGCCGGCAAATTACTGAAGAGGGAAACGGCCAACAACAACGTGTATAAACGCCATTCGGACGCGTTGTATCGACATCATTGGCTCTCGACATTCGGCAACATCGTCGATTACTTGAACGATCAGCAGCATACTGACCATACGGCGGACATCGACCATATTTTCGCGCAGCTGACGGAATACGTGAATAAGCAACTGGAAGGCGCGGTCGACAAGGATCGGCAAAGCCGCCTGGACGGCATCGTAAAGGAATTGGACGTGCTGAAAGCGTGGACGCATTCGAAGCATGCGTATTGGGCACTTCAACTGTACTATTACTTGACGAAGTATTGGATGCCCACGCTGCAAGCAAAGCTGAAGGACGGCAACGTATCGCAGGACGTGACGCAGCAGATTCGGGTGTTCTCGGCCCTGTTCAACATCTTGGAAGGAACCGGAAACAATCCGGCGCCGAACGGCAAAACGTTCAATCAAGCGTTCATGGAGACGCTCAGGGCGTTTCAATTGATGGCGGTCCTCCCGCAATACGTCGATTACGGGGGAGATTCCGAGTATTTCTGCGAAGTGTTGGACAGCATTTTCCAACAGTTCATAGACACGTACGGCAACGACAAATCCGATCCCGAGATCGTCAAACAAACCGAAGTGATTCAGGAATTCCTCAACAATCGCCAATTGACGAAGACGTTCGTGGACACCATGGTCCAGTCATTAAGAACGCTCGGCAATAACGCGAGTTGGGCGGCAATCGCCAATAAGTTCGAGGTCGACTGCCAGACCGTGCTTCGCGACGTCCCGAACGTGCTCGGCAAAGCGCGGGTCGTCCTGCTCGGCTCGGCATTGGCGGGTTTCATCCTGGTGTTCTCGCTCGGCGATTATAATTCGCTCACCGGCGAGCAGAAGACGGCGTTTATCGCGGCTTCCGTCAACGTCCTTGCCAATATCCTCGTATCCATATCGCAAGGCGCCATCCGGCTTTACTCGCTGTGGGACGATTTCGGCGGCGTATGGAACGGGATTAAGATCTTTTGGGGTTACGAGCAATATTTGGCTGAGCTCCCGAGCGTTACGACAAGAGTAACGAGCGGATTTACCGAGTGGTTCGTACGATCCCAAGGCGAAACGATGGATTTGATCGATGTTTTCAACCCCGACGGGACGGCGTTCTTTTCGAAGCTCGAAGTGGCGTTCGGCCGCAATATGAACGAGTTCATGTCGCAAACGTTCGGGGCGGCGATGGCCGTCATCGGGCTCGTGCTCTCGGCCATAGATCTGGCGCATACCACCGATCCGCTTGCCATTGCGATGGATAGCCTCATGGTCGCGGCAACCAGTCTTCAGTTGATCGCCACCGTAGGCGGCTGGGTGCTCGCCGCATTCGGCGTTACGGAAGGCATTATGGTCAATATGTGCGCCATGCTTGGCGCCGCCGGAGCCATCGCCGCCATAGCCGGCATGATCGTGATGATCGTCATGTCGATCCTCCGGAAGGATCCGCCGAATCCGCTGCGGGATTTCGTTAACGACCAAGCGGATAAAGCGAAGCTCAAAATGCCGAACCTGGCCGAGGCCGACTACTTCAACGTCGTACCGGACAAGGACGGCAAAGCCTATTCAGGTATCGCGATCCATGCGTCCGACGTGTATTTGCAGTTGAAAGCGGTAGGCGACCAGGCGTCGACAAGCGCGATCACGCATAAGCCCGACACCGTGTTTTTTATGAATACGGACGAAGACGGCCTTTCCAAAATTTTCGCGCAGCTTCCGGATGCGAGCAACAAACCGCAAATCGTATTGCTTGGCGTGAACGATAACGGCCAAATTACTTCGCAGCTTGCACCGGTTCCGCCGAAACAACAAGCCGACGGCACGTACGATGCGGTCGAGCGGGCCGCATACGAGAAGAAAGTTCGGCAGCAGCAGTGGAATTGTCTCTGTCAGGGCGGATCCGACTACTTCAAGGATAAGGAGAAGGATGACAAGCTGCTGATGGAGGCTTCCTTCACGCTTCAGAATGCGGAGTCTCGGCAGTATTTGGCGCTGCAGCAAGGGGCGGCATCGATGTCCGCGACTGCCGTCAACCTCACCCTCTCGATGGAGCGTATCGGACCTGGGGCGTTCTCGTATTTGCCGGCGAAACTCCATCTATTCACGAACTCGACCGACTTCAAGGCGATTCCCAAATTCACGTCGCCTTACTCGGGTCCCGTGACGTGGTCGATTACGCCGCCGCTCCCGAACGCTTTCGAAATGCTGACCGACGAGAGGAACGGCGGCGTCATTCGCCAGAAAGCGGGCGTAAAAGCGCCTGCGTTGGCCATCGCGACATATACCGTTACGGTCAGTAGCGAGATCAACGGCCAAACCTACGCAAGCGAGACGACGTTGTCCATCGAAGTCGTTGCAGCGGCGCAGCTTCAAAGCTTATTCGGAGGTGGGCGAATTGTGCCCGGACATTAGCGCGGCGATCGGCGCGGAGCTGGATTTGTATTTCGCCTATGCGGAATCGCCGGTCCCGCCCAGTACGAGCGTCGTAACGCAGGATTTCGCCGCTTACTTGCGCGCCAAGCTGCAGGAGCCTTATCGGAGCGTGTTCTTCGGTAACGGGCTTCACGTGCCGGCTTGGTGCGACGGCCTGGAAGCGGCGATCCCGGGCGACTACGGTTCATGGGCGCAGACGTTAATGGCGCAAGCCGTATATAACAGCGTATCTTCGGTGCGAAGCAATCTGGATTATGAGGGAATCAAAAGCGCCGTGCACGACTTCAACACCGAATTTGACGGCTTCGCGACGAACTTATACGTTCATTATCTGCGTCGAAGATTTGAGACGCAGCGCTTCGCGAAGGAAGAATACCGGAGCAAATTGCTGGATTCACGGTGGAGGGAGGCGATCGCCGCGAAACAAGCAAGCGCGGACTGGCTCAACCCGTCTTGGGAAATGTACGGTCATTGGGCGAAATTTGCGGCGTGCGGCGCGACCGATGGGGATATAGCGAGCGTTTACCTAGACCTGACGACGAAGGAGCCGATTATCGATCTCGCGGGCTTGACGGACGTCGCGCCTGACGCTTGGCGCCGCTATCGTTCTTGGCATGAAGTCGCCATCGATTCGGGTCTGCTTCGCGCGGACCGTACGGGCGCGACGTACGAGACGAAGCATTCGGAGTCGTTCTGCCAGGGAGGCTCCGGCATATGCAGGACAATCGAATCCACGGTGACTCATTTATACGCGGACGATTATGCAGGCTCGTTGCCTTGGCATCACAATAGCGGAGGCAGCTGCTTCGCGGCCGGGACTTGTATCGTAATGGCGAACGGCTCCTTACGCAGGATCGAGGACATCCGTCCGGGCGACGAAGTAAGAAGTCTTGACTCCGTACGCAAAGTCGCCTTCGTGTCCAAGCCGAGCCGGCGGGGGCGCAGTCTATACGCTTTTAATGACTGCGGCGTAAAGTTTACGCAAACGCATCCGATCGTCCAGTACGGTAACGAACGGGAGCACCATCTTCTCGCGATTCGCCCTGCAGTCGCGGAGACTCACATTCCGACGTTAAAAGCGCAGCGTGTACGACGTCTTGAACCCGGAGCGGAAGTAATGGGATATCAAGATGAGCAATGGATCCCGATTACGGTGAGCAGCATAACCGAGTACCCGGGCGTCATGAACGAGGAAATGCTATATGACTTGATTTTAGAACCGGACGGGTCAATGGCGGATCGTTACGTGGTAAGCGATGGACAGACTCATTTCGCCGTGTGCTCGGAAATCCCGTCCTTGACGATGTATCCGTTAGCGACGGCAGCCTTCCTGCACATGTTGAAATCCGCGTCTCCGGAGCTTCACGAAAGCGCCCTTGGGCGCGGTGTCGGCGCTCATCATCAACATGTTCTCGGCATGGTAAAGAGGGCCGTTTCATCGATTTTTCAAGAAGCGTCGGATCGAGCCAAGCAAGCCCCTGCTGAAAGAGGCGACCTTACACAATCGGTCGACATCGCCGAAGCGTTCGGTATGTTCGTCTCGGATGGGGCATACAACGAGGTAATCGGAGGCGCAGTCGACACGTTCGGCGCTCACTTGGTCGACCTTCTGCCCGGAGAAATCGAGATGGGATGGCGGATTCCGTTTGCCCTGGAGCAGGACAAAGATTATTTGGCGATTTCCGTCTATTATGTGTCCGTTCATGCTCCTTACGAGTTGGATGCTGATGAAGTATGTTCCTTGGAGCTCATCTCCGATACAGAAAACGTAACGCTACGGCAGTCTAAGGCGCCGGAGCTGTTTCAATCGCGGTTCCTGCGTCATTTTGCCAGGTGCGCCTATGTGAAGGGGAGTAGACATCGTCAATTGGAATTGTCGCTGACTTGCGGGCCTACCGTTAGCTGGAAAGGGATGCTGCCTATACCCGCCGATTATGATGGATCCTTACGTTTGGAAAGACTGTGTTCGTTGCGGAACGATCAGAACGGTGAAACGGCACTCGTGGCGGTGGAGCTTCGCGGTATATCGGAGGCGCAGTGCGAAGCGGAACGAAACGCGCTGGAACATTGGCATGCGGATGCCAAATTACGATTTGCGGAACGATTCGGCACAGCTGTCGGAAGTATCATCGCACATCAGCTAAATCCGCCTTTAATGGCGTCCATCTAATTGACGTAAGTGCTGGTGTGTTCACAAAGAAAGTTCTTGTCTTTCGCATAGAAGGACAAGAACTTTTTGGTGTTCATATATCCATAGCCGCACTTCCGCCATAAAGCCTATTTCGCAGATTAGAGCTGCTTTCTTCTATTAACATTGGGGTTTCGCGCTCCTTCCCGACATGATTGTTCAACTGCCGCGTATTTGGAATGAAGAGGCAACCTCTAAATGGCTCTATACATTGTTAGATAAATTATACGTTTATCGTGAACGAGCGCAATATAACGGAGGATGGAAAATAGGCAATTTTCATGCAGGAATAGGCGCAACGAATTTCTCCTTTTAGCAGATCATCGGTTTAAGGACGACTTCATCGTGAAATCCTGAGCATCGCGATATTATTTTCAATTCGATTGGAGGACATCGACAACGGACTACATCGATCTCCTTTATCTGCATCGCGTCGATCCGGCTGTGCCGATGGAAGAGGTAGCGGGAACGGTAGGAGATCTGGTCAAGGAGGGTAAGGTGCGGTTTTTCGGTCTGTCCGAGGCGGGTATCGCCAACATTCGCCGCGCGCATGCTGTCCATCCGGTTTCTGCATTACAGAGCGAATATTCCTTATGGGAGCGAAATCTTGAACCGGACATCATACCGGTTCTGCGCGAGCTCGGCATAATGATCCACGGTACCAGGAAGAGAATTACGATGCTAATTTGGAGACATGGACGAGTGGTTGAATCATCCAGTAATATTCAAGTAGATGCGTTAAGCTAAAGGGTAAGAGATAGTTCAACATTATGAGGGCTGCCAATATGGCGGCCTTTTATAACGCTAACGGAAGGATATCACGGATATGGTGAAGCGCGAGCGCCCGGAGATCTCGATTGTTGCGGGAAGAACCGACCGCGTATTGCTTAATGGATGAGCCATGGATATAAAATTTTTTTTTCAATATAGAACCATTTTCCTTATCAATCGTCTACTTTTGCGAGGTGAACAAAGTTGCAGTTCGATTACTTGAATCATGTTAAGGGCGGTTTAAACCGTCATGCCGTGCTCGATGAATTGATGCAGGCTTACGGCAAAGACGTCTGGAACTTCGCCTTCATCATGACGCATCGAAGAGAGTTGGCCGACGATATTACCCAGGATGTATTCATCAAAGTGTTTGAAAACCTGTATAATTTCCGGGGACAATCGTCGGTGAAAACATGGCTGCTAGCCATTACCCGCAATACGGCGCGCGACGCGCTGCGCTCAGCCTGGATTCGCCGTGTGACACTCATGCCCAGACGTTATGAACATCAGCCGGCTCACGCTTCAGCGGAACAAGCGACAATCGACAAACTCATGACCGAGCATATTTTGGGTATCGTATTGAAGCTTCCTGCTAAGCTGCGTGAGGTAATGCTGCTGAGTAGTCATTACGGACTGTCGATGAATGAATTGGCGGACATGCTTAAAGTATCGACGGCCACCGTGAAATCAAGACTTCACCGGGCAAGGAAGGCGGTTAACCGCAAGCTGTCCGAGGATGTCATGCTGACCGGGGAGGAAAAGTGGATATGAAGAATTCCGTAAATCAATGGGAGCGCAAACTGGCTGAGAAGCTTCCAATCCGAAATGGGTTTACTTCAGATCTTGAACAAAAAGTGAGGGAACGCATCCGCATGAGAGAGAAGAAACGAAAATCGCCATTTCGGGCTGCAGCTGCCCTGATGAGCGTGGTTGTGCTGATTGGCTGCGGTTGGTGGTTCCGTGATGATATAAGGCAAGTTTTACAACCTGTTCATGCTGAAGACGGCTTGTCTGCGTTATTGAAAGATTCGCTTCAGGATGAAGGGGATCTCGTGCTTAAAGTCCAGGACTCGAAATACAGTAATTTCATGTTTGATATCGGACGGCCGTTTGTTCTGCGTCATCCGTCGGTGGAATTCCGATTGTCTTCGCCTCCGGACGCTTCGCTGAAGAATCTTGCGAAGTGGGTGGATCAGGAAAGGCCGGATGTGCTCAGGCTGACGCCGATTCAGTTCCAAGAACTTGCTGGACAAGGAAAATTGAAGTCTCTCGATATCTTGGCGGACAAGGATGGTATGAAGCTGGATGCCATGTATGAGCCGGTAGTCAAGACACTACGTATGCTTGGCGGAGGGAAGCTGTATGGTTTTGCGCAATCTTTTAGTACAGCAGCCGTATATGTTAACAAGCAGTTGTTTGAGAAATACGACATTGAGCTGCCAAAGGACGGCGTAACGACCGAGGAACTGCTGCAGATTGCCATGAAGTTCAATGGTACCGGGGTTGCCGGATTGTCCACTTCAACAGGCAGAAGCGGATTTGGCTTGTTCAGCCAGCTAGGGAGCATCACGGGACTGCGCTCGTTAAGTCCTGACGGCAGCCAATTGACACTGAATACTCCGGCGTGGAACAACCTCTGGAGTAAAGTAACGGAGGGGCTGAAGGCCGGTTGGATCATCGACGATGTAATTGATTGGGCAGAACATCCGAACGGACTGTCAATGGATGAATCGGGAAAGCTTGATGCCTTTGCCAGTAGTAAGGCCGCGATGTCGATTAATACCTATTCTTACGGGAGTGATTTGGTCAAGTATAAAGTAACGCCTGCTATCGAGTGGATCGCTGTTGCCCCGGCTGCTGCTGATACAGCGTCTGATTTTTATTTGGATACGATCTATGCCATTAACGCGCAAACGACCCAAGAGAAAGCGGCATGGGAGCTGGTGAAGTTCGTTGGGGGGCCGGAATCTGCCAGTAAGCAATTTAACCAGACGGGTTCTTTGCCTGTATATATGGATTCCAAGCAATTAGCCTCCCTGCCTGCCGAGCAGTGGAAAGCCTTTTACCCGCCTGGTCTGGATCCGGAGCAAATTATAGCTTCCATCAAACGTTCCGGCAATGAGGAGCAGGTAAAAGTGCAGGGGCAGATTTTTCAAATTGGTTCTGAGACGATGAAGACGGTTTTAGATGGCAAGCTGCAGGGAGATAAAGCGCTGGCAATTATGGAGGAGAAGCTGCGGAATGCGATTCCCGATCTCCGAAAGGGGACTTCTCCATGATTAGCTTCTTGATTACGCGATCCGCAGTCCGTTGGTCTAAGCGATCCCTGGTGAATATGACAGGCACCTGGCTGCCTGTTTATGCAGGCTTAATCCTATTGCTGTTGATCTCGGGCTGCACGGATGGTCCAGCTGCTCAGAAGCCTACAAGTGCACTCAAAGTAGCCGTTTCAGACGAAATACTTTTTCAATACTATTATCAAGATTATTTTGATCTGATTTACCCTGATCTTCCGGTTGAATTGGTTATTACGTCAGATGTCTATCAGGAAGATGATCCCATAAAGGCGTATGCGCAGCTGATTGAAACGGAGAAGCCCGACATCGTTATTTCGCCATCTGCTTTCTACGACTCGCTCGCGGATCAAGGTCTACTGGTGGACTTGACCGACTGGATGAGCCGTTCTGGCATGAAGGAGACGAATTATCACCCGGGAGTTATAGCGTTGCTGAAGGATAATGAACAGAACAGAATATACGGCCTGGCTCCGTCATACGATGCATCACTTCTCTACTATAATGCCGATTTGTTCAAGCAGTATGGAATTGATCCTCCGACGAGTGGAATGACCTGGAAAGAATTGTTTCAGTTGTCTTACCGTTTCGAGCAGGCGGGGGGCGGCATTGTCGGCTACCATGATCCATGGATGCAAGACTTGAAAGCCCTTATATTTGATACGATGAACGGTACCGAAGGATTGCAGCTTGTAGATTGGAATCGGGGCATACATCTACTGGATTCGCCCGCTTGGCATGAATTGTTGCAGACAGGCCTGGAGGCTGTTCGTGAAGGAGCCATTGCCATTAAGGGCGTGGAAGTTCGCGAGGAAGATGGCAGCAGCTGGATCGATGAAGGTGCGATCGCGAAGCAAGATCTCTTCGCCAAGGGCAAAGCTGCGATGTCAATCGATATGTACGGCAACAGGACCAGGTTTGATCAATCCAAGTTTGCTTGGAGCGCGGTTCTTCCTCCGGTGAATAGCGCTTCGCGAGAGTCGGGCGGCCTTATTCGCTTGGACGGGATTTTCAGCATAACCGCGAACTCCGCGTTCAAAGAGGAGGCTTGGAAAGTGATTCAATTTATTGGCAGCGAGCGTGCAGCCAAGGTGATATCCAAAACAGATGGCGGACTATCTATCCGTCGCTCGGGACTTCAATTTAACACCAGCCCGCTTGCGGCTGTTGCCTTCGATCAGAAGCCGATCCATCAAACGATTGACTATACTAATCGAAGTGATTTCTATGTAAATGAATATGCCATGATTCAAAAAGAATTGCAGAACGTGCTGCAGAACAAGCAAAGTCTTGACGCTGCAATTCAAAGCATGCAGAAACAGGGTCAGGCGTTTGTGGATGCTTTTATGAAGAAGCATAAAGCCGTCGAAGAGAAGACGGAACCATGAGCGAAAAATATGACTATTGGAAATAAGGGTGGTATAAGGGGGGCTCAATAAACTAACGGGTACGATAGTTGAGGAGCTTGCCGAGAGGCGGCTCTATTTTTCTTAGTAACGGATAGATTTCGTAATCGTTCCACGAATATTATTGACTGTAAAAATATGCGTTAATAAGATTCGAACTGAATTGAGATTTCTCGCAAGTGAAGCATTCACTGTCGGCAGGTAATTTTTAACTGAGGTAACAACCGGAGTTTGGGAATAGTGTATTCGAGTGCTCAATCACGACACAATAACCAAGGAGAACTCATGGACCCCAAAAATAAAACAAATGTTCCTGGACGAATATGCTGTAGAAGGCGCAGCGAGGTTTGGCGTCAGCTCTGAAGATCTGGCTTTCATTGGAGGCTTTCAGAACTTTATTTATTCCTATAACCGCCATGAACTGAAATATATTCTCCGTTTTCACTCCGAGCACTCTTCGTACGTCGGAAGGACTTGCTGCTGAAATAGAATGGATTCGTTATCTTTCGCAGAATGGGTTGTCGGTTTCAGATCCGATATTTTCGGACTTTATGAACAATGCGGACGAATGACCGGACGTCTTCATGAACTCTCGAAGCGTTACAAACCAATGGCCAAAAGACACACATGGGAGCGTAATGAATACCTCTTGCGGGCCAGTAGATATATACCGTCAGAGCATCAGTTCATTCTTCTTGCCCTTGATGAACTTAAAGCACAATTGGCTAGTCTGCCTGTTTCTGCTGTTAATTTCGGTTTGATTCACGGGGATATCAATGTAGGAAATTTTACCGTTGATGATTCAGTGGGAATAACGCTCTTCGACTTCGATGATTACAAAAGGAATTTCGTTGATCAACGAGTTTTGAACACTTAAAATGAAAGATAATATTAAACTAACAGGTACAATAGCTTACTAGACGTTCAAAAAGAGGTCGTATGCTATAGCGTGAAAGCAGGTGCTTATATTGGGCTTAGATGTATATGTGGTACTTATTATTGTATTGTTGGTCATCATAGTGATGATGTTGGTAAGCATACAGTCACATCAACAAAAGAATAATAAGGATCTTGTAGATGCGATATACAGATTAATTGAAGTCACAAAGAAGAATCAAAAAGAATAAACCTAGCATTGAACTAATTGGGAACGATAGCATAGTTACTTTCGCGAATACCAAAGGTATCACGAAATTTACGAAGTTCGTAAATAAGTACGTTATCTGAAAGAGCCCAAAGTCGATTTCATACATCGGGCATACGCCCTCGGTCTGCCGAAGCATTTCGGGGAAGTAATGCTATTACGCTAACGGGAGACTATAGAACGAATTGAAAATAAGAAACGGAGCATTAGCCTTGAAAAGAACTGCTTATTTTATTGTTCTTCTGATAGGCTGCGCATCGATGATATTCCTTATTAACCACTATCACGCGAAGAAAGCCAATTACTTGCAAGTCGTAAATCGGCAAGGCTATACCTTAAAAATGGCTCAAGAGCCTGTTCCGATTCAATTATCGCTGGAACCGAAGTGGTTGAACAAAGAGGGAACGTGGAATTTCAAGCTTCTGGAAAAGGCAAATACGTCCTTCATTCTCAAACGAACGGAGACATTGAACGGAGGCTTAACTTTTACCATCGCCATTCAACCGGAGATGGAACGATCTACGGGAACATTCTTGTCCAACAGGGTGTATGAAGAAGTTGGCGGCTACCATTATTACGCAAAAGCACCGTTATGGAAAATCTATGGCCAGGACGGTCGTCAGCTCGACATAGACGTGATCGCGAACGGTCAGGGTGACAGGCAATTCTCGTTTACACTGAGCAAGGAAGATCTTGAAGAAGCAGTGGAAGGCGCCTCGCAGGGGCTGGATGTCCAATACAATGGAATTGTCTTATATGAATATGACCGAACCTAATATATGCTTTAGTGCGTTGCGTTCTTAGCACTAACGGGTACGATAGTGCAACGCATCTTGGAGCAGTTTGCTGGCGGCAGTTGCGCCATTTTTATTAAGAAGCAGCCGAATTTAGCTTCTGTTTATTCATATTGCTACCGTCTGAATAACGACTAATAACCTATTTAATGCTTTTATCTTTCTATTAGATAGTGCAGCGAGCACATTTATAGACCTTAGAAGTATGGTAGATTTAAGGCGTAAATCAAGATGGGAGTGAGATGAATGAGACGACCGTTTATGTTTTTGGTTTGTGGATCTTTACTGCTGACGCTGCTTCTGCCCTTTCAGGCGTTCGCCGAGGAGTCCGGTTCAACGTTGGCGGCAGAGAGTTCGAAGTCGGATGTGACGAAGGTTGCAGGAGGAGGGATGCATTCTCTCGTTCTAAAACAAGACGGAACCGTATGGGCGTGGGGGAATAATGATTATGGCCAAATCAGCGGTAGTTCTCGCGTACTTTTTACTCCTGGACAAGTACAGGGCCTCGATTCGGTGGAAGCCATCGCTGCGGGTTTTACACATAGTATGGCACTCAAAAGCGACGGCACTGTCTGGACATGGGGATCGAATTCTCTTGGCCAACTCGGCAATGGAAGCACTCCGTCGAATGGAACGATTAGTTCTTCCCCCGTTAAGGTAACCGATCTTAGCACCGTGGCCGCCATTGCGGCAGGCGATTGGCATAATTTAGCGGTAAAGAGCGATGGAACCGTATGGATGTGGGGGTACGGTCAGTTGGGCGATGGAAGCACGACAATGCATAATACTCCGGTTCAAGTTCAGACACTCGGCTCGGTGATCGCCGTCGCTGCGGGTCATGACCATAGTTTGGCCCTCAAAAGTGACGGGACTGTCTGGGCATGGGGAGAAAATAAATTTGGCCAACTGGGCGATGGAGGCACGACTAACAGTTATACTCCAGTTCAAGTACAAGGTCTCGATTCGGTGATTGACGTTGCGGCGGGTTCTAACTATAGTTTGGCGCTCAAAAGCGACGGCACCGTCTGGGCATGGGGAAAAAATGGATATGAAGGCCGACTGGGCGATGGAAGCATGACAGATCGTTTTGCTCCGGTTCAAGTGAAGGGTCTCGGTTCGGTGGAAGCCATATCAGCGAATCGTGGAAGTTCGTTGGCGCTCAAAAGCGATGGAACAATCTGGGCGTGGGGAGATAATGATTATGGCCAACTGGGCGATGGAACAATGATAGACCGTTCTTCCGTCGTTCAAGTAACCGAACTCGATTCGGTGTCAGCCATCGCGATGGGTGGCGAGGTTAGTTTGGCGGTGAAAAGCGACGGCACCCTCTGGGTATGGGGAGCGAATTATGCAACACATAGCGCTTTTCCCGTGCAAGTTGCCAGCTCTGGAGCTCCACAGTGGCCAGTGGACGACGTGCTGACGGTTACCGGTGTAACCTATAGCAGCTTACAGCTGAATTGGCAGCCGGCTACGGATGAAACGGGTATTGACCATTACTTGCTTTACCAAGACAACACGCGCCTGGATACTTTGAACGGGAATGTGAAGAGCTATGAAGTGAGAGGCCTTTCTCCAAACACGTCTTACCTCTTTTCACTGATCGCCGTCGATGCCGACGGCAACCAAAGTATGAAAAAAGATATGACGTTCACTACTCCAAAGGCTCCCGGCGCTTTTCATCTTTCCGATTCCGAATCTTATGAGTATGGCGGGTCCCATTATGAGTATTTGTTATATGACGGGCTCATTTGGACCTCAAGACAAGAGCTGATTGGATCTTGGACTCCCCCAGCGGGTTTCCATGGAACGGTCACGGTCTCCATGATTCATTCAGAGGATGTAAATTTCGACCTTCGTTTGGCAACGGTTGGCGAAGGAAACCACTCGCCGGTAGAAACGGAAAAATACCTGGATGGTAGCGAGTTCAGTAAAGCGGAAGTTCCCGAAGGTTACGCAGCTGAATGGATGGTGGAGGGATCTTCGCTCCCAAATCATCCGGAAAAGGTTCACCTCTATGTGACCATCCGATATGACGATCACTAAACCTATAGGTAGGGTATAGAAATATGAGAACGGGCCGTGGTGGTATCCACGGCTTACTCCAAGCTAACTGGGAACGATAGTTGAACATCATGAGGGCTGCCAATCTGGCGGCCCTTCGTTACGCTAACGGGCAGCTTAGTTTAAGCAAAACGGTTTTTAAAAGCATTGGTACTATGCTTTAAGAGATGATTTAAAAATGCAATAGGACTGTTTAAATAGAGGAGTGGGTGGTATGAGTAAAGAATCGGAAGAATTCCTTGAAAAAATGTTAGATTTTTTACCGTCGACTGAAGTTGAGTATAGAGAATCAATCGCGTATTACGGTGAGGTACTAGAAACTACTATAATTGAACTAATATTCATGCCGAAAATAATTAAATTATTAATTGAGGACAGAAACATCAATTTGCTAGAGAGTATTTTTAAATACTTTGAAGAAGTATCAAAGAGTAAAGATGTTCATTTAAAGAGCATTTTTAAAACCACGTCATTGGAGATACTTGGAAATGATAAATCAATTCTAAGGACTGCACAGAAATACATGGGAGCCAAGACTATACAGCTTCAGATAGAAGCTGATATAGCATTAGGTAGAATCTAGTTATCACAGACTCGTAAGATATTGAGGGGCCCGACGGAGAAATTCCAAGCAGATTTTGTTAAACTAACGGGTACGATAGTGCAATACGGAAGGGCTGCCAACCTGGCGGCCCTTCGTTACGCTAACGGGTAGTTTAGCGTAACGAACAAGTAACAGACAACCGTAATTTCTACCGCCTGAAAACATGGAAATGCGTATTAGAGGTCACATAGTCATAGTTGGGTTATGTCCGAACTGCGATTCGGATTTGTTATTATAAGGGAGAGTAAGCACAATAGGACCTTAGTTATGGATCGATGGAGTGCTTTCGGTATTTCCAAATAATAGTATACTTGAGAGAAATATGTTCATTGGAGGGAAATGAAATGAAACGATGGTTTTTGCTTTCCGTTCTCGGGACTCTGATACTGACTCTGTTTCTGCCCTTTCAGGCTGCTGCCGCCGACTCCGGTTCCGTTGCGGAAGCAGTAAGTTCGAATTCGGCTGTAACGATGGTTGTATCAGGCGCCGGGCATTCTCTCGCTCTAAAACAAGACGGATCGGTATGGTCGTGGGGATACAATCAATTTGGCCAACTGGGCTATGGAGGTATAACAAATGATGATGATCCTCCGGTTCAAGTGCAGGGTATTGATTCGGTTGTCGCCGTTTCTGCAGGTTCTAATCATAGCTTGGCGCTCAAAAGCGACGGTACCGTCTGGGTGTGGGGAAGCAACATAGGGGGCCAACTGGGCAGCGGAAAAAAGGGAGGGGTCAGTTCTTCCCCCATCCAGGTAACCAATCTTGGCTCGGTGGTTGCCATTGCTGCAGGAAATGATCATAATTTGGCCGTTAAAAGCGACGGATCGGTATGGTCGTGGGGACAGAATAGGTCCGGTGCACTGGGCGATGGAAGCACGACAGCGCATTATATGCCTGTTCAAGTACAGGGTCTCGGTTCGGTGATCGACGTTGCTGCGGGAGATAGTCATAGTTTGGCACTCAAAAGCGACGGAACCGTCTGGGCTTGGGGAAGCAATGATGATGGCGAACTTGGCGATGGAAGCAAGAAAGACCATTATACTCCGGTTCAAGTACAGGGTCTCGATTCGGTAATCGACGTTGCTGCAGGCTCTTCGTTCGGGTTCTCGCATAGTTTGGCACTCAAAAGCGACGGAACCGTCTGGGCGTGGGGAAATAATCATGACGGCAAACTCGGCGACGGAACGACGACCAGCAGCACTTCGCCCGTTCAGGTCATTCATCTCGATTCAGTGACCGCTATCGATGCGGGCAGTGAACATAATTTGGCACTGAAAAGCGATGGAACTGTCTGGGCTTGGGGGTTTAATAGTTATGGCCAACTGGGAAATGGAAGCTCAACCAGCAGTTCTTCCCCCGTTCAAGTGCAGGGGCTCGGCTCGGTTGTCGCCATCTCCGCAGGTTCTGATCAAAGTATGGCACTCAAAAGCGACGGTACCGTCTGGGGATGGGGAATTCAATTTTTTCCGGCAACAGCCAGTAATACGCCCGTACAAGTTCAAGGAACTTGGCTCACTACTCCCGAAGCGCCGCAATGGCCTCCGGGCAACGTGCTGACGGTTACCGACGTGACCGATAACAGCGCACGCTTGAATTGGCAGCCGGCTACAGATCAAACGGGTGTAGACAAGTACTTGATCTATAGCCTAGATGACAATTTGCTGGCTACCTTAAACGGAGAAGCGAGCAGCTATGAGTTGAAGGGACTGTCTTCGAATTCCTTCTACATGTTATCACTGGTTGCCGTGGATGCCAGCGGCAATCAAAGCGAGGACAAAGAGGTGATATTCTTTACGGAAGCCTATCAGGATCAGGATCCCGGCTCGTTACAGCTGTCCGATTCCATAACGGATTCAGACGGCAGGTACAATTACGAGTATTCGTTATATTACGGGTACATTTCGTCTCCTGGCCAAGCGTTGAGCGGATCTTGGACCCTTCCTGAAGGTTATCATGCGGTCGTTACTGTCTCCATGGCTTCTCCGGATGGAGAAAATTATGACCTTAGTCTGGTGACAGCGGGCGACGGTTCCCAATCTCCGAGTAAAACGAAGGTACTCTTGGATGGTACCGAATACAGTACTTCCGAGTTGCCCGAAGGTTACACGGCAGAGTGGAAAGTTAAGGGACATACTGGCGATGATTATAGTCCGGATAAGAAGGTTATCGTCTATGTGAGCATTAAATACGAGGTGATACGAACTTAAGGCATGTAGGGCCGCGTAAAGTAAGAGATAGCTTAGCTTCTGTAAAGAAGCACAAAAAAATGGCGGTGTGGGGAGGACTACTCCTGCGCGGCCATTTTATATTGCCACCCTTGCTGCGTTCTTGATCCGCCAAAAGTTAATCAGTTGCTTCCGATCGTGCAGTGTTATTCCGCTGTCTTTCTAGAAAAGCGCTCACATTCATCCTGTTCCCGCAAGTCTTCGGATTGCACCATCTGCGGGTGCCATTTTTACTATTGTCGTAGAAGTAAAGGACGCACTCGGGATTATCACACTTTTTTACCAATGCCAGATTGTAATGACAGAGGAAATCAACGGCTGTCTCGGCAATAGGAGCAATAACATCGAGAGGCTTTCGCATATCTACATACTTTTTACTGCTAAATCCCTTGTCTGTTTTATTAAGTTTGGTTGTCGTAGTTTGGTTTTCAAGAAGGATATTAATGTTCTCCATAACTAAATTCATAGCATGCTCGTCGGTGAATTTGGTTTGGACGATTGCGAGTAGATGGGAGCGCAGTTTCCTGGCTTCATGTAAAACATGCAGTCTCTCATCGATATTTCTCCATCGCTGCTCATTCACATCGACTTCTTCTTGGTTAAGTATGCCCGTCTTGGAAACCCAATCGAGTAAATTTGAAAATGTTTCAAGTAAATCAAGCGGTTTTCCTTGATATTCGATCTTCGTATTTATAAAGTCGATCATCGGATGATTGCCAATAAAAAAAAAGGATGGTTCGATTAATTTAGGCATCTGATTTACCGCTCCTAATTTAGGATTACCTGAAAATGAGTTGAAACTTTATGCGCGATTACGTATAGGGCCTCCGTATTAAGATATAGTACCCGTTAGGATATGTCGGGGTCAATAGCTGTAGTTTGGCACTTATTACTTCATGTGGCAGGTGGCAACGCCTAGATTAGTGGGTCTGGGAATGGCATTCGTTCAGAGCGTCAACTGGGACGCGGCTGCTGCTGGCTAGCGACACAAGAGTTTGCGAGGAGTTACTCATCGATATTATAGGACAAAAGAGGATTGGAATAAACTGGGTTGTTAACGGGAGTATCGACTTACTTAAATAAAGCCGGACATCATCGAAATGCAAAATGAAAGGATAACGATAATCTCCGCGCTGTTCCAATTAAAAAAGTGAAGATTCGGCATAAGAACGAGTTTGATAGACACCGACGACGTTCCATCGGTGTCTATTCTTTTCGAAAAAAGTAGGGATAAACAAATACAATTTTTTATGTTAGTTGTTTTTTTTCAAAAATTCCCTGATATAGGCTATCAACTCTGGACCATGGGACTCCAACGCGAAATGCCCAGCCTCTTCAAAGATGTGCATCTCCGCATTGGGCAAGTCGTTTAGGTAAGGATGTGCACCGCTTTCCGGGAAAATTTCATCCCCTTTACCCCAAAGGATAAGAGTCGGCGGTTGAGCCTCACGGAAGTATTGCTGCCAAGCAGGGTAAAGTGGAGGGTTTGTGCCATAATCCAAAAACATATCAAGCTGAATCTCCTGATTTTTAGGTCTGTCGAGGAGAGACTGATCCAATGTATAGGTGTCTGGGCTGATCAGCGTGCTATCTTTGACACCATGGGTATACTGCCATTTTGTTGCCTGGAAGCTGGTCAACCAGCGAAGGGCCTCACGTTTATCCGCAGAGGATGGATCATGCCAGTAAGCTTTAATCGGATCCCAGAAATCTTTCAGCCCTTCATTATAAGCATTACCGTTTTGTATAATCAGGCCCTGGATACGCTCGGGATTACGGGCTGCGATTCTGAATCCAACCGGAGCGCCATAATCCATAAGGTAAACAAAGAAATTAGTGATGTTTAGCTTTTCCAAGAGTTTTTCGATAATCTGACTGAAACGTTCAAAGCTATATTCAAACTTGTCGTGATCCGGTGCGCTGCTGTAACCATACCCCGGATAATCCGGGGCGATGACGTGATACCGGTCTGCTAATGCGGGGATCAATTGGCGATACATGTGACTTGATGTGGGGAACCCGTGTAGCAGCAAAACGACAGGAGAACCATATTCCCCGGCTTCACGATAAAAAATGTCTAAACCTTCAACCGTTGCCGTTTGATACTGGATATTTTGTTTCATAAAAAAACTCCTCTCCGAAATACAAAATTATTCGCGATCAACGCGGTTCCTTGGACTAACCATGCTGACAACTTCAATTAGTTAACCATCAAAAACGGTATATTGGTATTATATATATCTTTATTTAATATGTAAACATGTATTTTAGATATTAAAAATGGACGCAATGAATCAAAATAGCCAACTTCTTTTAAGAAGAAGCTAACCATTACACAGCCCGCTACGAGCGAAGAGCTGGCGTTGATCGACGGCATTTTGCAAGGGTAAGCTACTAGAACGCAGGGCATCTTTGGATGCGCTGCGTGTTATTGATTCGGCGGAGAATGGCGCTGCAGCGTGAACCCCAATCGAGACACTTGGAAAAAAGTGTCCCGGTTGGGGTTTTTTGTGCTTTAATGAATTCATTCCGAGGGCCAAGCCCCGAATGAAGCATCTTTAGCAGAGAACGAGCTCCCGAGCAGGTCCAATTATTGCGCTGGGGAATCCGCGTTTATCCCATGCACAGGAGGTTTTATTTTGGCGCATGACCGTAAAAGATTTCATTTCGATAACCTCTACTTCCTGAATCCCAAGCAATACGAGCTGTTCACCCTCTATCAGATCGGCGATTTAAGCTGCGATTCCGGGTACATGCTGCAGGAGCACACGCAGGTCTGTTATGAGATCACCTACGTTATGTCGGGGAAGGGATGGTTCTCGACCAACGGCAAGCGAAGCGAAGTGGAGGCAGGGGATCTGTATATTAATATCCCCGGCGAGGTGCATGCGGGAGGCGCCGACGATAAGGAGCCATTCCGCTATTTCTACGCGGGATTCCTCTTCAACCTGCAGCAGGACGACGATTACCGCGAGAGCTACGAGAGTCCGTTCATCCATATCCAGAAAATGATGGATAAGCGCGATAACCCGCTGACGAGGGACCGTCTGGACATGCAGCATACGTTCTTGAGCGCGCTGAAGGAATTCCGCAACATGTCGCATTATTCGCAGATGATGACGCAGACGTATTTGAACCAGCTGATCGTGCTGATGTACCGCAACTTCTTCTCCGACTGGGACAGTACGTACCACTACGACCAAGGCAATGGCGGAACGAAGGAGATCGTCTACAACGCGATCAGCTACATCGACAACAACATGCTGACCATGCAGGATTTGGCGGAGGTATCCAGGGCGCTCGGGTACAGCTATTCGTATCTCTCGCATTTGTTTACCGAAGAGACGGGGATCAGCCTGCGCAATTTCTATTCGCAGAAACGCTTGCAGAAGATGATCGAGCTGATGAAATCCCGGACATGCAGCATTACGGAGATCGCCTCGACCATGCAGTATCAGTCCATTCATTCGTTCAGCCGCGCGTTCAAGAAGGCGGTCGGCTTGTCTCCGACTGAGTACATTCGTCTGTATGTCAAAGAGTGATGGCTTCGGTAACGTGGGGTTGAAATTGGAGTGAAGAGTTTGACCGGAGAGTCGGCATGGAGTCGGAAAAGCGTCAGCGTTCGCCTTTGTAGTCTGATTTCTACATCTATCGCTTATATATTCAAAGAAATCAGAACTACAACAGCGATTGGAGACCCATACCGGCCGCAGGTCATACCTCCTTCACGAACTTCTAAACAATGGCACAACTTTAAAGCATGAATGGTTAAATACAGCCTATCCCGATTCAGGTAAGATCACCTTAAGAAACGCACTCTTGATAAGGAAGAGGGGACGATATGGGGAATGTGAAACGGTTGGCTTCCATCGCTTTAGCAGGCAGCATGGCATTTGCAATGTTGACGGCATGCGGCAACGGGAACTCGGACGACGGCAACGCGTCTGCGCCGAATGCGAATTCGCCAGACGGGAACTCGGCGGGCAAGAACGCGAACGGCAAGAACGCAGCGGGCACTAACGCGGAGGGAACGAACTCGGCGGGCACGGCGGACGATACGCCGAAGAAGGACATCACCTTGAATTTCTGGACCATCTCGCTCAGCCCGAACTTCGACGATTACATTAACGGCCGCATCGAGAAGTATCAAAACGAGCATCCGGGCATTACGGTGAAATGGACCGATCTGCCTTACGGCTCCATGGAGAACAAGCTTCTGACTTCCATTGCCGGCGGCAATTCCCCTGATGTCGTCAACCTCAATACCGGCATGGCGCTGACGCTCGCGGCGAAGAACGCCCTTGTCGATTTGAACAAGGAGGCGACGGACGAGCAGCGTTCGATTTATTTCCCCGACCTCTACAATTCCACCAAACTCGGCGAAAGCGCGTATGCCTTTCCTTGGTACTTCGGCTTATCCGTCTTCATGTACAACAAGAAAATTTACGAAGAAGCGGGCCTCGACCCGAACAAACCGCCCGTCACGCTGGATGAGCTGAAGCAGCAGGCCGTCCAAATCAAGCAGAAAACCGGAAAGTACGGCTTCACGCTCGTCTCCAATCCGCCTGCCGATTTGTATTTCTCCGGCGTGCCGATGATCAGCGAAGACAAGAAGACGATTATTCTCAACACGCCCGAAGCGCTGGCGTGGGCGAAATGGAATAAGGCGCTGTATGACGAAGGCGTCATACCGAAGGACAGCGTCGGCGCCGATGCCAATTACGCGACCGACAAATACCAAGGCGGACAGATCGCAACGCTGACGACGGGCGCGAATTTCTTGAACCGCGTCAAAACGAATGCGAAGGATGTGTTCGACAACACGCTCGTAGCCAAGATGCCGGCGAAGAAGGAAGGCGGCAACTATCAAGCCAGCTTGATGGACGTCGTCGTGCCGACGATGAGCAAAAACCATGTCGAAGCGATCGATTTCGCCAATTACATCACGAATGATGAGTCGCAGCTGGAGTTCTGCAAAGTGGTCAATATTTTGCCTTCCACGAAGAAAGCGGCAGCCGATCCGTTCTTCACCCAAGGGGGCGACGACCCGGAATCCAAAGCGAAGATCATCGCAGCCTCGATGGTCGGTCAGGCCAAAGATTTTACGCTCGGCATCAAGGACGAATCGAAGGTGCTGGATCCGCTCTGGAAAGGCTGGACGAAGATGATGCTCGGCCAGCAGACCCCGGAGGAAATGCTGAAGCAGGCCGAGGCGGAGATGCAGAAGCAATTGGATGCCGTCAATGCGGAAGGCTAGGTCGACTTGCGGGGAGTGAGCGTCTCTCTCCCCGTTATCCAGGGGAAGGGGGATATCCCGATGGCTGCAAAATGGTCCAAACAGCAGAAGAGCCGGGCCGGTTTCGCTTATCTGATGATCGCTCCCGGCGTCCTGCTGCTGATCGTGTTTACCTTTTACCCGATTATCTATGGCCTTCCTCTCGCGTTCACCAATTACTCCGCCCTCGACACGACGAAATGGATCGGGATGAAAAACTTCCAGCGCGCGTTCCAGGATCCGGATTTCTACGTTGCGCTGAAGAACTCGCTGATCTATGTCATCGTCGTGCCGATTATCCAGATCATCGCGATCCTGATGGCGGTGCTGGTCAATACGAAGCTGAGATTCGTTGGCTTCTTCCGGGTTGCCTTCTTCATTCCGGTCGTCACGTCCATGGTAGCGGCAGCGATCGCTTGGAAATGGATGTACGAGGAGCAGGGGATCATCAACTACATCTTGCGAACCATCGGGCTCACCCATCACGATATTGCGTTCATGGTGGAGCCGAAGTATGCCTTGGCGGGCGTCATGCTGGTTACGATCTGGAAAGGGCTCGGCTATTACATGATGATTTACCTGGCCGGCCTTCAGTCCATTCCGAGCGAGCTGCAGGAAGCGGCGCGAATCGACGGGGCCAACCGTCTGCAGGTCATACGTCTGATCACCATACCGCTGCTGATGCCATTCGTGCTGCTATGCTCGTTGCTTTCCGTTATGGGAGCCATTCGCGTATTCGATGAGATCTTCGTCATGCACGGTCCCAAGGGCGACCCCATCAACGCGACCCTAGTCGCGAGCGTGTACACGTACAAAGTGGCGTTCCAGGATTTCGACTTCGGCTATGCGGCCGCCATCGGGCTTGTCGTCGCGCTGATCATACTGGTGTTCTCCTTGTTCATGTTCCGTTACACCAGAAAGGGAGGGCTGACCTACTATGAGTAATGCTGCCTCGAGCCGAAGCATCGGAAGACCGGCAGCCGGGAAGAGCGGCAGGGCCGCCAAGACCGGGAAGGTATCGCTCCGAAAAATCGCATCCGCGATCATCCTGTACGCGCTGCTGATCGTTACGGCGCTGCTCTGCCTTGGCCCTTTTCTATGGCTGCTGTCCACCTCCTTGAAGGTGAACGCGAACGTCTACAAATTCCCGCCGCAGCTCATTCCATGGCCGGTCAATTTCAACAACTTCAGCGATGTATTCCATATCATGCCGCTTTGGACGTATATCAAGAACACGGTGCTGATGACCGGGATGGGCGTCCTGCTGAACGTGATCATCTGCACGATGACGGCGTATCCGCTCGCGCGCATCGCATTCCCGGCACGGAATTTCGTCTTCTATGCCATCGTGAGCACGATGATCCTGCCGAACGCGGCCGGGATGATCGTCAACTTCATCATCATTCAGAAGCTGCACCTGTATAACACGATTCTTGGCATCGTCCTTCCGTCGGCGGTCAGCGTATTCAACATATTCTTGCTTCGTCAAGCGTTTATTACCATTCCGAACGATATGGAATATTCCGGCCGGATCGACGGGGCGGGCGAGTTTCGAATCTTCTGGAACATCATGGTCCCGATGGTGCGTCCGGCGATTGCGACGGTCGTCATCTTCGACTTCATGGCCTTCTGGAATAGCATGATCTGGCCGATTATCATCCTGGACGACAAGGAGAAGTATCCGCTCGCCGCGGCACTGCAATATTTGCAGGGGAACCTGTCCTATAACTTTCCGTACATTGCGGCCGGCACGATCATCTCCGTCATCCCGATCATCGTTATTTTCCTGGTGCTGCAGAAACAGTTCATTAACGGAATGGTCGGCGCGGTCAAAGGATGATTTGGCGCCGGCTCGCGATCCCTACAATCGAGAAAACAAGGAGTGGTTATGGTGAAACGTAAAATCGCATTGGCAGTATCGCTTGGATTGGTTGGCGCAAGTACGGCATTTGCGGCAGCGCCACCGCCGCCGACGGTTCCGATCGCCTCCCTTCAACCCGCGGTTCACCTCGAGAAGCCGCAGCTGACGGGCGTAGGCGGCAAGCTGCTATTAAGCGATTCGCCTGAAACGTTCTCCGCTGCGGGCGCATTCTACCGGGATACCGCCGAAGGCGAGTTTCGCGTGTTCTGGCATCATCAGAACGAGGCGCCGCAAACGTTGACGGTAGGCGTCGCGATCACGAACACCTCCGCGGATACGGTCGCGCTCTATCTCAAAGGCAACGGCGTCGGAACGAACGTCTACGTCGATGTCGCCGGGCAGTCCGCGCTCGCCGATTTCATCGCTTCCGAGAATAAGCGCACGCTGGCCGCGAGGCTGGCTCCGGGCGAAAGCTACTACGTCGACGCGCCGACGGACACTAACATCACGAACAGCGGCATCGTCCAATTCGAAGCGACCACGGGCAAAGGAAATGCACCGGCGCAAGTAACGGCGACCGTATTAAGCTATGACGCGAAGCCGGAGCATCCGGAGCAGGTCGCCGTGCTTCCGGAAGATTCGCATACGCGGGGAACATTCCCTCATTTCGACCGGACCGGCACGATTCAATACGATACCTCCGTCGGCAACGCCTACTTGCGCATCGATTCCGCGGCATACGGCCAGTGGAGCGACGCGATGCCCGGCGAATACGAGGACGGCTGGGATGCGGTGGACGGAAACAAGCCCGTCATCAACAACGGCAACTACGGCGTGATGTATCGCTTGAATGCCGAAATCGTCAACAGCTTCCATCATCCAAGGCAGGTCGGCTTATTCTTGAATCCATCGGGCGGATACGGACATTACGTGGTCAAATGGAACAAAACGATTTTCCAATCCGGTTACCTGACGTACGAGAACGCTTGGAATATTACCAACTTCAAGCTGAATCCGAACGGCGGCACGTACAAGTCCGAATTGAGCCTCACGGGCGGGGCGGCCGGCCCGCAAGTCATTTATTTCACGAATCAGGAGAAATAATGGAATCGAGGGGGCTTACCCGATGAGCAAGGAGATGCATGCCGATCTGGTCATTATCGGCGGCGGGACCGGCGGATGCGCGGCGGCGCTAGCGGCTGCCAAGATGGGCGCGACCGTCATCATGACCGAGGAAACGCCGTGGATCGGCGGCCAGCTGACGAGTCAAGCCGTGCCTCCCGACGAACATCCGTGGATCGAGCAGTTCGGCTGCACGAGGAGCTATCGGCGGTTTCGCGAGGGCGTGCGGCAGTACTACCGGGACTATTTTCCGTTAACGACCGAAGCCAGGGCGAACGTCATGCTGAATCCGGGCAACGGCTGGGTAAGCCGCATTTGCCATGAGCCTCGAACCGCGCTCGCCGTGCTTCGCCATATGATGGCACCGTATGTCCACAGCGGACGGCTGACGATTCTGACCCGGTATCAAGTCGAGTCGGCTCGCACCGAAGGAGATAACGTCGTGTCGGTCACGGTGCGGGGACTGGATCAGCCGGATCGCGTGGAACTGACAGCCCCCTATTTCCTGGATGCGACGGAGTGCGGCGATGTCCTGCCGCTGGCCGGCGTCGAATACGTAACCGGCGCGGAGTCGCAGCGGCAGACCGGCGAACCCCACGCGCTGGAAGGGGATCCGGAGCCGACGGACATGCAGGCGTTTACGTACTGCTTCGCCATGGACAATCTCGAAGGGGAGAACCATACGATCGACAAGCCGGAGCAGTATGCCTTCTGGCGCGATTACAAGGCGGACTTCTGGCCGGATCGTCTGCTCAGCTGGACGGGGGTGAAGCCGGCGACCCTGGAGCCTTATCAATTCGACTTGTTTCCCGACAAAGATTGGATGTCGCTGATGGGCTATCGGAGAATCGTCGACAAGAGCAATTTCTCTCCGGGTACGTACCGCAGCGATATATCGCTGGTGAATTGGCAGCAGAACGATTACTGGCTCGGCTCCGTGATCGATGTGAGCGAGCAGGAGAAGGCGCGCCACCTCGAAGGGGCCAAGCAGCTGAGTCTGTCGCTGTTGTATTGGATGCAGACAGAGGCGCCTCGTCCCGACGGCAAGCAGGGCTATCCCGGCCTGCGCCTGCGAAAGGACGTCGTCGGCACGTCGGATGGGCTTGCCATGGCTCCGTACATTCGCGAATCGCGCCGGATCAAAGCCGAGTTCACGGTGCTGGAGCAGCATCTGAGCACGGAATGCCGCGGAACGGAAGAGGCGGAGTTGTTCACCGATTCCGTCGGCATCGGGTGCTACCGGATCGATCTTCACCCGAGCACGGGCCTGCGCCATTACATCGATATTTCCAGCCTGCCGTTCCAAATTCCGCTCGGCAGCCTGATTCCCGTCCGCGTCAACAATCTATTGCCCGCAGGCAAGAACATCGGAGTCACGCATATCACGAACGGCTGTTATCGGCTGCATCCCGTTGAATGGAACATCGGCGAGGCGGCTGGCTATCTGGCTTGCTACTGCTTGCAGCATGGCATCAAACCGCGGGATATCCGCAATCGTCAGGAGCAGCTGCTCGCCTTCCAGAAGCTGCTGATCCAAGAAGGAATCGATCTCGCATGGCCGGAGTCGCATCCGGTCTAAGCTTCACGACTACCTATAAGCAGGGAGTGTCTACTATGACGAACACCATTCGTATTGGCGTTATCGGAGCGGGCTCGATCTCGGAAAGCCATCTGAAATCCTACCTCAAGAACCCGAATGCGGAGCTTTATGCCATATGCGATTTGAACGAGCAGCGAGCACGGGCCAAGGCCGACAAATACGCCATCGCGCATGTCTATACGGACTATCTCGAGCTGCTCGCGAGCCCTGAGATCGATGCGGTCAGCATCTGTACCTGGAACAACAGCCATGCGGCAATCAGCATCGCGGCTTTGAATGCGGGCAAGCATGTTCTATGCGAGAAGCCGCTTTGCCGGACGGTCCAAGAGGCGCTTCAAGTGGAGCAGGCCGTGCGGCAAAACGATAAAATCCTGCAAGTCGGGTTCGTTCGGCGGTACAGCGCCAATACGCGGATCGTCAAGGAAATGGCGGATCGCGGCGAGTTCGGCGAGATCTATTACGCGAAGGCGTCCTGTATACGAAAGCTCGGCAACCCCGGAGGCTGGTTCTCCGATCGGGAGCGCTCCGGCGGCGGTCCCTTGATCGACGTCGGCGTTCACGTCATCGACTTATGCTGGTATTTGATGGGCAGGCCCAAAGTGAAGTCGATTAGCGGCAATACGTACAAGAAGCTCGGCAACCGGGCGAACGTTCAAAACTTAGCCTACTACAAGTCGTCCGACTACGACGCGGAGCAGAATACCGTGGAAGACATGGCCAACGCGCTCATTCGCTTCGAGAACGGAGCGTCGCTGTACGTCGATGTCAGCTTTACGCTTCACGCGAAGGAGGACGAGCTGACGGTCAAGCTGTACGGGGAGAAGGGCGGCGTGGAGCTGGAGCCGTCGCTGACCTTCATCACGGAGAAATACGATACCATTCTCAACATGACTCCGCAGATCAACAATCTCTCGTTTGATTTCGCGGCAGGATTTCAGGACGAAATCAATCACTTCATCGAGGTGTGCAGGGGCAGCAAGCAGACGCTAAGTCCGGTCGAGGACGGCGTCGAAATGATGAAAATGCTTTGCGGCATTTACGAGTCCGCGAGGTTGGGAGAGGAGATCCGGTTGTAAGGACGGATACGGGGAGCGACCATGAGAAAAATCGGGTTCATCGATTATTATTTGGACGAGTGGCATGCCGAGCACTATCCGGCGTGGATCGAGCAGGCGTCGAGCGGTAATATGAAGGTCGTCTATGCGTATGGCAAAGCCGATAAGATTGGCGGGCTGACGAACGCCGCCTGGTGCGAGAAGAAAGGGATCCGGCTGCTGGCTTCCATAGCGGAAGTCGTGGCGTTGAGCGATTATCTGGTCGTGTTGTCGCCCGATCATCCGGAGTTTCACGAGGAGCTGTCCCGGCTTCCGCTGCGGTCGGGCAAGCCGACGTACGTGGACAAAACGTTCGCGCCGGACCGCAATACGGCCCTCGCGCTGTTCGAGACCGCGCGCAGGAACGGAACGCCGCTCTATTCCAGCTCCGCGCTTCGTTATGCGTCGGAATATGCCGAAGCGGATAAACAGGGAATCGCGATCATCAGCAGCATGGGACCGGGGACGTACGACAATTATGCGATTCATCAAATCGAGCCGATCGTAGCGCTGATGGGCTGCGAAGCCAGGCGCGTGATGTACATCGGCCATCCGGCTTCGCCTGCGCTACTGATCGGTTATGCGGACGGCAGACAGGCGCAAATCCGTCATTTCGGCTGGAATTGCCCGTTCAGCATGACGGTGCAATACGAGTCGGGGACCGCAGTGACCTTGAAGCCGGAATCGGATTATTTTCAAGCGTTCGTTCGGTCGATGCTGGCGTTCTTCGAAACCGGCAACTCCCCGGTGCATCCGGCCGAGACGATCGCGATTATGACGATTATCGAGTACGGGCGATTGGCGGCGCAGCAGCCGTATGTATGGATTGCGCTGCCGGCGTTGGGGACGGACTTGGGCGAGGCGGCAGGGAGATAGAGTAGAGGCGATAGCCTGAATTGGTGTTGAAAGCTTGCCCTGAGGGGGCAAGCTTTTCTGTCTGATCTAAAAAACTGCCGGGTGACAAGAACATAGTAACATTGAAAGCCGCAACTTGATCTCTTTCCCGACAGGTGCGAAACCGCAGGGCTTAGTATCCAATTAATGAGGCTGAGAATTTGGAGCAACGTCCTTTACGCCAAATAATTTCACTTTTAAAAGTATGGTGAGTAAAGCAGCTCCAAAAAGGACGATACCTGTCAATAGAATGTTATGCGTACCATACTGAGAGATTGTCCAGCCTCCAGCGATCGATCCGACCGAAATACCGAGGTTGGAGAAAGAGACAAACAAGCTGTTTCCGAACTCTGGCGCTTCCGAAGCTTCTGTCGTAAACCAACTTTGGCTAATGACAAAACCCGAAGTATGAACAGCTCCCCAGAGAATGACAACGAGAATCATGGGAATGAAGGCTTGTCCGGCAAAATACACGAGTAGATAGATGAGAACCATAAATATAGGGAAGAATACTGCAGTTCGAGTAACGCTTCTGCTCAAAAACTTACCTGTTTGCAGATTCCCAATGACCCCGCTAATTCCGAACACCACAAGCATAATACTTATCCACTTGTTATCTAATCCCGTATTTTTAGTCAAGTACCCGGAAAAATAGCTATATACAGTAAACATAGCGGCAAGCACAAGGAGTAAAGTTGCAATATTAAACCATAGGCTTGGCTTCGCTAGCACGCGTAACTGCGAACGATACGTTAATTTAGTCGTCACAGGAAGACTGGGAATAAAGACGGCTAATCCGATAAAGCCAATCATATTGATAATTGCCGAGAACAAGAAGGATGCTTCAAGGGAAAAATGACTCGCTATAAACGACGTGATCGGGACGCCTAGCACAAGACCGATGGTACCGCCAGTAAATACTTTGGCGATGGCTTTCGAGCCGTCATTCGGATAAAAACTCGCTGCCACGACAAACGCGAGCGAAAAGTATACCGGATGTAAAAATGCGGGCACGATTCGAAGCAACAATAATACATTGAAACTCGTACTGAATGCGGCCAAAGCGTTGGCCAGAGCAAAGATAGCTAAAACGAGCAACATGATTGTTTTACGGTTAATGCCTGATAACAATAAGGTCATAATAGGACCGAAGATCGCGATCGTTAAAGCAAACAAGCTCACCAATAAACCTGCCTGAGAAACACTCGGTATCAGCTTGACAAGAAGATACTTATCTTTCGAGCATACGGATTTCACCTTTGGATGATAATGAAAGAAGAAAATATTTTGAAGCTTTTGCTACTCGGCTGAAGAGAAAAGGAGATGCATAAAGTACGGACAGCTTCACCCACATTGTTCCATTTAAAAAATTACAATTCCCTTACATAGGGTCCTAGTAAAAGAACATATTTGCAAAGAACAATCTACATCTACCAGCCTATGGAAATGGAAATGAATATATGAAATTATTAGTAGCAGATTCACCTATCTTATTTAGAACTTCGAGAGGATGTTGTGCATGCTTAAAAAGTCAGTTATTGTCTCTTCCGTTTTGTTGATGTCTATGATTCCTATGTTTTCGTTAAGTAGTGAATCTTATGCCTCGGACTTTAAAAAAGGAAAAGAGACTGCCATTAAAGTGATGGAGTATAATATTCACCATGCCGAAGGCATGGATGACATTCTAAATTTGAACAGAATTGGTGACGTTATTAAATCATCGGGTGCTGATATCATTGGTCTGCAAGAAGTCGATAATCATTTCTCCACGCGTAGTAATTTCGAGGATCAGGCGAAATGGTTAGCCAATTACTTGGGCATGCATTACCAATTTGCTGCAAATCTTGACAATGATCCCTTAAATGCGGGGGAACCTCGTCGTCAATATGGAACGGTTATATTAAGTAAGTATCCTATTCTTTCTAGCGAAAATCATTTACTTGATAATACGCAATATCCTGCAGAGCAGCGCGGTCTTGCGAAAACGGTAATTAATGTGAATGGCAATCATATTAATTTCTACAATACTCATCTTGATAATAAAACACCTGAAGCAAGAGATATACAAGTCAACGAGATCCTGGCCATTGTAAATCAAGATAATGGAACAAGTATCTTAGTGGGAGACTTCAATGCCACACCAGATAGTCCTGAAATTAAAAAAATGTCTGCGCAGTATCATGACACATTTGCGGAACTGGGTCTAAATGATGCCTATACGTCCTATTATTATTCAGACAAGCCTAATCGTCGAATCGACTACATCTATACGTCTGACGAAGTAAAAATAAAAGCAGGGAAGGTTATAGACACAATCGCAGCGGATCACTTGCCCATTACGGCTGAGCTCGTTATTAATAAGAAAGACCATTCATCTCATGGTGATAACGGTCATAACCACCAGAAGTAATTAAGCAAATCGATTTTTAAGCGCAACCCCTTCAGTGAAGATACTGAAGGGGTTTTTAGTCGATCGTAGTTGCATTGAAATAACATCAAGTCCTTATCATGTTATGACATCAATTTCTTCTTTTGCAAGGGGATAGGATGCAAATGCCGCTGGAACCACAAGCGCTGCGTCGAGGGCAGCGAAAATCCCATTTCCGAAATTGACAAGAACTTGATCTCATTGCCGACCGTTGGCAGGGATGACTGCAGCGATCTTAGGCAGCACAAGCGCGCCGGCCGCAATGATGAATGTCTTTGCCTATCCTCAAGAACGCGCTCTCCCACGGCGTGGAGTAGAGTCACCGTCCGTCGGAGATCCGAATCGAGGGCTAGTAGGAAGACGGCCAGCTGCTGCTGACGATTCGCGACAATAGCCGGGGCATCGATCCGGCGCAGTTGACCAACATCCGGCGGCGCCTACAGGAAGATGGATTCGTCGGTGGAGGATTAACCGGCGCCGATGATACTTTGATAACAAAATACAACTAGAATTCTAAATGTACTATAAAATTATTGGAGGAATTCAGTCATGCAAAGAAACTTCATCTTGCTTGCCCTCATCTTCGCAGCCGCGACCATTCTCTCGGCATGCAGCACGAATCAATCCGGTCCAATGGACAAGTTTGTCATTGCTTATCTACCGGGCGAATCGAGTGAAGAGGCAACGAAGCTTGACAAAGATTTTGAAGACAAACTGTCCAAATCGCTCGGATTGCCTGTTGAAACGTATAAAGCGACCAGCTATAACGCTGCGATCGAAGCCATGAAGAACGGCAAAGCCGATATGGCAACGTTCGGACCCTTCTCTTATATCGTTGCGGTGGATCGTGCCAAGGTAGAACCGATTGCCGGTGTAGTCATCCCGTCGCTGGCCAATAAGCCTGCCTCCGTCATCATCGTCAAAAAAGACTCCGATATTCAAACGATCGCGGATTTGAAAGGCAAGACAATGGGCTTCGTCGATGCGGTATCCACAACCGGCCATTTGCTGCCATTATCGATGATCGTCGATGAGCTTGGGCTCGACCCGAAGGAACTGGAGACTCATTTCTTCAAAGATATTCAATTTGCGGGCAAACATGATACTGCCGTGCTGGGGGTAGTGAAGGGCCAATACGATGCTGCGGGCGTTTCGGGAATGTTTCCCGATATGCTAGTTTCAAAAGGGATCATTGCGAAGGATTCCTATCGGGTCATTGCAAGCTCCGAGCCGCTGAACGCTACTGCGATCGGCATCCGGTCGACCGTGCCGGACGAAATGAAGCAAAAGGTAAAATCGTTCCTGCTAAGCTACGACAATAAGGAATACTTCCAAAGCACTTTCGGCATGCCGGATGCCAAGTTCATCGAAGCTCAAGACAGCGACTTCGACAATATCCGTGCCATCGCCAAGAAGCTGAATTTATCACCGGATGAGCTGCTTCAATAAATCATTTCGAAGGGAGGCACGTTCTGGATGCAGAACGAAACGGTAACGCCGGTCGCGATCGGACAAAAGAAAACGAAGCAGCTGGTCTCGCTTGCGTTTTTTTCTGCTGCGCTGGTAGTCTCCGTCTGGTATGTGAAATTCGATTTTGTCGCGTTTGTGATGGGGATTCCTCTCTTTTTGCATTTTATCTTCGCTGACTTTTTGCCGCCAAACCTGACGAACGTAAGCAGTTATATCGGACCTGTACTCAACACGCTCATTTTTGCCGTCGTCGGTACGTGCATCTCTTCTGCGCTCGGCCTCGTGACGGCGTTTATGATGGCACGCAACACATCTCCGCATCCGGTTATCCGTATCGGGTTGCGCGGGATCATCTCCTTCGCGCGAAACGTGCCGTTGCTTGTGTGGGCATCGCTTTTGGTCGTCATTTTCGGAGTAGGCGCAATGCCAGGCTTATTCGCACTGCTTGTGTTCGGTATCTGTTTTCTTGCCAGAGTATACGCCGAATCGATCGAGGAGCTGAGCGGGGAGACGACCGATGCGCTCGAAGCGAGCGGGGCGACATCCTTGCAGCTCATCAAGCATGCGATTATTCCGCAGTTTATGCCGGCTTATTACGCGTGGACGCTGTTTATGTTTGAAATCAATATCCGCGCATCGGCGATTCTCGGCTTGGTAGGTGCAGGCGGGATCGGCAGCAATCTGAAACAGGCGATGGATTTATTCCAATACGGAAGAGCCTCTACGATCATCGTCATTCTGATTGTGGTGATATTGACCGTCGAATATCTGACGCAAAAAATAAGGGAGCGTATTCTAGTGCATCAGGAATCGTCTTTGCAGCGGTACGCGCCATCGCCTGCCGAGAAACCGGTCGTCCCTTCAGGCCACAAAATCAAAATCGCTCATAGGAAAACACAGCTTCATGCCAGGCTTTTTTTTGGCACGACGTTCGTCCTCTTTCTCATTTGCATCGGCAAGCTGGACTTAAGCTGGCGGGAATTTACCGAAGGGGTTCAAAGCATTCCAAACGTTGCCTCCAAGGCGCTGCGGATTTCCTTTGAACCATTCGCTCCGTTGATCGGCGGCATGTTGACTTCCCTTGTCGTCGCGTTTCTTTCCGTCGCCATCAGCGTCGTGATCTCCGTTCTTCTGGCCTTTTTCATTGCGGAAAATATCATGCCGGTCAAATGGTTCGGACGCTTGCTGCGGTATGCGCTGCTAATTATCCGGACCGTGCCGACGACGATTTGGGTGCTGCTCGCAGTGGCGAGCATGGGCTTCGGCTCGATGGCCGGCGTGCTTGGGCTGCTCTTCCCGACGTCTTCTTACTTAATCAAGTCGTTCGCAGCTCAAATCGAGGAAGCTGGAAATGAAACGGTCGAAGCGATGCGGGCTGTCGGCGCTTCTTGGCTCCAGATCGTTTTTAAAGGGCTGTTTCCTGGCTTAATGCTGCCGTTCCTTGCGATTGTTTCCTTCCGTTTCGAGTTAGAGGTCGCAGAGACCGTCATGCTCGGCATGGTAGGGGCCGGCGGGATTGGCGTCCTGCTCCAGGATTACATTTCCTACTATGAATTCGCGGATCTGGCCCTTGGCATTATGGTCGTATTCGTGACGATCTTTGCGATCGAATTAATCTCGAATCGCATGCGCAGCAAGTTGGCAGGACGATAACCGAGGGGGCAAATATGAGCACGATATTGAAGGTTGAAGGGCTGCAAAAGGCCTTTAATGACGGAACGCTCGCACTGAAGGGCATAGATTTGACGGTTGATGCGGGGGAGTTTATCGCCATCATCGGACCAAGCGGTGCGGGGAAATCTACGCTGTTAAGGAGCATTAACCGGTTGGTCGAGCCGACCGAGGGGCAGATCGCTTTCCTTGGGGAAGTGATGCACAGCAAACGCAAACGAGACCTTCGCAGGTGGAGAGCGCAGATCGGGATGATATTTCAACACCACAATTTGATCTATCGTTCCAGCGTACTGGAGAATGTACTGCACGGCCGTCTTGGTTACATGAGTTCACTCGCAGGTGTTTTCAGTCGCTATAGCGAGGCAGATAAGAGGGCTGCCATCGAACTCCTGGAGAAAGTCGGCCTTGGGAACGAAGCGTACAAGCGGGCGGATGAGTTGTCCGGCGGTCAGAAACAGCGAGTCGGTATCGCCCGGGCGCTCATGCAGCAGCCAAAACTGATTTTGGCGGACGAGCCCATTGCTTCGCTCGACCCGAAATCAGCCACGGTCGTGATGGACACGATTTACGAGAATTGCCGCTCGCAGGGCATAGCATGTTTAGTCAATCTGCATCAGGTTGATGTCGCCAAGAAATACGCAAAACGAATTGTCGGGATAAAGAACGGGAAAAAAGTATTTGATGGAGCTCCTGACGAGCTGAAGGAATCGACAATCTTCCCTATTTACGAAGACAATTAGGTGCAGATGCAGGCTAAACCGGCTGGTGCATGATGACCTTAGCTTTCATCGGGGAGATTCAGTGACCGGATGGATTTGTCGAGGCCAACGTATACAAGATCTCAACATCCCTATGACGTACAGATAACACACAACTTGTATACTACTTATCGACAAGTAGAATTCATTGGGAGGTAATCATTCATCATGAACAAATTATCGAAACTCGCAACAGCCGCTTTGACCGCATCCGTACTCGCAAGCGTAATTGTTGCTCCTGCATCAAGCTTCGCTTCACCGCTCGTTAAGCAACCCGGCACCTTCACGCAAGCAAGCGTAGAGCGCACGGCACAAGGCAAACTGGTCATTCACTGGAAGGCAGACGCCAACCTGGGCGCGGCCAAGGTATACTGGAGCACGTCCCCGGACGACATCGAGAAAAACGGCAAACTGCTGGCCAGTACATATTCGGCATACAATGGGTATGTAACGTCGGACCCTAAACCGGGCTTCCGCGTCTACTTCGAGGTAAAAGGCGGCAACGGCGACACGATCACGACCGCCGAGCGCAAAGTGAACCTGCAAGGCGCTTTTAACTTCCGCGATCTTGGCGGCTACAAAACAACCGACGGCAAGACCGTCAAATGGGGCAAGCTGTTCCGCGGCGAAGAGCTTGGCCATCTGACGAGCACCGATCTTGACTATATCCAGCGCATGGGCATTAAGACGGATCTCGACTACCGTACCGACGCCGAGGTAAAGGCGCTGCCGGATCCGACGATTCCGGGCATAAAATACGTGCGCACCGACGAAGGCAATCCTGGCGCCGGCTATAACTTGAACGATATGATCGCTTCGGGCATGCTGAAGAATAAAGATTCCGGCGTGCAAATGCTGGTGAGCGGCAACAAGGGCATGGTCGACGATCCGAAATTCTACGTGCAGCTAATGGAATTGCTGAACGATCCGAATAACATGGGGCTCGTCGAGCACTGCACGGCCGGCAAAGACCGTACGGGCTTCGGTTCCGCCGTGATCCTGCTGACGCTGGGCGTGGACGAGCAAACGGTCATGAACGACTACCTGCTCAGCAACGTTTACCGCGCGGACGCGAACAAAGCATCGCTTGACGCCATCAAGAAATCGATCACGGATCCGGGCGTCATTGATGCGATGACGGCGCTCATGGGCGTGCAGAAGGAATTCTTGCAAGCGTCGTTCGACGAGATGAAAGCCAAATACGGCTCCATCGACGGCTTCATCGAGAAAGGTCTGGGCGTGACGAAAGCGGAGCGCGCGAAGTTGAAAGCGATGTACACCGAGTAAAAAAAGCATACCTATCGGCGAGGAGCAGCCCCGAATACGGGGCTGCTCCTTTTTCTCATTCATGAGACGGGTACATCTTCATTTGCAGACAACCCCTGATCTGACATAAAATATAGAGAACCAGAAGTAGAGAAAGGAATGGGCAATTGTGGCGAATTCGTCATTAATCGAGACTGCGTACGACTATATTAGTTCCCAAATCTTAACCGGCGAAATCATGCCTGGATCACTTCTTTCCGAAAATGAGTTATCCCAGATCCTGAATATGAGCCGTACGCCGATTCGCGCGGCGATTGCGCGCCTCGAGCATGATGGGCTGCTTGTGACGCTCAAGAATAGAGGCGTGTTGGTCAAAGAAACCACCATGAAAGAGGTCATTGACATCATGGAGGTGATGCATCTCTTCCAGATGCAGGCCATCGATCTATTGAAAGAAGGCGTCATCATCCCAGATCTCAAGCAGCTGAAGGAACATCTGGACCGGCAGCTCGAAGCCGAGCAGCAGAACGCGTATACGCGTTATCTCGAGAGCTCCGTGAAGTTCTCCGAAAGCTTGCTGAAGGACATGAATAACGGCCTTATCACGAAAATAGCCGATATCGGATTCCAAAAACTGGTTCTCTACGGCATCATTAATTTTAAATTAACCCCCCACGAGCCGCACTATTCCGCCAACCGTTTGAATCTGGCAATTTACGAGGCGCTTGCGGCGAGCGATTACGACCGCTTGCGCGATATCACCATTCAATCCTACAGCCGCAGCCGGCAGAATATGTTGAGAGTTGCAAGGTTGTAGTGTGGGTTAGAACCGAAATATAGAAAATAAAGAGCATATTAGTCGAAAAACAACGAAAAGTAGCCTTAGATCCTAATGGCTAATTTCTCGTTGGTTAATACTATTATGATTGGAGTCTTACTCCAATCAGCCCCCAGTAGAGCCGCTCTCCGGACATGAAAGTCCTGATGACGGTCGTGCCACAGCGATCGGACAATGGATGAAAGGGGGAGCGTGCAAAGAAATATAGTGCTTTGGAGAAACTTGCGATTCTCGAAGAAGTATCAAATGGGATGATTCCATTTCAGAAAATGACGAGAGCTTGATCTTATTCTCGACATAAGGCGCGGAATCGCATAAAAAAACACCACCTGTGAGGTGGTCAGATTGAAGAGAAACCCATGTCTTTTAACGAAGACATGGGTTTCTCTTCTGTTTCTACCTGCATTTCCGGTGAGGTCGAAGGAGGCTTAGGCCTCCTTCGACCTCCCTAAGTGGAGGGCAATTTTCTTCATGTTTTGTACAGCTGCTGCCGTTAAGGATTTTTGCTAATGATTTTGTTACCTGCGCTTGGCTCGCTGGGTCTGACCACTCCGCGAAAACACCACGCCCCACCCGGTAAGGGCGAGACGAGGTGTTGGGATTTCAGATTGTCAGTCTCTCGCAATCGGGTTCGCCACGGTCAGCTCCTGAATTTTCTCACCGGTCAGGACGTCGAAGTCGCGCACGATCATTCGGTCGTCGTACTTGGTGATGGTCATTACAGTAGGCGACTCTGGACGGTCAGTCATCGAGTCCTCATCCCACGGATTAATCGGGTTCGGACCGAACTCCATCGCCAGCGCGCCCGTGTTGAAGGCCGCGTAGCCATCAGGGTCTCCGCCTTCCGTCACCGGGCGACCCGACCAGTCGCGCAGGTAAGGCGACCAGTGCGAGTGGCCGCTGATGTAGACGACGTTGGAGTACTGACCGATGATGTTCTCAAGCACCTGAACGCGGCTGCTGTTCTGGTAGAAGCTGCCGTAGGTCCCGGAGACCGACCACTCGAACGGGTAGTGGCCCATCACGATGACCTGCTTGCCCTGCGTCTTCCAGTACGCGAGGCGGTCCTTCAGGAACTGGACCTGCTCTTCGCTGACACCGCCTTCAGCCGCCGTAGTGCCGGCCTCTACGCCGAGCGCGATCAAGGGAATGCCGTCGATCACCTTCTCGTAGTAGGAGTTGTCGATGTTGGCACCCCACTGGTTGCCCCAGGCGATGAAATTGTCGACTTGCTGACCGAGGCTGAGCACGGAGCTGCGCGTGTCGTGGTTTCCGATCGCGGGGTACACCGGTGGCATCTTGTGCTTGGCGAAGATGTCGCTCACCTCTTTGTACTCGGCGAGTTCCGCCTCCTGGTCGTTCTCCTTCGGACCGCTGATGATGTCGCCAGCGATGAGCGCGGCAGACGCTTTCGGGGCCTCGCGGTGCAGCAGATCGAGGGCGGCGTCGAGGTAGGGGAGACCCTCACCCTGGATGTCGCTGAACACCTGCAGCGTCGTGCCCTTCGCATTCGGCGCCAGCGGGGCAAGCGGCGTGCGTACAAGCACGTCGTCCAGTGCCCAGTACAGCTCGGGCTTGTTGCTGGTGTACTCGAAGCGGAACACGGCGGACTTCGCTCCGGCGGGAACAACCACCGGGATGACCTCCTGACCGGAGAACACGTCGCCGCCCTCGTTGTCGCTGATGCGCGCACCGGAATATCGTAGGATCTCCTGCGCCTCGCCTCCGTCGAACGTTACAGTGACCCGCGCGACTGCCTTGTGCGCCTGCTTGTAGTGCGAAGAAAAGACGAGTTCGACAGCATCGCGGCCCTCGACGGGGACGCCCGGGCTGATCAATGAGGTGGAGACGGAGTGCGTGTTGTCGATGACGGCACCGTTCGCGGCAGCGATCCCGTTGTCAGCCACCGCGAGCGTGCCGCGCGCGCGGGAAAACTGGTTGCGCTCGTCGAGGAAGCAACTGATGTCCAGCGGCTGATCGACGTCCGAATCACAGCCGACGTCCGTGGGTTTGGCGGCGGCGAACCAGTCGTCACGCGGTGTGAACGTCCAGCCATACCAAGAGGCGGTATCGCCGGCGGTATCGATGGTCCAGGCGGAGTTGGAGCTATCGAAGTCTCCACGCCAGATGGTCTGTTGCGCGGGCTGAGCGGCGTGGCCGTGCCCGGTCGGGGGCGAAGGCGGCGACGGATGCGGAGGCGGTGACGGATGCGAAGGCGGTGTCGGGCCCGGTGTCGTGGCGAGCGCTGCTCCGGGGGCGAGGAGCGTCATGGTTACGACGCCGGTGGCGGCAAGCAGGAATAACCCTTTTTTGCGGATGTGTCTCATGAATTTTTCCTCCTAATTAAAATTTGAATCATGGAGAGCTCTGGATGTCATTTTTGAATGGACCGAAAATTGATCAAGCTCTGCAGTAATTATAGAACCTCCAATATTAATTCCAGATCAATACAATGTTATTTATTAGTAAGATAATTACAAATATGAGTAATGAAGGGGTATACTTTGGTAGTATATTGTTTGGTGACAAAAACATTGTGCCATAAAAAGGCTGCATAAATCGCAGTTTTGTATGTATTACATTAAATTCTTGTTATAAATCGATGACAAGAACTTGATGTCATTGCCGACGAAAGGCTGGGAAGTGTCCAGTTTTTATTCGGAGACATTCCCAATTACAAAAACATGGTGTAATTACGAAACATTGTTGACGGTACGAAGGGGACATACCCCTCATGACGGTATTCAGTTTATAATAAAGTCGTGTACGTTATGGAATGTCTGTTGTTCACCTGTGATGGTGTTTGAACAATGTTCCACTGACAGCACGTATTTTACTATTCTAAGGACAACGATTGTTCTGGTAGGTATAGAGGGGTTTTAATGATGAAAGAAAACTTTTGGCGCGATTTACCACGACCTTTTTTTGTACTAGCACCCATGGAAGATGTGACAGATGTTGTTTTTCGCCATGTGATAAGCGAGGCAGGCAGACCGGATGTGTATTTTACGGAGTTTGCGAATACGGAGAGTTATTGTCACCCAGAGGGGAACAAAAGCGTACGCGGGCGCTTGACTTTTACCCCAGGTGAACAGCCCATTGTAGCACATATCTGGGGAGACAAGCCGGAATTTTTCCGTGAAATGAGCATCGGCATGACGAAAGAAGGATTCAAAGGCATCGATATTAATATGGGTTGTCCAGTGGCGAATGTAGCAGAGAATGGGAAGGGCAGCGGCCTGATCTGCCGTCCTGAAATCGCAGCGGATATCATCCAAGCCGCCAAAGCCGGAGGACTGCCTGTCAGTGTAAAAACAAGGCTCGGTTTTAGCGACCTAGACGAATGGCGTGACTGGTTAACCCATATTTTGAAACAAGACATTGTTAATCTGTCCATTCATCTTCGGACAAGAGAGGAAATGAGCAAAGTAAAAGCGCATTGGGAACTGATTCCGGAGATTAAGAAGCTTCGTGATGAGGTGGCGCCAGATACGCTTCTGACCATTAACGGGGATATCCCTGACCGTCAGACCGGCCAGCAGCTTGCAGAGCAATACGGTGTCGACGGTATTATGATTGGACGCGGTATTTTTCAAAATCCATATGCATTTGAGACAGAGCCGAAGGAGCACGGCAGTGCGGAATTGCTTGATCTGCTGCGGCTCCATCTGGATCTGCATGATCAATACTCGGCAGAGGAACCACGTTCGTTTAGTGCGCTTACCCGTTTCTTCAAAATCTATGTCCGTGGGTTTCGAGGGGCAAGTGAACTCAGAACCAGCTTGATGAACGCCAAATCAAAAAGTGAAGTGCATGTATTACTGAATAAATTTGGAAGCAAGGAGCATGATGGGGCTGAGGAACATGAAAATTAGATGCGTAAGGGTCCACCGGACAATTGGATAGAGTAGGATATTTAAGAGCAACATCAGAACTCTTTTATGATCGTATTTTAAGTGGAGGAAGCGTAGGCAAGGCGTTAAATTGGGAAGCCGGGGGACGAAGAAGTATCAAATCGCTTTAGTCGGTGGTATCGTCTTGCTTATCGGGCAAATCATCGTGTTGCTGCTCCCTTTACGTCCACAAACGGGGCCAGTCGGGGAGCCTCATGGGTTGGACTGGCAGGGATTTATCCGAGGCATAGGAGTTGTTTTGCCACTCATCATTATTGGTTTGGCCGGCTGGAAGAATGAGAAACGAAAACAGAATGTGCCATATGACTGTTGCACTAAGTGGGAACAAGAGATCAAATTTCGGGAGGAACAGATAGGATAGCCGCATCGATTGAAATCGCGAGGACTTCCCAATGGGCGAACCGGAATCGGGATTATGTTATCATGCTGAACAACGTTCGGATGGGGGCGGTCGAAGACGGAGGGAAGATAAGGCTCGAATTAGAGCCGGGCGAGTATGAGCTTAAGCTGACCATCGACTGGTGCGGAAGCAACCGGCTCCCTTTTACGATCGCCGACGGAGAGAAGCTCCTGTTTCTATGTGGCTGCCGAATAAGGGGACTCGACTACTTTCACCCATTCGCGATGCTTTATTATCTTCTCTATAAGAAGGATCGGTACTTATATGTGAAGCAGGAGGAACCGATCCAGCTGACCGGGTCAATTGAAATTTTCATTGAGGGGCAACGCTACGAACCCTGAGTAACACCATACGCTGGGAGAGGTCTTGCGTTAATTGCCGTACTGTTGTTAAGTCGTTTTTTCTTTTGAGCTAACGGGTACGATAGTTCAACATTTTGAAGGGTGGCTTTTGATGAATCGAATTGTAGTCATGACGGTAGGAAAAACACACAGTGGTAAGACGACATTTGCTAAACAATTGGAATTGCAGTTGAAAAATACAATTATTATTGACCAAGATAATCACGCATCGTTCATTAATGCTCACTACAAGTCGTTACGTCCGAAAGGAGGACCAAATAAACTGAAATATGCAGTTACCCAAACGATAGTTGATTACGCGGTAAATCAGACCGATTGTAATCTCGTACTCTGCAATTCTAATCTTGCCCGAAACGGTCGTATGGATGCACTGGACTATTTTCGAAAGAAAGGGATTATAAGCATTCTTGTCTTTTTCGATATTCCGGAAGTCGTACTTAAAGAACGGATAACAGAAAGCCAGCGAAGTAAAGATATATTTCGGAGTGCTTCAACTTTCGAAGAGGTGCTAGCACGACAACAAGAGAGCGATGGATCGGCTCCAGAAATAGGGGAAGCTGACCACTTCTTTATCGTCAACCGTAATAAAGAAGACGTACCTTTGGTTATTAAGCATATTACGGAAATCATCGAACCGGTATTACGCTAACGAAGAACGTTAGTTGAATGGAGACGCAACGGCAACCGTCCACACGACCGGCTGCCGTTGTCCATTGAAGTAACGGGCAGTCTAACGCAACTTCACATCAACTTAATGCGTCATTTGAAGATAGGTTGGAGTGAATTCACAGGAAGGGAACGGATTTCTACATCATGTGATGAGAGGGAAGGAGCATGCACATGAAAAAAGATTATGTGATGTTGCTTTTATTTGCATTATGCTTCGCTATTCTAACTGGATGTAAATCAAATGAGCCAGAAGATAAGCACTCATTTCCATTAGTTCACAAACAGTTTATTGAACAATACGGTTGGACAATACGACAATTTCATTCTGAAACGAATTTTGGTGCTGGTACCTTAGAGGCTTCATATCAGGAACGTGCGAACGATTTAAAAACAAAGGCAGATCTTGATTTAAGTCCATATGTGAATAAAGAAGTCATTGAGACGGAGTACATACTTAACGAAAGTATAAATAGTTATAATGAGATAACCTGTCACTTATTTGAAAGTGAAGGAAAAGTAATCGGTGCCTATCTGGTATTAAATCAATCTGTGCTCGAAGAAGATAACTACACATATAAGACTATCCCTGGCCCAACCATACCTATGATGAATAAAGAGGATGTAATATGAAAGTTTTTTTAGATAAGTGACTATATTTGGGGAATTACGCTAACGGGTACGATAGCTCAATACCTATTATGAAGCTGCTGGCAAGATCGGCGGCTTCATTACGTAAAAGGGCAGAATAGCGCAACGAATATCATTCCATTAGCGTGAAATATTAGGAGGCGGAAAAAGTGATTCGTCAGATGGAAGAATCAAAACGAAAATAGAATGCACCATTCCGAATTTTCTATGGTAAAATATTTCCAACTTTAGTGTGGGCGAGATTATCATAGAAATTCGGGGAACGATTAAATCGGATCAGCAATCATCTGTCGTTAAGGACGCCACAACTAAACGTAGGGCACAAAATGTTACTGGCCTGCTGCTGCTGTCGTTCGGTGGTGTCTTATTCGTAATCAGTGTAGTGCTCACTTTATTTTACAGCGTATCATGGTACAGTGCTATCATGCTTAGCCTGCTGGTCGCCGGTATTGGCGAGCTCATAATCATCGTCGATAAAATCAGGGAACGCGTCGAGTCAGATTAGAAGGGGTCAGGGGAGGGCTGCCTCGTCTCGAATTATCCTTCAAGCTTATTGGGAACGAAAGTTTGTACGCATTTAGGAGCAGTTTGCCGGCGGCAGCTGCTCCATTTTTCGTTACGGGCAGGAATGGTCAGGAACGAAGTAATGAAACAGATTATTGATACGAACGTATATACTTCTAAGTGTAATGTTGATAATTAGGAGAGTTCAAATTGAGGATTAAGGAAATTGCAATCGTTGGTACAGGCACGATAATTGTAATAATTGCTGGATTATTGATAAATAAAGCGGCAAACGGTGACCATTTAAAATTACTAAAATGGTGTATTAGGATGAGCATTATACTTTTGATTTTTAGTTTGATGATTAGTCCATATAATGATTATCATATTGATAAATCTTTTGACTTCTATGCTTTCGGTATATATGACTTAAAAATATTTATTAAAGATTATCTTTTTATATGGATAAATTTATTCCTTCTAATTCTTCATATATTGGTTAGAATGCTAGTCCGTTGGAGAGGCGTTACCTCTTACACGGAACAAAAACTTAATCTGTCTATAACTTTATCTCTCTTTGCTATGCCACTAATACATATTGGATTCTGTGGTTCTGTATTCAACTTATGGTAACTTCTATGCCGTACCAATTAATACCAACAACGATTGGGGAGTGACTCCGTATATGGTTACATTCTCTGAGTGAATATCTCAAAATTTCGGTCTATTCGTTGTTCTCATCTTCGCCTTTCCAATATTAGGTGGGGTCATTACCGTTGTTTTAATCAAAAAGTGGCTAAGAAGGTAATGTAGTATACTATTCAGCTAACGGGTACGTTAGTTGAACATCATTAGGGCTGCCAACCTGGCGGCCCTTCGCTACGCTAGCGGGCAGTTTAATTGAAAAATATGATAGAATATGTTCATTACTTTAACGTGCATATTAGGAGAGAATTTATGAAAAGAAAGTCTACTGTCTATATTGTGTCAATACTTGCTTTTATAATAGCTTCCGCTGTAATGAAAAGCTTTGATTCACCTCCCTATTTTATAGCTGGGATTATGCCAATTGTTGGTGCCATTTGGTTGGTGAATTATATTATCAAAGGACGCCTTAAACCTGAGGGCAGTAAAATAGGTGCAATTGGGCTAGTATTCTGGTGTTTTGGTACAGGTGTTTGGTTTTTTATCATCCAGTTCGACCTATTGATAAACCATCAATTAACTTTTATTATAGCCGTGCAACTCATTTCTTTTATCTGGATTACCCCATTCGTAATTTATAGAAAAATCAGTTCTAAAAAAAAATAGGAGAACTTCCCATTTCATGAACACTTAAGCTAGCGGGGAAGGATACTTCAATTAAAGACACGAAGGCAGCCGGTCGGAAAAGAACGGCTGCCTTCGCTCAACGGGCAGGATAGTTGAGCATTTATATGAATTTATTAAAAATCATACTTAGTGTGGTGAAAATATGAATAGCGAAGTAATATTGCGAGACGTGAATAAAGATGACTTGCCGATATTTTTTGAGCAACAATTGGACAAGACTTCCAACTATATGGCTGCCTTTACTGCCAAAGATCCAACGGACAAGATTGCCTTTATGTCTCACTGGCAAAAGATATTAGACGACGATCGGATTATAAAAAAGACCGTACTCTTTAACGATCAAGTGGCGGGGCATGTTTCGAGTTTTGAACAGTTCGGTGAACCAGAAGTCAGCTACTGGATCGGACGAGAGTATTGGGGAAGAGGTGTTGCTACCAGTTCACTTTCTCAACTTCTTGACTTTGTAAACATTCGTCCCTTATTTGCTCGGGCAGTGAAAGATAATACAGCTTCTATTCGGGTATTGGAAAAATGCGGGTTTAAGATTTGTGGTGAAGACAAAGGGTTTTCCAATGCACGTGCTGAGGAAGTCGAAGAATATGTTTTAAAGCTGTCTTCTAAGGCAGAGTAGCATTCTCAATATTTCTCAGCTAACGGGACACGATAGTTCAATCTTTTCAATAAAATGACAATCATCGTAGTTCAGAAATGATGGCAATCAAAAAGACGAGCGTTAGAAGTACTATACCTGCAATCGAAGCGATTTTGGTATAAATAATGGCTCCATCTGAAATATCAGGTTCTTCTTTATACATCCATCGTTTTCCGAAAAGCAGACTTTCTCGGGGGTCGAGGAATGACCAAATGAGTGCAGCGTACAAAGGTAACGAGAGTATAAAAAAGACAATGATTTGAGCCACGTTCAACACTCCTTTCCCACATACCTCTATATTACGGAGAATGTTGATCATAGTTGCCTCAAACATAATTTCCTTCATGTAATGCTAACGGGCACGATAGTTCAATAATTACAAGGTGGCAGCCGGAGAACGACTGGCTGCCTTCGTTGCGTTAACGGGCAGATATGTTTAATACCTACGCAGGAAAAATAACCTACTAATCGAACTATTTAAGTGGAAATAGCATTCATTCGAACCAAGGAGATTCTCAAATGAGCTCAAATAGTTCTACTACGAACCATATACCTAGTAATGAAAATGAACATATTGCAGTTGGCCTTTTGATAAATAAAACAAGACGTGTTATTGGAGAGTTAGTATTGTTTGATGAGTCTCCAGTGGACACAGAAATGGTTTTTATAGAATTATCCTTTGAAGAATATACAATTCCCAGTCAAAGTGAAAATTATTTTACTGCTCTACTGCTGCTGAGAGCTAAACTAGAGGAACAGGATATACAAATTTTGTGTAACGGTGCAGCGATTAACATCTATCCTTCACGCATGCAATTAGAGATGGGAGTAGGGCGATTAGCGTATAAGTTACATTATGCGTTACCTGCCAAAACTGCAGATGTTATTGATATTTTTGACCTGGATGATGAACTGGAGTTTGTATCAGTTACTGAGCAGGCAAATTACTATCAAAGGTGGTTAGACAGCATTCTGGGCAGATAGATGATTAAACTAAACATCCCTGTTAGTCCTAAGAAATGGACTTTGTCAAAAAAGGGAGCGCCTCGGTATGATGGGTTAGTCCACAACACATCAAGGAGGCGCTCTTACTATGAAGTTTAAGCAATCAGAGGTGCAAAATCAACGGATTGAACGAATTACCACTTCGCATCTTGTCGTAGGAATCGACATGGCTAAAGAAACGCATGTAGCACAAGCAACAAATTTCCGAGGAATTGTTCTCTCGAATCGGCATCTTTCGTTTAAGAATACACACGACGGATTTGAAAAGCTAAAGCAGTGGATGGATGCCTTACTACAGAAGCACAGATTAAAAGGCCATATTATTGGCATGGAACCGACAGGACACTACTGGAACAACCTTGCCAATTGGCTTGTGGAGAAGGGACGAAACGTGGTTTTAGTAAATCCAGCGACAACGAAACGAAACAAGGAGAACAGAGATAACTCTCCTTGCAAGAGTGATCCTAAAGATGCGCTGGTCATTGCAGACGTTGTCAGCCGTGGCTATTACTACGATTATACACGTCAAGCAGGGGAGTTTCAGAGGCTGCGCACCATCATGAGCGACCGGGAATTTTGGGTCACGAACAGCGTTCGACTGCAGAATCGAATTATTCGCTGGCTGGATATCTACTTTCCTGAATATAGCGCTGTCTTTAAGGATTGGAAATGGGGATTGGAAATGTCCAAGGTCTTTTGCAACACTCAAAGCGTTTCCGTCTCCGTCCGATCTGCAGGGCCAAACCATTGATGGGCTCATTAATGGCTGGAGAACGTTTATGAAGCGAGCTGGTGGCACCACCGGAAGACAGAAAGCCGCCGAACTCCTCTCTAAAGCTAAACAGAGCGTTGGAGAGAGGTTGCACTCCGCGAGGCAAAGCAAGATTTACAACGCTTGTTAGATGAGTTTGAGCGTATTACCAGCATCTTAGAACAGATTGAACAAGATCTCGGAATATTGCTCGAAAGAATCCCGTTGGTCAGCCAACTTCGCTCGGTAAAAGGTCTTGGAACGACTTACTTTGCTGCGATTCTGTCCAGTGCGGGTGACTTGAGACAGTACGCACATGGACGTCAATTGCTGAGGAAAGCTGGCTTAAACCTGGCGGAAAGTACGTCAGGGAAACGCAAAGGGGAGATCGTAATCTCGAAACGTGGTGATGCAAAGTTGCGAAAATATATGTATCTTGCGACGCTTACACTGGTAGGAACAAATCCTGTCTTTCGAAAGTTGCATGAGCATAATGTTCAGGTTAAGCACATGGGTAAGCAACAGTCTGTATTCAAGTTGCTTGGAAAGTTAGCGCGAGTGCTTGTGGGTATGATTCAAAATGAGGAATCTTTGCACCGGAAAAAACGGTCCAAACCTACGTAAACGCAGCTTAACCCTATAGGATCGTGTATTGACTCATTCGCGGGATTTCAAACAAAGAAAGCACGGAGGACAGAGTTCGTATCCGATAAGGGCAAAGACCCGTCAGCTAAACGCTATCGGTCTCCACTCCTTGGACAAGTGTAACGAAGGAATGTAAGGGCAAAGACCCGTAGAGTCATGGGATGGTAAACTACCAGGGATCTTGTGGAGGAAGCGTGCAGTAGAAGGACACCTGAAGAAACAATTACAGCTATTTCTTCTATTCTCGCATGCCCAAAACAGCGACCTTCAAGGGGGTGAAATCCTGCGAATGAGTGAGTATACGAAAGAAAATCCCTTAATACCGAGAGACGGGTACGATAGCACAATAAACACCGATTGCTGTCAGCGTGATCGGCGGCTTACGTTAACGGGCGGAAAGTTGAATCACTTTGCGAATATCGTGAAAAATAGACGTTGTATACAATATCAGAAAGCAGTAATAATTCAAAATTTATAAAATGTAAGTATTACAAATGGGGTGGTTTTCATTAGATTTTTTGTTCCTAAATTATCAACAATTTTAGTTTGTCTTATTTTTGCAATAATCAGTAGTGGAGTATTGCCTTTAATAATTTTTTATTCAATCTCAAAGATATCTTTTTTATTTCTTTTTCTTTGCTACTCATTTTCATTTCTTAATTTTTTATTCTGGATCAATCAATGTTTTGGAAGGACTGTTACCATTGATAGTCATGGGATAATATATAAATCAATATTAAAGAGGTTTAGAGTTAATTGGGATGAAGTATATGAAATTGGAGTAGGTGTATATGGTATTCTAGATTCTTCTGCCGATGGATTTGTCTATTTTTCTAAAAAACCAGAGGCAACACGTATCTCCAGTAAATTTAGTAATGATTTCATAATGCTGAGGTACCGGAAGAAGTTAATTAAGGAAATAAGAAGATACTGGAGCAAACCAATAATTGGTTTAATGGAAGGTTAGCATTACTTTGATTCAACTCATCATATAGCTAAGAGTGAATTTACACTATGGGGTATTCGCTAGCGTTCATTACGCTAACGGGTACAGATAGTTCAATCTTGACACGACGGCTGCCGACAGCCATACGATCGGCAGCCCATTTTTCATTGAAGCTTTGTTGTTGATTCTAGGAATGTTATCAAGTGCTTGTCATTTATGTTATCAAGTTCTTGTCATCCGACAGCTTGATATTAAACATAAGAACATTATCTCATTAGAGGCCGCGAAAATCGCGGCTTTTTTATTTATGGGATCAAGTTCTTGTCAAAACCAAATGACAAGAACTTGATCCCATTACCGAAATTGACAAGAACTTAATCTCAGTCCCGACGATAAATAAGAATCGCATTTTGAAGGCAGTAAGCCATGCAAATTAGACTCTCACCGACGGCACTGATCGGGCATATACCTCCGAAATTATTCCATTTGGTATACGCACAGAAACTGACATTGCTATGAATTATTGCATAACGTAGTTTGCAAATGAACTGGATGGCGGCTTTATATCTTCTTAAGAATTATCTTAAGCTTTTCTTATGCTTTAGTCTCTACCATGGGGCTATCATAGGAGGAGGCTACCGCATGAAAAACAAAGGAATCGCAGCTATTGTAATAGGAATAATCGTTATTGCGTTATTCGGAGAATCGACTGGGTTTCGTTCCAAATCAGTAGCAGCGGAAGCAAACATACAGACAAGCGATATCGACCGCTTTATTCAATCGGAAATGGTTAGAAACAATATTCCCGGACTGGCCATCGCCGTCGTCCATGGAGATCGGACCATTTATGCAAAAGGCTATGGAGAAACGGGCGATGGTCGGCCGGTTACGGCTAGCACCCCTTTTGCCATTGCATCTCTATCTAAATCGATAACCGCCATGGCTGTGATGCAGCTGGCTGATTCCGGAGAAATCAACCTTGATTTCCCGGTTGCACGTTATCTCTCCTCCTTCAAAACGGACGATCCCCGGGGATCCGACATTACTGTGCGAGAGCTGTTGAACCAAACAAGCGGGCTGGCGGACACCGTTTTTCCGGAAATGGCCTTTCGAAAGCAGCCGGGCAATCTAGAGGAATCGATAGCCCGTTTTCAAAACGTCAAGCTCGCGAGCGATCCAGGGCAACAGTTTCATTATCATAATCCCAATTATCAGATTTTGGCCCTTCTCGTGGAGACGGTAACCGGAGAGAGCTTCCAGGGCTACCTGCAGAAGCACATCTTTCAGCCGCTACAAATGAATCATACAACGGATGTCGACGACACCAGGCAATTCAAGGCTATCGACGGCTTCTCGGACGGTCATATTTTATTATATGGCAAACCGGTTTCGATGAAGGAGCCAGATTGGTTTGTGGAGGGGGCGGCAGGAACCGTATCGACTGCGGATGATATGGCGCAATGGCTAATGATTCAGCTTAACGGAGGAGAGTATGGAGGCCGACGGTTACTTGACGCCGAAGGGGTCGAAACAATGCATACCGCTCCAGCAGGGGTGAAAAGCACGTACGGGATGGGCTGGACAATCGACGGATCAACCATCGAACACAATGGTATTTTATGGACTTATTATGCCGATCAGTTGTTAATGCCCGCGAGCGGTTACGGGATTGTCGTCTTGTTTAATAGCGGTCTTAATGCACTAGTTAACTACACTTCGTTCACGCAGGGCATTTCCGACATCCTGAACGGAGAGCAGCCTAGGGAATCGTTTCTTAACGTACAGACGAACGAAATCGCGATTGGACTTCTCACTTTGGTGACCGTCGGGATCGGAATTGGAGCGTTAACTCGACTGAATAAATGGGAAGCGAAGTATCGAAGAAGATCGAGATGGGTGTCCTGGCTCGGCATTGTGTCGACGCTCATCCCACTTGCGCTGTTCCTCTCTCTTTCTAAAATCATGACATTCATCGGTGGAGGACGGGTGATGAATGGTGAACGGATTTTTCTGATGATGCCGAGCATTTTTATTTGGCTTATGCTCGCTGGCTTGTTCAGCCTCGCAATCGCGGCTACTCGGATTATAAAAATGTACAAGATAAAAAAAATGAATCCAAAGAACGACGGATGAACACAAACAGAGGGGGCTGTCCCAAAAGTGGTTTAATCGTTTGGCGGTTAGCTTGGCTTCTGTAAAAAAGCACGAAAATAAACGAAATGGCGGTCTTTATTTTCGCTTACGAGATAACGGTGGGGGGGGGAGTTAGATGGAACCCTTAAGGATTTCAGCTGAGGCAGGATTGCTTGAAGCGGTGTGGAAATGTTCAAGTTAAGCACAGAATGAACTGAAAATCGCCTTAAAGGAGTCATCAACATGCAGCTAATGAAGCGAATTTATCAAGTTTGCGGGCAGCCCTATGGTATTCATCCTAATGCATATGCGGTATTGGGGGATCGTGCTACAGGGGATACCATAATGGCCGGTCTCAACGGAGAACCCAAATTAGGAGCTTCGATTGCGGTCAATTACAATCCCGAGCTTAACCTCAATTCGCTTAAACGGCTAGCCTCTGTTCACGCGGATGCCGCCCTGGCTGGCCATTTTCAGCCCTGCTTGCATCAAGGATCCCGCTTGCTCAAAAACGGTTATCGCCAAGTTCTCATCGAGCTTCGAAATCCCTATGCCCCGAATGCTTCGGGTCCTTATTCAACACATAACGCTCCCCGGGGGCTAATACATGAAATCTGCTCGCCGAACGGGTGATATGCGGGGAAAGCTTGCCCGGATCACCATTGAACGGCAGTATCTCAGGCCCGTGATAGGTACCATAGTGGTGGGGGATCAGAACCGCATTCTCCTGATGATTGGCTAATTTGACGGCATTCTCGATCCCGAAATGATACGGATCATCCGATACATCGAGCAGTAAGACGTCAACCGCGTCCATGTGCATATGCTCGGGCAGCAGACGGGAGTCCCCTATATGCCATATGCTTCCATCCGGAGTGCTGATGAGGAAGCCGCTGCAGTCCTCCGGACCATAGGGATGCTGACTTGGCCAAGCATGATCGGCTGGCGTAAGCGTAATTTCAACATGTCCGACACGGAACTTCTCGCCGATATGGAGAGCGCGAGATTGTCTTGAAGGAACCCCTAACCGCTCTAGTCCCCCACGACAATAGCAGGCCCCCCGTACAAGCCCCCTGTCTTTATTAAAGCCTGAGCCGTTACCGGAGCCAAGTGATCGTCATCCATATGCGTATAGAGAATGGCATCCAATCGCGGGACATCCCCAGCCGTAATCGGCAAAGGCACCAACATCCGATGTCCAAGCTCACAATTTTCGCGGGAACCGGGCTGCATGGTAATAACGGGATCGACCATAATCAAGAACCCGCGGGAATTAATTAGAAACCCTGCGCCCGAGAGCCACCAAATGGAGGTGTTGTCCGAGGGTGAAAAGTCGTTGGCCGTGATCGGCTTCGTATAAGGCGCACGGACTTGCGGTATGGAATTTTCTTTCGCCATTAATTATCTTAGCTCCCTTAATTTCACCGCCGAGGCGTTGTCCGCCGAAGGCCGTTTTTCGTATGCCGGTGCATCCGCCTGGCGACGCTGCGAGCGGGCGTTCAGGAAGGATCTTCGGCCGGCTTGGATTGGTGCTCGGTAAATACCGCCAAATATTTGACCTCGTCCGAGAGCGGGACGACGGTATGCTCTTGCAGGGAATTGAAATAGAGGCTGTCGCCTGCGCTCATATCATAGTCCGTATTCCCGACCTTGTAGCGCATGTTTCCAGAGATGACATAGATAAATTCCTCGCCGCTATGGGAGAAGGTGTGAGCGTTAATCTCCCCGCGGCGCGCGATGAAAATATACGGCTGCATAATTTTGCTGTGCCGGGTGGACGCGAATGCGAAGAACGAATAGCCTTTGTTCGTCTTGATCCACTTGGACACATCCTCGTATTGCCCCGCCGAGACCATCACGGTGTCGCTGCTGGACTGCTCCTCGAGCAGATCCGACACTTTGACGCCGAGGGCGCCTGCTATCTTCATCAACGTCGAGACCGCCGGCATCGCGCCGCCGCTCTCGATCTTGGAGAGCATGCTCTTGGTAAATCCGCATATCTTCGCTATATCTTCCTGGGTTCTCTTCTGTTCCTTGCGTATCAGCCGTATTCGTTTCCCTAGGTCCAGATCCATGATTCCCCTCTTTCTATCAACAACAAAAATGTTAATAAGTATAATCTAACTCAACTATGTTGAATTCGCAAGAATACGGCCAGCCAGATTGATCTGATAGAGAGAAAATTCAACAGATTGTCCGATTGAAGGGAATAAAGCAGCTCCAAATTAAAATGAAGAAAGCGGTTGCGCAACATTTACGAATATAGTAAGATAATCACAATTCAACAAGGTTGAATATAATTTATAAGAATAAACTATATTTATACTTAGTTGATCAAGCGTTATTGGGATTCTTCGGCTTGCATTCATCTTCGAAAGGAGGGTTCATTTGCAGCGAACAATCGGAATGATCGGCGCCATGGATACGAAAGGGACGGAGTTTGCTTTTCTGAAGCGGGAGATCGAGCGGAGGGGGTGCAGCGTGCTGGTGTTCGACACCGGCGTGATGGGCGAGCCGAAGCTTCGGCCTGACTTGAGCCGTGAAGCGATCGCGGAAGCCGGCGGTGTCGCTCTGACGGAGCTAATCGCCCAGGGCGACAGAGGCAAGGCGATGGCGGCAATGGCCGCGGGAGCGGCCAAGATCGTAAGCGAGTCGGCGCAGCGGGGCGACATTCACGGGTTGATCGGGATGGGAGGAACGGCCGGGACGGCGGTGGCGAGCAGTGCCATGCGCGCGCTTCCCGTCGGCTTCCCGAAGCTGATCGTCTCGACCGTAGCCGCCGGCGATACCCGCAGTTACGTCGGCATGAAAGACATCGTCATGATGCCGGCCGTTGTCGACGTTGCGGGTATCAACCGGATCAGTCGTCAGATCTTCACCCGGGCGGCCGGGGCAATCTGCGGCATGGCTCTGGGGGACATCGAACCGGCCGAGGACCGCAAGCTGATCGCGGCCAGCATGTTCGGCAATACGACAAGCTGCGTTGAACGGGCAAGGGAACGGCTGGAGCGTGACGATACCGAGGTTCTCGTCTTCCATTGCACAGGCGTCGGCGGGCAGACGATGGAAAGTCTGATCGACGGCGGCTACATCAGCGCCGTCCTCGACATTACGACGACCGAATGGGCCGACGAGATCGCCGGGGGCGTATTCGCTGCGGGGCCGGACAGGGGGGACGCTGCGGCCAGGCGAGGGATTCCCCAGGTCATCGTGCCGGGCTGCGTCGACATGGTTAATTTCCATGCCCGCGCAACCGTGCCAAGCCGCTATTCGGAACGCAATTTGCACGAGTGGAATTCGAACATTACGCTGATGCGGACGACCGCGGATGAGAACGAGCGGATCGGCACCATATTGGCGGAGAAAGCGAACGCGAGCACGGGACCGGTCGTCTTCCTCCTTCCGCTCGGAGGGGTTTCGCTGCTCGACAGTCCGGGCCAGCCCTTCTGGGACCCGGAGGCGGACAGGGCATGCTTCGATGCCATTCGGCGTCATGTCCGCGGCGGCATTCCGGTCCACGAGATGGCCTGCAACGTTAACGATCCGGAATTCGCGGACCGGGCTGTGCAGCTGCTGGAGGAATTGATGTCGGGGCAACTGCAAGGAGAGCGTTCGTAGGGCGCTGCGGCAAACCGCAGTCAGCGAGTCATAGGCACCAAGAGCGAGCAGACGGCAGGTACTTATTATCATTTATCCGGGAGGCGGAATGCATAATGAAAAGGTACAAAGTGGGTCTTATCGGTGCAGGCGGCGTGACTGAGCTTCATCTGGAAGGCTATAAGGAACATCCCGATAGAGTCGAAGTGGCGGCGATCTGTGATCTGAATGCAGAAGCGATGACGCGCAAGGCGGATCTGTATAACATTCCGCTGAGGTTTTCCAACCTGAACGATTTCATCCGGGAAAGCGGCGTTGATGCCGTCATCGTAGCTACGCCGACATCCATCCGCAAGCAGGTCGTGTTCCCGCTGCTGGAAGCGGGCTTGCCGCTCTTCGTCGAGAAACCGTTCTCTGACACGCTGCTGGACGCGGTCGAAATTACCGAGAAGGCGGCCGGACTGAACGTGCCGGTCTCGGTCAATCAGAATTTCCGCAAGCATTTCACCTTCGACGTCGTGAAGGGCATCATCGCTGAAGGACGGATCGGCGGGGTTACGCAGATCGTTTTCAATAATCTGTTCTTCCGCCAGGACGCCGGCTGGCGGCTGCAGTGCGAGCGTCATGCGCTATCGGTAATGGGCATCCACTGGTTCGATGGGTTCCGCCAGATTCTGGGTTCGGAAGCGGTCTCGGTGACCGGTCTGATGAGCTCTTCTTCGGCGATCGAATGCGCGGGCGAGACGGATGCCACCGTGCAGGTTGCTTTCGAGAACGGCACATTCGCCACCTATGTGCAGAGCTTCTCTTCACCTTTTCCCCGCACCGAGATGATCGTCATCGGCGAGACCGGCACGCTGGTCTGCGGCCACCGTTCCGTAGAGCTTTACCGGAAGGGGCAGACGGCTCCGGAGCTGACCTGGAGCAACGACGTCTCCCGCGAAACCGCGACGTACGAAGGCTTGAATCACCTGCTGACGTCGCTCGAGACGGGCATCGAAGCGCCGAACAGCGCGCGGGACAATTTAAAGACGGTGGCAATCCTGGATGCCGCGTACCGTTCGGCTCAGGACCGGCGCACGATTACGCTGGATCGCGGTGTGCTCGTATGAGCATCCAATACGCTTTCTCCCGGCCAACCCAATCCGATGTCGAACGCGATCAGCTGTTTCGCGGCTATCGCTCCATCGGGTATGACGGCTTGCAGCTCAAGTACGGGCAGTACGCGCCCTACATGGCCGAGCCGGAGCGATTCATGGAAGAATGGGGCTCGCTGCCGGGGGTTGGCTCAGCGCTGATCGCCGGCGGAACGCTGGACGAGGATAGCCGCGGCCAGCTCGAGAAGCTCTTTGCTTTCGCCGAGCGGATCGGTACCGAGACAGTCGTGTACTGTCACGGCATCTCCCGCAAAACCGTGATGACCGGAGATATTCGCCGCTATGCGGACACGCTCTCGGAGCTCGGCAAGTCCGCGAGGCAGCGGGGGATTTCGCTGTCGCTGCATCACCATTTCGATCAGCCGGTCATGTACCGCGAGGATTTCGACGTGTTCTTCGAGCGTATCCAAGCGGGCGAGGTCGGACTGACGGTCGATACGGCCCATCTGGCGAAATCGGGCATCACGGATGCGGCCGAGGTCATTACGTCGTTCGGGTCGTTCATCGACAATTTTCACCTGAAGGACTTCGCCGGCGGCGAGTGGCGCGTGCTCGGCCAAGGCGTCATCGACTTCGCGCCGATTTTCAAGGCGATCGGTGACATTCGCTACAGCGGATGGATTTCCGCCGACGAAGAGAGCGGAGGCGGCATCATCGAAGGAATGCGCACATGCTTGACCTTTATGAGAGACGGCTTGAAAGCGCGTCCTGACCAAGCGATCGGGAGGTAGAAGTCATGAATGCTCAGACCGTCGAGATGAAGCGGACCGGTCGCTCAGGCAGCCAGAAGAAAAGCAGGCGAATATGGCTGGATATCCGGCGCGACAAATATTTGTATCTGCTCATCTTACCCGGCGTCCTGTTCTTCATTGTCTTCAAATACATCCCCATATCACCGAGGAGATCAACGAAGCGTATCAAGCGAGACTGGCGCAGAACAAGTAAGCAGCGTACAGGCTGGTCGGGCAGACAATCCAACATGTAAAGGAGAACGACTATGGCGACCATTACGAACCTTCACGAGAACGAGGAACACCGCGTGTTGGATATGGGCTGGGGCAAAATCCAATGGTTATGCGGCAAGGATATCGATCCCGAAGCGGAGATGACCTTCGGTATGGTATACATCGATGCGGGCAAGGAGAACTCCCGGCACTATCATCCGAACTGCGAGGAAGTCATCTTCGTCCTCTCCGGCGAATGCGATCATACGCTCGGAGACGAATCGTTCCACCTGAAGCCCGGAATGATGCTGCGGATTCCCCGCGGCGTGCCGCATAATGCCAGAGTGACGAGCTGGGAAGCCTGCCGGATGATCATCGCGTATTCCTCGCCGGACCGGCAGACCATAGGCGAATCATAAAGGAGAGCATAACCATGGCGATATCCAGAACAGAAGCGCTCTCCCGGCTGAGGGCACAGGTGGAAACCGGTGCGACGCTCGTCGGAGCCGGAGCGGGCACGGGCCTCTCCGCCAAGTGCGCGGAAACGGGCGGCGTCGATCTGATCATTATTTACAATTCCGGACGTTACCGGATGGCGGGACGGGGTTCGCTTGCCGGCCTGATGCCTTACGGCGACGCCAATAAAATCGTGGTTGAAATGGCGGCGGAGGTGCTGCCGATTGTCAAGGACACACCCGTTCTAGCTGGCGTGTGCGGGACGGACCCGTTCCGGCTCATGGACGTCTATCTGAAGCAGCTCAAGGAAATAGGCTTCACCGGCGTGCAAAATTTTCCCACCGTCGGCCTCTGCGACGGGGTGTTTCGGCAGAATCTCGAGGAGACGGGCATGGGGTACGATCTCGAGGTAGAGATGATCCGCACGGCGCACGAGCTGGATTTGCTCACGACCCCTTATGTTTTCAATGAGGACGAGGCGCGGAAAATGGCAGCCGCAGGCGCGGACGTGCTCGTCGCCCATGTCGGACTGACGACCAAGGGCAGCATCGGCGCTTCCACGGCGCTCACGCTTGACGAATCCGTGGACGTAGTCCAGCGGATCTGCGATGCGGGCAAAGCCGTCAATCCTGACATTATCGTCATCTGTCATGGCGGACCGATCTCCGAACCGGAGGATGCGGCTTACGTGCTGAGTCGCACCACAGGCGTTGCTGGCTTCTTCGGTGCCTCAAGCGTGGAGCGGCTTCCGACGGAGATCGCGATTACCGAGCAGGTCCGCAAATTCAAGCAGATCGGTTCTTGAGGACGATGAACGGGCTGACGATACTGCAAATGCTGATTGTGCATGCTGCTCGTCCTGATCGCCTTCCAGCTGCTGAAGGATCTTGCCGGTGCCGCCTTCGACCGTTTTGTTCCCCAGAACAGGGGATTCACCACCTCGATGGGCGTATTGGCCGGATTCGCGACGATGGTCGGCAACGTATCGGGCGTTGTCATGTCGATCTATCTCTTCGGCAAGAAGCTGCCCAAGGAGGTCATCGCGGGAACCGGGGCTTGGTTTTACCTGGCGGTCAATCTGATCAAGGTGCCGTTCTTCGTCCAGCTCGGCATGATTTCGACGCGCTCGTTGGCGATCAACGCATGGACCGTTCCGGTCATCGCGCTCGGCACGCTCGCGGGGGCGAAAGTCATCCCGCGCCTGCCTCAAACCGTCTTTCAGAACGTTATTCTGATGATCGGCGCAGTCGGTGCGCTGCTGCTGGTGTTGTAGCAAACTTCCATTCCATCTGAACCTTCGGTCATCCGCGAATGCGGCACCGAAGGTTTTTTGCTGAGAAGCGTTTAAAGAAGATTAACAATTTATGGTACCTACAGACTATTCAAAGCGTCATCCTGCTGTTTAATAATCAGTTAGTATGCATTAACGATGAAAGAATTCAATGGAGGTATCCGTATGTTTCGAGTTCAAGCGTTGAGATTTGTTAAAGGGCAATTAAAACTACTCGCTTCCGCCAGTCTCGCAATCCTTATTTTCGGCATGACCGTGCTGCCCGTCTTTGCGGCGACCCCCGGGAAAACGCTCAACGCTTCGGCAACGCTCGCCTACAATCTCAAAGGACTTCATCACAACCTGGCCGTTCAGAAAGCTTATATCGCATCCACGTATGTATACGTTACTCAGCGGACCGGGGGAACGGTCTACCTGTCAAGACTGCTCATAAACGGAACCAACGCGACATACGTCGATGAAATGACCATTACCAATTCGGGCCATGGCCAAACGTTGGATATGTACACCTACAAGGGGATCAACTACTTGTATTTCAGTTCAAAAGCGGATCCTGCGACCACGTATGATTGGTCGCTCCAGGTCGCAAGACTGCAATACTCGGCTGGCACGACTTATGATTACACGGATCTTCATCGGTTCACCTATATGAATTACGCCAATGAGACCGGTACGAGTTTAGGCGAGACCCTTCGCGTCGATGGCGGCGGCAACAGCGATTATACGATTTTCCGCGTGCAAACTGCCGCAGGAAACGTAACGTGGTCCGTCTATGACACGGTAGCCTTGAACCAGCTGCTTGACAACAATGAACAGGTAAGAATGGACAGCGCGGCGGCGGTAAGTGCCAACGTCAGCAGCATTACCCAGACGGATGGCTACATCGTCAGACCGAACGGATCCTTCCAGGGCTTCGATATGCTTGGCAGTACGGAGATCTATACATCAGGCGGCGCGGAAGGCGAAACTCCGCAGATTGCGATGATGTCTAACACGGGCGCGTACAAAACCCTGGTGAAGATAACCAATGTGGGCACGCATGAGATCGAAGGCGTCCAAACCAAAGACGGCAATGTGTATTTCAATATCGTTACCGACACCGAAAATAAAAAAGATACGCAGAAAATTTACTATGTTCCTGACAGCCTGTTTTAATTAAGTCGCCGAGCACGCATTTTCTACGGTGTCTTCTGATAGCTGCTAAAATGGGAGGTACCACCCAACCATCTTCGAAAGGTCGGAGCTCGTGCGTGGAACAAAGGAGTAAACCAATGAACTTCGACCTGATAAGAGAACGAAAGAGAACAAGCAAGTTAATAAGGAGAGCCATCTGAAAATGATGGCTCTCCTTTTATACGTATTCGTTAGGATTGTTTTAGCGAGCAAATGTTCATCTGAGATGCTGTGTGATGAAGAGCGCAGCACGGTCCAGAGCTTGATCGGCTTCATCGAGAATACCAGCGAACGCATGAAAAACATGCGGGACATCGGCGGTAACGTCAAGGATTACATCCACGCCTGCTGCCCGTGCACGGTCGGCTAACTGCGTGGAGTCGTCAAGGAGTAGCTCATTAGTTCCGACCTGTAGCAGGAGCGGTGGGAATCCGGTAAGATCGGCGAACCTGGCGGGGCTCACTGTTCTCCTTTTTTAATCGCTTTCTGCCGTAATTTCGCGATGATGGCAGTAAATCGGAAGCGGAAATTCACCGTCAAAGCGCTTGCTGAAGAATTTGGTGTGTCTACCCGAACCATGCTACGCGATTTGCAGGAGTTGAGCGGAATGGGAGTACCTTTATACTCACAAGTTGGGGCAGGAGGTGGATACCAGGTTCTTACAGAGCGAAGCCTTCCGCCGATTTCATTTACGGAAAATGAGGCATTCTCCATATTCTTTGCTTCCCATGCTCTTCGACACTTCAGTTCGCTGCCCTTCGAGGCATCTGCAAAATCAGCACTTCGAAAATTTTACAGGTACTTATCGGATGATGTGAAAAGCCAGATAGATGAGATGCGACACCGAATTGACTTCTTTACGCATACGCGCCCGGAACGAGCTGGATACCTGGAGATATTACTCGAAGCGTCTATTAGAAAGATGCCCGTAACAATCCATTATAAAACTCGGAAGCATGAGACCAGTGAAAGAACAATTCAACCCATCGGTATATATGCCCATGAGGGATATTGGTTTTGCCCAGCGTACTGCTATCTGCGACAAGCCTTCCGATTATACCGGGTAGATCGAATAGGGTCTGCCGTTTTGGCGGATGCCGAAGCGTTATTGCCTCCAGTGGATGTTTCAGAGGTGGATTTAACGAACTGGGGCCTTCATTTCTACAGCAAACTAAAAAGCGTAGATGTCAAAGTAAAACTAACGGCAAAAGGGATTGAGTTATTCCGAGACAAGAGCTGGATTTTCCCTTGGGGAGAAGTACGTCGTTCTAATAACGGGACAGGCGTACTAGAGATGGGTATCTTCCCCTCAGAAATAATATTCTTTGCCGAATATTTCTTTTCGTTCGGCGCTGAAGCAGTCGTGCTCCAACCGGAAGAATTAAGAGAAGCTGTCAAAAGGAAGTTGGTCCGTGCTCTCGAAGAGTATAATGCCCTAAATCCCTAATCTCCCGATTTCGATTTTAGGCGGGTCGGAATTCTATCGGGAGTTAGATGCAGAAAACGAGCTTATCCTTAAGTCGTCGTAGGTCCAACCGAGGATTAGTGATAATCAGACTGACGAGATGCAGGCAAGCAACTTGCAGATCCGCGCTTCTAAAATTTTACAGGTGCTTATCGGATGATGTGAAAAGCCAGATAGACGAGATGCGACACCGGGTCTTCAATCGAGATTCGTCTATGCCGAAGCTGTCCGCGTGTTCCTGATTCACGGCTAACATGCCGAACTTCAAATTGCTTCCGTAGAAAGAGGCAAGAAGAAAGCTGCGAGCTTATGGGCGCGCAGCTTTTTGATATTAATTAAAGAGAGTCAAACTCGAAATTGGTGTCAGTTCGCTATCCAGAATGACCGTATTTCCATCAAGGTTAGCGTATTGAAGCGTAGTTAGCACACTGGTGCCGAAAAGGAATGAATAGCTGCAACAAACGGCTCAAGCAAGCTCACTTCACCAATGAGTGGGTCTTCACGATTCGCAGGGTTCGTTAATAACGGCATCACGACGAACTTGTCCGTGCATCTGTTCGTCGTCAGCTATGAATTGTCGCTATGGCTCAAGCTGAAGAATTGGTACGCGTTGATCTGGATCATCGGCCCAGCGGGCGTACACGGCCAACCGCCGCTCGGTAGCCCGGAGACGGGGGTTAATCACCGCCTCCCGCTGGATTCGATTGGGCGCTTACGCTCGCGCCGCTTCTGCATTCGCTTGGGGTCATGGCGGTCCAGCGCTTGAATTGGCGGCTGAAGTGGGCGCTTGTTTTATACCCGAGTATCATGGCGATATGATCGATGGACAGGTCCGTCTGAAGCAACAGGCGATTGGCCTCGCTTAACAAAATTTCCGACATATATTGGCGGGGAGCCTTCCCGTATACCTGTTGAAAGATCCGATTCACCTGGGAAGTACTCAATTTTAAGGCGTCGGCTATATCTTGGACGTGTTTTCTCCCGCTGTCTTCCATTTGGCCATGAAGCAGGCTGCTGCGGATCGAAGCCTCGATATTTTCGGCGATGTGGCCGGCCAATAATTCCTTTTTCGTCAACACGACGTTATCGGTGTGGGACAGCTGTTCCACCAACGTTCCCAATAGCTCGAACACGGCCGCGTACACCTTCATGTTTTTGGCGACGGTAAGCGTCCGTAACCTGTTCTCGGACGCCAGCGTGCATAAGTCCGTCAGGAAGGGAGCCAACTCTTTGACAAGGGGAGAGGATACTTCGTAGCAGGCGGTATGGTGGCGCTCCAGCTCCTTGGAGAAAGCGGGATCGGATACGCTGAAATGCACGCAAAAATAAGTGAAACCATCGGCGCCGGCCGACTTGCACGAATGGATGATTCCTGGACGGATGATAAGAAGATCACCCTTTTTTTGAACGTGAACCCGGCCCTCGACGATCATCGTCATGTCCCCATCTATCATCCAATGAAGCTCGTACATCGGATGTTCGTGAGAGGGATAGGTCCACCCGGAACCCACTTTGCGAATATGCAGGCCCATCAGATGAAGAGACATTCGAACGTCGGGCAGCCGTCCGATTTCAACCTCGGCGATCATTACAGACATCGTATACGTCCTCCTCGTTCTCCGAATGATTCCATTTCCATTATACAGCGCTTTCAATTGCAGGGAATGCGAGAAATGGGTAAATCTGTATCGCGATTAGCGCATCGTCACTCCGCCGAAGTGGTGGTATGTTAGTATTATCACCGGCTAAAGCGAGCAAGGCATCGATCCGCGAGACGTCAACCATATAGGGCGGCCGGAGAACGAAGCCATGCAAGGAGGGCGGCCGATTAAGCTTCATCAAGCGATCCGGCTCATTCCGCTCAAACTGGTATACTAGGGCAACTAGTCATCCTAATATTTCTGTAAGCGCTTCATGCAAGCGTTTGAATAATGGATGGCGGCTCGCCTGGCAGGAGGAATCTCATGGGCATTCAGATTGACGTTTCAAGAGACAAGAGAGGACTCATTCGGGATTTCGTTTACGCGACCTTGAAGAAGAACATCATGGAGCTGCGACTCGAGCCGGGGCAGTTTATCTCGGAAAAAGAACTGGTCGAAATGCTCCAAGTGAGCAGGACGCCGATTCGCGAGGCATTAGTGAAACTCACGCAGGAGGAATTAATCGAAACCACTCCTCAGAAGGGCTCCGTCATTTCGTTGATCGATTTGCAGCACGCGGAAGAATCCCGGTTCGTCAGAAAAACGTTGGAATCTGCCGTTGTACGGGAAGCCTGCGAGCGGCTCGGCAAGGAACAAGTGTTTCATCTGCAACATCTCGTCTCGCTGCAAGAACTGTGCGAGTCCGAACAGAATTACGGGCGTCTGTTCGAACTCGACGAAGAGTTTCACAAATCGATTATGATCGGCTGCGGTCGAGCCCGCACGTGGGGACTTATTCAACAAATGGCAACGCATGACAACCGCATTCGGATTTTACGGCTTGCTTCCGATTCCGACTGGAAAATCATCCTTGCCCAGCATCATGGAATTGTTCGCGCTATCCAGGAGAAGGATCCCGACCAAGCAGAAATTAAGCTAAGGGATCATTTAGAGCTGGTCGTGACCGAGAAAGAAAATTTGAAACAGAAGCACGCCAAATATTTCAAATAAGCCGAAGGAGTGAAAGACGATGATCAAAGTCGCCGTTATCGGTACGGGCGGCATCGCCAATTCGCATTTGGAGTCGTATGCGTCCGCGTTCCAGGGAAGATGCCAAGTCGTTGCGTTATGCGACATCTACGGAGATAAGGCCGTCCAAAGCAAAGAGAAATTCCAGCTCGACTGCAGGGTCGAACAAGACTACCGCGAACTGTTGGACAGCGATATCGATCTGGTGTCGATCTGCACCCCTCCGTATACGCATGCTCAAATCGCCATCGACTTTTTGCGAGCCGGCAAGCATGTGTTGGTAGAGAAGCCGATGTCTTCTTCCATGGAAGAATGCGACCGCATGCTGGAAGCGGCTTCGGAGTCGGAGCGCATTTTGTCCGTCATCGGTCAAAACCGGTTCAGGGATCCGATCATGAAGCTGAAACGTACGCTCGACACCGGAAAGTTAGGCAAAATCGTACATGCACAGGTTGATTCCCACTGGTGGAGAGGACACAGCTATTACGATCTGTGGTGGAGAGGCACTTGGGAGAAGGAAGGCGGCGGTTGTACGCTGAACCACGCCGTTCATCATATCGACATGCTGCAGTGGATGATGGGGATGCCGGACAAAGTCCATGCGGTGATGAGCAATACGTCGCATGATAACGCGGAAGTCGAGGACATCTCCATCGCCATTCTTTCTTACGGCAACGGAAGCCTGGCGCAAATTACGAGCTCCGTCGTGCATCACGGAGAGGAACAACAACTCATATTCCAAGGGGAAAAGGCCAGAATATCCGCACCTTGGAAAGTGCATGCGTCCACCTCCAAGGAAAACGGATTTCCGATTCGGAACGCTGCGCTCGAGGAAGAGCTTGAGCACGCGTATAACAGCATGGCGGACCTTCCGTACACCGGGCACGCCGGACAAATCGACGACGTGATGAAGGCGATCGAAAGCGGATCGCTGAGCGTGCTCATTGACGGCACCGAAGGGCGCAAAACGCTTGAGCTGATCACGGCCATCTATGAATCGGCGGCTACGGGCAAGAGCGTGAGCTTGCCTTTAACGAAGGACAGCCTGTTCTATTCGAGGGACGGCTTGCTCGCGAACGCGCCGCATTTTTATGAGAAGACCTCGTCGGTCGTATCCTTCTCGAAGAACGACATTACGCTGGGCAGCGAGTATAAGAAATAACACGAAGCGGGAGATGAATGCGATGCAAACGCAAGACGGCATGAACTACGCCCCGAAAGGAAAGCCGGCCCCGGTTTGTGATGAAGGCGCGTTTCCGTTTGCGGCGATCGGGCTCGATCACGGGCATATTTTTGGCATGTGCAACGGGCTTATCGAAGCAGGCGCACAACTGAAATGGGTGTACGACCCCGACCCGGACAAGGTAAACAAATTCGTGCAAACCTATCCCGGAGTCACGGCGGCAAGATCCGAACAGGAGGTGCTGCAGGATCCGAATGTGAAATTGGTTGCCGGCGCGGCCATCACGTCGGAACGCTGTGCTCTGGGCATGCGCATCATGTCGCACGGCAAGGACTACTTTACGGATAAAGCGCCGTTTACGACGCTCGCGCAGCTGGAACAAGCCCGTCAAAAAGCCGCGGAGACCGGCTTGAAATATGCGGTTTATTACAGCGAACGCGTGCACGCGGAAAGCGCGGTCTATGCCGGACAATTAATCGAGCAGGGCGCGATCGGGCGCGTGCTGCAGGTGAGCGGGTACGGTCCGCACCGGATCAACGTGCCGTCCAGACCGGATTGGTTTTTTAACCGCGAGCAATTCGGCGGCATTTTGTGCGATATCGGCAGCCATCAATGCGAGCAATTTTTGTTTTACACGGGCTCCAAGGACGCTAGAGTGGCGAACAGTCAGGTGGCGAATTACAATCACGGGCAATTTCCGACGTTCGAGGATTTCGGCGACTGCAACTTGGTGGGCGACAACGGTTCCACAGGATACTTCCGCGTCGATTGGTTCACGCCGAACGGCCTCAGTACATGGGGAGACGGCCGTACGATTATTCTGGGCACCGACGGATATATCGAATTGCGCAAGTACGTGGATATAGCCAGATCGAAGAGCGGCGGGCACGTGTACCTCGTTAATCATGAGGGCGAGTACTATTTCGACGTCAAAGGGAAGATCGGTTACCCGTACTTCGGGGAGCTGATACTGGACTGCCTGAACCGCACGGAGATCGCGATGACGCAGGAGCACGCCTTCAAAGCGGCCGAGCTTTGCTTGATGGCGCAGCGGGATGCCGTGTGGCTGGAAGGCGCAAGCCGCGGGATATAACAATAGATCCGTACGCTGGGTTGCCTCGGTACACGCTCATGGAACAGCGACTTTTTTTGGAGGAATCGGCGATGAGAATGGTATTCAGATGGTTTGGCGAAGGCAATGATACGGTAACGCTCGGCCAAATCAGACAAATTCCCGGCGTGGAAGGCATTGTCTGGGCGCTTCACGACATCCCTGCGGGGGAAGCGTGGCCGCTCGAAAGCATGCTGGCGATCAAGAAGCAGGCCGACGAATACGGCTTTCATATCGAGGTTGTCGAGAGCGTTAACATACATGAGGATATCAAGCTGGGCCTGCCGACCAGGGACAACTATATCGACAACTATAAAATAACGATCGAGAGGCTGGCCAAGATCGGCGTGAAGGTGATTTGCTATAACTTCATGCCGGTATTCGATTGGATCCGCACGAATCTGAATGAGCCCATGGCGGACAACTCGACGGCACTTTTTTATGAAAAGGCTAAGATCGACAGCATGAATAATCCCGAGGAGCTGGTCCGCGTCATCAACGAGAATCCGGACTTCACGATGCCGGGCTGGGAGCCGGAGCGAATGAAGCATCTGCCCGCGTTGTTCGAGGCGTACGAGAACGTGACGGAAGAGGGTTTATGGAACAACCTCCAATACTTTTTGGAGCAGATCCTTCCGGTATGCGAGACCCATGACATCAAAATGGCGATTCATCCGGACGATCCGCCGTGGTCTCTGTTCGGGCTGCCGAGAATCCTGACGAACCGGGACAGTATCCGCAGGCTGCTGAAATTGGTGGATAGCCCTTATAACGGCGTCACGTTATGCAGCGGTTCGCTAGGCGTCAACCCGAAGAACCATGTAGCGGACATGGTGAGGGAATTCTCAGACCGCATTCCGTTCGCCCACATCCGCAACGTGAGGCTCTACGACAACGGCGATTTCATTGAAACCTCTCACCGGTCCCAGGATGGTACGCTCGATATGTGCGATATTGTCGCGGCGTATCATGAGAAGGGCTTTACGGGCTATGCCAGGCCGGACCACGGAAGACAGATCTGGGACGAGCAGTGCCGTCCTGGATACGGGTTGTATGACCGGGCTCTCGGCATTATGTATTTGTGGGGAATATGGGACTCGCTCGAAAGAACTAAACGGAGGGCGTCGGCATGCATGCAATCAACGTCAATTTAAAGGGGAAAGTCGCGGTTATTACGGGAGGAAGCGGCGTTCTATGCTCCGCGATGGCGCTGGAGCTTGGCCGGCACGGCGTGAAGGTGGCCATACTTAACCGCACGGCGGAAAAAGGAGAACAGGTTGCGGCACGCATCAGGGAAGCCGGCGGAGAAGCGATCGCCGTTGCCTGCAACGTGCTGGACGCGGATAGCATAAGCGCGGCGGAAGACACGGTGACGCGCCGGCTGGGCGTGTGCGACATCCTCATCAACGGAGCGGGAGGCAACCACCCGATGGGGAGCACGACGAACGAAACGTTGAAGCCGGAGGATCTGGGAAACCAAGCGATCACGACATTCTTCGATTTGACCCAGGAGGGCTTCAGCTACGTGCTCAACTTGAACTTCCTCGGAACGCTCATCCCTGCGCAGATTTTCGCCAAAAAGATGATCAATCGCCAAGGTGCGGTCATCATCAATATTTCTTCGATGAGCGCGCCAAGCCCGATGACGAAGGTGCCGGCGTACAGCGCGGCGAAGGCGGCGATTGATAATTTCACGCAATGGCTGGCCGTTCATATGGCGGATACGGGTATCCGGGTCAACGCGATCGCCCCGGGCTTCTTCTTAACGGAGCAGAATAGAGGGCTTCTTCTGAACGAAGACGGCTCGTTAACCGCTCGGTCTCATAAGATCATCACCCATACACCCATGAGAAGATTCGGAAAGCCCGAAGACCTCCTGGGCGCGTTATTATGGCTTGCGGACGCTAACATGTCCGGTTTTGTAACCGGTATCACGGTGCCGGTAGACGGCGGGTTCATGGCCTACTCGGGCGTATAGCGGGGATACGTCTCTCCGATTGGGAGAATGGCGGGCTTAGGCCCGGTGCAGGTTTGCGAGAACCGTAAAATGGAGGTTGTAGTGGATGGAGGCAATGAATAGCCGTGTTGCTCCGGATAATAAGGTAAGCGTCGGAAGGCCGCCGCAAAAAAAGAAAGGCTTGTTTTACTATATTAGAAAAGATATCCTGCTTTACCTCATGCTGCTTATCCCTGTTGCCTACATCGTGACGTTTAAATATGCCCCCATGTACGGCATCCAGATTGCTTTTAAGGATTACAACATTTTTCAGGGCGTCAGCAAGAGCCCGTGGAATAATTTCGAAACCTTCAAGCAAATTTTTTCATCGCCGCAATTCTATCAAGTCGTTCGCAATACGCTGATGCTGAACGGGTTGGATTTGATAGTGGGATTCCCGGCGCCGATCCTGTTGGCTATTTTACTGAATGAACTCGTATGGAAGAAATTCAAAAAGGTAAGCCAGACCATCCTGTATCTGCCGCATTTCCTGTCCTGGGTCATTATCGGCGGAATCGTTGCGCAGCTGCTTTCGCCCACGGGGATGATAAATGCCTTGATCAGCCATACGGGCGGGGAGCCGTTCCCTTTTCTCACGAACAAATACGCATGGGTTGCAACGTATGCGTTGGTTGGCGTATGGCAGAACGCGGGCTGGGGAACGATTTTGTATCTTGCCGCCATGACGGGAATCGACAAGCAGTTGTATGAAGCTGCCGACGCGGACGGCGCGGGAAGATTAAGGAGGATATGGCATATCACGCTGCCGGGGATCAGACCGACCATCGTGATCCTGCTGATCCTGCAGGTCGGCAATATTATGGCGGTTAACTTCGACCGGCCGTTTAACATTCAAAACAACCTTGTCATGGATTTCGGCGACGTTATCAGCACCTATGCTTATCGTATCGGCATTCAATCCGCGAACTTTTCGGTCGGTGCGGTCGTCGGCCTGTTCCAGTCGGTTATTTGCTTAATCTTCCTGGTCACCACTAATTTTCTTACCCGCAAATTAGGCGAAAACGGCATATGGTGAGGAGGTACTGACGATGTCGCATCTTTCGAAAAATAGAATCGTGGATTATACGGCAGCATTCGCTATTTTATTGACGGTCATTGTATGCCTGGTTCCTTTTCTCTATATTGTTTCGCAATCGCTTAGCTCCAATCGGGCGATTATCTCCCAGGCCGTAACCGTCTATCCGATCGACTTTAATATCGAAGCCTATAAAGTCGTATTCGGGGATGACGGGATGTTGTACTCCTTGTTCTATACGGTGTTCCTGACGGTCGCGTTCGTGCTCCTGGCGTTGACCGTTACGATTTTGGCGGCATACCCGCTGACGAAAAAAAGGCTCAAGGGCAGAAATGCTTTATTGTTATTGATGCTGTTTACCATGTATTTTAGCGGCGGGTTGATTCCGGATTATCTGAACGTCAAGAGCCTGAGCCTGCTGGACACGCCATGGGCCCTGATTCTTCCGGGTATGATGAGCGTCTACTATATGATCATCTTGAAATCGTTCTTCCAGAACTTGCCCGATAGCCTGGAGGAAGCCGCGCACTTGGACGGTTGCAGCGAACTGCAGATCCTGCTTAAGATCGTGCTGCCTCTGTCCAAGCCGGCGCTTGCCACGGTCAGCTTGCTATACGCCGTATTCCGCTGGAATTATTTTCAGGATGCGCTATTCTACATCACGGACCAGCAGCTCTATACGATCCAGCTGAAGTTGTATAACGTGATCAATATTTCGCAGCAGATGTCCGGCGAGAACGTCAACGTAAACCTGCCTTCGGAGGCCTTGAAAGCGGCAAGCATCATGTTCGGTACGATTCCGATTCTTCTCGTGTACCCGTGGCTCCAGAAATACTTTGTATCCGGGATCATGATCGGTGCCGTGAAAGGTTGATATAGGTGAGCGAAATGGATCATTTCATCGATTTCGCGAATTTATATACATTTAGATGCTAACAATCCATTTTAGAAAAAGGAGCGATTTCTTTGAAGGTACGGGCACGAAAATCGATCTGCTTTTCTTTGGTAGCGCTAACAATCGCGTCTGCATTGACCGCCTGCCAGAGCAATACGTCAAGCGGCACCCAAAATGGCACGGCGGACGCGACAACCGAACATCGGACGTTAACGGTCGAAGTATTCGACAGAGGCAAACCCGGACAGCCGGACTTAAATAACAACTTCTGGACAACGTACATCAACGATAATTTCGGCAAGCAGTTTAATGCCACGGTCAAGTTCGTTTCGGTTCCCAGGGCACAGGAAGTAGACAAATTGAACGTCTTGATGGCGGCAGGCCAGGCACCCGACATCTCCTACACCTACAATCAGGGCGTTGTTTATAATTATGTGCAGCAGGGCGGGTTGGCAGAGCTGGATTCAGTCCTCCAGGAGCATGGATCGACGCTTACGACGTATCTTGGCGACGATGTCTTGAAGTACGGCCAATTCAACGGCAAGCAGTATGCCGTACCGGGCAAGCGAACGGTTCTCGCGGGTTCGAATACGTTTATCCGCAAAGACTGGCTCGATAAATTGGGTCTTCCTACTCCTACTACGCCGGAGGAGTTCTACGATACCATGGCTGCCTTCAAGGAGAAAAACCCCGGCAACGTGACCGGAGTGATTCCTTACGGTTATTCCCTGCAACCCTCAAATCCCGGGCTGAGCTATACACCGGAAGCCTTTAAACCAGCTAACCTTACCGAGGAACAGTTTGCCACGCTTCAGCCGAAAGCGATCTGGGAGGCGAACTGGAGTATGCCAGGGTTTGATAAAGCCGTTCAATACATGAACAAAATGTATCATGCAGGCTTGATCAGCCCGAATTTCGCGACGGACAAGGATGGAAAACTGCTGGACGGGGATATTTCCAACGGCAAAGTCGGAGCGTTCCAAACGAACTGGGATGGTCCGTACAGAACTGCTCCCGGTACCTATGCCAACCTCGTCAAGAACGTTCCCGGTGCTGAGCTTATTCCGATCGATCCGTGGCAGAACGATGCGGGCAAGCATCCGAAGAACGGGTACAGCCCAAATGGCTTGTACGTCATTATCCCTAAAACCAGCAAGAATATTGACCTTGCCATACAGTACCTGAACTGGATGGCTGACCCTAAGGTAACCCTCTTCCTCCAGAACGGCGAGGAAGGCGTCGACTACAACATGGTGGACGGTGTTCCCAAACAGACAGGAACGACGAATTCCGGCGATAAGATGATGACGGTGGCCAACAACCTCGACTATGATATCCTTTCGAACGGGATCGAACTCGGGGATCCGAAAAAGAATGAAGCCGCAATCTCCGCAGGCTATCCCGGTTACGAGAAGGATGTAGAGAATGCGTTGAAGGTGGGCTTGGTCGACTATTATACGAACTATTTCTATTCCATACCGAATGCGGCCGATGCCAAAAACAACGCGGCGCTTAAGAGTCTGTCGGCACAAATGCTAGCCAAACTGATCGTTGCGAAACCAGCTGAAGTAGACAGCCTGTATAAAGCATTGGTTCAGCAGTACATGGATCAAGGCGGCAAGGCGGTCGAAGACGAGTATATCAAGAATTACAAAGCACAGAATAATAAATAACCTAACATTTGCAATACGGACCTGATAGAGGCTTAGACGGATTCTATACGCGAGTATTCCAATAGCCGCGGTGAGCGGCTATTTTTTTGCGTACCGGGTTTGTTCGCGTCCGACCGCTGTCGGGTGACAAGAACATTGTCCGAATGAAGTCCGCCAAAAACGCGGGCTTTTTTAGTTATCGGCTCAAGTTCTTGTCAATTGGCAATGACAAGAACTTGAGCAGATTCCCGATTTGTGACAAGAACATGGACCGATTTCCGACGACACCTTTTAAGTGAGATTTATTAAGCTAACGGGCAGATTAGTTGAATAATCTGCATATTTATGGGAAGGATAGTTCATCGAAAAATGGAGCAGTTTGCCGGTGGCAGCAGCTCCATTTTTCATTAAGCTAAATGGCAGGATACTTCCAATATGTGCTTGAATCTATCTAGAGACGTTTTTAAATATTTGCTGAAATAGTATTAAAAAAATAAATAATGATGAGGTGTATATCACATGCAAGCCTTTTGATGGTGTGGGACATGGGAAACAATTACGTGCTAAGACATGGGATTTTGGGTTAATTGGATATTGAGCTAATTTACGAAGGTTACAAAAAAAGACGTTAGCCGATAGAAGTTCTTAATTTAGGAGGAGACTATATGATTTTAGAAAAAGTTATAACTAGAATTGAAATACAAAATGAATATAAGGATTTTGTTGATAAGTATACAGATAATTTACTTACCGAATTTAAAGGAAAGATTCATAGCATCTATATGTGTGGCTCGATTCCAAAAGGAACTGCTAAACCTTTTAAGTCAGATGCAGACTTTACAATTGTATGTGCAAATCCCCAAGATATTGATTACGAAAGATTGTCAAATATTAAAGACAGGATGTTGGAAGAATATCCACTAGTAACTAAGATTGATACGATAATTTGCTCGATGGACGATGTATTAAGTAATCCAAATGATTGGGGTTTTTGGATTAAAATAATATGTGTTTGCATATATGGTGATGACGTTGGTGTAAAAGTACCACCGATAGTGATTTCTCCAGAGTTCATTATAGACTTAAATAGAGAGACCAAGAAGGAAGTAGATCGTGTACATAGTTCACTTTCTAATGTTAGTGATAGCACACTGAAAACTAGATATATTAAAGGTTACTCAAAGAGATTAATTCGTGCATTATACTCATTGGTATTAGAAGATACAGGTGTATGGCAAGATGACATTATTATGATGAAGAATGCCATATTAAATTATTGTGAGATTGACTCCACTTTAGTTGATTATCTGTATGCTTGTTACTTGGATAGTGATGTACCTGTTGAAGAGTTTCTGGGAATTGCAGATGAAGTATATAGCTATTTTGAGAACGCCTTAAATGCAATGGCTGTTTCCAGAACTTCCTTCGACTAACACCATATTGACGCTCTGACTATCGAGCTAACGGGGAACGATAGTTGAATGGATAGACAACGGCAGCCGGCCTCATGATCGGCTGCTGTTTTACATTGAAGTAACGGCGGGATAAAGTCAGAATTCAAGATCGCCGTCTTATTATTAATAAGACGGGAAAGGGGGGAAGGCTTTTTGTTAGTGTACCATTGGTTTGAGGACGGGACCATAAAAAGTTTTCCTTTAGGCAAACTATATGTCGATGACGACTTCAGCCTTATTACACTAGCACTTTTTGAACAACGGGAAGATAACCAATCTGGGGACTGGAGTGGTAGGGATGGTCTAATGCTGACGGCCCCTGCAAATAACCGAACGGAAGCGGTACGTTTAGCCAATAAACTAATGATGCACTTCTTAAAAGGACTTCAGCCGCTGAACTAACGAAGACGATGTGGGAGCTGCAATCGTATGGCGCTTTTGTTTTATTGAAGTAACGGACATTTTATCTTATTTAAGTATAGACATATATATAAAATACTATGTAAGTGCTAGACGCCGCCACTGCCCGGTGACAAGAACATAACCCCATAAACGGCTGCGTATATCGCAGCTTTTTTAGTTTATGACATCAAGTTCTTTTCATGAGCCAATGACAAGAACTTGATTCAACGGATATGATCATCAGTCATGGCGACCTGGACCCTAAGAATGTTTTGTGGAATGATAAACCAGTCCTGATTGATTAGGAATTTGCAGGATATAGAAATGTTAAACAAGACTTAATTGAAACGGCTATTTACTGGTCTGAAAATGAGTCGGGCGAGATTGCCCAAGACAAGTTCTTATCTTTCATTGATGGCTATAAAGGAACAACACAAAACCGTATCCATGCAAACTGGAGAATGATACTGGCAAGTGGATTTTTAGGGAAGTTGGACTGGCTAGAATATTGTCTAAAGCGGTCTTTATGGATTGATTGCACGGATCAAGATGAACGGAAAGCCGCGACCGAACAGGTTGCTGGAACCATACTAACTATTAAGCGTTATGCAGAGAAAATTTAATAAAATTGAAGGATGGCTGAATGAGATCTAAATTACTTGAGCGATTACGCTAACTGGGAACGATAGTTCAATTAGAGAGAAACTTGATTCGAAGGCACAGTCCAAGAGGCTGTACTTTTCTTATGTCCAGAAGTTGATACCTACAAATGGTTCTAATAGCTAAATGTTAAAATGATGTTCCATAAAAAGCCTCCTCGTTGATAGGGGGCATTTGTATTGCCTATCCACTAGGCCCATACTAAAATGAGCGTAACCGAATAAGGGTATACGTATGCCCGGTATGTATTGAACGATAGGACGCCTTCGCCGCCAAGCAGAAGGGCGTCTTTTTCCGTATTACATCGAATACTGGAAGGACAAGTATAATAGACCCTCAGATCGGCTGTATGCCGTTTCCAAAGAGCCCGGTGGTAGAAATGTATCAATTCAAAATCGCTCGCCTCTCCTTGGCATGAAACTTTTTCATTGCCGGGAACGTCAGAGGATTAGAATTGGGCGTATCTATGAAGGAGAGTCAAATGGATGATTAATAGGAACATGCATAAATGGGTTGTCGGCGCTGCAATTGGATTGTCACTCATGCTGCCTGCAAGCGCACTTGCAGACGAGGCCGGGGGCATGACGATAGAGTCAACGGCGACGTCAACGGCGTCAGGCAAACTTTTTGCCGATGCGGTTCAAATCGATTCAGGGGATCGAAGCGTGTATGCAGTCAAAAGCGACGGCAGCTTATG
>NZ_JBXENS010000014.1:0-121129 GCF_059383675.1 Paenibacillus sp. J22P277
TTGCATGTATTAGGCACGCCGCCAGCGTTCGTCCTGAGCCAGGATCAAACTCTCCATAAAAGTGGCCGAAGCCATTTTCAGGATGTGCTTGTTAGCTCATCGCTGACTTACATTTATAACCTTTTGACAGGTCGCTCATTGTTCAGTTTTCAAGGAACAAATTTTTCTCTTTTTCTTCCGGCTCATGACCGGAACTGTATCTTATCACGATTATTTAATCGATTGCAAGCATTATTATAAAATATTTTTCGTTTTAATCGTCATACTCCGTTTATTATTGATTTATTAGCTTATTTTTTCTATTGATATTATAAATTACGAATAAAAAATCGCCATTTTATTTCGCGATTTTGAAAGCGGTCCTATAATGAATTTATAAGGCGATCCCAATAGAATAGATTACAATGGATGCATTTTTGAGTGCTTGTGGACTCAAGGTTCTGTTCGTGATGTGACGGTTTATGCATGCAGAAAGGGAAGAAGCGCGCTTTCTCGCTTCTTCCCTTTTATTATTATATGAGTTTAAACGAAACTCAGTTCGTGACCTGCAGCCTCTTCCCGGTAATCCGGCGTAAAGCCGGCCAAGCCAAGCGCATGAAACACTTTGCCGATCGTACCCAGCTTGACGCCATCATCGCCGGCTTCAATTTTCGAAATACGGGCTTGAATGGTTCCGGCTTTATCCGCAAGCTCTTGCTGGGTCCACCCCAATTGTAGACGTCGAGCCAGTACAAGGTCGCCAATGATAACGGGGAAGGAATTAAGATATTCCCGCACTTCTGGAATCTGATTCGACGCCTCCATGAAATCGTTAAAATCCTGGCCGGCTTTCTTTGTCATGGTCATTCACCCTTTCAAAGAGTAATGTACTTGCTCGGATCTTTCAAAAAGTCGGGCAGCATGGCTTCTGTTTCGGTGACGGCAAGATCAAAGTCCGGATCGGCGGTTGCTTGTTTCATCACCGATCGCGTAAAAACTAGAATTTGATCGCCTTGATGCGAATAAGGAAAGAATAGTGCGCGAAATGCGCCGGCTCGATCTCGCTTGTTTACCCGAAGCTCATGAATCGGCGGATGATGCTTTAACGCCTTAACAGGTGTCGTCAGCGTGAATGGCGCCCCCAAATCATCCACATCCATAAGTTGCTGATTCAGTGAATGCGGTATGCCATGACGACGCGTAAAATCCAAAGCTCGCACGATACGTGACAGAATCCAGATCGCATCCGCATCTTTTGCTTGCGCTAGAGCTCTTAATTGGTTTAACTCGTCCAGAACTGGCTTGTTCCCCGTCTGTAAATCAATCGCGAATTCGATGATGATTCCCATTAAATATATCACGCGCGATATAAAATGTCAATTCGCTATCGCCCGGTCCCCTCTCTGGCCAGTGCCTATTTCTATTGATCGGATTTCTTTTTATCCCTCGCGTCCTGCAGCTCTTTTTGTTCCTTCTCGAGTAATTCTTTATAGGCTTCCGCTTTCTTTTCTTCGAAGTCTTTCATCAATTTGTCCATCTTCATTGCGCGTTCCTCCTTCCTACATTTGAAAATCCATGCCCATTCCGCGGCTTGCTGCAGGGCCTATAATACCTTTGGCTGCTTGGTCAATCATCTGATCTTTCATGCCTTTGTTTAAATGCGGTGCCGGATCCATCTGGATGTTCAGCTTCTGCGGGTCGCCTTTTAGCTGGACCTGCAGCTGCTGGCCATCTCCTCGTTTTACGATTTTATGGTTCACGACTTCCCGGTTTAAGGTCGCCGCGTCGAGATCGACCGTATTTCGGATCGAAGGCATGCCGTCAACCTTTTTTAGGAGATCCCTCAAAAGCAAAACCTCATATTCGAGCTCCGCTTTCGCAAAAAACTCCGCTAAACGGTTATCATTCTGAACCAGAACGTTCCCGTTCGACTTCACGTAAAATTGCTGTGGATGCCTCTCGGTCGTATCATATAAATAGAAGGAATCGACTTTGTTTTCAATCTGCCTGAATGTGTTCGGCACGTTCTTGTGCGATGCTTGAATAACTTCCCGCGGTACTCGTCGCTGCTCGATTTCATAGCGGATATCAGCCCGCCGGTAGGCTTCTTCCAGGGAGACGTCAGCAATAACAACCGAAATGCTGTACGCATGTTCCCGTGCCGCCCGGATGAATCCTTCGTACTTCTCTGCGTTCTTCATCGTCCCGTCCAGGATCATGTTAACACGGCTATTCATACCGGCTTCATATAATCGGCTGGCAATATCACTGCTCTCGTCGTGCAGCTGCCGGGCCATGTTCTCGGGATCCTGTTTGATGAGCTTGTTATACTCCGGAAGCATAGTCTTAATTTTATCCGAATCGATCAGGAGCACCGATTCATTAGCATCCTTAAAGGATTGGATGAGCATTTGCGAAATCGAGGTTTTGCCGGCTGCGGAACCGCCGCCAAGATAAATCACTAAAGGCTGCTCAATCGCCGGTTGCACCGCGGCTAATAATTCATTGATGATACCCTGATGGACTTGCTGACGGTTGGCCATATACTCGCCATTCCGAAAAAATACGTCTTTGGTCGTTTCCAACGACGTTTGCGGAGCAAGGGGGGTGATTCCTTCCCGGATAAGCTTGGCCAATTCAGAGGTATCCGCCTTCGAACGAATCGAAGCATGTAAGACCTGTTCCGTATCTAAAGCGGACCAATCCAAATCATAACCCGCCTGTTGGGCGAGCTGCCGAGTAAACTCGCGCTGCGTGCGCCCATTGCCTTCACGAAACGGATGCAGCACATTTAATTCTGCCATATAATGCGCAGCTCGATCTGCAAACCGATCCGGATCCATGCCCTTCAAATGCCCTTCTCGCTGCAGCTGCCCGAATAGATCTTTAGCCGAGGATTCAATGAATTGCGTGGGCGCGAACGTAAAGAAGTCTTTGGCGATATCTTCTTCCCGGATCTTGCCGGCGAACGGATAGACATCCTGAAAAAGATAACGATGGATCTCCTTCAGGTGATCCGAGTCAAACGAACCTTGTACCGGCTTTAACTCGAGCTGAGACAAGCGCTCTTTCGTGACGAGAGCCTCATAGCGTTTTAACAACGCTTCATCTTGGATACCTGCTAAATTAATGAGGACGTCCGTTCCTGGATACTCGTACTTGGATTGCTCACTCATTTCGGGCAACCTCTAAAGCGCGTTTCAAGAATTCTTCGTGCGTAATTTCGCCCCGAAGTTTCTTCCGAATCAGCTCGTTGCCTTCCTCCGAAACGTGTAGTCCTTCTATTGCTAAACTGGCTTCTGCTCGTTTCATCGCACGTTCGATATCTGAAGCGCGTCGAATTTTCATAAGGCCCCTCCTGAATTCGGTGATCATCGTTACCTCCCTCCATTATAACATGAAATCCTTGGTATTACTGGGTATTCCCGTATCGCGAGTATCGCTGCTGGGCCAAAAACCTGAGCGAAAACCGCGGAATTCGCGGGGTCTCGGCCCCGCCGCCGACCAGCGCGGCGCGCTGGACCGCTCTTCCCCTGCAGGGGGCAGCCCGGCCAACGAAGTTGGTCGGGATTCGGTTTAGGGTCTGCGTCTGGAACCGCTCGTCAAGGTCGCTCCAGGTAATCCTCACTCGCTTGACGGCTGCACGCGGCGCATTTGGCTAACGGCACCTGGGATTCTAACCAAGCGGTTATATTAGTGTCGATCGCGGGACTTCTTTGGTTTCAATGCTGTCCGCTGCTTGCGCTGCTGCTCACAGGCGATGAGCTGATCGAGCCGCTGGGAAGCGGCTTGCACATCCTCATGTTGAAGATTGCCGGCATGCTTCCTTACGATCGCGTGGAGTTCGGCACGCGCGGTCTCAAGCTTCGTTGGCTTAATCATGTAGTGCCCTCCCTAGGTGGTTATATTCGTAAGCACTTGGAAATTTTGGGTCGATTCATTTTCTTCCCGACCGAACTGCTGAAAAACGTTCCGCATAAGCAAGGCTAGGAGCACAGCATAGCCATAACGATCAGCCTAGATAACAACATCTTTTGAAAGCCTCATCTTATAGGTCCCCTTGCTGTAAACCGAGTACCTTCGCTTCTTCTTCGGCTATGGCTGCCGTCTCGCGGATTAGATCCCGCCAGCACCAAACCGTCACCCCGATAACACCCACGAATAAGACGAAACCTACCATGCCATTCACCACATTAACCATTCTGTTTCAGCTCCTTCAGGAATGAAAAAAGAAAGTCGGCGAACCGGCTTAACCATAAACGCGATTGGCCGCAGCCTTAAACAGCTCGTCGATGCTCAGCGGGCTGGACAGCAGCTCCTGCAGTGAAATTTCCTGCCCGCTGATGGCTTGCAGGACATGAAGTTTGAGCTTCTGTTCCGGTGTGAGCGATGTCAGCAGCTTGTCCGCCTTCAACTTGGCGGCGACTTCCGGATCGCGGATGGGGAACGCAATGATATTGCCGGTGCGCGATGTTTCTGGCTCCGGGTTCGCGACCGCCGGATTCGGCTCCGGATCCGACTCGATAACGGCGGCCGCCGGCGCTGGCTCCGGCAGCTGCGACGGAAAGCCGTTCAGCTCGCCTGCCTCGATAAGCTCCCGTTCGGCTTGCTCCCATTCGTACACGCGATAATCACCGCACCGATCAGGAGTACCGGATTCACTGAGCTTGGCCAAGATCCGTGCGCGGCGTTCTTCTGTCATCGAGCGGCTGCCGTCGACGTACTTTGCGCCGCTAATGAGTTGACCCTCCCACTCGTAACCGGTCGTCACATACAGGTCCTGCATGCCGTCGAAGGTGCCGGACTTGAACCGATCCAGTATGGCATCAACCTGGGCGGACATCGGTCCATCCGTCCAGCGCACATAAACGCTCGAGCCCATGGAGTACGTGCTGGACGTAACGGAGAACTTCGACCCAGGGAACGCTTTTTTCAGCGTTGCCCGGATTTTTTTGGCCGTCTCTGCGGCGGATTCATATACACGATTACTCATCGTTCTTGCCTCCTAATGACCACGGAATTGGTCGCTCTGATGTAAGTGAATGTGCGGGTCTTGCCGTCCATCGGAAACCGGAATTTCCAGGTATACGTTTCCGCGGTTTCCTGGTCAACGTACCATTCCAGGGTGTCAATCTCGGCCGCGGTGTACTGCTCTTCAAGCTTCTTCTGCAGCACTTTGCGCGCCCGGTTGACCTGGGCTTTCGTCATCGTTTCAGGCGGCGTCGTTTCGGGTTTGAAGTAAAAGGATTTTGGAATCATGCTTCATCGCTCCTAAAGTAGAACGTAGACTTGCTGCAGCCGATCGGCTTAAAGGATTAGGGAACGTCCCAGAGACTCAAAAATTCATCATCACGTATGCGGCAGCCAGGTGCTCCAAGAAGTGATTCACATCACCGTTCCGAAAATCGATCTGCGCGATGACCGCCCGGATCTGCACCTGCTCATGCGCCGGCGTGTGGTTCACGATCACTTCCTGTAAGAACAAGCTGTCGATCGCGTGGACCAAATCGCGATGTTCGACAACGAACACGCGGTCCTCGAGTTGTTTTTCTTCAAAGAAAGCTTATAAGGCTTGTTTCGCTTCCATGTTTGTTCAGCTCCCGAATTGGAATGTGGGTTGCGGCCCCATCAGCTTGCCGCTTGGCAAACGAATACCAAAAAGCGATTTGGAAAATCGCGGCCCGATCGCCATCTAGGGGTCCCCACACGGCGCGCGAGCGACGTGCTGGGGGTAGATGGCTCGGTGCGTCAAGGGGTCGTGGAATATCGACCGGTCAGGGAGGCTATGCCGCGAAAGCCCCTTGACCGCCGGAGGGATTTGGTAGCGTCCAGCAGAGCGGCAGGCGTTGCCAAAAAAGGCCGCCGTTCTTGGCGCCAGCCGAGAACGTTCCTTCTGCAATTTCTTGTGTCCTTCGCAGTTTGGCGGAGCGAACGTGGAGTCAATCTGCGGCCCCATCCCTAGCAGGACATGATTGGAACATAGCGATAGCGGAGTAGAAATGATGGCCTGTGCTTGGCTTCGGAACGCAAAGGAGGGAAAGAGGAGTAATGGAACCTACCGGGTCTTGGCTAGGCCGGGTTTGCCTGGCGTAGAGCCGATAGATCGCTTGGTCCTCCTGACTAAACGAGCTGGGGGATTCAAGATGAAAAAAAGAATTAAAGAGCGCCCTGTAAGGTCAAATCGAGGAAAAAGAATAAGGGAATCACGGGTCCTTCGATATTAAACAAAAAAACCGCCCTAAGACGGTTTGGAAGGGGCACGCAAAGGAGGATAGGCGGGAATGGAACCAAACAGTTCATACTAAACGCGTTCTGTCTGATTTAGAGCCAGTCGTTCGCTTGGCTCACCCAACTAACGAGCTGGGAAACGACTTCAATTTGGAGGTTAAAGAATGCGTACTTGGGGGGTCATCAAAACGGGCATAACAGAGCCAAGAACCGGCTCTCATTCGCATCCTAGAGTTGAAAAGCGTAGACCTGAATGCTTAGTTCTGAATGCGCCGTGCCCTGCTCAAAAGTCCACTCATATTCTACAAAGAATGCCCATGGAAGACACTTATCTAAGGAGCTGAGGGACATTTGAGAATTGCGCTAATCTCGACAAATACAATTCCAGTCCCGCCGAAGGACTACGGGGGCACGCAGCGCGAGGTTCATTATCTGACGGAAGAATTGGTCAAACGGGGGCACGAGGTATTTCTGTTCGCCAAGAAAGGATCAACCTCGAACGCGACTCGAACGTTCGAATACGAATCAAATGATCCGCAAGAACAGCTCGACTTCATCATTAAAAACCTCCCGCGCGACGTGGCCGATTCCGACCATCGGACAATCGCATTCCAAAAGAATTAATAAGCGCGTTCAGATTCCGGTCTATGTCAGCGAGTTCATCCTGCGCAAATACGGGAAGCGCCGAGGCTACGCTGTCCACAACGGCATCCGCATGGACGATTACACGTTCAAGACTGTCAAACAGAAATACCTGCTCTTCCTGGGGAGGTTGATTAAGGAAAAAGGCGTCCACCTGGCCATCAAGGTCGCCAAGAAATCGGGCAGGCGGCTCATCATCGCCGGCACGCTGAACGACAAAAACTATTTCAACGCCAAAATCAAGCCGCATCTGGGCAAAAACATCCGCTATGTCGGAATCGTGGGCGGAAAACGCAAACGCAAACTTCTTGCTAATGCCAGCTGCGTCCTGTTCACCTCGACTTGAGATGAACCCTTCGGTCTTGTACTCATCGAAGCGATGGCAAGCGGCACGCCCGTGCTCGGCTTCAAGAAAGGTGGCGTCGCCGAAGTACTTCGAGGCATGCCGAAACTGCTATGCCGCACGAGCACCGGCATGGCGGCGAAGGTCGAGAACCGCAAGCTGCTGCCAAATGCCCGCAGGCTCCGGCGCTATGCCAGAACCCGCTATTCTGACATCATCTTGACGGACTCGGTGCTGAAGCTGTACCGAAAGGTTCTTGACAACAACTTGTACAAAATCAAGAAAAATACATTGTGGAAACGGCGCATGGCAGAGCTTCAGCCCGCGCCGATTGGAGATAACAACTAAGAAGCATCATCGAATCTCAATGAGATCCATCTTTATCGATAAGGCTCTCGAGAACTGCAATCGGAAATCCGCGGGGGAGAATGGCTGCTACCGGTCTATCAGAACTACAATCTACAGTGTATGACATTGCGAAAATCGATGACTCCTATTATGACAAGAAACAAGTGTATTACGATATGGTAAAAAGATTCGCCCATATTAGATCTGTGAGATGCAATCAGAGACATTTCCCCCCAACCTAGCTTCTAGCCCATAAAAAAGGAACTTGCAGCTGCAAGTTCCTTTTCCAGTTGAACCCTTACCCGGCAAAGCTCCTCCGTTTGCTACTTTCCGGAATGTGCCCAACCCATTATCTGAGTAAATGGCTCATAATCAGTGACAATACCAAGGATTGCACTTGCAGTCCCGAGTATAGCGATCAAAAAAGATAGAAATTTAACGAAGAAATTGTTGGATAAGCTACTATACGTTCCATATCGTATGAGACCTGACCAATACATGAGAGATATCGGGCTGGTAACCACGAATCTTACTCCTTCTCTAAGCCAAATGAGTGGGTTTTTTGACTGCCTTTTTAGGTCGTCTATGGCGTTACCCTGGGCACCAAAATAGGTTAATAGTGTATCATCCACCATACTAATGGTTTCCGCAAGCCACTTATATTCAAAACTTAATCCACCAAAGTCATGATTGATTTGCAGATATTGATTTTTAATGTCTGTAATCCCATTAAGCAGCACCGGATAATGGCTAAACATAATGTTAGAAAAAGGCGGGCGGTAGTTCCGAGCAATACCATAACCGCCCATCATATTTTGCATTTTCGAGAGGTTCAAGCGCAGCCAACCATACTTCTCGTTGTCAAAGGCTCCTCGTTGCTGTTGCATACTAGTACAAAAATCTCTGAAGGTTTTAATATATTCCAGCGTGAAATCGTTCTTCTTCGTCTCCTGAGAATATTCGTATAGCATGCTGAGTACACCAAGGAGCAAAACAATTCCGATTGCTGCTATTGACCACCACATTTAGGCCCCCCCAACTCCTCTTTCGGAGAATTTTCCCCGAACTGCAGTCTACGTACTTGGATTGCATGCCATCGTTTCGCAAGTACCTGGGCGATGGAGTAATCCTTCGGTACAAGTGAAAATCCACCTTGCTGTTTCGGACTCCTAGTTGCCGCCACATTGTAGAGCTGGTATTGACGCCTTTGCTCTGGGTAAGAAACCAATGCTTCCAGCTCCCGTGTTGGGACAAGCCCCATTTTTTTCAATTCATTGCGAGTAAAAAGATGATCGGGAACTTGCTCTGGCAAATAAGTGACGAGTTCACTGTACACTCAGTCCGCCTCTTTTCTTTAAATGGATTCTATATATCTACATTTCGGAAATGAACTGCAACCCATAAAAGGTCCCTGTTTACCATTCCGCGGAATCAATCTGCTATTGCATCGCTTGCACGTCCGTTCTCCTGGTGAGATCGGAGCTGCCTTCGCAACGGGGCCGGAGCCTACACCAGGATTCAGCTTCAAAATCAATTCGATGAGTGCTTCCCGATTTACAAGCCGGATCTGATTTGATTTGGCCAGTGCATACGCTTCATCCGTAAAATCCCGGTTCGCGATTACCCATCCTTCTGCAGCGTTGTAATGGGCAATCGACGCCTGGACCTCCTGAACAGCTTTCAAACCGACGGTTTTGCTGTGCCGTTTGGCTTGGACCACAATTTTGCGACCGGCTTTGATCATGACAAGATCGGCCCCAAAGTCCTTCGCTGCGCGTGTCACCGTAACTTCGTAGCCGTGCGCCTTCAGGACAAGCGACAGGTATTGTTCGAACTGAATGCCGTCCATCTTATCAATCTCAGTAATGCCGGACTGCTTCAAGCGATTTGTGTGCTGGGTATTGCGCCAGATTCGGAAGGCGACCACCAGGGCAAAGATGGCGCCGGAAGCAATGCCGGCTAAAACGAATGAACCGGTTTTATACGATACCCCTAGAAAAGCGACCACAATCGCCAACATAAATATGTTGGCCAACATATTTTCCAACTCACGCTGCTGCTTCTTTCTACGTCTTGACAAGTCTTACATCTCCTTTATTTCTTTGAATGATGGACTGACGTGTTCCTGTGAGGCAAATAAGTCTACAATTTCTTCCGAGATTCATCTGGATAAGCTTTAAGTTCAATTCCTACTCCAAAGACTGAGCAGCAGCTGTAATGCAAGACCCATAAACAAAATGGGTTAGAAAGTTACTGAGGTCTTCCTCAACGTTACAGAAGAAACATGCTCTACCCAGGTATTTCCGCATGGCGATCGTTTGAGTCTCGGCATCCATGAAGCACTCCAGCCCGTCCATAGTTTCGATTTGAAGCAAGCGGAGTAGCTCAATCGGAAGATTAATTCTGCCCAATCGATCTATTCCCCTAACAATCCCGTGACTTCTCACCTGACCACCCTGACTTTTTACCTAAATTATAGCATCTTATTGCACGTTCGGGTCCTGATTCATTTGAAATACGATGCGGTGTAAAGCTTACACCCGGGCAGATGACAGTCAAAACTGTCATTTCAGCTTTACTTCCAACAGTCGTTAAATCGAGGCATCGAGGCATCGATGGCTTCCTTTTGGGAAGGCTGCGCGGCAGCCGGTAACCTTCAAAAGCCAGCAATTAGCTGGGTTACCATGAAGGCACGAAAGGTATGGCATGATTACCTCTCCAATCCCGATCCGTTTTCTTTACGACAACCCTCACTTATCAGTGCGCTTGGCTCTTCTTCCAGTGGAAACCTGCTGTCAATTGAAGAACAACCTGATTCAACTTTTCTAATGAAGTGCTAATATGCTACCTTGATTAATATGGGTAAAATTAGTAGAGGAGTGTTCAGTTTGGGCGCACAATTTTCTTTACAAGAGGCCATTATTACAGCGTCAATAACATTGGTAGGAGGTTTACTGCTTTTCCTAACTTCGCAACTGTTTTTGAAGTTTGTCCTTGACCCACTATCAGATTTCAGGAAAATCAAATCTGAGATTTCCTCCGCTCTGATCTTTTACGCAAATAGATATATGAACCCAATAGATTTCAAAAATAATAAGGATAATGAGAAATTGGTCGATGAGATCATTGGAATTCAAATGTCGTTAAGAAAGCTGGCAGCGCAGTTAATTGGAGCATCTCAAGTAATTCCACTTTATTGGTTCTTCAATATGTTAGGATTAATCCCAAGCCAAGATGGCTTACAGGTGGTTAGTTCGAATCTAATTGGACTATCTAATTCTTTATGGACTTATGAACGAGACAACCAGCGCAATTCCACTGCCAATAGTGAACAATGGAATCGTGGGATTATTGAAATTTTGAAATTACGAGGCATGAAATAAAGGATACTGGCGAGCGATATTATTTTTTACAGAAAACAACAACAAAAATAAAAAGGCCATGGAAAATTTATTTTCCCGACCTCTATCCATGTATCTTATTCAGTTCCAGTTTCCTCAAGGGCTTGCTCTGCTTCATCCGGTTCAATGAGTCCAAGATCAAGAATATAGTTCAAGCTACCACTAACTTTGGATAGCCTGTCCGGATCAATCTCTTCATACACATTGTAGAAGGGAACCTTTATGAAAACTGACGATTTGGGCAAGTGAGATATACCGTTCATATCCGTCGTCCCTTTTCGGTATGTAGATGTTTGTTGGGTGCTCGTCTCGAAGCATTTGCTCGTACCATCTCTTCCCGACATCATGTTTATGAACACTCATGAAATTTCTATCGCGGCGAGGGTTCGAACATCTTTGTACTTACTTTGCATCATTATCTCTATAAAATCGAAAATCCGTTTTAACACGGAGCTTTGCCAATCATATTGAAGAAGTTCATCCATGGTTGGAACGACAACCAAACCAAAGACCACATATGGCAGGTAGTCATCGAACCACATATACGTATATTCAGCGTAGAGTGGCTTTAGTTCAGGTACTGTAATTAAGAGTTCTTCTATAACAGTAGTGTACACCATTTCATTTGCCACGCTCACAATCTCCTTACCGGCACAAACCTGTCGTCAAGCGGATCGGGCTGACAGCAACCTGCCGTCGTTGTATTCTCGTTCCCAGTTAGCTTAATGAATCATCGTTCTTGTTATTGATACATAGCTGCGCAGCTATTTGGAACACGTTCGATTGTAATTCCATCTCTTTGTTCTACCGCCAGCAGGTGGTCTGTCGCTTCCAACTCAATATATGGTTTAAGTCCATCTGCCCTGTGGAGGACCTGAAGATTCCCTCCTCCATAAATCCAGTATATCAATAATAGACCCGCGGCGGCCTCACTGTGCTCTTTTCCCAAAAGGATGGCTTTCGGTTGCCTATAATTTGGTGAAAAAGCAGCAATGGACGAAAAATATAAAATGGCGGTACGGGGATAGCCTCCCCACACCGCCATTTCTTTTATTTTCGTGGTTGTTACAGTAGCTATACTGTCCGCCAAATGATTAAACCACTTTTGGGACAGCATCTTTTACCTTTTGTTTTGAGTCCTTTTAATTTGAGCCAAACAGGCCAGCGGAATGATAATAAACATCAAAGAAAAAGGCATTGAGAATGAAGAAGTTCTGTTTTTGAAATCCGAAATGAGCAATACAGCTGCTCCAATAGTCATGAACACCAGGAAGTAAACTGACATTGAATTATTGGCTTTTTGTTTTTCTTTACGTTTAAACAAAAAGAATATTCCAATAACGGCTATGATGGCATAAAAAAGCATTAGTCCTTGGACACTTAATAATGCAGTTAATTGACCAGTCATAGAATCACTTCCCTTAATCTCAGATTTTAATTAGTTATACATCATTTTAGTATTGTATGGGATTATTTTCGGTAACCTAATAATATGTGAATGGTAACCAGTGTAAATTTAGTGTCACACCATATTGGTTGTTATGGGCATTCAAGCTATTTGCTACTAACGAGTTACCAAGAGCTAGGATAGCCCCAGCAGCAGCAGCCCATGCAACCGGACCTCCAACGATTCCTGCTATAATTCCAGCAATAACAGACTCAGTCGCTAAACCTTCTTTGTACTGACCTAGCTGATATGCTTGATCTTTTGTATCTTCTTGATTCATGGTAAGAGCCACTCCCCACCAGTAAGTGTTGGCGAAAGCCCCACTCGGCCACGGCTCGCGCTGTTCTTGGCCGTTCGTTGTGGCCTGAGGCTTTCAGTGAACAAAAAGGTGAAGGCATTTTACGATAAGAAACGAACCGAAGGCAAAGGACACAAAGTGGCGATAATCGCTAGTGCAAATAAGCTTCTTCATTGGATTTTCGCTCTTTTGAAAAATCAAACGACCTTCATAGATCTTACTTAGTGACACATTTATGAATCTTAAGAAAAACCTTCATCACACACTCGGAAGGTTGTTTAGGTTGCTATTTTTCTAGTATAACTGCTGCTCGAAGTGATGTTAATCACTCAATTCTTGACACCTATTGGCTGGTATAGATGAATAATTAACCAAGCAAATCTAATTTCGGCTCAGTCTTCATCTACGATAACTTTCCGATATGCCAACACCATGTACGTATTGAGCTGCCTATTAAAGCAAACTTGCGGCGGTGATAAGATTGGTTGTGTTTTTGTCGTTATACTCGCGGTCTCCTTTGCTCACTGTCAAGTAGACGCCGACCTCTTCATTATAGAAACTACTTGTGTCCTCTCGACTCTTGGCGATTTTCAGCGTATAATCGGTACCTGTTTTGGTGGTGAACGTCCACATGGCGCCTGTTGTGTTTTCTATAGCCACCCAGGCTGAGGTTCGTTCAAAGGCATACTGGCTCTGATTTCTATAAAATTCCCCGATGGCATAGGTGGAAGGCTTTCGCTGCACCAATACAACAGAATCACCTGTGGTCAGCATGACTTCAAGATACGTCTCATTCACTTGTGATAGCTGCTCTTTGTAATGCGAAAGCGCCTCTTCCTTGGTGGTTGACCAATACACGGGTTGCGTACTTATGGTCTTTTGGCACCCTCCTAAGATGAGCAGGATGCTTAGAAATAGAAGGGGGAAGCAAATACGAATAAGACTCACTCCTTTACATGCCTATTATACCGTAAATTGGAACTATCCTGCCCGTTATTTGAACGAAGGCAGCTGATCATTTTCACTGACCGGCTGCCTTCGTGTTTTGTTGAGCTATCGTTCTCCGTTAGCTTAATCCCTTTTAAAGTACCCTTAATTAATCAACTATTTTCCTACGTACGCCTTTGCAAGTTCAACCAAATCTTCCTTTGCTATATCTCCCTCAAATTCTATTGAAATGACTTTACGGTCGGCCGTTTTGTACTTTAATATCAGCAAATTATCGCTACCGTTAGCCGTAAACATGGCAAGTGTATCATCAGCCACTTCGACATTCTCCCACGGAGCTCCTTGAAAGGTCAAGGACATCGTTTTCTCCGAATTCCGTAAAGTTTCCGATATTTCAACGTCCAGATTTTGACTTACCACGATATCCTGTTGATTCCACTGGAATAAATCGTAAAACCCGCCCAACCACAATTCTTCTGCCGACTTCACACGATAGTTGGTATCTTGGGCGATGACACCGAACGATTTTACAAGTGTAAATTCGCTATCTTGCGGTCTCAATAGGGGGAACGCAAATTGTTTCTCAGCTTCTTCTAAAGATATAGTCTTCCAAATATCAGCCGATTTTGATAGAGCTGTTTCAAGCTTTTGCTTATAGGATGGTTCATTGCTATCAGCTTGTGTAGCCGTATCTTTGTCATTATCACCGATTTCAACTTGGACTCCATTCCAATTGGTTTTAAAGAGGGTAGCCGCGCTAACTGATGCAGTAGCAATAAACAACAATACAAACATCGCAATCCCGACATTGCTGATTCTAAATGCCCTTTTTTGCTGCCTATGAAGACGATTCTTCCCATGGAAGGAATATACTTTTTGCATCACCTCAGTGCTTACGTCGACTTCAGGTAGCCATGTCTCTTTCATTCTACGAATTAAACTATTAACATTCATATCGCTGTTCATATCGTGTGCCCTCCAATTGGACTCTATTTCTTTTTAATTTCACCTTAAGACGTTCGAATCGCTTTCGTACTGTAGTTGAACTGATGCCCAATATACGCGAAATTTCTTCAAAGGGTCGATCTTCTATGACTCGTAACGCTAAAATCTCCTTTTCCGCTGCTGATAAACCTTTGAGCCACTTCAGATGAATATCGTCTTGATCGGAAAAAGTCTGTTCCGCACTCTTCTCATTACCATCGTTTTGAAATAACGGCATCAGGAGATACCACTTCTTTTTTCTCTTCAGCAAGGTGCTACAATGATTCGTCGCAATCTTGTACAGCCATGCCAAAAATAAATCTTCACTGTCATGACGATAGCCCGCTAAATTCCGATATGCTTTAAAAAAGACCTCCTGCGTTGCATCTTCCGCTTCCTGCCGATCACCTAGCATAAAATAAGAGAAAGTATATATTTTCTGCTGAAACTTTCGAATAATTATTTTAAAAGTATCCTTGTCGCCGTTGAGTACCTGTTTGATAAGTTCCTTCATCTCCATGTTTGCAAACCTCCTTTCTCTCAAAACTTCTTTATGTCTTCACAATATATAACCATCGAGGCTAGTTTAATGTGACTGTCTATTTAGCTTAATGAAAAATGGAGCAGCTGCCGCCGGCAAACTGCTCCATTTTTCGTTGAACTATCGTTCCCCGTTAGCGTAATGAACAGGGAGTTCTAATTATTCCAAAACGCAACATCACCAGTCTCGTATAATACTTTTCCTTCCTTGTTTGTTGCTCGAATAGTAATAGGCATCTTCAATTCATTTTCAATTAACGAATACCATATTGAATATTCTCCATTTTTAATAATGTGCGCTGTCTCGTCACCTTCGCTTATCAAAAGAATCTGAGTTATTTCTGGATCTGCAACTACTCCATAAAGGATATGAATATTTGATTCTTGATTTTCTGATCCCTGCCAGCTCAAGACTTGATCAGTAAACATTGAACTTTTATTTATATAACCACTCAATTGATATCCACGAAGCTTTTTATGGAGTAATACAACGCATAATTCTGACTTATTGGTTTTATAAAATGCTAACGTCCGATCTCTATCTACATGGATATGTATTAATTCGCTATAACTCGAATCTGATTCTGAAATCACCTTTTTAATTTGATCATTTAGCGGCTTATTTTGCTGTATTAGCCATAACAAAAAGATGAGAGAAACGGCAAGAAAAACAATGACGAGTGAAATTAAAAATTTATTAATCTTCATTACACCTCTCCTAACAAAGACCACTATCTCAATTATATACTCTGAACGTCATCATTCCACCTTTTTCCTTTAATCGGCTTGTTTGGCTAAACTGCCCGTTACTTCAACGCCTGCCACGGTGATTTGTTCCTAGTCTTCGCAATATCGTTCGCCGATAGTTTAACAATCGGAGTTCAGTTAATTGTATTCCACAACAAAGGCTGCCATTAGGCAGCCTTTGTGATTTTGCGTTACACTTACTTTCTTGCTCTTATAATCATAAAATTTTGATCTTCATTTACTTCTTGTAAACAATATCCACCATAAACAGAAACATCTTTGAAACCGACCTTCTCAAGCATCATGATAAACTCATACTTAAAAAACCATCGCATTTTAGTTGTACTATACTGAGTATCAATTAAGAGACCATCTTTAAAAATTTCATATCGCTCTATCTTAACTTGTATCTGTTCAAGAAAATTAAAAGTTGATTTGGAACTTACGACTATATCCGATCCGTCGCTTCTTGTACCCCTAAAACCAGTTGCCCATTCAGCACCTTTATTTATGAACAGATCTTTTGGTACAAATAAAGGGATTAATGTCTGTCCACCTTGTTCAAGATGCTCGTATATACTCTTTAATGCATTCATTGCGTCTTCTCTGTCTGATAAGAGAATAAACGAAGCCGCTGGTATATAAATTGTCATATACTTTTTAGGGATATCAAGATGTTGCATGTATTGATCATACAAAACTGGAAACTGCCCACTTTTCTCAGCCTTAGCTTTGCATATATCTAACATGTCTTTAGAACAATCAACCCCATCAACATCAAGACCTGCGTCCAGATAGGGCAACATTAATCTTCCAGTACCACATCCAAGCTCCAAGGCAGCTCCTGGAACTTCTAAAATCATTTTTTTGAAGAACTCACTGTCATCGGACGAACTAGCCGTTCGCATATCGTAAGTTTCCGCTAGAATACCTTCATACGATTCAACATTATTAAACAACATATTTGTTGTTCCCTCCATGTTTTAAATGTGTTTTACACACACGGAAGGTTAATAATAAGAATTCTTTATTAGCCCTTCCGCACCTCGAAATTTAATGTATTTTCAAATTTAGTATTTGTATTCATTGCAATCACTCTCTTCCATATTTAGTAATTTCAATATAACTTACTGAGTAATATATGTCTACGATCAGACTAACTTAATTCCACTATTCTGCCCGTTACTTCAATGGACAACGGCAGCCGATCGCGTGGCCGGCTGCCGTTAAGTCTTCATTCAGCTATCGTGTCCCGTTAGCTGAATCACTTTGGTTTGTTTAGAAATACTTCGAGCATTGATTTAAAAGCCTGAATGTCATAATAAGCTTGGAGACCATTCTCTTTTCGTAAGTCATTTAAATCTGAGAGTTCATGAATAAGCTTTTCAGCAACGCTACGGACATTTTCCCTAGTGAATATATGCTCTTTATTAGTGGACTGCTTTGTAACCCAAATTACCCCATTTTTCTTGTGATAGATATCAATATAAAACCCACCACAACCAAATATGCCACAAGAGCATGTAAACATGGGATATTCCCCTTCATGTGTTAGGGAATTAAAGAATTCCGTTATAACAAATACCTCATCAGCATGTTCATTTATCCTGATTTCATTGACATAGAGATACACGTTTTCGAGTATTACTGGAGTCAGTACACGCTTGTATTTAGACACGTTCATATATTTCTTGCTTACTTCCACGTTCAATTCGACTGTTAGTTGATCATAAATTTGTTTTTTGAAGAGCCTCACAACCATTACCGCCCCTAATTTGATTTTTATATATTCTCGGAATTTACCGCGCAATCCTGCCCGTTCAATGAATAAAGGCAGCCGATCGCGTAGCCGGCTGCCGTCATGTCGTGGTGTGCTATCGTTCCCCGTTAGCTTAACGAACCTTTGGAATGAATTATTTAACGTAAGTATGATCAGCAAAACTAGCAATTTCAATAAAACCATTTTTTTCATAAAATCTTTTGGCCCCAACATTGGATTTAGCTACACGAAGGTAGATATTCTCTGCCTCTTGCAAATTCATACGGTTAATACAACTCTTTAGTATGATACTTCCATATCCGCAGTTTTGAAATTTGGGATCTACAACAAAATCACGAATATATTCTCCCTGTGTAACATAAGCTCCAATCAATTGCTCGCTCAACCAAAAAGATTGCACCTGTTCATCCAATTCATATCCATTGAATGTTCTCAGAAATTGTTCTGGATCTCTTTGGCAACTATCTGTTCTCCAACCATTTTCTTTATTTAATTCGTAATATGCACTATCAAATAATTGAATATATTCTCCGAGCATATCTGGCGTGAATCCTTTTTCCATAAACAATAACTGACCTGAGAGGGTTACTTCGTTGTTGTTGGAAAACTTCAACTGGAAACCTTCCATATCCGTTGTGAATCCAAGCTCTCTCACAAATTTTATTATTTCATTATTTTTCCCATTTACATTAAAACAGACCTCTCTTGTTTCAGTATCCTTTAAAAAAGGATTGATTTTCTTTTTAATTAATTCAAATAACGCGTCGCTCTTTTTGTATTTGATGAAAGAAGCATATGCAATTATACAATCATCATTCTCCACCAAACAATAGATACCATGAGTTTGTATGGACTCCTCATAAAAGATGACCGATACTGTTTTCTCTTGGATTGCATCTCTAACGTAGTATTCTGCACCGGTCGAGATAAGAGAAATCAAATGCAACATTTTTTCCTCAGTGAATTTTCCCAAAAACATCAACTCCTTTCAAAAAATACATCCTCAGTATCTGTGTTCACTTGCCGTTCATATTGACAGCCTCGACCAGGTGATTATTCCTCTATCGTACTTAGTTTAATCCACCTTGAGGCGCTATTTTATTCAAATTGCCATTTTATTTCTGTTGAGCCGATGTCTTTTTCAGCTATCACAGGTGTTTTTTGAGCATCGCCTAACTTTTCAATGCGTAATTGATATGGTTTAAGCATCTCTTCCCAATTGTTTGAAGTCGACGAGTTTGAAGCAGCATATCTGAGATAATCAGTAACAATTTGTTTTAATTGTTCATTGCCTATTTGACTCTGGTCATATTCAATTCCAACTTTATATAATTTCTCTTGGGGGTTGGCAGCGAACCCAGTTAAAACTATACCAGGTTGTTTATCAATTTGTTTTATACTTTCTGACAACCTTTGCCCGACTTCAGGAAAAGTATCCTTATTGCTTTCTCCTTGGCAGCCCGCAATAAATGTAACGGACGTAATTATAATAACTAATACAAATAGATATAAAGTGCGTTGCAAATTTTATCTACTCCTTTTCTTCATAGTAAAACGCTTAATGAATGTAAATTTATTCCTACCCTACCTATAATGACGATAAAAATCACCATTAGTTGCGGTAAACTGCCCGTTACTTCAATGGACAACGGCAGCCGATCATCTGACCGACTGCCGTTACGTCTCATTTCAACTATAGTCTCCCGCTTGGAGTTGAATGAAATCGGTTATATATTATCCCAACCAATGGCCATTTCAACCAAACTATCCGTCCCGATTGTAATATCTTTCTGTCCTAGAGGTTGACCACCTTGAGATTTGTAAAACCCTAGAGATGGATTATCCTTTAGTACCCATAGCATCATCGACGAGCAATCATTAGCTTTTAATGATTCAACAATTGCTTTGAAAAGTATTTTTCCTATTCCTAAGCCTTGATATTCTTTTAATAGGTAAATGGCATATAGCTCTCCGTCATGCAAGAATTCCTGGTTCCGATTTCTGCCACCGCTTGAAAACCCAACAATCTTGCCATCAATGTCTTCAGCAATAAATACTTTTTCATGATCTGCACGATTTTCAAAAGTCCAGATCCAGTTCTTTGTCCTGCTCTCTTCAGAAAGACCTGATAAATATGATTCAGACATAATGCCTGCATATGTTGTTTTCCAACCACTAACATGTACGAATGCAATTCTCTCTGCATCTTCAATGGATGCTTCCTTTACCTTCATTAGATCGCCCCCATCTTAAGGACTAAACTCACATCCACATTTTACCACATCTAACGAGACTAAACTGCCTGTTAGTTAAGTAAAGTCAGCCGAATCATTCATTCGGCTGACTTCAATCCACGTATGTATTCAATATACCGAATTACGGGACCCAATGATGTATGAATTCATGAAAAATGAACCCCAAATATGTACTGTTCTGCTCTTGTGGAGAACACATCATTCTTATGTCCTATTTCGGAACACAATGCAACTTCTTGTCTTTTGAAAAGGACAAGAAGTTGTATCCCTAAAAATAAAAAACCGCGGAAACCGCTTCTTAAGCATAGATTTTCTTGTTCTCTTACAATAAATTACAAGAACTTTATCCCATTACCCATCGATTCTCAACACAAAAATAACTATACGCTATGCGATGGTTATTTTTGTGTGCTATCGAGTATCGTATCGATTATATAATCACTCATTCGCAGGCTACTCCGTCTCCATCGCGATCTAACTTTCTGCTGTAGCCCGGATCACCGGCATATAGTGGCGCCTTTCCATTATCGCGAACGGCAGTACAGTTTTTGTAATAGACACTAGACGACGAATTGGTGTCCGATCTCGACGAAGTTGCTGCAGATGATTGCTTTGTTTCGATCGTAACATCAAAAAAATATTCGTATGTCGAACTATCAACCGTAATGCTTACCTTATTCTCGCCTTCAGCTGCGGTGAAAGTGATCCAAGTGATATTGGGATTTGTTGCAGTTGGTAGGCCATCAATCTTAAGGTCATTAAGCATTATTAAAGGATCCGCTTCAAAAGGGACGTCGAAATCAATATTGATCTTTTCGCCACTAAATGCTTCCACCCGGTCGCCAGGCGCTATAGTGAATTCCCCGTTGCCGCCACTATTCGGAAAGAAATAACTGGCGCCAATCGCGTCGGATTCTTTATATGTGAGGACTGGTCGATCATTCTGAAACATGATGGATTGTTGTTTAGGGGGTTCACCCACTTGGGTTTTGTCAGTATCTTGTGCTTGCCTTACTGGTGCTGCAGAGACTGCTTGAGTATCCACTGATTGTTCATTAGTCGCTGTATCCACCGCCGCAATCGAAGATCCGCCTTTATCCGACACAAACACTACTATGAATACCACCATACATGCGAGTAAAAAAACGGAGTATGCGATGCGAAGTGGCGTAAATTTGATATTGATTTCTTTATTCCTTTTTTGTGCTGGATGAGTGGAATGACTTTGTGCGGAAGTCGATGCAGTATCTTCAGTATTTGCTTCTGAGTTCTTTGTTGTCTTATTTCCTCCCATGTTCGTTGTGTGGGCATTATCCTTTTTCGGTTTCGAATAAGAAGCATTTTGCCTGTTTTCATTTTGCTTTTCTGTATGTTGAGATGAGGTGTTAGAATGGGATGTATTTGAGGAGCTGTTTTGTTCCGTTCCTTGATTGGATTGTTTCTTAAGCATGGAATCATATGTTGCACGGCTCACTTCATTAAAGAGCACATCATAAGCAGCTTTAATTTGTTTGATCTTTGCCGTTGCAACTTTAACATTGTCTATATTTCTATCTGGGTGCCAATGCATGGCCAATCTCCGATACGCTTCTCTAATCCCCTCTGGTGAAGCCGTTTGATGGATTTCGAGCACCTCGTATAATGTGCCACCTTTTAATCGTTTTTTGCAAACAGCGCATTTCGCGAATTCCATTTTTTCAGACAATACCCTGTTTTCAATTCCGCAATTGGTACATGTTACAATATCGAATCTCCCCACCAAAACACGCCCTCACCATGAATGATGAAATTACTATTATCCATATATTAACACGTTGGAGGTTTGAACCGTTTATTTAATTAGTGAGCTGCAATGATGTATTTTGTTGGCCAATAGCAACCTAGTTTTCCTCAAATGAGGAAAGTAATCGCACTTTTCTGCCCGTTACTTCAATGGTAAACGGCAGCCGATCGTGAGCCGGTTGACGTTGCCTCTCCATTCAACTATCGTCTCCCGTTAGTGCAGCGAACGTACTAACGCATATACTAGGATCGGCCATATTCATATAAGACAATTCCATTGAATTGGACATCCAGTCCCCGCGAGGCGATTTCCGCAGATTCCTCAAGCCCTTCCTTGCTCAGTGTAAACGAGAATTGCCTATCACCTTGACCGTTCGCGATCACGTCTATGTCGAGCTGACGACCGTCCTGGCGATAGATTTTCCATAATGGTGCTTTTGCGTAATAATGGTAACCGCCAACTTCTTCATACACCCTGTTAGACAGGAATGTTCCCGTAGATCGTTCCATCTTCGGCTGAATGGTGATTGTGAAAGTTACGCCTCCGTTCAATATCTCCGTCCGTTTAAGAATAAAGGACGTATTTGCCTTTTCCAGCAGCTTAACGTTCCACGTTCCCTCCTCGTTCATCCACTTTGGTTCCAATGATAATTGAATTGGAACAGGTTCTTGAGTAATTTTCAATGTATAGCCTTGCCGATTTACGACTTGCAAGTAAGTGTCTTTATTCGCATGATAATGGTTGAAAAGGAATATTATCAATGCGCAGCCTATCAGAACAACAATAAAATAAGCAGCTCTTTTCAATGCTATTTCTCCGTTCCTTATTTTCAAATCGTTCTATAGCCTCAGTTAACTTTAACAAAAAGGACTTCACAAACGTCTCCCGTTAGCTTAACGACGTACCGATGTCGTCAGCCAGTTTAAGTACTTTATTCCATTGAGTTGAGTTCCTTACCGCATTAATATTCCATTCATCACCTTCCTGTAATTCTAAAACCATGCTTCTTAAAGTTGAGCTTTTACTCATTACCTCGTTACTAATTAACCCAGCTTGGAATAGCTTTTGTAAGTTATCGGTATGTAAAAAGGATGTAACACCAATATCGAACTCTTCAAAGATGTAATATCCGATTTCCGAATCATTAGAACTAAGTAAATAAGTTCCACATTTCTTAATTGTATCTACAAATAGTTCATATAGTTCTTCTATCGAGATATTCACTATCAAACCAATCCACCTTGCTTTAGGCTACCTTACCCGTAATCGTAACGAAAAATGGAGAGGCTGTCGCCGGGCAAACTGCTCTAATCGTTCCCAGTTAGTTCAATTCACGTAATAGTTGACGTGTGTATTCAGCACAGACAGTCGCCATATTTATTTCTTCTTCTTTGCTTGTCTGTACTTATTTATAGACCACCCTGAAATTATTAGCATAAAATTGGAATCGTAATGTACTTTCCATCGTACAAAACGCACTCCCGGCGCGGCCATGATTGGAACGCAGCGGCAGCGTAGTGGAAATGATGGCCGCGTGCCCTGCATCGGAACGCAAAGAAGGTAAAGAGAAGCGATGGAAGCTACCGGTTCTTAATCGGGCGCCTTTGCCCGAATTAGAGCTGGTCGTTCGCTCGGTCCTCCCGACTGATCGAGCTGGGGATCCAGAGAATTCCGATCTTTCATGAAGTCGAAGTTGAAAAAGGAGAAGATGAATGAAAAACGAATATATAGATGGATTGCTACGTTTGAGGGAGCGAACGATGAGTATCGTTGTATGGAAGACATGAACGACATCGTACTCTTAAACAGGGAAAGATTTTATTGGAGGATGGAAGAGTAGAATGAAAGAATCAGTAAACAAAAAAGTATTGTATGCGTTACCCTTCTATCAGCAAGCTAAACCAAAGTGGACATTTCACGTATTGTTTTTATTAACAGTCTGCACGTTATTGGGGCTGATCTGGATGCCTGGTGCGGACCAGCTGAAAATAACGTTGAACGTCTTATGGTTAATAGCTGCTGTTTTTTTTGCATACATATGGATCGCTGGGGCTTTCTTGAATAAACCCTATTTAAAAATGACGAACGATGCGCTTGAATACAAAACATCTTTTGGAAGTAAAACGTTCAGCTGGAGCAGCATAAACAAAGTTGAACTCATTTCAGGTCGCTCCAGCAGTAAACTTGTAATTCGGGGGAATCAAGAAGGAAAACGGTCGTTTTGGAGAGAATTAGACCGGTTTATAATGGACAACTATTCAGTCGGGGACTATTCGTTTAGTATCTTAGGCTCGCTTTTTTCGAATATGGATTTAGATAAATTAGCGTTGACGATTGCTGAGCAAGCCAAAATGAATAAGTCTTAGTTGCTCACGGGAAACTTACGCCAAAGGAGTCGTGGAAGTGGAATCAAAGAAGCAGCTCATAGAGATCCTCTTGGTCGGAGGTGAACCATGAATCAAAAACAATTAATGATCACCATATTGTTTGTTATTGTGTGTACTGCCCTAGCGGGATGCAAGAATTCAAAACTTAATGAAAAAGAAGCGATTCAAATTGCGACTAAATACAAGGAAGTCGAGTTTAAAGTCGATGATTACCGTAAAAACCCATTTCCCGAAACCCTAAAAGCTGTTCAGCTAAAAGCAGATGAAATTAAACCCTTTGTAACTGAACAATTTTATAACAGTCACATGGCGAACCGAGTGATTGCCCTCCCTCAGCAAATAGCTCAGGCAAAAAAATCGAATATCAAAGCAGAGAAAATTCACTTTGAATCGAGTCAAGATTCTAAAACAGGAACCATCGATTTAAACTATGACATGGTCTTGGTTTTAACAAATGACCACGGCACTTCGAAGGAAATTAAAATAACAGGTGTATTAACGATGCTCAAGGTCAATGAAGAATGGAAAGTAAGCTATGACTTGAATCACAAGCTAAAAGAACTGTCCAGTTTGGCAAGTTAGAATACCTAATCAAAGGCCAGCGGATAGCTGGGCAACCTTTTTCGGACGCAGGACGAAAAAAAGCGCCCTGAGCGTTTAAGCGAGTCTCGGGCGCTGGTGAAGATTTAGCTTCATAATAGTCTGACGAATAACATTCGCGATCGCTTGCGTAAGCGCGATCGGCACGCCGTTCGCGACTTGTTGCTGCCGCGCACCAAGCGTCCCGTGAAAAACAAAGGCATCCGGAACGCCCTGAATCCGGGCACATTCACGAACGGACAGTGCTCGGTCCTCTTCTGGGTGGAGAAGCATTGCTTTTTTCGGATTGACAATCGTCACCGAAGGCATGTCCCAGCGCAGGCGCTTATATTGGTCACTGTGCTGGCCGGATGGCCGGATGGCCTGCGGGATGTCGAACACGTTTCCACCGGGTGGAACATTCTTAATGCGTTTAATCGTGATGGGTTTATGCTTCGAAACGTCCCGCTGATTAGGCGTCTGATTCGTCAGCCCGGCAAGCGCAGTTCGAACCGAGATGTGCCGATCGGCGTGCGTCGGTGCAGGCAAGTCGATCCGTCCGATTTTGGAGCCAATGAAAATAGCACGTTCGCGCGCTTGGGACGCACCATAATCGGCAGCGTTCAACTTTCCGTAGGCGATATTGAATGCAGACAGCTCATCCAGAATTTCGTCCTTAAACCGCCCGCCGCCGGCAGTCAGAAGCTGAGGGACATTTTCCAGCAGGAAAACTTGGCAATTGGCGTTCGCCTTCACAGCATCAATAAACGCGCGTACCAGTCGGTTATTCGGATTATCGAGAAACTGATTGTGCCGATTGGCGTTGCTGAAGCCTTGACACGGCGAGCCGCCGATCATCACCGGTGACGTGAACTTCGCGAAATCGACCTTCGTGATGTCCGCCTCATCGATGTGCTTGCCGATATTCGCGCGATAGGTTATGACCGCCTCAGGGTCCTTTTCGATCGCGTAGACAATCTCGAAACCGGCTTGAATAAAGCCCAGGTCAAGCAGACCAGCCCCGCTGAACAGACTATCCACATGAAGTGGAATGTGCAGGTTTTTAAGCGCCTGCTCGAGCTGCGTAACCGACGAACGGCGAAAGGACGAGGACGTCTGCTCGACTTCCGAGAAGTCAAAGTCAATTTGCTCATAGCCGCCGGCCGCGCGGGCCAGATCCTGTTTGGACAGGACAACCTCAAATTCCTTTTTGACCCGAAGCAGATCCGTAATGTCCCGGACCTTTTGCTTGGATGGCGTGAATTGCCTGACCAAACGCGCTGTCTTGGACAGCAGCGTTTGGTCCTGCTCGAGATAGCCGCTAACGACGATCTGCTCATTGAAAATCTCGACCTGCAGATAGTCGCAGCCTTGGAAGGCACCTAGTGCTTCCTTATGCCGGATGTCCAAAACCGGCTGCACCGCATCACGCTTCGAAACGGTGTTGCCCTCCTCACTCGGCAGAATAACGATCTTCCGATTGGCGTTGTCGATGACGTATTTAAAGTGCGTGCCGGGTTGGAAGACGCTTTCGCTCAACTGCCGGTCCTGCAGATAAATGCCGCGCGCGGAAAGCTTGGCGTTTCTCGATTTAATTAACATGGGCAACAGCTCCTTCTAGGGGATTAGGATGAGACCGTAACTAGGGTAGCGCCTTGAAATTCGCATGCCGGCCAGCAGATAACGTCCCATGTGCCGGGTTCCCAAAACACCAGCTCGTCCTCGTACCACTCCGCGTTGTAGCCATAGCCGCGAAACTGCAGGCGGTGCCTCTCCCCTTCTGAATCCTCCACCATGTAAATGTGGTCTTGCACCAGCCGCTTATAGTTTGTGATCATCTTGTATCGCGACCTCCTGGTTCATCAAATGTGGGCTGCGGCCCCATCAGCTTGCCGCTTGGCAAACGAATACCAAAAAGCGATTTGGAAAATCGCGGCCCAATCGCCATCTAGGGGTCCCCACGCGGCGCGCAAGCGGCGTGCTGGGGGTAGATGGCTCGGTGCGTCAAGGGGTCGTGGAATACCGACCGCCAGGGAGGCTATGCCGCGAAAGCCCCTTGACCGCCGGAGGGATTTGGTAGCGTCCAGCTGCGCGGCAGGCGTTGCCAAAACAAGGCCGCCGTTCTTGGCGCAAGCCGAGAACGCTCCTTCTTCCATCTCTTGAGCTCTTCGCAGTTTGACGAAGCAAACGCGGAGTCAATCTGCGGCACTCATCCTGGCAGGACATGATTGGAACATAGCGATAGTGGAGTGGAAATGATGACCTGTGCTTGGCTTCGGAACGCAAAGGAGGAAAAGCGGAGTAATGGAACCTACCGGGTCTTGGTCAGGCTGGGAGTTGCCTGACGTAGAGCCGGTGGTTCGCTTGGTCCTCCCGACTGAACAAGCTGGGGGATCCAAAAATGATTCAGGGGGTTAAATAAAATGCCTTCAGATAGGGAACAAACATAATCGACAATCAAAAGGAGGAAGAAGCGCAGAAGGAATGCAAGGGGTGACGAGTAATGCGAAGTAGACCCATAAGCATAGTCGACATGAAATTGGGTAAAAAAAAGTGCCAGTAAAGGGACGCATCTTGGAGCAGTTTTAGCCGCAGCTGCTCTTTTTCATGACCTCACCAGGTAGTTTAGTTAAACGGTACGTTGGGAATAATACCGCAAATGATTAGAGGAGATACGTATTGAAAAAACTGATTCTTCTGTCGATGCTGGTCTATGGAGTTACAAACGCAGTAAATTCCAGTCCTGCCCTTGCCTCGGAGCAATTGTTAAATGAACACATCAAACCTCAAGACTCAAAAGAGCTGATCTTTCAAGACATGCTCATGCTTTTCCTACTACCCCACATTGAGAAAAAAATAGATGAAATTTATGCAGACAAATTGAACTATTTACCAGAGGTATATCCTTACTTTGTGAATGTTACGAATGTTGAGCGTGTAAGTGGATTCCGAGGATTTCATTTTGTAATTACACTTGAGGTCGTCCCTACAGTGGGTCCACATATTTCTGTTGGCCAGGATAGGCTTACGTTCGAGATATCCCCCAAGAACCCAAATAATGTGAAGCTGTTAGAATGGAAGCACCTAAAAGATCCGAAGGAATCAGATTTCCCGCCAAACTGGAAAGATATTTTGAAAAAATAATAACGCTCAGAAGTACGCATTCTATTAGATTATTATGCTGATCATACCAATGAGCAAAACTCCTCCAATCACCGCTACTAACCACCACAACCTTTAAGAATTCTACTCCTCATTCGGAACACGTTCCCCGAGCTACAGTGCACGTGCCGTTTCACAAGCACCTCTTCCACCGTGTAATCCCTCAGTACAAGTGAGAATCCACCTTTCCTGATGGCCCCTAAGTGTAACTCCGGGTAAGAACGCTTCCAGATCCCCCGTGGGAACAAGCCTCCTGTTAACCGAGCCATCTTTGGTCTCACCATAAACGAACACGACCGGACTCCCCGCAGTTTCGCCTCCATCTGCTCATAGTTTGTCCACGGAAGATTGGGGAATCGACATTTCAGGCACTTGCTCCGCTAAACTTACAATTATAGGAAACCTCATTATGACACGACAGTTTGAATTGTATTATCGAAGTGGTCGATAGAGGATTAGAATATTAAATTTATATATTCTTTTTCAGTACGCAACGATTACAGGTTAAATGAAAATGGAGGAATAATAGAAAAAAGCGGAAAATATTTATAGTAGCTTTGTAGTAGTGCTATAAGCAGGTTCATCGTTTTCCGTAATATGGTAGATTTAGGTTAGTTGAATTAAAGAGGGGAGTGAAAATGGATGAAACGATGGTTGATGCTTTGGATTTGCAGCATGGTGCTGCTATTACCGCTGCTTCCTGAACAGGCAGCCGCCTCTGCGACAGGTGCCCCGGTAGAAGCAGAGCGTTCGAAATTGGGCGTAACGATGTTATCGGGAGGGTTCGGTCATACGCTGGCGCTGAAACAAGACGGCACGGTCTGGGCCTGGGGGATGAACTATTATGGCCAGCTCGGCGACGGAACGACGACAGACCGGTATACCCCGGTTGAAGTACAGGGCCTCCGTTCGGTGATTAGTATAGCTGGAGGTTGGTATCATAGTTTGGCACTCAAAAGCGACGGAACCGTCTGGGCGTGGGGAGATAATGAGAATCGCCAACTGGGCAATGGAAGTACAACAAGCAGCTCAGTCCCCGTTCAGGTTAATAAACTTAGCAACGTGGTTGCGATTGCGACCGGATCGGCGCATAGTCTGGCGCTCAAAAGCGATGGAACTGTCTGGGCGTGGGGATGGAACGAAGAGGGTCTACTTGGCGATGGAACGGGGACAGACCGGAAGACACCCATTCAAGTAACAGGGCTGGATTCGGTTGTCGCCATCTCTGCGGACAATACTCATAGTTTGGTACTTAAAAGCGATGGAACCGTCTGGGCATGGGGAAGTAATTATGCTGGCCAACTCGGCGATGGAACGGTGGGGTCTCACTATATGCCGGTTCAAGTCAAGGGTCTTAGTTCGGTAACCTCCATCGCTACGAGCGGAGGCAACAGTTGGGCGATCGAAAAGGATGGAACCGTTTGGGCGTGGGGAGACAACTATTTCGGACAACTGGGCGATGGAACTACGGTAGAGCGTCATAATCCCGTTCAAATACATGGTCTCTTTTCGGTGACCGCCATTGCAGAGAAATTGGGAGGAGCGCATAATTTGGCGCTCAAAAGCGATGGAACCGTTTGGGCGTGGGGATGGAATATATATGGCGAACTCGGCGATGGAAGCACAACAAGCCGATTATCCCCCATTAAAGTAACCACTCTCGATTCGGTGACCGCCATCACGGCGGGTGATGATCATAATTTGGCGATCAAAAGCGACGGAACCGTCTGGACATGGGGAGACAATACATATGGCCAGCTCGGCGACGGAACAACGACAAGGCGGTATAGACCCGTACAAGTGCAAGGACTTGACGATTCTAATCCCGACAATCCGGGAGCGCCGGCCTGGCCCGCGGGCGATGTGCTGACGGCTACCGATGTAACAGCTGACAGCGCAGTGCTGCATTGGCAGCCGGCGATAGATGAAACGGGAGTAGATAAGTACGTGGTATACCGGAACGGGACGCTGCTGGGTACCCTCAACGGGGATGTTAACAGCTATGCCGTAAAGGGGCTCTCACCGAGCACTTCCTACCGCTTTTCACTGGTCGCCTTCGATGGCGATGGCAACCCAAGTGTGAAACAAGAAGTGACGGTCACTACTGCTGACACACCGACTCCCAGCTCTTTTCAGCTATCCGATTCCAAAACGTATTCCGATGGCCAGTACACGTATAGGGTCTCGTTATACTACGGATACATTACGTCTCCTGACCAAGTATTGAGTGGATCGTGGACCTTCCCTAAAGGCGATCATGGGCAAGTGAATGTCTCCATGATTGCGCCAGAGGGCGAAAATTACGACCTAAGTATGGAGACTGCAAGCGACGGATACCACTTTCCGATCCCGACGAAGGAGCTGCCCGATAGTACCGAGTACAGTACTGCCGGGATCCCTGAAGGCTACACCGCATCGTGGAGCGTGAAAGGACATACGGGCCAAGACTACAGTCCGAATGAGAAGGTCTTCGTCTATGTGAGTATCCAATTTGACAATCAATGAAATGAATGCAAGACGATTGAGTAACCTGAATGCCCGTATAATGAAGGTCACCAGATCTTTCTGGTCGACCTCAATGGCCGTAATTTTGCTTTTGGGGGGTTTATACATAACACAACATTTTGGGGGTTTTGTAAATGCCCAAGAGCCCCCCCCCCCCCCCCCCCGTTATCCCAAGCAACCAAACTGCAACAAAAAGATTCTCTGCTGACTAAATAAGTGTGGTTTACACTCGAAATATCATTTGAAGATGTCCTGACGGGTGACGATAGTTTTATTCCCGTCACCGTTGAATGAATCAAAGATGGGAGTGAAGATGGATGAAACGATGGTTGATGCTTTGGATTTGCAGCATGGTGGTACTGCTGCCGCTGCTGCCCGTTCAAGCAGCTGCTGCTGAGACAGGGCCCACACGGGTAGCAGAGCCTTCGAAAGCGAGGGTTACAATGGTATCAGGAGGATTGCATCATACTCTGGCGTTAAAAGAGGACGGAACCGTCTGGGCGTGGGGTGAGAATCCTCAAGGCCAACTCGGTGACGGAACGACGACAGATCGATATACCCCAGTTGAAGTGCAGGGTCTTAGTTCGGTGGTAGGCATAGCTGCGGGATGGTTTCACAGCTTAGCACTTAATAGCGACGGAACCGTCTGGGCGTGGGGTGAGAGTTATTATGGTCAACTGGGCAATGGAAGCGGCGCGAGCCGTTCTTTCCCAGTTCAAGTAACTAACCTTAGTGACGTGGTTGCTATTTCTGTAGGAGCGGAACATAGTTTGGCGCTCAAACGGGATGGAACCGTCTGGGCGTGGGGGTATAACTCTTCCGGCGAACTCGGCGATGGAACTACGAAAGACCGGTATGCGCCGGTTCAAGTGAAGGGTCTTGATTCAGTTGTCGCCATCTCTGCGGATGTTAATCATAATTTGGTACTCAAAAGTGATGGAACTGTTTGGGCGTGGGGAAGCAATTCAACAGGTCAACTCGGTGACGGAACGACGAAAGACCGGTATACGACGGTTCAAGTACAGGGTCTTAGATCGGTAGCCTCCATCACTACGGGCGGAGACGGTAGTTGGGCCATCAAAAGCGATGGTACTGTTTGGGCGTGGGGATTGAATCATTTCGGTCAACTGGGCGATGAAACGACAACAGATCGACATACTCCCGTTCAAGTGAAGGATCTCGGTTCGGAAACTTCCATAGCAGAGAGCGTAGGAGGGGTTCATACTTTAGCTCTCAAAAGCGATGGAACCGTATGGGCGTGGGGTTGTAACACTTCTGGTCAACTTGGCGATGAAAGCACAACCACCCGTTTTTCTCCCATTCAAGTAACCGGACTCGAATCAGTGTCCTCTATCGCGTCGGGTGCGGAATTTAGTTTGGCGGTAAAAGAAGACGGAAGCGTCTGGACTTGGGGATCGAATGATTATGGCCAACTGGGTGATGGAACAACGACAGACCGATATACACCCGTACAGGTGCAAGGACTTGGCGAATCCAATCCGAACAATCCGGAAGCGCCGGCCTGGCCCGCGGGCGATGTGCTGACGGCTACCGATGTAACAGCTGACAGCGCAGTGCTGCATTGGCAGCCTGCGATGGACGAAACGGGAATAGATAAGTACGTGGTATACCGGAACGGTACGCTGCTGGGTACCCTGAACGGGGATGTCAACAGCTATGACGTAAAGGGGCTCTCACCGAGCACTTCCTACCGCTTCTCACTGGTCGCCTTCGATGGCGATGGCAACCCAAGTGTGAAACAAGAAATGACGGTCACTACGGCTGCCTCACCGACTCCCAGCTCTTTTCAGCTATCCGATTCCAAAACGTATTCAGATGGCCAGTACACCTATAGGGTCTCGTTATACTACGGGTACATTACGTCTCCTGGCCAAGTGTTGGGTGGATCTTGGACCTTCCCTAAAGGCAAACAGGGGGAAGTGAATGTCTCCATGGTTGCGCCGGAGGGCGAAAATTATGACCTGAGTATGGAGACTGCAAGCGACGGATACCACTTTCCGATCACGACGAAGCAGCTGCCCGATGGTACCGAGTACAGTACTGCCAGGATCCCCGAAGGCTATACCGCATCGTGGAGCGTGAAGGGACATACGAACCAAGATTACAGTCCGAATAAGAAGGTCTTCGTCTATGTGAGTATCCAATTTGACAATCAATGAAGATATTTCTTGGAAACTTAAAACTTAATAACTTTCAGGACGAGGCTTCCGGCATATCCAATCCGGCAGCCTCTTCTTTCATTTAATGCGAAAAATGGCAGCACTTAAGTTCCTTCATTAGTTATGCCAATTAAATCTTTACCTATTACTTACATGTACTGAAGAATATGCGTACATTGAAGTATGTGTGTGAAAAGTTCTATGTGATGGGATTTAATATGCTGTTACTGGTGATTATATGTACATAATTTACATATGCTGTTGTTGTAGAGAGATGATGTGGGATTATTGATGAACGGCTAAGGAAGGAGTGAATGACTCTGAATCCAGATTGGAAGTCAATCATAGAGACAGGTTGGGAATTCAAAAATGAGGAGTATCGATTAATCGAATATTTTGAAGGAATTCAAAGACAATATCCTTCAGCAAGAGCTAACTTTGAGTTGGCTAACGCATTAGACTATGCTGGTCGTGAATCCGAAGCTATTCCGTTGTATGAAGAAGCAATAAAAATAGGGCTGTCGACTGAATACCACGTTTACGCTTTAGTACAAATGGGGTCTTCCCTTCGAAATGTTGGTTTAGCAAACGAAGCCATCAAAATACTAACAGAAGCTGAAAAAACTTTTCAGAATTCGTGTCTGTAAGTTTGTTCCTTGGACTTTGTTTGTATAGTGATGGAAAAAACACAGAAGCCTTGAAGACAGTAATGACAGCATTGTTAAAACATGTTCATACTGAGGATATGCAACGTTACGCTGGTCTCACAAGTTACATAGAAGAAATGAAATAAAACTGTTCGCAGAGCTATCACTATTGATTCAAATACCCTTCTGTCGAGACTAATTATTTGGAATAAAAGCTGCTTCTATTGTTAAGAGTTGTTCGTTTAATCTGACCTTATTGAACGAAAGTGTCGTGCATGCCGGCAGCCTCGAATGATTATAAACTCAGCTGCTTCTGACTGCGATAACGTTGAAAACCCACTCGACGAACACTATGATGAAAGTGCCCTTTCGGTGGGTTACAATTTGCATATTACTTTTGACTGTTTTTAAGCATCAGCTTTTAATGGTCTTTTTTGAGATGTTGAATAAGAATCCAAACTAATGCTTTCTCGGGCCTTCTTTAACACCCCAGTCAGAATGGCTATTTCATTATCTCTTTTCGCTAGTAACGCCTTTAATTCCCTGTTCTCTTTTACCAGTTGCTCAATGAAATGCGATGCTTCAGTGATCACACCATTCGGACTTGAAGAGATTCTAGGGAGTGCTTCTACAGATCGTGTTCGCTTTTCACGTCTTACGTTACCTCTTCTTTCGCCTTTTCTTTCTTTTAGTTGTGCCAATTGCTCTAAATAATTCTTGCGGACCTCTTTATTCCACCGGAACCCACAGGCTGCAGCTGTTCGCTGAAGAAGTTGAGCTGCAGCTTGAAACCCCTCAAGTTGAGTACCGCCATTTTCCATTTGCGTTAGTATCGTTTGAGCAAGTAATTGATCTTGTTGATCGGTCCATTGTTTTTCACGAGTTACATGCATAACTACACCTCACTTTTTTATCTTAGTTCTTATCAAAAAGTTACTTATATATACTCTTTCCACGTCTCTTGTATGCAAATAAATCAACACTACCTCAACATCACTTGAATACTAAACCAAATCGTGATTGATCATCCCACTCATAATCGTTAAGAATTAATTAATTGTGATTTCTGCCTCATTTGCTATAATAATAGTAAATTCGGATTAGGAGTGATGAATATGCCTAACTCATATAATAAATTGACGGTTCAAGCTTTCTTGGAAAAAATCGAATCACTTAAAAAACAAGAAGAGCGCGGATTAAGAATTGAGAATCAATTCGCAACTGATAACCAGTCCTCTCTGATTCGGCAAGTAAGCATTGAGGTATATAGTGACATTCTTGAATTGACTAATGAACACTTTAAATTAACCGAAGAAGTTCCAAAACGCCGTGGTGGACGTAAACCTGGAACTAAGAATAAAACGAAAGTAACCTCAGGTGCCCAAGAAGCGGCTGCTACAACTGAAGAATAAGGTTAAAGATATATTGGAAACGAAACAGCGACAGTCAAGGACAAGAAAAGTCCTTGGCTGTCGCTGTTTTATTGCACTAACGTACCCGTTAGCTTAATCTTCAACAGTAAGTATTGAGTATTTTTCAAAAGATAAAACATCATCTATAGCTTCTCCATTCAAACTCTGCATGTAATGATATTTTGCAATAAGGCTTTCTTTATAGAATACGTTTAAAGTTGTTTGTATGAATTCAATCGGTGTAGCATCTCGAAAATGAAGAACCAGAGCTATTCGTTCCTCTGATAACTCAATTGAGGATATATCTTCGTTTCCGAATATTTCAGCATAATCTTCGGGGTCATCACCCCTCCAATTTTCTATCCAATGCCAAAAGCTCTTCTTTGCGTTCTCAAATGGTTTCCTTTCGGCTATAAACTTTCTTAGTTCAGTACTATTCAGATTTATCCCCCTAGTCGTCTTGAATTTTAAAGCCGCGCAGCGATTTCTTACTGGTTGTTAATTAATGAATGCCCACTAGATTGGCAGCCCTCATGATGTTGCACTATCTCGTACCCGTTAGCGTAAAAATGGCAGTAGTCTGTGGGCACAGAATCGCTCACTCAATCGCCATTTTCGAGTTCTGCTCTATTTAGGATGACTCCATATGAACTGTTCTCTTCAAACATCGCGTTCTATATACATCTTTATCGCTCCATATTGTGCATTTTACTAACGTTCCTCGTTAGTTCAATCAATTTAGGGACTTGTTAACCCCATTGGTAGAACTCTAGAACAAATACCTTTCCATTAATTACAAAATAAAACTGCTCCCAATCAAATTCGTTTTTTTCTTCTACTTCCGTTTCCAATCTATACACTTTTAGTTCTTTGCCATCAATGAACTGACCTATTAGAGCGATTAACTTGTTGCTAACTGAGTTAGAATTCTTATCAAATTCAGCGGGTATCTCTGGAAGTTCATTCCCATTATCATCGTAATAAACAACTCGAACTTTAAAGTTTTGCATTCGATAAAGGGAAAAGAACCATACTGCGCTCACCTCAAAAAGTGTTTCCTTCCAGTCATCTATGCCACGTAAGGGTAGGAATTTAATATTATCATGATTCTTCAAATTACTTTTATTATTATATTGTAAAACTATTTGCTCCAATGGCAGGTCACTTTCGATTTCACAGAACATATATTCATGTCCGTAACAAGCTCCAAAGTAAGTGTTGATTGTACCTAGACCTTCTAAGTATCCGCTAATTTTACTTACAAGTTTGTAGTCCACCATTTATCCCAACCTCGGCTTTAAAATCACTTCTTTCTGAAGTATAGCACTTACCAGTTATTCGCGTAATCTGCCCGTTAGTTGAGAAAACGGTAACCATAAGCCAGCTACCGTTTCTTTGTGCTTATTCAACTATCGTTCCCCGTTAGCTTAATGGTTTTATCAAATTTCAGCATAAATCACTTAGAAAAGCTATTGGATTTTCGCAAAATCTGTAAGCATTTGATTGCTTTATTATTAGCGCTATTGAATCTACTGAAGCATCATAAATGTTTTCACTCTTATATATTCTTGCTTTATTAATAACCATGAAATTAACAATTTCACTTAGTATTTCTAAACTTATATTTCTAACGTCAATTCTACATGAAATTTCCGAAATGATCTTTCCATCATAGATGATTTCCAAACAAGTCCCATCAATTTTTCCATACAGAATTATTTCATCAGACCAACTTTTTTCTTTATGTAGTGATTTAGAAATACTTAATAATGAATCACTGTTAAGTGGAGATTCGCCCCATAACAGCATTTCTTCCTCATTATCATTATCATTTTCAATTACGATATTGCTTTCATTAATAATAAAAAATCTAGTTTGCCATAGTGCCATTTTAAATCCCACCCAAAATTCATATTGAATCTGTATTCGGAAGAACGATTAAACTATCCTGCCGTTAGTTGAGAAAACGGCAGCCGTTGGTCGGCCACCGTCGTGTCAAAATGGAGCTATCGTCTCCCGTTAGCGTAACTAGGCATTGTTTTTATAGCTCGATCTTCTTCCAAACGCTCTTTTCAAGTATTTCATAAGAATTATTCATGCGCCTTATCGGTCTGATTAAATCATGCTGGCAACCTTCAACGGGATCATCGATTTGCACCCATCCATTTTCCGATGTTTGGAAATACGCTTCGCTAAAATGTTCTGCATCTTCTACATGGTCAAACCAAAAATCATTATGCGATGGCTCATCCTTCTGTGTCTGATAAACAAAGAGATATACTCCATTATCTTCGGTTTCATATATCATGACTTTTTTAATTTCATGGGAAGTGTTGGGTACAGTGAGTGCGTATTTTCTCAACTTCGTTTCATCTCCGTTTTAAGTTGGACGCTGCCCGTTAGCTGAACCGTCGGCAGCCTGGTGTCGTTGTGCTATCGTACCCGATAGCTTAAACTATGTAATGAACATCGCATGACCAACTCGGGTGTTTAATATTTAACTCTTCAAGACACTCTTTCAAAATTGTTGAGTCACGAGGTAAAGTTTTCTGTAAATTAGACCAACCAGTTATTTTTAAAACTTTAGGTAACTCAACCAATCCAGTTATCGAATCCCAAAAGGCATCCCAATTCATACCGTAAAATGAAGGGAAGCCAAGTGTCTCTTTTAATATCGTATGCAGTTCTTTACTGGTCTGAATTTTACTTAAATCAAGTTCAACTAACTCGTTTCTTTTCTCCATAAAAAACCACCTCGAATCCCGCAGATTCAATCGGCTTTATGATACCACATATTGGAACTATTCTGCCCGTTACTTCAATAAAAAACAGACCACCGTTATGATCTGCTCTGTTTAACTGTTGTACCGAGGGAGTTGAAAGACCCACCACTAATCAATCAAGCCTCGGATGGAGCTTCGAAATGTTTTTGAACTTTTGAATAGTCGTAAATATCAATAACTTCGCCATTTTTAAAATCTTTTTTAAATAAACACTCGATAATTTGTTTTGCGGTCTCTACTGGTGATGTTAACATTCCAGACTCTTTGACCATTTCAAATAACTCAACAGATGGGAAAGTTGCTTTGTCTTGGTTTCTTGCTTCTCTTTGCAGATTAGTGTCATTCATTCCAGGCCAAATAGAGACAATCCCAACTGGTGCTTTGGAGTGATTTTGTTCGAGCCCCACACATTGAGAAAATACATCCAACCCTGCTTTAGCAGCCGAATACAAACTCATTCCGGGATGATGATTCTTAACTGAAGCTGATGAAATGTTTATAATTCTTTTTTCTTTTTGATAATTTTCCGTACGTGCAATAAATAAAGAAGTGAGTAATATCGGTGCAATTAAGTTAACATTAATGTTCCCAGTTATATCTTTAACTTTGGCAATATTGATGAATGTAACGGGGGAAATCATCGAGGCATTATTGATTAGGTATACTCCCTCAGCGATGGACATGTCTATTGAACTAAAGATACGATCCAACAAACCTTCTATCTGATTAATATGTTGTAGATCGAATTCATGATACTCCATATTGTTATGTTTACTTAGTAACTTGTCATTTCTTTCCCGTGAGATACAAAACAAAAAGTGCTCAGATGAGATTAATTGTTCAGCAATTGCTTCTCCTATGCCCCTTGATGTACCCGTTATTATAAAATACTTCATTGTTGCGGATCTCCTTTGATAATCAGATACTAATATCAACTACTTTATATTTTGTCAAAGAATCGATTATGTCAAGTAACGAAAAGAGCATCTGCAGCCAGGCAAGCTGTTCTAAGATGTTTAACTATCCTGCCCGTTAACGTAACGGAGGTCCGCCAAGTTGGCAGCCCTAATGTTCAACTAACGCGATTTCGTTATTATGAAAAAGCCTATTGAGAGTTGAATTAAACCAATAATGTCCCACTCTAGCATATCGCCTTTGGAAATATCTAAATAACCAAATGTAATCCAAAGGATACCTATAAGTATCCATTGGATGCCAATCTTGCGACTCCTGCGAAAAGCGGTTAAAGAAACAATGACTAGGAACCATAAAAAAACTGGAGTCATCACTACAAAGTCCATATACCATACCTCGCCTATGATCAGTTTCATTAGGGTTGAATCCATCTTCTTGACTGAAATCATTCTAATGCTATCCCGTGGCGAAGTGTAGTCCTAACATTTATAGGACCTAGCCGGCTACTCATGTGTATGCGTTGAACTATCGTTTCCCGTTAGTTCAACGATGAGGATACGCTAATTGACCACATAGCCAAGGAAAAAAAGACGCCACTCCAAAACATCTCTGTGCCGTAACGTCTTTTATTTACTATTTTTTCAATGGCTTTCAGCAAAGTAACTACAAATAGAAAACTAAATAACGGTACCAGGTATACTGCGCTAAAAAGAAAAAATTCCATTAAAGTAACCTCCTCGACGCCAATACCGAATTAATCCAAGTATATAACAATCCTGCTGGTTAGCTCTCGCTCATTATAATTCAGCCCATTGCTTTATCCATTTCTCTCCTGTCTTATAAGACAATTGCCCCCAAGACCTGTTCGGCTGCTGTGTTGTATTGAGCTATAGTACCCATTTAGTATAATGCCGACCTAAGTGTTAGCCAATGGCTATTGCTGAAGTATTATTAATGCTTTCTCCAATGCAACATCCCGTTCTTGGTAGACATCCTCTCGTCGCATTCTCACCTCAAAGTCCGGGACAATACCGATCCCCTCGAAAAAATCACCGCTAGGCAAAAAGGAACGAATAGCACCAACCGTCACGATGATATTATTGTTATCGAAGTTTCTGAAGACTGGTTGTCCGGTCGATCCAAAAGTACGCTCTCCGACGATCGTCGCCCTGCCATTATCCAGAAAAGGCATAACAAAGTCTTCGGCGGCTGATCCAGAAAAACGATCCACTAATAATATCAACTTTCCTGCATACGGTAGAATTCCGGCAGCAGGATCGGTATAATCACTTCTACATTCAGCATAACTAAAGTCTGGCGCGAACCGTATCTCCGCTTGCTGATGTCGTTGACTCAAGAATTCAGGATGACGCGCTCGTTCAGTCCACCACCTATATGGATGATCCATGAGATGCTGCGTAAGTGCACTTGGAGTCGAGCCACCGCTATTACCTCTTATGTCTATAATAATTGCTGTAGCATCGCGAAACTTTTCTAGAAATGTCAATGCCGTCTCTTCAAACTTCGGATGGTTGAAGCTCGGGATCCGAATAAATGCGACCTCCTCACTCAGGAGCCACTTCCCTGTCGTGTCTCCTCGATTCAGAGCATCAAAGTCTAGAGGGGCGCGGTGAATGGTAACAGCCCGACACGTGCCTTGTTGATCTACTATTTTTACTTCGACCTGCTCTTCAGTGAGGAGATACGATAGATAGTAAGGAATTCGAATACTCATCGATCGCCAATCGGTAATGCCCGTAAAGTGACTAAGATTGTCCAACCAATTCGGTAGCGAAATCTCCCCAATCGACCTCACTAAGTCCCCCGGCTCCATTAAGCCGGAACGATCTTCTCTCACGCACCATTCTCCTTCTAACTCCTGCAGAGAAAAGTTAAACATTCCTCCAAATGGTAATGGCGCTGCTTGGTCGAAATAATTCGAATGACCATTACGAAGCTTTCCGAAATACTCCCACATAACCATCTGGAAGTCGACACGTCGTTTAGCTATCGCAGCTTTTCCAAAGAATTCCTCAGACACGTCTCCGAGTTCTTCCGACCGAATAGTCGCATTTTCCCAATGGACAAATGCTTTCTCGGTCAATCTTATGGTCTCTGATACTATCAAAAGCCGTTGTTCCAATGACATCTCGCTCATAAATTTCGCTCCTAGAATTTTGGATTACTGGAAAATTCGTCAATTTAGGTAAGTATCCTTCTTTTACTCGTTGCTGATCTGCAAAGAACAACAAAGGCAGCCGATTGGCTGCCTTCTTCTGTAATGTGTATTGAACTAACGTTACCCGTTAGCTCAATGACTTTTTTCACTCATATGCCTTACCAGCCAATAAAGAGGTTGCAAACAGATTCCAACTAAGCGTATTAGAATTAGTGTCAGAATCGTCTAACCATGCTGCCATAGCTTCTAAAAAGCCTTCTAGTGTTCGGTTCTCCCAACTCGCAACGTTATCAGTTAGATCATGTCGCAATGTATGAAGAAATGCGACCAACTCATCTTTACTGGATACATCATTTGGATTCAAGTTTTTCACATTCCCCTTTTTAACTATCGTACCCGTTAGTTTACTCCCCAACGTGTCATTCCTTATTATTTTCAGGCAACTCCTCTTCTACCGGTTCTCTAACTTGGTTGCGAAATTCTTTCCGACATACGCTATAGAGCTTATAATTTTCTCTGGCATGATTTAATGAAATGTGATTAGCACCAATACTTTTATCAGGTATCTCATGTGCAACAATATCGTATTGCCAATAGCAAACATCACAAATATCTACAATAACTTCATCTTCACTCTCTACAGTATAATAACCGCAACATGGACATTTTTGCCTCATCGTATTTAACCCTCCTATATAAAGGAGTGATTTAAGCTTTGGACCAAGCTATCCGGATAACCAAAGCTGATCATTCCTAATCGACTAATTTCGTGCTTGTTGAACTAACGTGCCCGTTAGCTCAAAGCTAAGTTCGCACGTTTAGAAAAAGCAGACCTGAATTATCAATTAGCGTATATTTATTATCAGGTATTTTGCCCTTTAAAGTCTGCCCAATTAGGATGGCCTGGAATTTTTGTAGGTTATCTTTAAAATTAAGATTAGCTAAGTTATATTGTTCATTTGGCCATCCTTCATCAACATTAAAAAGACCCTTGATATCCTCTTCTATAGCTAGTCCGCCAACAATAAAACCTAACATCCTATACATTGAGATCAAGAGAAGTATGAACTCATCTAACTCTTCACCTTTTATCCCAGGCTGATCCCACTCCAGAGCATCAACTGAAGCACCATAAAAACAAATAGAAAATGATAATAGATCGGAACTTATTTTCTCAACAAAAAGTAAAGCTCTCCGCTGTCGGGTAGTATGAACAGTTAAGTTAAGTGTTATATGATGAATCATTACACTGTTATGATCGTCTTCGTCATAAAGAAAGCCTTCGTAGTATTGTTGGAGGTATTCCGTAGGATTGTGAACTTCTATTCTAACGTCACAATTCTCCAGCTCAGAGACGACTTTTTCTATCTTGGTTGGTTCATTCATAATAAAACTAATTTCTAAAAATGGCCCTCCTTGTAACCAACTCATAAGTAATCACCCCACAAGCAATAGTACCACATATTGGAACTAAACTGCCCGTTAGCGTAGCGAAGGGCTGCCACACGGCAGCCCTTCAGCATTGTGCTATCTCGTGCCCGTTAGCTGAATGTTGCTCTGTGACAAGGTACTCTTTTACGTCGTTGGCCATGTTTCGCTTAGCGGTAGGCAGGCCAGAGAAAAATAAATAGATCGCCCCGCAAAGTAAGAAAGTAATAACAACAACGAGGATTGCTTTTTTATTCACGATGTTGATTCCACCCTTCTTTACACAAGCTGCTTTCTATTGGCAATCATTGATTTATCGCTTGTCTGATACTGCCGGCAGTCTTGCTATCGTTCCCAGTTAGTTGAATAATGAGCCCACTCGGTGCATAGGTCAGCTTGATCATTTCACCTTTTAGCAAAACCCCAAAGTATATCACCAAAAAAGAAACATAGAGAGGAGGGGATGGAAACAAAAATAAATGAAGGACTTACCAATATGAAAAGTAATGCAAAAAGTACATGAAGTGCTAAGGATGTCGCTATTGGTTGCTTAGATTTTGTTGCCAGATAACTGAACAATGTAGAAAATGGTACTCCAATTAGTATTGTAAGCGGAGCTACATATAAATAAAGAAATGGGATATTTGATAAAAACAAGTTTTTTGGAGTTGAAGCAAAGAAAGAAAATAAAATGGTAATGAATATGGACGATACAATAGCAACAATAATTTTTTTGAATATCAAGGAATTTCATCCCTCCAACGATGCAATACTAAAATTTAAGGAGAATGTAGTTTTATGAAAAAAAAAGATAGTAATGATGTTTGCATTAACCGGAATAGCTCTAACAGTTTTAGCCTTTTATTCCTACCCGCACTTATTAGACGTACCTTTTACCATAAAGTTACATTAACCTGCCCGTTAGTTCAACGTAGCGCGGCCGGTTATTTCTCGCTTGATGCTTCATTAATGCGAATTCCAAGCTGTTCGCGGGAATGAGATCAAGTTCTTGTCAATTTCGGTAATGGGATCAAGTTCTTGTCATTTGGTTTTGACAAGAACTTGATCCCATAAATACAAAAAGCCGCGATATTCGCGGCTTTTAATGAGATAATGTTCTTGTCACCCGACATTGGTTGGCGGCGGCGGCTAAAGAAAAGTTTTATCATGGGCAGGCGGCTAAAATTCAATACCTTATTCTGGCTTTACTTTAGTAAGAAATAAAGCTAAATCATCGTCCGCCCGAACGACGCTACCGGGAACAACAGGTAAGTTATTGTACATAAATCCTCTGCCGTCAGGAATGTAGCCACGTTTAATGTACATTCTTTGTGCAGTGCCATAATCAGCATAAAGTCCGAACCCAATACCAATGACATCATACGTATCAAAAGCATACCTTTCGATGGCATCTATTAATTTAGAACCCACACCATGTTTCCTATATGGCGGTATTACGTCAAAATTTTGGATTTCGGGAATCCCATTAACCATAAAAAATGCGTATTCTGGCTTGTAAACAAGATGTCCCCATCCAACAAATTCATCGTTGCATAGAGCCAAAAATGTTGTTCTTTCTTGGCTTGAATTTTCCCTCCAACATCTCTCGATATAATCCAGAGGTTTACTAACATCATGACCAGACAATCCATTAAAAACCAACTCGATGTCAGTTTGCATCATTTGCCGAATTTCAACAGGTACACACATTAAACGTCTTCCCCCTCTTATAAACTTCTTATTATCAAACAGACTAATAGTTTTCACAGATAACAGTTTAGGGAAAGATAGGTGGAGATCTCGCTCGAGAATCCGAACTATGCCCGACTACATTGTTCTCAATCCTTTCTAATATGGAAGATTATAGCACAAAAAAACTATATGAATGATTTTCTAGTTAATGAGATGATTAACGTATCCTGCCCGTTACTTCAATGGACAACGGCAGCCGATCGTGTTGCCGGCTGCCGTTGCGTCTCCATTCAACTATCGTACCCGTTAGCATATCGCGGCGTGGAAACGACGATCTGTGCCTGGCTTCGGAACGCAAAGGAGGAAAAGAGGAGCAATGGAACCTACCAGGTCTAAGCCAGACCGGGGTTGCCTGGCGTAGACCCGGTGGTTCGCTTGGTCCTCCCGACTGAACGAGCTGGGGGATCCAAAAGGAGTAAGACGAAACCTGCAGGTGGGAAATGAACATGAACGACAATCAAAGTGAAGCATAGGCACAGAAGGAACACTAAGTGCTCACGAGTGATGCGAGGAAGACCCATGCAGACAATCCAAGATGAGCATAAGCAAAAAAGAAAGAGAGCTGGTCAACGGCTCCCTGCCATCCGTCTCTGGAGAATAAACGGTGTAATTAAAGTTAAAACAGGCACAAGGCGTTAAGCCAACAAGCAGGCTGACGCAACAATTTCGTTCCACTAGCGTCAAATAATGGGAAGTAGCAAACATCCTGATGAATAAGGCGGAGGCCCGGATCATGAGCTCTTATGTAAAACGAATGATTATAGCACTTACAAGCTTGATTATACTTACAGGTTGTTTAGGATTCACACCGCTTAGTAAAGGCATAAGAGTAGATATAGCAGAAAAATTGATGTCAACGAGATATCAAGACGAAACCTGGATTCTTGTAGGGAGAGATAAAAGGGATGAACTGATAGAAGAATTCGAAGCGAAATATATGATGCCTTCTTCAATTGGTCCGGGAGGAATCGTAGGTGGAGAAAGAGCGTATCCTAATGCTACGGCTGGGGAACAAAAAGTAACTTTTTTAAGTCCAGAAGAAGCATTAATTAGAAGAGCAGCGCTTACCGGTAAAACAATAGCTGAAATAAGAAAAGAAGATGCAAAGGAACATCGTGTAGAAACTAAAGATTAGCTCTGCGCTTACGAGAACGAAATAGCTAATGAAAGACATTTGACAAAGGAGCTGCCGCGGCAACTCCTTTTCTTCTTCTCAAAATTAAATTCAAGGCTCTTGCCGGAGTTCGGCGGGGCCTTGTTGGTGCGGCAGACACGAGACGAGTAATACTTAACTGTGATTGTCAGCCGGTTGAATCCACTGAATGCCGGAATTCGTGTAGCCGGCGGCCTGTATGGCGTCCAGTCTGACGAACAAACGGCTGTTATACATCAGGCTGTTTGTCTTGTCCACAAACAGTTCTTGATGACTCGTCTTAATCGAATAGCTGTATTCGTCTCCCGGGAGATTGGTCAGCTTCCAGCCAAGCGCCTGGGCAATAGGCTGCACCGGCACGTAGAGCTTGAAGTCCAGACCGAAGAAGCTATACGGTACCGGAATCGTTTTGCCGTCCACCAACACATTTGCTTCAAATAGCTGACGGGATGACGTCTCCATCACTGGCAGCGCGTCGATATCCAGGTCGGCCGGAACTGCGGGCGCCTCCGGCTTGCCGCTGGGACTCGTTTGGGCGCTCTGATAACTCTCCCTCAGCGCATTAGCCTCGCCCTTGCCGGCAGGGCGAATTTTCCCTGTCCGAAAATCATAGATTTGCGGTGTGCGCGTCGGTTCATTGCGCGTGAACAACATCTCTTTTTGTCCACTGCTGTACGCTTCAAGCGAGCCGAGCATGAGCCGCTTCGCCAGACCGTTATCCGGGTTGATCCGGACAATTTCGTTCTGCCGGTCCGCTTTGCTGAAGCGCTGCTCCATCAGCGAGCCGTCCGGAAGCCAGAAATACTGCGGCATGGATGGAAGGTCGCCGATTTGGCGAATGACGCCGTTCTGGTTGTTTTTCAGCAGGACGGCAACCCTCTTCATATACCCATAGCCCTTGCTATATCCACCCTCTGCCGGAAACTTATCGAAATGGAAGATATACTTGAAGCCCCACTTCCCACTCGGCGAGTTCTGATACAGACTTCCCATTACCAACTCAGCCGCCTCCGGGTCATAGTAGGCATCGTCGAATCGCTTCAGCGACAGGACCTGTGAATAACTGGCGGCGTAAGGGCTCTGAATCGGCTGGGACAAACCGGCGATTTCATCAGGGAGCATCTCCCATTGCCCATCCTTCGTTTGTAGAAGCACGCGCCCCTTCCAAGTATCGTCGTTCATATTTTCCATCACATTAAAAAAGGTCTCGCCCGTGCCTGCATTTGTGTACACATAATGATATTGAACGTCCGTTACGGTAGGCGCTGCATAAGCGGCTGCTCCTGAGGCCAGCGTCGTGGCAGCTGCCGCAGCAAGCGCAGCGCGGACGATTATTCCGCGTCTGCGTGTTTGTATATTTCGCTGCATCATTACTCCTCCTCCTCGGTGCATTCTGTGTTTGAATGCGGCTGCCCGGTTGTCCGACAGTCCTTGTTCGCCTTATCGAACGTATAGACGCTGCCTGGATGAGCAAGGTTGCGACGAGGAACGGAATAATTCGGTGACCGGAATCATGTTCTATGTAATGTTCTATCCTATTAGGGGGCCGATAGGTCAATATCATGAGGGGTGCTAATCTGGTGGCCTTTCGTTACGTTAACGGGCAGATTACGCTAATACGAACGGGACACGATAACTGAACAAACATTTGTGGAAAAAAGTGTATAATACTATTGGGTATCCATTGATGTAAGCAGAGTGGTTGTATCAGTAATCTTCGTATCAGCGTATGTTGAGTTGATGAAAGGTGGTAAACATGTTGGCAAAGTATGTAGGAGGCTGGATAGTCATTACGTCATGCTATTTTCTAACGCTGTTTACCTGTTCGATATTGTATCGAACCATCTTTCAGCAGCCCATCGATCATAATTTGTATAGAGCTGGTATGTTTGTTGGGACACCTTTAATAATAGTTCCGTATCTAATTGCAGGCTTTTACGTAAAAAGGTTTTTTGTAAATAAACGGTCAGGTGCAGTATTAATAAGTCTGATTCCAGTTATTAGCGAACGCTTATTGATATTCTTCATCGGGTATCTATTAGTGCTTGGTGGCGGTGACGGATCGATGAATGGAATTTCAACGATGATGTTCATACGTGGTGAAGCAGCGTCGTATTACACGCTTTCATATATACTCTGTGGTGTGCTAAGCGTTCTGATTTGCGTTGTGACTGCAACATATAAACAAAACGTAGATCAGTTAAGCTAACGGGTACGATAACACAAAGAACACATCATGAGGCCACCGAGGGATTTATCGGGTGGCCTCATTAAGCTATTGGGGCAGTATTGTGAAGTTGAACAATTGATTACCCGACACGTCAATAATATAAATGACTGTTGCTAAAGGAGACTCGGAATGCGTCATAAAAAGGAGCGCAAATTAAATAGTGGAAATGGATCCGTGAATAGAGGTGTTCGCATCGGCATCGTTTTGGCACTCGTCTTGATGGTTGGATGCGAGGGAAATAGCAAGGATGAGGACACTTATCGCAACGCGCTGGACTTGATAGAGAATCATAGCTATCCGCAAGCAGTCGGTGTATTAGCTGAAATCGGGAATTATAAAAATAGCTTAAACTTAAGGTCACAGTTGTACAATATCATGAACGGGAGAACGATCGCGGCCGACGGCGATTATCATATTGCGGCGATCAAGAGCGATGGTACGGTCTCGGAACTCGATGCAGCGGGGAGTGCGACGGGGGCGAACAACTGGCGTTCGGTTATGACAATCTCTGCGTTCGACGGCTATTTAACCAGTATTAACGAAATTGGGGACGTTGTCACGACGGATCCCGTCACTATTGGAGAGCTTGAAAATAGTCAAGTGGTTTCGACTGGCACGATGATTCCGGTCATTAAGGCGACACAAGAGTGGAAACACGTGGCCGCGTACGAGGGCCACTATCCGATGAGTGCAGTCGCGCTGTTCGAGGATGGCACCGTGCGTGCCGCCAGCTCGCATATGGTTCCGAAAGAAGTTACATCTATAAACGATTGGAACAACATTGTAACCATTGCGGAATCTCGTTCCTACATAGCCGGTGTGAAGCGAGTCGGCACTGTGGTCATCGCTGGAGGTAACGACCTCATACTCGAGATGAAGACGGCGTTGGATGAAGCAAGACAATGGACGAACATCGCGACAATTTCCGCCGGAGAGCATAATATCGTCGGTTTGAGGCGGGACGGCACCGTCGTTGCCGCAGGAACAAATAGGTTCGGGGAATGCAACGTCGGGGAATGGAAAGACATCGTCGCAGTCGCCGCGGATTGGGATCACACCATCGGGTTAAAGCGGGACGGAACCGTCGTCTTCACAGGCGATAATTCCCACGGCCAAGGTAACGTAGACGACTGGCGAGAAATTGTGGAGATCGATGCCACGACGTTTTATACACTTGGATTGAAGCAGGATGGCACGCTCGTGATCGCAGGTAATCGAGATACGGTCGGCGGAGACCATACATCCGGTGCGCCAGACCTTTCAGGCTTCTTCGAGCTGCTTGTACCATCGGTGCAAGTCTCTGGAGAGACAACAACTTCATAAAACCAGTTAAAGCTAGCGACAATGATTAAGCTAGAGGGAAAGGATAACTCAATAAACAACTATGACCAAGCTGCCGGCAAGACAGGCGGCTTCATTACATTAACGGGCAGCATAATACAACATCCGTAATTTTTTCCCTCATTTCGCATCTAGCCAAACAACCTGTGCCTTCAACCATATTAGGTTGTTCGGAAAGTCAACGTGATGACTTTCCGAACAACCACTCTTTCTTAACTTGCAAATCATAGTCCGTTCACCAAGCAATTCTTAGAGATATGTTTTTTTTTGATCTACTGACTAACCGGCAGCGTAAACTCCAGCTCCGGAATGTACGTGACGACTACTTTCCCTTCCGCATCTAGCTTGAATAGATTGCTGCCCTTATTCTGATAGACATACTCATATGGTCTGATCGTAATCGTTTTCGGTAGCGAGGCGAAGGGCTCGAATCGCATATCCTCGGTTAGTACGTTCCCGTCGGAAGCGTGCCATCCATTGCCTGACACCGGCTGCAATCTATGCCCGTTCTCATCGAACAGATCGTAGCCAAGCGACCGGACGAGCGGCGTCGAAGAGATGGCCTGGCCTTCAGGCAGAACGATGCGAAGCGTCACATCAGTGGTGATTGGAGTGAGCTCGATCTTCTCTACTGTTACTCCCAAATCTCCATAGTCGCGGCTCACGGCAGGCGTCATTACCACATTGTCCTTCGTGTTCTTCTCCACCGGTATCTTCAGCTCGAACGGCTCGTCCACACCTGCGACCTCGGTGCGCAAAGTGAGCTCGAACTTATCAGGAAATGGTTTCCCACCCTGGTTCTTCACATCCGAGAATTGCAAAATGGCGGAATTACGATCCTGGCCCGGTTGGGTGTAGAAACCACCGATGTTTGCTCCTACAGATGACCCGTAAACACCGAGTGGTTCTCCGTTGATGTACAGTTCCGTTCCATTCAACGCACTTTGCAACGAAGCATCCATCTGCGGCCTGTCCCCTTCTGCTGAATGGCTCGTTAACCGTCCGTTCCCGTCTCCGTCCTCAGCCGTCACTTCGCGCTCAAGGCCGACAGACACACGCGTACCGTCATAAATCGTAGCCGGCACCCGCAAAGTAACGTTGCCATGTGTAACACTTACGTTTTGCATGGTAGCAAGCCCTTGTTCGTCTGCTGTCCTAAGCCCGAGATCGCCTGCGACGTGAAACAGGGAGGTGAGGCCGGGAATATGCTTGAGCGACGCTGCCATCGTGGGAGACACAAAGCCAGTACCTGCGATGGCAATTATGGCTATCACTACGGCGGCTGTAATGCCGGTCATTCTCTTCCTCGTCTGCATCCGTTTTCCCCCCTTTTGCCAAGGCGTGCCCGCTGCCTCTGAACCTAACCCTATTCCCGCACTCGCTGACAAGCGCTTCATCGTCCGCTCCACAAGATCCACTTCGACCTCCGTCTTGTGGATCATAGCCTGCAGGCGTGTGAAATCTCTATCCTCCGTGCTTGATGGCATACTCATATGTAGTTCCTCCCTGGGTTTGCTTAAGTTTCTTGCGAAGTCTTTCGTATTTTTTACGCACAGCGGCAGGCTTCAGGTCCATGATCGAAGCGATCTCCTCATAGGAATAGTTCTCCAAGGCGCGCAACAACAAGATTTTGTGTTCTTCGCTGTTCAGGCATGCGAGCAGCTCATGAATGTAATCCGTGTAACGCTCCTCGTGGTCCGCCTCGTCCTTCCCGCGGTAGCCCGCCCAAAACTTCAAGCTGCGGCTTCGTTTCTTCAAGAGGTTGATGCAATGATGGTGTGCAATTTTGTACAGCCAGGCAGAGAAAGACGACCCAGGCGTATAGCTACCAATATGGATGAACCCGCGAATGAATATCTCCTGTGCGGCATCTTCCGCTTCTTCTCGACCTCCAAGCAGATAGTAGCAGTAGAGAAATAGTTTGCGCTGAAAATGTTGAATAACAAGGGCATAGGCTTCGGTGTCGCCGCGTTGAACACGGTATACGACACTATTGATGTCTATCTCATTCACTTCTTGCTGCTTATTCATTTGTTTCGTTCATCCCCCTTTGATACTTATAACAAAACCTGATGTCGATTTGTGACAAGTCCCTTGTGAGAATTAAGTAGTAGACTGAAAAACATATTGAACCGTGAAAAATAAAGGTGCAGCTGTGGGGCATTAGGGTAAAACATTCAGGTGGCTCTCTGGAATTCTTTCCTTCGCAATAAGGAGAGGGTAATGTGTTGTTCATAAAAATTCATTATGCTAACGAGGAACATTAGTTGAATGCACCATAGAGCAGCTTGCCGCCGGCAACTGTTCCTTTTTCATTATGCTAACGGGCAAATTAGCGCAACAAATTCATTGTAATAGCGTATAGGGGATAAATGGGAAATTGTATGTGGAGCATTAATTTACACCATTCTGATTGCCACCAGCACTATAAAATTGTATTACTTGAAAGGATGAGATGAACGATGAAATTACGAGCACTACAGGCGTTTATTTTATGTTTCGCCTGCATTGCTGTCTTCACAGCAGCGAACACTGTACACGCGGAAGGACAAGGCGGTATCCCGATCCATCTAAAGATCGGTAACTACTATATTCTATATACCCAGCCCTCTCCTCCATTTGTCGATGCCAATAACCGTTTGCTTTTATCGCTGCGCGCTAATCAAGACTTGATGGGTGGAACTGTTTCTTATGAGAACTCGACTAAAACAGCTACCGTAGCTTTACTGAACCATACGTTTCAATTAACCATCGCTTCAAAACTCGCCACAGTTGACGGCAAAGTGATTACAATGGATACAGTACCGATGTTAAGAGGCGGCGCAATGTTTTTGCCGATCCAATTGTTTCTGGATTACTCGGATGTAAAATATAAATGGGATAATAAACTGCAGTTACTTCATATCACGGATGAACGTGTGGCAGTTGGGCAGCCATTTAAAGATTTTGAAGGCAATGATTTCACTTCCGGTCATGTAGACGGTGCGTTTGATCTAAGTTCCTTTAAATTGACTCCGCATTCGTTGTCTATAACTGCCCGGAATATATCTGGTGAAGATATTCCAGAAGGAAAATCTGACATTCATCCATTGGTCGTATTTAAAAACAAAAGTGGATTTTCTACCGATTCCTATTCCAGACCGATGTATCCGAATTTGCCTGAGGTAAAGAAATCTGCCTCAATTACTGTCACTCAAAGTTTTGATATTCAAAATGCCGCATATATCATTTCTGTAGGAAGAAGAGAGCCATAATAGCTATTCTTTCTTGCAATCTACTACGCTAACGGGTACGACGCAATTTGGAGCAATTTGCCGGCGGCAACTGCTCCATTTTTTCATTACGCGATTCTAGCTAATAGCTTAAAAACAAACGATCGGATTCCAATATAAGGTGCAATCAGCGATGTGTTTGAGGGAGGAAACTCATGAATGTAGCGATTAAAAATTTGAGGTATCTATTGCTAATCTTAGTTTCAATTATTCTTCTAACTGATTGTACAAAAAAAATATTAACTGATTACAGGGAGTCCTCAAGTGACAGTCTAATTTTACCAAATGACTATCGTGTATTTGGCTCACTTGGAGAAAATCATTTTATCGCAAAAAAAGAAAAAATTATTGTCTATAGTAATATATCAGACATAGGCTGGAATAAACTGCATGTGCTTTATAAACGCATTGTACCGCCTGATGGCTTCATGGAGATTGGCGTAATCAACACAAAAGATGGGAAAATTACCATCCTATCTTCTGATGAGGACATCATTAATCAATTAATTGAATTAGGGATTGGAAAAATAGAACTAAAAAATGTAGATGAACTGATAGAAATGAAACGCAAATCACTGGGCCGCTGATAGTCAAATTGCGATTCCAGCTTGACTGCGGCCTATTACATCGAGGCAGCGCGACAGCGATGGCTTCTTTTTGCAATAGCCGTGCGGCAGCTGGTAAAAATTCAAAAGCCAGCGGTTAGCTGGGTTACCATATAAGCACGAAAATCCGGCGCACGGACTTTTAGGGCTCGCCATGCTTACCTCTCGAATCCGATTCGCTCCTTTGGGATTGCAGGGCATAAATAAATGCATCAACAAAACCATTTTTTAACAGGCAACCACAGCAAAAATAAGAGGCCTTGGAAACCGATTTCCCTGGCCTCTGTATCCATTTATCCTATTCAGTTCCATCTCCTTAATGGCTTGCTCTGCTTCATCGGGTTCAATAAGTCCTAGGCGCAACGAACCGATAGCATCCTGTCTTCTTGAGAATAAAAGCACGGCTTTGCGCGAATTCACTATCGTGACTGAAGACATGTCCCAACGCTTATCTTGATCTGTGCGCTGGCAAGCCGGGCAGCTCGCTACCGGGATTCCGTCATAGCTCTCAATCGATCGTTGGGACACAATGCCCCGACCAAAATGGGTTACTTCAGTTGCTTCGCGATCATAACCATATAAAGATGGCCATCCTTATCCGGCGCGCAGCTGATTTCATAGGTCAGCTCATCATCGACTTTCGCGTTTTCGGTTTCGCCGTATTCATCCAAGTGATTTCGCATAGCGATCTCTTCAGCTTCCCTACTGTCAACAGCAACAACCGCATATCCGTAGACGCTTGGATCCTCCCCTTCCTCTTCGTCCCAAATGGCCACGTTGTACAAGCATTTCACGATCTCTCCCATAGAAATCCCTCCTATTTGTTGACCTTGCTCATGTAGAAACCATCATCCTGACAAGTGATACAGATTTACGCGGTCTCAAATCCTTCTTGGCCTTCCAGGTGATCCACTTTATCTAACTGTGCCTCGCAATTCGGGTATCTCTGCTCGAGTGCAAGGTTGCCGGAACGGCAGGCTTCCAATGTGTGCACTGGCCAAATGCAAATACAGTCCATTTCAATATCATGACAATCGCTCCTGTTCGCAGAGTCCTGCTTCATTGCTTGGTGCGGTCCAGATCAGGCGATCCATGACGCAGGTATACCGCGTGTTATTGACCAGTTCCCGCATTGCCGTACTATGCCCCCATGTCCGCTGCAGCTGAGCTTCATCAAAAGCCACGTCCCAGCGGCCATAGATCCCGACCAGCAAAATCGTGCCGTTCTTGTCCTTTGCGAAGACAACGTAAAACGTGCGCGGTCCTTTTTTGGGCAACTGGCTTCATCCTCTCGAATAGCATTAAGATGCTTTACTATCAACACCGTGAACATTCTGGTCCAAAGCCCTGCTGCCTTAAAATGAACCTACACACGGCTTAATCCTCGCCGGATAAAGCCATCTCTAAGCTCTTGCTGCAGCTCGTCGTATAGGGCTTCTAGTTGCTTGCGCGTCGTGCGCGCCAGCTGCTCCTTCATGACGGCTTCGGCTCTCTTTGCCACTTCCGTGCCGCTGACCATCAGCATTAGAACTGAAATGCTTCGAAGCATTTGCATTTTCGTTTTCAAGTTTCAATTCCCCCTCATCGTTTCGTTGGTGCAAACGTCTTCCCGGTCAGGCTGGCTGCCAGCGTCTTCAGACTCCGGCGCAGCCCCGTCGTCAAACAATCCAGGATGATCGGGTACCGGGTCCGCGAAATCCCCCCGTTGGAACAGGCGTGAAATAATCGCGGTACCGCCTACCGCTCCACAACTGGAACTCGTCCCAGGAACCGATCAAATACACGTAACCCAGGACCGTACCGCGTGCTGGGTCATAATAGAGAACCGTCGGCCGTCCTTCCGTAAACCCGCAAAAATCCTTCGAGATTAGCAGAAACTCTTGCATCGTCATGATGGGCATAATGCTCCATTCGTCGCCCGGCTCCGTTTGCTCGTCCCGGAACGCCTCCGCATCCCGAAAACCATGAACCACTAATTCCACAAGCCGATTGCTGTTCAAAACCGCGAATCTCATCATATTAGATCATCCTCCTACATGTAGTGGTGAATTGAGCTTCCCCCCATTCGGCAACGATTGCCGGTCTAGCCCGAGCGGCAATGAGTGGATTTCTTTAAGGTCTTGCCGGTGGTGCGCACAGGACGCCGCCGCTGGCGAACTGCGTGAAGAAGCTGATTTAGTTTTCAAGGAGCCAAACATTCGTATAACGAAGCCGTCAGAGCCATGATCACCGTATTCGGTTCTTGCCGTGCAAGGGTCTGCCCGCCAGGGCCGGCGATAGTAGATAAGCCGCCCTTGCACGGCAAGGTTCGATGCGGTTGGCTAGGATGACGGATTTCGTTATAACCCGAATGTGGGCCTTGAAACGTAACAGCTGCGGCTCGCCTGCGCCGGCTTCCCTCCCGCGCTGGCTGCCGTCCGCCCTTACTTCTTCGCTTTGCCCGCGGCTTTGCGGCATGCTGTCGCCAGACAGGATGCCGTGCTCCCGGCGTGGCCATGATTGAAACGCAGCGGCAGCGTAGTGGGAATGATGGCCGCGTGCCCTGCATCGGAACGCAAACGAGGTAAAGAGAAGCGATGGAACCTACCGGCTCTTAATCGGGCGCCTTTGCCCGAATTAGAGCCGGTCGTTCGCTCGGTCCTCCCGACTGATCGAGCTGCGGGATCCAAAGAGAATTCCGTTTTTTTGTGAAGTCGAAGCTGAAAAAGGACAAGATGAATGAAGAACGAATATATTGATGAATGGCTACGTCTGAGGGGGTAAACGTATCGTGGTAAGAGGCTGTACGATGGAAGATATGAACGTCTTCACTAAGTGGTAATAAAAGCAACTATGATTGGTGAAGGAACAGCCCAAGTTAAAGCATTTAAATCAAATGGCGATGTATTGGGCGTTTATACATTTATAGTTACAATTTAATCTGAAATAAACGCGGAGATAGTGGGGGAATCCAAAGTGGCGGTTGATATTGGGCTGCAATATTTGCTTGCTTGTCGTATTTTTTACTAACAGGAATAGCAATATTGAACGGTTCAGCTACCCCATTCATATAAACGGCTAAGGATAATTCAAACTTGTCAGGAAAAGGTTTACCTCCTTGATTATGCAGATCAGAAAATTCAACAATTGAAGAATCATCGTTGCGTATTCCATGCGATAACACAAATTTGTGGTAATCATTGCACTAACGGGAAACGATAGCACAACGAAAAGACCGCCTTAAAGATCGGCGGTCATGTAAAGCTAATAGTTAGATTCGATGTGCTTTTTTTAATTCAATTAGTCCAGTGAAGGACGGATCTTCCCTAACGTAATCCGCCAACCCGCAACGATCATTCTCCACACTGTGTATCCAATTGCACCGCCGAGAACGTTCAGGATGAGATCATCAACGTCGAAGAATCCGAGCCGTGCCCCGAGTTGGGTCAGCTCGATGACGAGACTGGCAATCAACGTCCAGGTGATGATTAATAAGAACCGCCGTACATGAACAAACAAGATCGGCAGTAGAAAACCTAGAGGAACGAAGAGCAAGACGTTGCCGAATAGATTAAAGAACCAAGTATCGAAATTGTAATGTTGGAAACCGTTGGCGTATTGCAGTATGCTGCGAAATGGAGTCAAGTTAGGATGAGGTGCCCATTGCAATATGTAACGGCGATCTTGAAGCCGCATCTGGTTCAAAAGCAGTTGGTAAACAACGACTATCGCATAAGCTGCGAAGACGCACCACGTCAAGGATTGCAGCCATTTGCGATTTGGTGATATCGCTTTGTTGATCAGTCCGCCTAACAAGCCCGATTCACCGAAATCGGCAATTGCCAGCTTAATCGCATGCGTATCTAGCGCGCCTTCTGCGACATAGCTCTTACGTAGTTGCTCCAGATGATCGAGGAACTCTTCGTACAGGTCATTCTTTGTTTCCGACGAAGCATCAACATTCTTAAGAATATGCGTTAAATATGTATCAAAGTCATTCATGCAAAGCCCGCCCTTCTGCACGATTGGATAAGTGAATGTACTTGATCCCAAGCTGCCAGTTTGTCGGTCAACTCCGCCCGTCCTATTTCCGTAAGCGTGTAGAATTTCCTCCGTCCGCTTACGTCGTTGTCGACCCAATAGGATCGAAGCAGTTCTTTGTTCTCAAGCCTTTTGAGTGCAGGATAGAGTGTCCCTTGGCTCATTTGATACGTATCTCGACTGAGAACTTTCAACTGCTGGACAATCTCGTAGCCGTAAGTATCCTTACGAGCTATAACGGAGAGCAGAAGTATGTCGATGCTGCCTTTCAAAATCTCTTTGTCCATGCCTTTCACCTCTTTTACATTGTATAACGACCTATGTCGTTATACAAGCGTCGGGATCATTTAATAGGCTAACTTCGTTCAACTAACGGGCAGTTTTAACTCCAACATATGGTAACATGCAGGAGAGATGGTCCCATAAGGAGGATAATACATGGATGAGTTCTACAAAAGTCTGCCTTACCAACTGAGTGAAAATGAATTACGGCAGTTATTTTATAATTTTTTAGCTACAGTAGATCGTTATCATCAAGACGGTGGGATTGAAGAAAAAAAATTAGCAGAGGGAGTTATTAACCTGCTTCAAGGACAAATAGATGCGAAGCGTAACCAAAAATTGCAGATAGATGCGCTCCAACGTTACGTCCATATTGTGTTTAGCCTCTCTGATGAAGGTTCGCTATTACTATCTCTCCATAAAGTCGGGAAACGGGAAGTGTGCCAGGTTTTGGCATTTAATGATGTGTTTTCAGTCGGGCCAATATCTGACTTGGATACAACAACTGGACAGGAGAAAAGGTTTCTTTGGATGATGGAACACGATAGTGATTACTCTTATAATCAACAGTCGAACCAAGAACATAAGCTTGAGAATATGATAACAGCAATAAGAAGCATTCCAGAAAATAAGCATATCGTCATTTGGTACGCGGACAATCCCCATGATCAAACAGGCTTACGTTTCGCAGTGCATTTGTTAAGAGAAAGAGAACAGCCGATTCATGTTGTAAATGTGACGGAGCTATTTAACGCTACAAGAATGCAAAACGTAGATGAGATTACTCCATACGCGAGTGGTTTAATCGACCGAGAACATTACCAGGCAATCGTTAGAAATTATTATGAAGGCATTCCTCTTAAACAAGACCAAAGAAGAAGGTACGAATCAGAATGGCTTATGCTCACGGGGCAAGATCATGTGCTTCGTTTGTGGGAAGAAGGTACAGTTAGAGGCAGTGATGAGAGTGCCCTAGATGCAGTGATTGTAAGGTCGGTGATAGAACTGGAACACAAACAAGATGAGCATGGATTTATTAAAGCAGGAAGTGTCCTAATAAGGTTTTATAAAATATCGCAACAACTCGTAGGATATTCGTTTCTAACCTATAGAATCTGGATCTTAATCAACCAAGGAATTCTGGCATTTAGAGGGCTACCGGGAGCTCCGCATCAGTTTTCCGTTAAATTAGGTACCCATAGGTTAAGCTAACGGGCACGAGATTGCTCAATGCTGAAGTGCTGCCGTGTGACAGCACTCCTTACGCTAACAGGCTATACTTGGTACTAAACGGTGGATGTTGAAGTTGCCCCACTTTCTTATAGGGAGGATCCAGCGGACATATTTCTAATGGGAGATAAAAAGCTGGCTCTTCAAAAGAAGAGTTTCCGTTTATTATGACAATAATTTTTTGAAGTCATTTTGTTGTCTAGCCTCAGATTTATTACTTTTGCTGCTTTGGTACAATTGGATCAATTCATCGAATGTGAAATTATATTTCCTCCCAAGTTCCGTCGCTCTCTTTCTAAATTCAGTTAACTTTAACTCGTTTGTGTCCTTGCAGAATGTATTAATCAAATTCGATGTAGCCGTATACACTTCCTCATTAAATGCCTCCGTCACCTCATTTATTAATCCATTGAAAACTTGAAGATACATACTCTGGATCAGCTGTACTTCTTGATCGATTTCTTTTTGATGTGTTTTGGAACCCATATTATCATGTACGCGATAATTAACTAAATCCTCGTGCAAATAATAAAATTCATAATGCGGTAGTAAGCGGAGCCACATTTCGTAGTCATGGGCGTAGCGAAGATTCTCATCAAAAAAACCAATACTTGAGAAGACATCAGACTTAATTAATACAGATGATCCATTGATTATGCAGCCTCTTATCAATGTTGCAGCTAAATACTTTTTATGGGGAAAGTTCATTCCATTTAAACCTTTTATTAAATTATTCTGGGGATCGATTAATACATAAGAAGTGTGACTAAAGCGTCCATTGTTCTTTAATAAGCTAGACATTTGTTTACTGATTTTTTCTGGATGGAAATAATCGTCGGAACTTAACCAAGCAATGTATTCTCCATTTGCATTAATTATACCTGTATTTAGTGCTGTTGCAGTTCCGCCATTTTCTTTTTCGATGTATTTAATGCAAATAAGGTTTTAACAGAGATTCATTCTTAGTTGATCCGTCATTAACCAAAACAATTTCAATGTTATCATACGTTTGATTAAGAACACTTTGGAGAGCTTGATTGACGAATGGGCAATTATAAAAAGGGATAACGACCGAAACTAAAGGCGCCACTGTGCACCCTCCTCACACAAATAAATTTCAACATGTTATATTATATGAATTGTCATTAGATGGTGTACGGGACACTAAACTAACGGGCAGCATAGTTCTAAAATATGGTATAATTGGTTGCGATATAGATACCTTGGACAGGCATAGAAGGACTACCATGCAATGAGGTGCTAAGTTGAAACTGAAAGTTATATTAATATTAAGTATTTTTAGTGCTTTAATTATCTTTATAATTGTCAATAATTTATCTAAAATCAACAATGTAAAACCAAATAGTGATCAGAAGGCTCCTGCTTTTGAATTAACTGCACTTGATGGTGAAACCTACAAAGTTAATGGGCAACGAAATAAAATGTTACTAATAAATTTCTGGGCTTCTTGGTGTTGGCCTTGTGAAAAGGAAGCTCCGGTATTACAAGAGATATACAAGAAGTATGGAGACCAGATAGAAATTTATTCTGTAAATTCTACAAAGTATGATAAAGAACGTGATGCACGTGAATTTGTAAAAAGTCAGAACTTAGAATTCCCGATTCTAATGGATCGCCAAGGAAAGGTTTCGGATCTATACAAGGTTCATACTTTTCCTCAAAACTTTATGGAATACTAAGAGAAATTACTTCACAGGTCACTCTGAAGACAATAGAAAAATTTATTGATAAATGGAGTAATTGATCGAATGACATTTCGATGAGAGGCTCATACAGCGTATAGGGTGGATAAAATGAATGTTATTTCTAAGAAACGAGATTAAGCTACCGGGTACGATTGTTGAACAAACAAAACTCGAAGGTATTCGGCTAGGATGTTCGACTGCCTTTGTTCAATTAACGGGCTAGTGAGTAGCATTATAAAGAGATGTCACAATTCGTGTATTAATTGGGAATACTTCAAGAGAGAACGATGTAGTCCTTTAAAAGGAGTGGTCTCTTGAATCGTTTTTCAAAATGGGTAATTGTGGTGTCATGTTTGATAATTGGTCCGTTCATCTTGTTGCTCTGCATATATCTGATTTCAGTTACAATAGATGTGAAAACCGCAGAGAAGAGTGCCAAGACTTTTTTTACAGAATTAGTAACTGGCGAATACTTAGAAGCCTCTGGTCATTTGCAGCTCCTAAAGAGAAATGGGCAAAGCAGTTAGATGAGATGCGTAAGGATGGTTTTTATCCCATTTCATTTCAAAATTTGGATGTTGATTTTGATGATGCCTGCGCATGTACTGGCCACGTGGATATGACATTCTTGGAAAACGGGAATGAAATTACATATGAGGACATTATCTTTACTCTCGGGAGTGGAAAGAAGATTAGCCAGGTGTGTATTTTTGAAGGGAATACGTACTCAAATGTTTGGGATAAAGTAAGTTGTCATTATTGACTTAATCAAAGTTCAAATAGTGAACAGCCTTAACAGCAGAGGTCAATCGGCGGGCAGCTTTCTCAATTACCGGGAAGGATGATACAACTATATGTTGACGCCGTGCTCTTTGCATCTGCCTGCAGCTTCTTATCCAGCCGGCAGGCTGGCGGAGCTATGCGATCGTGCTGAGTTTGACCACGATTTTCAACTTTAGAGGAAAATGTAGTTGGCTTTCATCTTGAGGCCATCGCGACCGCGATGGCTTCCTTTACGTGTTATTCTCTTGAACAATCAAAGGCCAGCGAATAGCTGGGCAACCTTTTCCGGACGCCGGACGGAAAAAACCAGCTCCCTGACCGCTTAATAAGCGAGTCTCGGGCGCTGGCGAAGATTCAGCCTCATAATCGCTTGACGAATGACATTCGCGATCGCATTCGTAAGAGCGATCGGTACGCCGTTCGCGACTTGTTGCTGCCGTGCACCTAGTGATCCGTGAAAAACAAAGGCATCCGGAACGCCCTGGATCCGGGCACATTCGCGAACGGACAGTGCTCGGTCCTCTTCCGGGTGGAGAAGCATTGCTTTTTTCGGATTGACAATCGTCACCGAAGGCATGTCCCAGCGCAGGCGCTTATATTGGTCACTGTGCTGGCCGGCTGGCCGAATAGCCTGCGGGATGTCGAACACGTTTCCGCCGGGTGGAACATTCTTAATGCGTTTAATCGTAATGGGTTTATGCTTCGAAACGTCCAGCTGATTGGGCGTCTGATTCGTCAGCCCAGCAAGCGCTTCTCGAACCGAGACGTGCCGACCGCCGTGCGTCGGTTCCGGTAAATCGATCCGTCCAATCTTGGAGCCAATGAAGATGGCTCGTTCACGGGCTTGGGGCGCGCCGTAATCAGCAGCGTTCAGCTTCCCGTAGGTGAGATCGAATGCAGACAGCTCATCCAGGATCTCTTCTTTAAACCGCCCGTCGCCGGCAGTCAGGATTTGAGGAACATTTTCCAGCAAGAAAATTTGGCAGTTGGCGTTCGCTTTCACGGCAGCGATAAATGCGCGCACCAGTCGGTTATTCGGATTATCGAGAAAACTGCTCTGCCGGTTGGCGTTGCTGAAGCCTTGGCACGGCGAGCCGCCGATCATCACCGGCGAAGTGAACTTGGCGAAATCGATCTTCGTGATATCTGCTTCATCAATGTGCTTCCCGATATTCGCGCGATAAGTCATGACCGCCTCGGGGTCCTTTTCGATCGCGTAGACAACGTCGAACCCGGATTGGATAAAGCCCAGGTCAAGCAATCCAGCCCCGCTGAACAGGCTATCCACGAGCAGTGGGAGGTGCAGGTTCTTAAGCGCCTGCTCAATATGCGTAAATGATGCACGGCGAAAGGACGTTGACGTCTGTTCGACCTCCGAGAAGTCAAAAGCAATTTGCTCATAGCCGCCGGCCACACGAGCCAGATCCTGTTTGGACAGGACAACCTCAAATTTCTTTTTGACCTGAAGCAAATCCGTGATGTCCCGGACCTTTTGCTTGGATGGCGTGAACTGCCTGACCAAACGCTCTGTTTGGGACAGCAGCGTCTCGGTCTGCTCGAGATAGCCGCTAACGACGATCTGCTCATTGAAAATCTCGACCTGTAGGTAATCGCAGCCTTGGAAGGCACCTAGTGCTTCCTTATTCCGGATGTCTAAAACCGGCCGCACCGCATCACGCTTCGAAACGGTGTTGCCCTCCTCACTCGGCAGAATAACGATCTTCCGATTGGCGTTGTCGATGACGTATGTATAACGCGTGCCGGGTTGGAAGACGGTTTCGCGCAACTGCCGGTCCTGCAGGTAAATGCCGCGCGTGGAAAGCTTGGCGTTTCTCGATTTAATTAACATGGGCAACTGCTCCTTCTAGGTGAATTAGGATGCGTCCGAAACAATAGTCGCGCCTTGAAATTCGCATGCCGGCCAGCAGATAACGTCCCGTGTGCCGGGTTCCCAAAACACCAGCTCGTCCTCGTACCACTCCGCGTTGTAGCCATAGCCGCGAAACTGCAGGCGGTGCCTCTCCCCTTCTGAATCCTCCACCATGTAAATGTGGTTTTGCACCAGCCGCTTATAGTTCGTGATTGTCATTCGTCTCCGACCTCCTGGTTTATGAAATAGACTTGCGGCCCATCAGCTTGCCGCTTGGCAAACGAATACCAAAGAGCGTTTTGAAAAAACGCGGCCCGATCGCCATCTAGGGGTCCCCACGCGGCGCGTAAGCGTCGTGCTGGGGGTAGATGGCTCGATGCGTCAAGGGGTCGTGGAATACCGACCGTCAGGGAGGCTATGCCGCGAAAGCCCCTTGACCACCGGAGGGATTTGGTAGCGTCAAGCAGAGCGGCAGGCGTTGCCAAAAAAAGGCCGCCGTTCTTGGCGCCAGCCGAGAACGTACCTCCTTTCATCTCTTGCGTCCCTTCGGAGTTTGACGAAGCAAACGCGGAGTCAATCTTCGGACCTCATCTTAGCAGGACATGATTGAAACAGAGCGATCGCGGAGTGGAAATGATGGCCTATGCCTGGCTTCGGAACGCAAACGAGGAATGGAGGAGCAATGGAACCTACCGGGCCTTGGCCGGGCCGAGTTTGCCTGGCGTAGAGCCGGTCGTTCGCTTGCTCCTCCCGACTGAACGAGCTGGGGGATCAAAAAGATACACAGAGAATGAGTATGGGATCTTTGATGAGCAAGCATATCTTCTCTCCGACTCGGCCGCTGCTCACCACAAATCACCTAACACTATTCCTCCTGCCGCCGAACAGCAGTAGCAACTAGACGTCATGAACGATAAGCAGGAGAGCCGAACGATCCGCCAAACGGACGAAAAACGAAAAAGACCCGTTAAACTCGCGGGACCTGCAGGTTCATGACCTAATTGTCCGGTGAAAATAAAATCTGAGGTTGAACAATAAAATAAAACGGGAGGTGCGCTATTGCGCAGATGAAAGGGCGGATTAGCAGAATAAGATTGGTAAAGAGTCGCGGAGTAAATTTAAGAAGAGAGGAGTGTCTGTACACGTGGAAACGTTCGGCAGAGGGTGTCTATGGCTCATTCTTGGCGTTCTCGGAATGGTGGTACTGGCCTTTATCACCCAGAGTACGATCAACATTCCCTGGTTCATATTCATCCCAATCGTGATCCTCGTCTTCTGGATGGCTTCAAAGAAAAACAAAAAATAAGAAGATCATCGAAGGAGAATAGTAGCAGCTACCGCCGGCAGAGTGAAGTAATGAAACCAACCAGGTCTTGCCCAGATCGAGGTTACCTGGCTTAGAGCCAGTCATCCTCTTGGTCCTCGCGATTAAACGAGCTGGGGGATTAATGGCCAGGGTTATATAGTGGTCAAACCGATAATCTAACTCGCTTTGGAACGAAAGCGACAGCGCTCTACTTGCAGAAAAAGGCTATCCGAATGGTCCGAATAGCCACCACGAAGCCGGTTTCATTGGCTTCGGAATATAAAGAAGGAACAACAAAAGAACAACCGAGAATGAAAACCTAAATATAATCGAAGGTTACTAATCAAGTAATAACGACATCGGAATAGCCCGCGAATATATTCTGGGTACCCACCGGTTGTGTAGATAGCCAAACACCAATATACCCGCCGGGCGGTACGCTCGCGATCGAGATATAATCGCCGATTAAAGGAACAGGAACCATGGAGTTGCCGTTCGGGTTGAACGATTGGTTCGTGATGCGCGTATTCGTGAAGCTTGCCCCGCCGTTGATGGATCTGGCGACGTACACGTCCAGATCGAAGCCGTTGATCTGATTGCTGTAATAGATGACGTTGACGACGCCCGTGAGCGGATCGACGTCGATATCCGGGAAGAAGTTCTGCGTGCCGGCCGGCGCACCCGTAATGCTGACCGGACTCGACCACATGCCCGTACTCGGCGAGCGCTTCGACATGAAAATATCGGCATAGCCCTGCCGGTTATCCTGCCAGATCGTGTATAGCGTGTCGGTAAATGGGCCGACGGAACGGTCCGCGGAGATGGCGGCGAACGTGAGCACCCGGAAGTTATAGCCAACGACGGGCAGCGGCGAAGGCACGGGAACGACGTTCGAGACCACGGCAGCCGGCGAGAATGTCGTGCCCCCGTCAAAAGACGGCCGAACGACCAACTCGAAGATCGGATTGACGGTAACCCAGGCGGCATAGACGGTCCCGACCAAATCGACCGTGATATCCGGACGCTCGACCTGGTTGGATTCGCTCGACAGCAGAATCGGCTGATCCCAGGTCGTGGAACCGTTTCGTATGCGTTGGATGAAGGCCGTGGAGTTCCCGCCGTTCGCGACGTTGAATTGATGGTTGTAGCTGATGTACGTATTACCGAGGTACGGGCTCGATTGCGAGGTATCGACATAGACGTTGGTTTCGTCGTTGTTGATATACGTTCCGTACCCCGGCGCGACGATGACGGGAGGGCTGAACGTCGCTCCGTTATCCGTCGATGTGTAGGCTACGGTCGTGCCGGATTCCCCGCCCGGAAATACATGTGCGGTGACGACAAAGATGTTTGGAAATCCGTACGAGACGACGGGCGCCTCCGCTCCCGTGAAGCCCGCGGGCAGAGGCAGCAGGCTGTTCGCCCAACTGAAGCCGCCGTCCAACGAACGGTAAAGCCCAATCAGCGGCACGCCCGTCGTCGTATCGACCGCGACGGAAACCATGATGCCGGTAATCAGCAGGTTGACGGCGACGCTCGGCTCGAACTTCGGATTGCCGTTCGGCGTGACTTGAAAGTTGAAATTAGTCATTATTCCCCTCCTTTGTATCCTCACTTCTATGTAGTCTATACACGCTTCTAAATAACGGTTTGTATAGTTGTCCGTACTATGCGGGAAAAGTACTGTTTAGATTACAATCCATCAGCACCGCTAAAAAACAATCCTCAGAAGGGCATCTCGCATAAATAGTGATCAAGCTCTTGTCAATTACAAATAACAAGAACTTGATCCCATTCCCCTACTCCACCAGTTTTTCGGCTCTCACCAACAACTCTTGCAGGACACCCGCGACTTGGCTTCGCTTATTCAACGAGAGCTGCCGGATGCGTCTGATCGATTGCTTATAGGCTTCAACGTTTTGTGGGCGATAAAACTGCTTCGCGGCAAGTCTTAATGTCCGACGAAGTAAAAGTGCCGATGAACGCGTAGATTTCATCCGCATACCTCTGCGAAGAGTACGCAACGTATTTTTATACTTCTCGAGATCCTCCGATGGCGGGCAGAGAATGAATAAGTTGACGGCAGAATCATTGAATCCGTGGCAATCAAACATGATTCGTAAGTTCTCCAAATTGACCTGATTGCCGCGAAAGGAAGTCGGGTGTTCCTGATGGTAGCCGACGACTTCTTTAATCGGTAGAAAAGAAAGCTTCAGGCGATGGAGCCGGTAGCCGAGTTCCCAATCTTCGAGTCCATAGAGTACAAACCGCTCATTAAAGCCTTTGACGCGGGTCAAATACCTGCGCCTAACCGCCACGCAGCGCGTGACGAACAGCATCCATGGCGCCACGTCGGTTCGGGCGAATTGATCGATCACGGCCGGAGGAATTCGCCGCGGAATGAGGACTCTCGACAGTTTGTCGGTTTGATGGATTAAATCTGTGGGGGTAACGAGTGGCAATACTTCAGTGGCATTTTCAAATTCTGGTTTCCATATACCCGTAGGTCCGATCGTGCTATGAAATTGCAACTGTTCCTCGGGGGAGAAGTCAGGGTGGTAGTGCGTATAGGCATCATCCATGGAGTGCGGAGTCCCTGACAGGACGGCATTCGGGTGTTTGCGGTGATAACGGCTTATCGTACTTAGAAAATGAGGCAGCACCAGGAAATCAACATCACAGAAAATGACATAACGGCCTTTCGCCTGACGTAATCCTAGGTTTCTGACAGCCGAACGGCCGCGCTGCTCAGGCTGGGTGACATAGATGAGACGATAAGAAGCCTGAAATTGCTGGACCATCTGCTGGGTTCCATCGGTAGAACCGTCATCAGCAACGATGACTTCCATAAGATGCTTTGGATAGGATTGTATCTCAAACGCAACGAGCGTAAGCAGCAGTTGCTGGACGCGGTTAAAGGTAGGAATAATGATGCTATAACGGGCAACCACAGGAATCGCTTCCTTTCTGAATAGCATACAAGACACTATATGCATCCCATTCAGCTTGGCATAGACATCAGTTTATAATGCTTCATTAGTAGGAAGGTTGTACAAACTTCCCGTTAACGTTACAAAGGGCTGCCAGATTGGCAGCCCTCATAATTGAACGATCGTACCCGTTAGTCATAATGAACGAGGCGGCCCCATTCGCTTAACGTAGGTGGGCAGATTTGCGCAACATTGTTGTCTTCGAAGAAAATTCAGATTTCCACTTGAAAAATCACACTTGATTAATCTCGTTGAGGCGAATTCTTCAACTTGTTGTCGTCGTGGAACGAAACCATTTTCGTAATCGAGAACGCGCCGCATAGTCAACACCTAATTTCCCTGCGTTAGCGCCTGCTGCGAGTATTATGAATCCAAGCAGCACCATCCATGGGTTATTGCTGACAGAACCTGCAAACATGTACATAAAGTTCATCAATACACCGAAAAAGGCCGCCGTTATAGTCAAACAGCCAAGGGTTAAACCCACCCCAACCAAAAATTCTCCCCATGGGACGATTAGGTTGAACATTTGGATATTTGGTAATGCAACATGTTTTAAGAATGTCACATAGTCCGGATAGATCAATTTATTTATTGCGGAATCCAGTACAGGCTTTGCTATCGCTCCATTAATAAAACCGCTGGCGTCAAATGCTTTCGCGGCGGTGAGCTTGCCCCAACCTGACGTCATCCACCTCCATCCGGCATACAAACGAATTAGCGTCAACAGCATTGCAGCGTACCTGTTCTCCCTTATCCATTTCATCAAAATTAATCCACCTCTATTCTATTATTGTGCTATATTTTTCTCTCTATCATAGATAACGACGCATTCACAAAATCGGTTTGTCCAGATAAATTCCAATTTTTATAGAACGCCAGGTTTGCAGGTCGAAACCTTGAAGCTCTGACCACGCCCGGGGCTCCTCCGTTCTGTACCACTCGCTTGAACGCGAGCCGAAGGTTGTTCCCTTCGAGCATTCGCTTCAGCAGATCGTTTTGGTCTTTGCGAGCGGAGGGGCGATTTGTGCCGGCGAAGAACTCGGCGCTTCTGCATGCCCTGGCTGCTTCACCGGTATGAAACACCGAATATGGTTGGTGCCCGTTGAAAGCTTCAAAAGAAATACGTTGATATGTATGTATCCAAGCTCCGATTTTTAAAAAATAACCGCTGCCTAATAATTTGGCAGCGTTATTTTTTATTTCGGATATGGGGTTAAGGATATAAGTTCTTGTCTTTTATGGATGTAAGTTATTGTCTTTTACGGATGTAAGTTATTGTATTTTATGGATATAGGTACAAATCGTGATGACAGCCATGAAGTCGTGCATGCTTAACCTCTCTTCAAGTTCATTTCTCTATTCTCTCATTCTCCTCTCAAAGACAAGACAACGTTGGGTCCAAAATGGTTATTTCATAGATTCCTTCCTTCCGCTTGCTGCTAGAGCAAGCCCAATCCAGGTATAGGTTCGTCAGCAAGATTAAATATAGGTGCTGCTTTTCATCTTCTATTCTAGCCATTATTCTCACGCAAATAGCGGAAAAGGTGATTATTCCAAACGAGTACGTAAGGCAGAGTCACAACCATCGAAAATAACCTTTTCGCTTTCCAGATTTACGCTCAGCCAAATTCAGTAACACTTATCGTCCATGAGTATACTGTGAAACGGATGCGGAAAAGACCTTCCAGAGACCATTAATTGTGTGAAGCTGCTGTTCCATAGGAATCTCAGACAACAAACAAAATCAGCTCATTGAAAAAATTACCGCTCAGCTTTTTTCATCGGCATCTACATCATCAGTAAACGCATGTCGCACTGCGTTCTTATACTTTCATTCCCACAGCTTTGAGACTATTTATCTAAAGTTCAATGTAATCTGTAATAGAGAATTTAACTAATTGATGTCTTTTTATGCTAATGGTGGAATGGAAATATCATCTTGATCATTAGACGCGCCTCCGTACAGCAGCTGCTGCAGCGTGTCATGGCCAGTTCAGATATAAAGAAGCGCCCCGCAAGCTCGAATGCTGCAGGGCGAGAGAAACGAACGCTTATTTGATACGATGTTCACGCATAAAGTCGTAGATGTTGCCTGAGATCGAGACCGTGACGACATCTGTCTTCACGACACCATTGGAATACGTGGCCGTGAACGTAAAGGTCAGCGGTCCATCTTTCAATTTCTCAAAGCTTTCATCCCAAAGCGATCCATTCCAGTTTACGGATAATGTATCGCCAGTCAGCATGGTTTGGAAGCCATTCATTTTCACCTTCACCGAAACTGCCTTAGTCGCGGTTCCCGTGTTTGTCGTTTGAGCGGTAAGCACAAACTTCTCACCGGCCCAAAAGACGCTGTATGCGCGCGGACTGTTTTCGGATCCGGAATGCTTCACGTTGTAGCCCTTCCGGTACTCGTCCCATAGGTCGGTGTGTTTTACCTGGCCGGCAACCGACAGCGGCAAGACTTGAATCGTCTTGGTCACGACAACCGGCGGTGCCTTGCCATCCGAAACGGTGAGCTGCACCGTATAGGTGCCGACAAGCGGCGTCACAAACGTTGGTCCTGTGGTCGAGTACGGATTCGTGAGCGAATACGGATACGTGGTCTGCACGCCATTCGGATCCTTTACGACATACGAAACGGTTAGTGGATCCTTATCCGGATCGTCGATCGTTTGCGTGATCTTAACCGTATCGCCCTCATAGACCGGTTTCGGCGACCAATCAAAGTCCGCGGTCGGCGGCCGATTCGTCTCGATGTAGAAGTAATGCGGATCGCTGTAGTCGCTCCAGTCGTACCCATCGAAAACGCGGACAACAACGTACATGTTCACGTGCTCGGGAAGATCCACGCCGGGAACCCAATCTACGGCGCCAGACGCTTTTATGCCCGAATCAAGCCGCAGCACGCCGCCGTACTTATAGATTTTCATCTGGAACTGCGCCTGCTCATCGCCGTCCGCATCCCAATAATTCCATTTGAAGTCTGGCCGCAGAACAGTCATTTTTGTCGGATTCGCTTGGTCCGTACTCTCCGGTACCGTAACCGCCGCGGCCGGCTTCTGATTCAAGATATTGAGCTGCAGGCTGTATTCCGCGGTCGCGCCATCAGAGTCCGAAACGACTTGGCGCACGTTGAACGTTCCCATACTGCTGAAGCTCTTCGTCCAATTCGTTCGCGAATCACTTGCGAACGTCTCCGTTCCGCCGGCTGTCGTATTCGAGATATAGTATTCATGCGGCAGCTTCGTGCGATCGCCGTCCTCAATGTCATGGGCGGTCGAATCGAACGTGACCGGTACGCCGCGGAACGTGTTCACGTGATCGGTCGTAAATCCTGGAACCGGCGGATTGTTTGGCGGCGCCAGGTCTTCAACCTGCAGCATCACCACGTACCAATCCGACCACGCGCCATATTCGTCTTTGACTGCCAGACCAACTTCGTACGTGCCGACTTCCTGCGGGGCTGTGAGCTTCGCCTCCTTGTATACGCCGCTCGGCGTCACGTAATAGAATTTTTTCTGGAGGATCCCCTTCGTCGCCTTGTAATCGATCCCGGTACCTTCGGTCGAATAATCGGTGCTGCTGAAATACCGGTCCGGATCATAGCTGTAATCGGTCCATACGATCTTATTTTGAGCGTCACTCGCTAAAGTGAATTTTGCGATCGGACGGCGATGGACGGTAATTTTTTTCGTAAACTCATTCGAGTCCTTCCGGTACTCGTCAAACGTGTTGTTCGGCGCGGGATGATCCGGATTTGGATCGTCCTTCGCCTTCAGTTTGACAACAAAGTCTCCGACCTTATCAAACTTCAGCTGTGCCTCATGAAACGTCTTCCCGTTCAACGCGGAAACGCCTTGGTTATGAATGAAGCGAACCGTGTGCTGCACGGTCCAATCATAGACGCCGCCGGCGGGCGGATCGTTCTCCGGGTCGCTGAAAACGATGTTGTCGTATTTCACCTCGGCCGTTGCGGATCCTGCGTCCCAAATTGCATACTGATCCGACCACGCGTCGTTACTCGTCATCGGCTTATACGCAAGTCCGCTGAACGTGACGAACGGCTTGTTCGAGAAATAGCCGAAGCGTCCGGAAGCATACGTGCCGTCATCCGCTTCGAAGATCGGCGTGTTGTCCAGGAACACCGCGAAATGGCTGCCGCTCGCCTGCAGCTTGACGGCGTACGTCTTCTGACTGAGCAGCGGATAGTCCTGCGTCGCAATGATCGTGCGCGCGCCGGCGACGTATTTGACGAGCTCGATCTTCTTCGCATCGGTCTCGAGCGCATAACCGTTCTGCCGATCCTTCATCCGGAACGAATATCCGAGCCATTCGTTGTCGTAATCCGCATCGTCCAGCTTGAAGTTGAATTTCGTTTCCTCATCGGACAAGGAGAACGGCGAGTAGAATTGGCCGCTCGTGAACGGCTTCACGATGAGTGTATTGGTCGTAGGCGGGCCAACCGAAACGGTCAAGCTCATGGTATTCGCATACGTCCCCGAATCCGAACTCGAAGTCGGCCGGCCTTGCGATAACGTCACGTACACGCCATCCATGTAATAGGCGCCGTAGATCGGCGATGAAGAATAATTGCATCCGGTCAGTACGCTGCCTGCTGTATTACCTGCCGCATCGAATATCTTGCTCCGACCATAGGTGGAGTACATGGTACCGCCCCCCGCATCGCAGGTCGCGCCGTTAGTTCGATCCAAACTGGTGCGATAACCGTCGGCCGTTTGGCCAAGTCTGCTCTTCGGGGTGAGGTTCCCTGAGAAATCAGTTGAATATTGAGCAGGGGCTCCAAAATCACTTCCGCCGTAGTGATACATGCTCATATCATCACCATTCAGCGAATCCGCTTTGCGCTTGACCGATCCGGATTCTGCGTTCAGCACATAAACGCGCTCGTACATCATCGGAAGAACGTCGCCCGGCCGGGTATGATCGTAATAGACCCTCGCGTAAAGCTCGCTTTTGCCCGGATTAAAGAAGAAGCCCGCATAGATCTCCGGATAGGACCACGCCGAATTGAAAGAATTTTGCGGTGTGGGGCTGATTTGCTGTCCTTGAACTACTGCGTCATTTCGGATAGAATCTCCGATGTACTGCCGCCAGGCTAACGTATAATTCGCATTGTACTTCGTAACGTTCAGGTCGTAATAACCCGAATTGTAGGTCTGGTTGTAATAGGCCTCGTATCGGTACGTGTTCCCGGCTGCATCGGTCATGGAAGCAAGCGACGTATATTGCGGATTATCCATCGTTTTAATATTCGGATTCACCGGTGCCGGCGCGGTCCAGGTCGGCAGTTCAATAAGCGCCATATCGCGCGTTAATTTGTAATGCCTCTCATTCCCATTCGAGACCGTGTTACATAAAATCACGCTGCTACCTTGAACGCCGCAGAAATTCATGTTCCAAATATCCGTGTTCTGTTGGCCAAGATCGATCGTTGGATTGGCGAACGTGCTGGAAAGCTCTTGCCCTGTCCGGGCATCAAACACGCCGATATCCGATACATTCTGACCATTTCCATATGACCAATTGCGCTTAATGTACAGATAGTGATCCGCGAGCTCGTAATCCGGCACATTCGTTACGATGACGGGAATGTTCTTCTTCATCGTGCCGGCGTACAAAAAATCGACGTTCCTTGAACTAAAACTGGAGTTGGTCAACACGTAGGCATTGGGATTGCCTTTTGTATACGCTTGCGAGACGGAACCCCAATCACCAAACACATCTTTAATTGGCGAAAGCTTTTGTGGATCGAGTGCGAAAAACTCATCATCGTAATAATACGTCCAGTGTCCCGTCGTGGAATTGTAACTGCTGGTCGTATAATGGGAGTCGTAAATCAACAACTTCTTCGTCGATCGGATTTTCGGAGGATTGTTATACCAGGTCATCAGACCGTCGCCTTTCTTATTCAAGACGTTGGTCACGACGTTGGATTGCAGAGTGGACCTCCAGGGGTTCAGCTCATTGGATCCAAACCCGTTGTTCGTGAGCGGATACGCTTGATACGAAACCTGCTCTCGACTGAAACGGGTTTGATCATAGACATAAACCTCATTTTTCTGCAACCCGAAATTCCGTCCTTCCCCGCTGATCAAGCTGCCGGAGCTGGTCCGCCACAAATTCGTGTTGTTGTAGACGAGATTGTTCGTGCCGGGCACATAGATCGGCCAATCAATCATATCTTCCGGCTGGATCCGCGTGTACGGATCGAGATCCGGCTGCGGGTTCTTCCCTTCCAGATCGAACGACACTTCCGGCGCGTTGTTCACAACATTCAGCGTCAGTGTGGACGGCGGATCGGAATTAGTGTCATCCCATTGGCCGTATTCCTCGGTGACCTTCAAGTAGAACAAATATTTGCCGACTCTGGTCGGCGTAAACTGCAGCTTCGACGGCGTGCCAGCTGCCGCTTTCCATGCATCATCGGCAAACCCGTTGTTGTTGGCATCGTATTTGTACTGGTATTCCGCGGTTACGATTGCATCCGCGTCCGGGCTGGTCGACTTGTTCAGCAGATCGAGCAGCGTGCCGCGGACCGACAGCGGAGGAACGACCAGCTTTGCGACCGGCGGCAAGTCCGGCTTGACGATAATCGTACAGGTAGCCGGCGCAAGCGACTTTAGACCGTTCTCGTCATAGACGAACAGCGACACCTGCACGGAAATGTCCGTGGTTCCCGGATTCGGATAACTGGACTGCTTATTTATCCATTCATCGTGGCTATGATCGATTTTCAAGTAGGCGATCGGGCTATAGCTGCGCGCGCTGCTGATGGCGCCAGCGGGAATCGGATGATTCGCAATGACGGACGGCGGACAGTCGATGACCGGTATCGGATTCTTCGGCACGACTTCGATATAGGTACATGCAGTTGCCGTTGCCCCGAACTCGTCCCGCATCTGCGCGCAGATGTTTTGAAATCCGAGCGAGTCCATCGTTAAGTTATGCTGGCCGTCCATAAGCTCCACGCTTTTGGACGGGATCGACTGCACGAAGGCCGAACCGGCCGAATAGTCGAAGCCCATGAAATACAGGTCGTCACCGTCCGGATCGTTTGGCGTCGGGACGGTGGGATCGTTAATGTAGATCAAATCCAATACCGTTCCTTCTACGACTTGATGCAGCGGAATTTTTGGCTGGCTCGGATTCACAAAACCAATCTGGAACGTCGGTGGATTATTGACGGTCGGTCCCGTTACCGTAAGCGGCTTGGGCCCGATCCAATCCGATGTACCGCAGCTCGTCACGATCTGCATATAGACATCATGAATGCCGACGCCAATTACCCAAGGATAGGAGCTATAAGAGAATGTTGAATCTGTCGTTTGTCCGTTGACCGGGCTTCCGGTCCACGAGCCATTTCGTTCGATTTTATAATGGTGGGAAATATACGTACAACCATTCAGCTCAAAATCTCTTGGATGTAATGTGAAGGAATCCTTGTACGGTATCGTGCTGGGCACAACATCAAAATCCCCGGTGAAGCTCTTCGCTTTTTCATAAAAAAACGAGACGTATGCCTTTGGTGTGGCAGCATTGACGGTCACAGATTGACTTGTCTTGGTGGTCACCGTGTTCGAATAGGCCACGTATGACAAGTTACTGCCTTGAACAGTTCCATACGTGCTGTCATAGGAGTATCCCTTGCTAAATGGCAGCGAGGCGACCGGGACGGTCTGCTGCTTCGCAAGCGTGTAGGAGCCGGTCGATCCTGTTCGAACCATATGCCGGATGTTAATCCCTCCTGCCGTTGCTGACGAGTCCACGTCGTAGAAATAATACAGATAGACGGGATTCGGAAATCCGGCCTTCGTATACGTTCCAAGATTGTAGTTGCCGGCATTAACGGATCCGCTCGGTTCATTGCCGGATGTAGATTTTTTATAGCCGGAGTACGTATAACCAGGCCCGGATGGAACATCATGTGAAAACGTATACGATGTACCTTCTTTCAGCGGCTCTTCCCTGTCATTCAGGCCAGCAACTCCATCCAAGCTGTTTAAAGACATATCGAAGTGTTTTATGATCACTTTTCCATCGTTTGAGATTTTATCGTAGTAGTAGTTCACTTTGTACTGATCAAAATCTCCGTTGTAAGTAAACGATGGTGTCCCTATCATGAATGAAGAATTCTGTGGATCGCTGCCGTCAACGCTCTTCTTATATTTCCCCGCATACGTGTATCCAGGAATTACAGGCGGGGCAGGTGGGTAGGATTGACCAACGACCATGTCTCCCGATTTACCCGGTGATAAGCCGTCCAAAGATTCTCCGGTTGTAGACACGTTATGTGTTTCATAGTGACCATCCAGTTCAAACTCGAATACGATCGGAAAATAATAGCGTCGAGCTTGGACTAATGGATCGTAGGTTTCATTCTCGTGCTCTCTCGCAATAACATCCCAGTATCTTCCCGAACTTGTTTCTAATTTTCCGGGCAAGTTGACTTTGAAACTAACGTCACTTCCCTTTATGTTAAGATTGGATGTCACTGGGGAACCAGTAGTGTTCCCGAAGTAATAACTATAGTTCGTGTAATCATCAGTAGAACGCGATTCCTTGAAATAAGTTTGATGGGTGTTACTTCCAACATCAAAATTATACACTTTGACATTTTTAACTGACCTACCTGGGAAGCTAAAAGAATATTGCCAAGATAAATCGTTTGCCGGGACTGTCTGACCAGGTGAATAAGTTGTCCATTCACCTTTAGAGTTTGTCCATATTTCGTAACTCATGAAACCGACGGCATATCGCTTAGCACCTACCGGATAAGGTTTAATATAGGCATTTCCAAAATCTAATTCGTCTGCATCAGCAATATTACTAGGTATTATTGGAAGCAGAAATTGAAACAAAATGGTAAGCATGAGTAAAAGAGAAATTCTTTGTTTGCGTATCCTCCCCATACTTACCTCCAAGGATTTTTAAACAGAATCTTGGCATCGGAGTCAGCGAGAATATCAATATAATCAATTTTTTTGATCGTTAGTTTTTCGTAATCCTTTATGCCGAGAGTCCAGAAATCATCTTTGTCCACAACGGGATTATAATGAATACGTAAATCTTTTCCGATACTTTCTCGATAGTTACTAGTTTCTCCTCGAAATTTAACTCGTTCTCCAGTTTGCAAGAATAGGAATGTTCGGCCCATTACTCCTTTATCTGTCGTACTTGCTCTTGTGAAAGTCTTCCCTTTCGAATCCCGCGCAAGATCCATACGATAATAAATATCACCTGAAATAATCAAAGGAAAATCCTGTTGTGTAATGATTCGTGCAGTAGTAAACGGCTTACCCTCGTTCAGCAAATTCTTAATGAAATAAGGGTCTTTGGCGTAATAGTGTGCATACGGCTTAATATCTACAGGCTTGATCGCATCCTCTAACTTCGGCACGTCCTTATTGCCAATCCAGACGAAGTGATTCACCGAGTCCCACTCCACTGCCACGCCCAGCCCTTCACTTACAACACGCAGCGGAACGAGCGTCCGTCCCTTTACCACTTTCACCGGCACGGCCAGCTTAGTCGTCTTCCCATTTATCGTGGCCGTCGACGCGCCAATCGTAAGCGCGAGGGTACTCTTCCCTTTCACAATGCGGATATCCTTACCGGTCAACGTCAACTTGCCGCCAAGCTTGTCCGATACCACGCGCAATGGCACAAGCGTGGTTCCATTCACACTCTCAGGACGCACGTCACTTGGCAATTGACGCGCATTATAGAGCAGTTGAATCGACAGGCTGGTCGTCATTTTGCTTGCTTCCGCTGCTGATACCGAAGCACCGCTAATCGCACTGCCGGCCATCATCGTCGCGGCGATCACCGCAGCCGTTAAAGTCATCTTTTTCATATTCTTTTCCTCCTCGGAAAAAATTTGTTTTGCGGCTGTACCAACTTGCCGCTTGGCAATTGAAAACCATAAAGCGATTTGGAAAGTCGCGGCCCGATCACCATCTAGGGCCGCCGTTCCGGGCAAGCCGGGAACGTACTTAGCCCTTTCCTATTACATATCGAGCTTGTACTCTTGAATGCTAGGAACCTTGATCACGTCTCCGCTTCCAAGGACGTTGATTAATTTAGGGTAGTCAGTTTGAATAACGGCAAAAATGGCCGGTCCATTGAGGTACTTCGTCACATTGTACCTTGCATCTTGAAAAAGGTACGGGAACGTCGTGTTGGAATCATCGAATATTTGAAACTCTACAACCTCGACTTTCGTGCGTAGCGGACTTCCCTCGAAAGGCTTCAGCGTGTTGTCCAGCCCAAGATTCATGCGAAGGGTCTTTTCAAAAATAGCACGGGCAGCGATCGGATCAAAGATGATTCGGCCTTCAGCCAGTTCGTCTTTGATCGGCTGAAGCAGGGCGTCATGCGTGGAAAGATTGTCCGCGTTCTTCATCGTCGTCTGCGTGATATTCCATGCATAACTTTGCTCCTGGTAGAGCCATGAGAAGACGAAGACAACAAACAAGAAGACGACCTTGATGATATGATCCATAGGAAAGCCGCCCCTTAATTCAGGTGTTCGCTCATGACAGCGACATGGGCGTAATAGTTTTGATCGGTTTGGGATCCGGTGCCGAACCAAAACGGGAAGGACGGCGGCCGCGGCCCTTTCAGCTTAATATCGATTTCGGTTCCCCGGTCCACCGGTATGGTGGAATAGGTTAGCTCGATTTCATCTTCAGAAAATCCGATTCGCTGCAGCTTTTCAACGAGATCCTGCTTTAAACTCAGTGTAACGTAACCATCAACCGCGGCTTGCTGGGCTATATTAAAGGCATAGGACTTGAACAAATCGTCGATCAAATAGTCCCTGTAAGAAAATATCGGCTGCAGGATCATCAAAATGGTGACCCACATGAAAATCGCAACCATGGCGGTATACTTCACCGAAATGCCCCCTTAAAGGGAGGCCGTTCGAAAACGGCCGTTTCCATTAATAATTTTGAATGACGCTGCGATGAATATTGACGGCATCCTCGGTATCCCCGATGTAGCCGGTGACCCAGAGAATGACCATTGTTGCGATTACAAACGCAAACGCGGTCCATAAGGCTATCGCAATCGTTTTATCCTTCATGATTTACCTTCCCTCACTACAGGGTATACATGACCGAAACAACCGGAGATGGGGCTCCTTCACCCGTTACAGTCGGTGCTGGAACAACAGGTCTCGTGTCGTCGGTGTCACCCAGAATGTCTTGTATCATAGGTTTAAAGACGAAGTAACCAATTGCAACAATAACGAAGCCGAATGTAATCCAAAGTGCGTATGCGAGTGTTTTATCTTTCATGTGAATACCAACCTCTCAATTTAGAATGGTTTGTTGTCGAATAATAGCTAAATACATGAATACAAAAGCAATGATCATAATGAAAGTCAGAATGGAAGGCACTGCATTTAAAACCCGCGCGACGTCCCCGACAATCATCCCCCTTTTCTCGTATTGATCCGAAGATAGCTTCGTTAAATACTGCCCTTGCGATTTCAAGTAAATCGTTGCATCAGCCCCGGACATACTTTCTGTCGTTAAGATAATGGAGCGAATCTGTCCAATGAAGGCATGATTCGTTGGGTACTGCTTCACCCACCAATCCAACGCATTCTGAATATCTTGGTCAATGACACGTTCGCACAACTCCTGCAGCTGTTCTTGGATGTATGTAAAGTGGCTGGACACCCTTCGGCAAAACACATAAAATTGCACCGGATTTGCGCGTAATCGGTTATTCTCGTACAACTTCATGAACCCGATTAATTCACTATCCGTTCGGGTTAGCATTCGTCGGCGCAATTGCTTCATCAACATATGGGCCGGCATGAACGGCAGTGGTTCCGTTATGAAGATCGCCAGTCCCATGAGGAAGACGGGGAGCAAACTAAACGCTTGGTTCGTTAGGAACCGATAGCCCCCATCCAGGAGGATAAACGCGGCGGCGGCACCGTAACGGGCCAGGTTTACGCTCTTACTTGATAGTTTCACGCCGCTGTCTTTAAATACTTCATTCATCCGGGTGCTCTCGAATCGGCCTGCAAAGGACTTCTTATTAAATCGATCCGTGACTCGTTCCCGCAAAGTCGGATTCTTATGGCATGCAATCAGCACCGCCAAGTAGAACAGCCCGAAAATGGCAATCAACTGCAGCGCATGAACCATAGCTCCTCCACTCCTTTCAGTAGTCTAATCTCGGCCGCGATAACGCAATGGAGAACACGACGCTGAACAGGAAAGAAATAATGATCATCAGCAACAGCGTCAAACCGAACGTCGTTTCCAGTTGGAACTTGAAATAAACGGCCGGGCGCATGAAGAAAATGAGTGAACCGGTTAGGACGAAAAAAGTGAACAGGTTGACAACGACACCGATCTGCACCGCATCGCGGGCATTTGCCTTAACCCCGATGATCGTTTCTTCCTGGCGCTCCATGGATTCATGCAAAAAAAGGAAATCGCTCTTCATGTTGGCACTTCCTTCGCGTTCTGCGTAGACGAGGTTATTGATAAACTGAGCCGCAAAGGTGGTCCCGATCATGTTGGCGAAACGCCGGGTTTCTTTAAGCAGCTGTTCTTCATCGCGATACGAGAGGAATACCGTGGACATTTCTAGCAGCGGCTGCTTCAGCACGTTCGATTCCGACATCAGTTTTGCGGTTTGGGAGATGGCCCGATCGACGCTGAGATTCGCAAACTTGGCCATAATTAGCGCCGCCTCTTTCAAGTCATAACTGCTTTTCGCGCTGGCCATCATGTACTTGTAGCGAAGAGTCAGATAGGGCACGAAGAATGATATCAGACTTAATATAATGGCAACTCGCATATCGGCAACCGCGCTGGCTTGGTTTTGCACGCTGATATTGAACGGATTATTGGTCAGCTGCCCTGGAACCTGGCCGATCGTAAAATAAGCGATGATGAATGTCGCGGCAACAAGCAAGAACGTTCCCAGAAGAAAGCGGAAATAGGAAGTGTCCTGTACATAGTCGCTTTTTGTGAGCATCATCATTTGTTCTAAGTGGCGCTGAACGCCTGGCGTGCTAGCGCTCTTCCCGGTCTTATCCTTGATCAGCCGTTGCTTAAACTCCATCCGCCGGCTACGTGATGAGCTGTATTGCTTCACCATGCCCCACGTTGCCGGTTGAATAAAGAGCCATATCCCCATATACACGGTCACCTGGAACAGCACATGCACAATAAACGAAAGAAAGCTATTCATGCAGCACCATCCTCGATCGTTTAGAAATCACCCGCGGATCGCGGATTCGCCGTAACGCGGACAGCCTCGATAGACATTGCATAAAAGCATCGAACGCTTTGTTCTCCTTCATGCGTTCGTGCATCGCTTCAGAAACTTCATCGTTGTAGCTCCATTCATCCGTGACCTTATTCCAACGCATCAAATCGTTCGCGTAGACTTCTCGGTTCACTTCGTCATACACAATTTCGCTCAACCGTGTGACGCGCTTTTCACCATTCGGGAGCTTATTCATAATGGCCACCATCCGGCAGGACTGCAGCGCAGACATCAAGTGCCCTTTTAGGCTGCCGCCGATGATACTGTATACGGCAAGAGCGCCCTGGTACGGAATATCTTCCGCATCGTCGGTATGAAACGTGCCGATGATGTTGTCATAGCCTTTGGATCCGGCCCAAATGTAAAACTCCCATTCGTTATGCCGCATTTCGGTCATGAACACGACGTCCGGATCCATCCGGAGTGACTCGATGCCGACTTCCATCAACTCCTCATGCCGGGCCATAACCGGAATAATTCGATGCCCTTGAATGACGTAAGGCAGGATGCTTTCCGGATGCCGCTCGATCATGATGACCCCAAGTGCCTTGTCGGTCGATTTTTTCATCTGCTCGCCTACAAACGAGTTTGCAAACGTTGTTTTTCCCGAACCGACGGGACCGGCGACGATCATGTTTTCGTTCATTCGATTCAGCGCGTGCCAGAGCGGCAATGACTCGCTTGGAATGGCTCGCGTTCTAACCTGATCTTCAAAGCTCAGGTACTCCACGATCTGCCGGCGCATACTGATTGTCGGAAACTCTTCCCACGTCCGCGGATACACCCACATGGCAATCCGGATAAATCGTCCTGGCCAAAGCGGATCATTCATCTTAAATTCTTCTGCCGGGTTGTCCCGGTTCGCCCTTGCGCGTTCATCCGCGCTGAGCAAGGTGCGTTTCAGCTGCTCGGCCCGATTCAGGTTCCGGAGACGATGCCCATAATCAACGAACCGGCCCTTATGGTTGAAAAAGATGTTCTGGCCGATAATCTGAAGGCCGCTGGAATTGTTGAACTGCTTTTTTGTCAGCCATTGATACGCCGGCCCGAAACCTTTCCATTCGTGGAATAAACCCTCAACCGTCGAACTGTACGCTTCGGGGACGTTTCCGCGGAACGGATGCGTTCGGAGGTACTTATCGATCTCGTGATAAAAGTACGCCACGGCTTCCGGATCGCCAATCAGTGCACGCTCGTTCAATTCGTAATATTTCGCGTCCTTAATGGCTTTGCCTTCGCCATAAAAATACTCATCCATATCTGACATAAACGCATAGAAGTTTTCCTTCGACGGTGCGGCACGCTTCAAAATTTCTTTCTTCAGTGAAAACATGCTTTTACTTCCTTCCTTTGTCGGGTTTGAGCCCCATGCCCGTCATCTGATGCCGAACATGCGCATCCACTTGTTGCAGTTCGCGTCTTCCAATTGGCAGCGTGCGTTCATGTTGAACCGGGAAGACCGGAAAGTCCGCAATAATTTCTAACCCCTTGAATCGCTCAACATCGCGCGCGGAAATCCCAAGCGTTGCATTCGGGCTTGAGCGGTTAAATATGCCGAAGAAATCCGAGTACGACAGTTCTAAATGCTCGATCGTCTCCAAAATCGCCTGTAGCCTGTGTTCATGTTCGTGATGCGTAACCATGATCCGATTGCCGGACCATTGCATACCCACGTACCAAGCTGCGCTTTCGGCAATGCTGCCGAAGTCCGCAACAACGACATCAAAGGCTTCCTGGGCTTTTTCGAGCAGGTATTCCATGTCCTCCACCCGATAATCGAAGGCGGATAAGTAGTCAAAATTCCCAGGCAAGAACCGCACGCCGTCCATTTCATACAAGTCGTTAAAATCCGACAGCTGCACGATTTTAGCTGATAACCGCGGCCGCCAGGTGTCGAGGCTGGAAGCTGGTTTTCGTTCCCAACCCGGATCGAACAGATCGAGGCCAAGATGTCCCACTTTGAGGCCGGCTGCGGCGAATCGTTTCGCAAACAACATGGATACAGTCGTCGTACCAACGCCGGTACCAGATCCAAAAAAGCCGACGATACGGGAACTTTTCATCTCGCTAATCTTAAAGAGCTCCTGAATTTTGGTGGTGATCGTTTCGGCCGTCGCCCTGGCTGCGAAGTACGTAATGTCGAGCGAAGCGCACTTGGTCGCATTCATGGCGGTTCGCCTAACATTTTCCTCACTATCGAGGTAGGCGATCGCTGCCGTTTCGTTGCCTTTCCGCAGCTTTGTGAGGTCATCCAAGGAAATGATTTCACCCGACAACAGCAGCAAATCGTGGTCTACTTCTTGTGGTCTTGGCAACTGCGTCATGGAGACGACATCCAGCTGCTTTTCCTTTATGCGATTAACCGTCATTGAGTCGATCCCATACGCATAGATCGTTTTCATCTGTCTGCCCCCTACTGGATCCGAACGATCCAGACCTTGTAACCGGCCTCTAATTTATCTTTCAGGGCTTCGCCTTCACTGTCCGACAAAATGACTTCCGGGTACGAGACGCGGCCCGTAGATGTCAGACGGCTATTGGTATTGCCTTTTTCCGTATCGGTGACGTCATTGTTGTCTTCAGTTCGAACGTAGGCGACTTTTGCCTGGCTAATAAATGGCCCATTCTGCTCGGCCAGCGTTTCATTACCAGCCGGATCACGCTGGCTTGCCGGCACAATGAGTTCGATTTTGACGATATCGTTCGCGCGGAGCGTACCATTAATGCCGTAAATCGCTTCCTTCGGAATCGCGTAAACTCCCTCCCCTTTTCCGGGGTTAATTTCTTTCAGATCGACCAAGCTTTTCGTGATGACCATGCCGTTTGTGAGGTCAACATTCGTCCGTTTGCCTTCCAGATCAAGTATGGATGTGAATGCACCATCTGGCACTTGGCCGCTTGGCACTTTGGCCAAAAACAGTTCGTTGTTGGTTAAGGTCGAGCTGGCCGGTATTCCTTCTGATCCTGCCCTCACCTTCACGATGGACTTGCTGAAGACTTGCGGCTGCAGATAGAGCGAGTATGCGAGCTGACCACCTAATCCAATGATTAGAAGTGCCGCGGCAATGGCGTACTGAACACGTAATTTCATGTTTATCGCCCTTTCTTAAATAAAGAGAATTTAGATTTCTTGGCCGGTAAAACAGCAGCTAGAATGGTCTCGCATAAGACGTTGTCCGGTTCCACGGGGTTCGATTGCAGTGCATGATGATGAAAGGTCATTTGGAGCTGCTTTCGTTCCTTGGCATTAAATAAGGTTGAAATCTCCTTAAACGATTGCTGGGTAGCGAAGTTCACTAAGAACTGCAGCGGCCGATTCCAATTGCGTTTAAAAAAACGATCCATAGCGCCTAACGCAGCATCACAGTCCCATTCCGAGGAACCCATGGTCAGTACGTGGAGATCTGCGCGAGCGAACTCATTGAAGTGACTTGTAAACAAGGCTTCTTCTTTCCCCCGGAGATTAACGACCTGGCCGAAATCGATCACGATGTAGTTGTACTGGCTCATGAACGTTTGCAGCAAGGTTGTTTGTTCTGCTGCCGGATAACAATCGATTCCTTCGTAGCTGAACTGGCTTTCACCCGAATTCGCCGGCTTCAACGACTCAAGCGACGGCTGCGAGTCGTGCAGCAGTTCGACAAGTGCCACGGACTGCCCCAGGTCTGTTAAATACTTAGCCAACTGCAGCCCGGCGTAGGTGGATCCGGTTCGCCGGTCTACACCACCGACCGCCACAATTTTTGTGCCGACGATCCGATCCTGATAAACAATGACTTCTCGGATTTCCTGCGGCTTCGCTTCTCGGGCTTTAGCCGGCCGTGCGGCTGCCTTCTCTCCGGATGTGGCCACTTCAATATCCGTGAGATCCCAACGAGCCGCGTTAGCGTAACGATGAGACTGCTCGAGTTGACGGCGAATAAACACACGGTACGGAACTTGCTGAGCTTCATCGTCTGATTCTTTATCGCCGTCTCCGATTTCGTCGTCCTCTTCTTCTTCCTTGGGGAACGGCTGGTTCAATATGTCGTACACGTTCAATTTCAGCAGCGCGTTCATCGTTGGATCTCCCGGCTCCCGTTCAGGTGCCAGCAAGATAATGCGTGTTTCTCTGCGGAAGCGAATCTGCCGAATGCCTTTAATGAGCGACATGTCATCGGTACTGGTTGCGTCAATGATGAGGACATTTAATTGGACCGATGCGGCCGCCTGACAGAGTTGAACGAACAGGTCCCCTCCGAACATGCCGATCTGTGAAAACAGAATGTCCTTGTCTTGTAATGCGGCTTGGACCTCGCCGACGACATTCGGGCTGGATATAAAACCGTACATGTCTTTGCTCTCCTTCTTTGCTAGTCACGTTCCATTTTTATAGCGACCGTAAACCTGTACATACACCTGTATGTACAGGTTTACAGCCTACTGAAGTAATATTTGGCTTCTCCCTTTTCGAGCTGCTACCGGTCGAATATCTCCGATTAGCAAATTGAAGCACTCGAGCGGATTCGCCGATTAGTGAAGAAGCCGCTCAGTTGAAATCCGTTTTAGGTCTGCTTCTTCAAGATCGTAAATAGCTTACTTCTTCGTAATGCGATGGTAGCCTTTGAAAATGTATTTCACGCCGCTGTCGTCCGTATAATTGCTCCATGCGGAAATGCTGGATTCGGTTACGCCCTTGCTATTTGCGTTAATGAATTTATCATTGCCGATATACATGCCGACATGAGAAATTGTACGATCACCGCCCGTATAGAAGAAAACAAGATCACCGGGTTGTGCGGCACTCGGCAGCACTGGGGTCGTCATGTAATACTGATCCTGGGCCGTGCCAGCGATATTGACGCCGAATTTTGCAAATACAAATTCCATGAGTCCGGAGCAGTCGACGAAACCTTTTTCCGGATCGCGTGCACCCATTAAATACGGTGTTCCCAGGAAACGGCGCATTTCCTGATACACCTGGTTGACATCAAAGACTTGATTGCCGCCGGTAAGAAAGGCTGAGAAATATTTCATCACATGGTCGACGTAATCCACGTCACCGTAACTGTCCCAGCCGTTTAGCACTGCTTGCTCCTGTGAGAAAGTGACGGCTATTTCCTTACTATATCCGCCCCTGCTTGTAGCATAATCCACGAATCCGATACCGAAGTTATATGCTTGAAGTGCTACCTTTTCGTCGCCTCCTGCCTTGACCAGTAACTGCGAGAAGTACATAACGCCTTGCGCAATACTGGCATCCGGGTCCGTAAAGGTATTCCGCGGTAATCCTGCTGATTCGGACGATTGCATAACATCCGCCACACGACCGCCAGATTCCTGTTTAATGAGGGCTAAGAGCAGCGAAACCTTCTCTTCGATTCCGTACATTTTCGCGTATTTCCGGACGACCGGTTCAAGCGCCAGCACATCCATCGTGAGGCCGCCACCCTGTGCTTGTAGCGCGACTTCTGTCAAATCAATTGTCATATATCGCTTGACGTCCTCGATTTGATCCCGCGTAATGATGTGATCGGCTACCAGCATATTCAAGACCTCATCCCAGACCCGCGCATAATAGACGGTTTTGTAATACGAGCAGTCATAGTCCTCTTTCACCGTCACTTCTTTGCCATTGACGGTCTTTTTAACATCACGCTGACACGTCTGCTCAACTTTCACTCTCTCTTCACGGATGAAGTATTTCTTATAGGTGTAGGCATGTGCCTGGCTCGATTTTGAAAAGTCTTGTTCAAACACGACCGCATCCACGGCCATGATCTGCTGCCAGTTCACCGTAACGCCCGTTTCTTGTCGGATCTGCGTCGTAGCCTGGGAGTAGTAATTGAAATCCTGACTGCTTTTACCGAGCGGAACGAATTTGAAAAACATGACCGGTGCAGCGAATACCATGGCAACAACGATGACGAATGCGAAGCATGCGGCCATGATTGCCTTGATTAACTTGTCGGGGTCCCCTGCCAAGTGAATCCCGATTTTCGCTAACCAGACGGGCATTACCGACCGCCGCCCTTTCCGAACATCTCCAATTCGAATGGCGTGACCTGACTCTTTAAGTGGATCCGCTTATTTCCAGCTACGAACAAGGCCTCGCCGCGCTTTCCCTCCTGCAGGGTCTGCGTTTCTTTCTCCGACAAGCTCATAAGGGATGTCAGTGCTTCGATGTCTTTATCCCCTTGGCCCATGATGATCTTATAGACCGGGTTATCAATTAAAGCTTGGCCGTAGCGCCGAACGGCTGGATCCAGGAAATCGACCATGTTATGCGTAATGACCATGAGCCCGCCCTCATATTTCCGGATCCGTTTGGATGTGTTCCGAAGGAATTGCAGCGCCTGGGGAGCTTCCGGATCGACGAGCAAGTAGGCTTCATCGACTGCCAAAATGACTTTCTGTGACCGGTCTTCGGCAATCTTGTTCCATGCCCAGGACAGAATGTTGAAGAATTGTGCCCGCTGGATCTCGATATCCGACTCAAGCAGCTGGTTAATGTCCAGGCAGACGAAGTTGGAGTCCGCTTTGATCGTCGTTTCCCCGGACCATAGTGCTTGATCGGCCCCCTTTGCAGCTGCGCGAAGCAGCATGGCCAAAACCCTCCATTCCGGATCCGCATCCGGATTGCTCGGGTCCAGCTTTGACTTCTCATCCAAACGAGCATACAAGTCGCCAATGGTCGGCCAATCTCCATTTTGGATCGACGACGGATCCGTATCCCATACAATTCTTTTATCCTTATAGACTTCTTCCAGCGCTACTTCGAGCAGCCCCTGCTGGATCTTCGTAATATCCTTGAGGTAGAGGCGGAAAAAGGTACGAAGCGTCTGGAAATGCAAGGCAAGCGGTCCCTGACTGGTAAGTTCGGGCGCATATAGTTCATCCGCATTGTCATCGTCCATATCCTCTTCATCACGGTCATTCGGTACAAACCGCACTTGCAGCGGATTGATCCGGCCTTTCAAGCCTCCGCCGCAATCAATCCAATCGCCGCTGAGGTTTTTACACAAGTCCTTGTATTCGCGTTCCGGATCCAGGATGATGATCTTCGCGCCTCTGGCAAATTCATTCATCAGAATTTTTTTAATCAGCGTGGATTTACCTACCCCTGGGCGTCCCATAACGGTCATATTGGTGTTCGTCCGACTATCGACACGCCTCCAAAAGTCGATCAGCACAATGCCCCCGGACTTGTCTGTTCCTAGCAATACGCCATCCCCGTCATTAATGCCGGAGTACACGAATGGGTAGGAAGCTGCCATCGTTTCCACCGGCATGTTCCGCGCGCCAAGAGCAGCAATGCCTGGATCTAGGATTTTGAATGGCCCTGTGGATCGAAACCCTTCTTCTTGCTTGAACTGCGGGATACGGCCGCGCATACCAGCCGCAGCCAGCATGGATTCCACTCGCTTTTTCCTCTGCTGCAGCTCGTCTTGATCCGCTGCTGAAATGACCATGTTCACGGTCAGGAAGAAGACGCTTTGCTGCTCGCTATCGATCTTTTTCATAAGCAGCTTTGCATCATCGAATTGCTGCTGTGTGCGCTGCATGGATAACGGATTTCCGCCCTGCTGCAGCTTTCCGCCGAGCTCTCCCATCGTCACGTTAATTTGTTGAACCAACGCGTACGAATCGGTCGGCTGTGCATGTATGGAAACAACAACGCCAGGCAGCGTCGCAACGCGGGAAAGCCACGCGGCGGCAACGCGCGGCGGATAGTCCGTCACGGTAATGACCGCTTGGACCATGTCGCCAAATTCAATACTCTTGGAATGAAATTTTAGAGCGGCCGGGCTAATCGTATCTAAAAGTGCCGTCATTGTTGGTGCTTGATGGACAACCTGGCGTTTCCTTTTCGGTTTTGCGACGGCTTCACTCATGATCAACATCCTCCTGCACGTGCTCATTGTCATACCGGAATAGCGCCGGCAATGTCACTTGCGTCAGCGGCGCACGCTCGTACGCCGCTTGGCTCGCGTTCGTAAAAACAAAAAGTAAATCACGCAGCTCATCATCGTTGCATACATGAGCAACCAGGTCTGCGCCGGTTAAGCTCGAGGCTAGCTCCGTAGCTTTGTGAATTAAGATCCCTTCGTCTTGCTGTGGCTTCTTGCCAACCGATTGATCCAGCAGGATGTAAAATTGACGTTCGACGGCTTCACCGCTCGTCGCCATCGCCGCAGCATGCGTCATATATCCGGACAACAACCGGCTTCGAATGCGATCGCTGGCATGATTGTCCGTTGTCATCCCTTTCATTTCGTCCATTCTGGCAATGAAGGCATCTAAGTCGACGGGCCGGGAAATTGAAATGATTTGAAACGAGTAGTCCATGCCGTTCATGACTTCTTCCAGCGATTTGATTTTTCGTAATTTCTCATTATCCGACAACAATTCAAAATTGACCGGCTGGATTCGGATGGCTGTGATAATCGCGCCATCGCGGCGATGAATAAAACCGTTGTAAACGTCTTTGACCGGCATCCAAGATTGTGAACTCGATGACTTTGCTGCAGGTGCTGGGGAGGTTGGGGCGGCAGCTGCAGCTATTGCAGCCTTTCCCCCGCCTCCCTTCTCAGCAGCCCGCCGGTTCAGTAGTTTCTTGATCAATGTGTCCTGCCCCTTTCAACTCCGCCTACCGCCCGTCGCCGTGCCGATAGAAATACAAATTTTGTTTACCATGAAAATGTTTCATCGTCTTAAAGAATGTAATGCCGCTCATGCCGGATCGATCTTTCGTGCCGGCGAAGAAACCAACGGTACCGCAGAAGGCTGCAAGGAGGAAGCAAGCGATGGAGCCGGTCACTAAAAACAACAGGTAGGAGAGTAACACACCGAGGCCGAGGCCCCCGGCAAGGTAGAAGAGTTCCAGGAAGCCGAACCCGTTGAAAAACTCAAACCGGGTCCGGACGTTCTTCGGAATGAGGAATTCCATCCGACTTAAACTCCTTTCGTAAACATCTTCCGCATCATGACCATGGAGCTTGCCGACTGCGCTGCCCCGCCGGCCGCTTTACCTACACCCGTTGAATGGATGTACGTTTTAACGATGGACGGCGACTTATAGGTCACCCATAGGAATCCGCAAAACAGGAATAACGTAAATAAAGAACTGCCTTCAAAGTTGAATTCCGTGAGTGTGAAAAAGCTGATTTTAATGAGCAGCATTTGTATAGCCTGGGCCATGCAGATGGACAGCAGCTCTTTGAACCACCCGGAGAAAGATTGACTGGACGGATTCGTCAAACCAAGTGCCATGAAACTGCCGACAACGGCAGCGACGGCCAATTCCGCCGCACGAATGAATGTTTGAATCAGAATGACAATAAAGACCAGAATGGCAAAGACGACGGCCAAAAACGTAAAGAAGATAAACGTACCGCTGCTATTCACCATGTCTAGCAATTGCTCCATGGGGGTCTTTACGCTTTCATAGTCCACACCCGGAAGCTTAGCAATATCGCCGGCAACGTCCGTTCCGAACTGATACATCTGTTTGACCAACCAGGGCATACCGCCAATTACGGCAGCAGCTGTTACGCTTCGTGCGAGCAGGCCACCCGGATCTGCATCCGGGTCACCATTCATCCGCATCACATAGGTCATCCACGCTTCGTAGGCAACTTTTGTGGCCAGAATCGTACCTGCAAGACCTTGACTGTACAAGATGGCTTTATCCACCACTGCGAGACCAAGTACGTCACCAGCCATTGCGTTAATTGCGGTCAAAAACTGCAGGAACATATTGATTGCTTGTTCAACGATCTTTTTGAAAAAGTTTTCAATTGCGTCTTGGACAAGCCACGACATAGTCTATTCCCTCTCTATCTTGGTTTGCATTAGTAGTAGCCCAGAACCAATGTGACGATGCCGCTGGCGCTTTCCGCAACAATGGCACCGATAAGGACGTTTTTCATGGCCTTGTTATGCGCAGCGATGGAGCCCGCATCACCATCGGCCATGAGTTTTCTTAGCGCGTGGTAGCCCATCCAGAACGCAGCCGCAACCGGAACAAGAATGAGCACCCATTTCAACGCATCCGTTGCTAAGCTCTTACTACCGGTTACAATCGTCGGATCAGCGGCAGCGAATACAGCCGGCGCCGCAACCATCATCAGGATGAATAATATAGCGATCAGATAGGACGTACGGTTGAACAAGGCTTTTTTCATTTGCGACATTGGTGAATCCTCCATTATGATTAGTGGCTATTCATTATCCGTTACGAAAACAAACTTTTCTTCCAAAGACGTCTTTGGATCGACGCTGTCCTCCGTAGCCTCTTTTGAAACAGTTACAGCTGGATGATTCGTCTCGGAATTGTCATCATCCGCTACGAAAACAAATGATTCTTCCGTTAATTTTTCGTAATCTTCCGAATCTTCCGAATACTCTTTTTGCGTAACTGCAGTTATTTCGGCTTCTTCTTCTTGATCGTCGTTAAGATCCGGTATAAAAATCGGTATCCGTTCGACAAACCTCTCTTCTTCACCTCCTATTTCGTCAAAATCTGCATTCGCGGCCCAAAGAGACAGATCCGGCAATGGAACGCGGGCGGGGAAATGCCGCAACCATAACACGATCGCTTCATGATCTGGAAATCGCTCCAGTTCTTCCGGTTTTAACAGTCTTCTTCCGGTTATCCCAGAATTTTGACCTTTGGATACGTGCTTGCCTCCGTCCGTAACGCTTGAACCGGTGGTTTCTATGGTGTAATCGCCCAACTTCTTGCTGATTTCCTCGGCTGTCTTCGTGCTGGACGTGAGCAAGTAAAGCCATACATGACAGTTTCCTTTAATGGTCTCCGCTGCTCCCTGGTAAAGCTCATCGAGCTGTTGAAAGTCTTGGACGATCAGATGCCATCGGATGCCCCGGCCTCCAGAAACGGTAAGCTTCGTCGGAAAATCCTTGAACGGCGGCATGTTACCAAACTCATCCAAAATCATGTTCACACGTACCGGCAGCCGTCCATGATGCTTGTTGGCCAGTTTCACCAGGGCTTGATAGGTTTGTTCAACATATATAGCAGCAAGTGCATGCCGTGTCGTGTCCTCGTCCGGAATGATTAAGAATACCGCCGTCTTTTCTCTTCCCACGTCTGCCAGCTCGTGATCCTGGGCACCGGTCAAAAACTGAATTGCCGGATCCGCAAAGTTCTTCAAGAGCGTGGCCACGCTGGAATAAAAACTGCCTCGCATTCGTTCTGGCGCAAGGCGAGCCGCAATAAAAGCCGAACGCGCCGGATGGTCTTTCGGCAATTTCTTCATATAATCATTGAGAGGCACATAGTCGATGATTTGATTCCCCATCCTGGCCTTCTGGACCTCTCCTAACTCCCCGAGCATCGTGTAGACGCTCGTCATGTGCTTCTGCGCGTCCGCGTCTGCTTCCATGGCTACGGCCATTGTTAAGGCTTGGAGAACGGATTCCGCCCCGTTATTCCACGTTTGGTCGCCTTTTTTGGTTCCTGGCGTTTGATGGACGAACATGTGCGCCATACTGGATGCCAGCTGCACGGCCTCAGCCTCTTTGCCGGCCTTTAACGCTTGGACAACCGGATGCATCGGGTTCCACCGGTTCCCCCTGCCAGGCTCTCGTAAATCCAGAAACACGATTTTGTAGCCCATCATTTGAAGCAAGAAGCGTTTTGATTTCGCAAGAATCTCGCCCTTCGGATCGGTCAAAATCATGCTCTCGCCACTGAACGCAAGCCGCCATAGGGTCGGGAATACCCATCGCCTCGTTTTTCCGGAACGTGTAGTCCCGATAATGAGCGTATGTAAGTCCTGGTCAATGATCCACGCATACCCCTTGCGCAGCATCGTACCGACGACGATGCCTCCTTTCTGTACATATTCGCCGAACTTCCAAACCATGGCCTTCTTGTCCATTTCCCGATCCGTCATCCAACGAGACGTTCCATACTCGCCCGATCCGACAGCATCCGGTCCGCCTACCCCTTCTCGAACCTTATTTCGTTTGCCCGGAAGATCAATCCAAAACGCATAGATCAAGGGAATAGCCATGACACCTTGTAGGCAAAGCCATAACTGCCAATTCTCTTTATTGGAGAAGAGCAGCTTTAACGCTTCCACCAAATTAAACTCCTGCATCCACTGATTCGGCGCATGCATGGCATTCAATCTGAAATAATGCGGGAACCGAACGACGGACGGCAGAAACAAGATATCTAGCAAAACCAAGAGAAGGACACCGATCCATTTCCCTTTTACTTTCAGCCGTCTTCACCTCCTTCACCTAAATTCAAGAAGCTATTGAGTGTATGTTGCATACTTTCTTGATACTCGCGTTCCTCGTTCGTGATATCGGGTTCCAACGACTTCGTTTCTAACGCTGCTGTAGCTTCCTGGAAGAGCACCTTCGAAGGGATGGCTCCATCTCTTCCTTTCATGCCATGCAGCAAATATTTGATCTCTTCAATATCCTCTTTGAGGGGGACGACATGGTGGACATAATGTTCAATGGCTTGCCGAATAAATTCGGACTTATTTCTAGCATCTAGGTAGAACCTTTCGGCTTCAGGAGAGAATTCAACTTTGGCCGATAGTCGGTGTTGCTGCCGATAGACCAAACTCATCCTCTCCCTTTTCCGATTCCTTTCATGGCGAGTGCTTGCGCGGCCAGATAACCCTTTGCATTTGCAAATTGCGGATTTTCAATTTTCGCCGCAATATCGAACCTTTCCGAAAAATGTCCGTAGAGGTCATCGCCGCCTCCGCCGCCAATCATGATCGCCGCCAGCGTATTAATGTCATCTCCCCAACGTTGTTTGAGTTGTGAGCTGATATCGAAAGCCAGGGTTTCATAGGCGATTTTTTTATATGGCTTCAAGTCGACCGTTTTCCCTTTCGCCGTGAGCATACCGTTAAGCCCTTTCCATGTTAGTGCTTTCTCGACTTCCTTCAGATCCGGTTCATAACCTAACAGCGGCTTTTTGGCCATCTGCTGGATTTCTTGCTGCGCTGTATTCATACCAATGTCTAGGCTGCCGGAGTATGGTTCGGAACGCGGCGTCAGACCGCGCTTACCAATCGTCATAAACAGGTAATCGGTCGTTCTGAAGCCCACTTCGATCACGGCGATCGGTTTATTCAGCATGTGAACGTCCTTCACTTGTCCATAAATATCGTAGAGCGCTGCATAGTACGCACCTGCACCTTGAGGGAACACGAAGACACTTGCAACACGAATTTCTTTCGCTCTGCTTTTTTGCTCACCGTCAACGGTTACTTTCAGTGTTAAGCCGGTCAGTTTTTTCTGAAGGTCAGCATGTTGTGCGGCATAGACCGACATCGGAAGGCCGACTGCCAGCTCTACTGATTCTTCTTTCTCGTTCAACAAGCCCATCGCAGTTGAAATAAGAACGTCTAAATTCCGATTTTTCGCGTGTTCATTCTCCCACGTACGTTGACCTCCGGCGGCCAAGGCAGCATCGCCCACATAATACGAAAGCGCGTCTTCCTCCGGTCTCTCTGGGTTGCTAATCGTCACCACATAATCGTCACTAGAGTCGTTACCGAACGCACCCGTTACAGAACTATTCCGCTTCACGCCTACAACCGACGGAAAAATAACTTCTTTCCCGGCTTCGTTTACGCCTTTCGTGTAGCCAAAACCAATATCTACTGAAATTCGCATTGATGTTCCATCCCTTCAATTTAGCGTTCATATTCTTGGCCGCGCTGCTGTTGCCGTTCAATTTGCTTTTGTCGTTTTGCCATGCGCTGCCGCTCAATCTCACCTTGGGCTTGGGTCTGTGTTCTCACCTGTTCCACTGCCCTCCAGGCCGATTTCCATACAGCCTTGGCTGTGTTTCCTTGTTCATTCTGAATATCTTGTTGTTTTTTTTTGGTCGTCCGTATCCGTACAACCTCTTCTTTGTTGATCTGTGCCGCGCCTTGGACGACGACATTTGCAACGCGATCCCGCAGATCAGCAAACGCTTTATTTTTGGCCTTTTCGATTTTCTCCGCGTTTGTAGTATGAAGTCGGGTCATGTCCTCGACCGAATTCAAATAGCGGGTTAATGATTCCTTGAAATCCGGTTGCTGCAACATCGCATCGGCAACGTGCCGGGCCTTAACCTTGGCTTCCTCTGGCATGAATTTCAACACCGCCCGGCCGTGACCAGGCATGAGCTTTGAAAGCTCATCCATGCCTTTGACAATGACTTTCAGTTCGTCCGGGTAGGGTTTTGGTGCGATCCCCGTCTTCCCCGCGCCAGCAGCATATAAGTCCAACTCAACGCTTTTCAGCTCACCGCGGACTTCATCAACCAGAGCTACGGCTTTCTTCGTGTCACCCTTTGATAGGTCACGGATCAAGTCACGCATAGCCGTCTTTTCTTGGGTCAGACGTGTGCGTTCCTCAGCGTAAATTTCCCGTATGAAGACGTTCTTGACATCCTTTCTTTCGCCTTCGGAAATCCTTCCCTTTGTACGCTTGGGCTCCTTCTCCCACATCACTAAGTGCACATGCGGATGTCCCTTTTCCTGATGAAAAGCGGCTACCCATCGAAGGTTACTTTCACCGATCCCCATCTTGGCTGCGGCTTCCGGAACCGCCGCACGCATCACCGTTTCCCAGCTTTTCCGAGAATCGAAATCTAACAATCTAGCATCTTCCTCTTTCAAAGACAGAACCGAACGCCACACAACCCCTTGATGTTCTTGTAGTTCATTTTGCACATCGGCCAAATCCAGCTTTTCGCCCGATGCCCCGAATAAGCCATGACTCCCCGGACGTTCATGCGCGTATTTTACGTGGCCTGTAGCTGTTCCGAAGTCCTTGGCTACCGCCTCTGAAACCGGATGCTGGACATCTTTAAGTTCAAGGCCCATATCAACGCCGGTTCGCTTTCCAATGTAGTTGATATGCGCCGCATTTTTCGCCTGATTCTTCGCGCCAGGCGCGTAAAATGACAACTTGAACATAAACGGTGATTGAAAGCGTGTATGCTCATCTGTGAGTGAAAGATTAGCCATTGCCACTTCCTTGATCGGTTAACTGATCGTTGGACGTTTTCACAAAAGCAACCGCTTGTTTGCGTGCCGCCTCATGCAGCGCTCGTCCATTCTTTCCTAAATCCTCAAAGACTTGCTGATTCATGTACATCCCTGTCGCAGCTGCGATTGCCGTTTTGGCATTGATCTTAGCCAGCCGTTCTTCGACGGGCTTTAAGGCATCCCCCATGGCCTGGCGGACAGCAAGCAATACGGGATCCATGCTGTCCTGAACCAACTCCTGAGCAACTGCCCTCTCCAGCAGTCGACGACATAATTCGGCTTTGGCTTCGCGGCGCATTTCGACCAACGCATTTAACTTCTTGTCTAAATCTTCATCGAGCCGGATTCGCATCGGATTCATTAGCTTTTGCTTCATCGTTTCACCCTTTCTTCGTGTTGTAGTCGCAAAAAATAAAGCAGGACCAATCGTTTGCAAAATTCTGTAGTCCGAAGTTGGCGAAAAGGTACAACACCGTGCCCCGTTTCGTAGTCACTACTTATGCGTATTCTCCCCGGCTTTGCCGGGGATGTGTAGACTCTGCGCGACACGCGCCTTATCCTGCCTTAATAAATAATCCCTTTGTTTTTCTCGTGCTGCTGGGAATCATACAGCGAATTTTTTGATTCCCACTCCTTACTCCTGTCATCACTCCACGCTCCTCGTCATAATGAAAAAGCAGCATCCTTCTCTAAGGAGCCGCTTCAGATCCCGGCCTTAACCAGGGAAACATTCGGCGGCCAGGCTGTCATTCATTCGCTGCTGGCGAACCTTAGACCCTGTGGCTTTGCGTCCTTGCCTTTCAGCAAGTTTGCTATTGTCGTTGTTTATACAGTTTTTTGGTAACTAGGACAAAAGACTATTTTTGTGCATTCATTATTAAAATGATTCTTTTTCTCATTGCATAAACGCAGGTCATTTCAAAAAACTAAGACTAAAGGACTATCTAAAATATATACTACATAAAAAATGTTACTTTAACCTTTTTAAGTCATAATAATCTGCCGACAACCTATTTATACCAATCTTTGTGTGCACCTTAGATCGCTCTGTTAGTCATAATACTACCTGTCACATATTTTTCCAAGTACAAATATTTAAAACTTTTAAAAGTTCACATTTTATATACCATGAGGTTGATATCGTAATAGGTGAAAATGCCACCTTCGGCCTTGATATTTGCACATCTAATGTCCTAGTCCAATTGGATCATAAATTCCCAAGCTCCGCAGCTCCCCCTAACTGCTTGCTGATTGTTGTACTTCATAATTCCTTATATCCGCCATCGTTGATGATTTCTGTCTTAAAATGAAACGTTCAATTTATTACCGAAATTCATAATAGATTCATCTTGTATTCAATGGGATCCATTCACTGTAGTCAGACTATTAATAGGAACAATGCCCCCATTCAAAGTGAATAGTGTGCAGAGTCATAATTTCAGTTTTAAAATGCTCAATAAATCCCTATAAGTCATAACAAAAAATATGGTCAAAATTGATGTATATAATAGAAGGAACGAAATCAACGCGATTAAAAATATGACCATATACAAGTTATGAATTTCTCAATATTAGCGTACATCATGAGTTCGTCTAAATACCTCGCGATCAAAGCTCGCGTTGTTCATTGAAAATAAAGTAATAGACTTAGTCGATGCGTTGGACCAACGGTCAGTTTAATGTGTTGTGATATGATAGAACTAGTGATTGTTCTATCCAGGAGGAGTATCGATGCACCAGATAAAACCGCAAGAATTCGAGGCTGTTATTAAACTCCCCTCGAATATTAGGTATGAATACTTTATAAAGAGGGTCGTTGATTCAGAAGAAGTCTGGGGGTTATATGATGACGGATGGGCAATGTCTTCAGATGACAACGGGAGATTGCTTATTCCATTCTGGCCTAAGAAAGAATTTGCAGAGTACTGCGCTTATGAGGATTGGTCAAATTATAAAGCACAGGGGATCCCATTAGACGAATTTATTAATGACTGGTTACCCAATATGGCTGAGGACCAGCATATGCCATCAATCTTTTGGAACCGAGATGATTCTGCAGTTCTTGAGATTTCAGTACTGCTAAATGATTTAGAGCAGGAACTTGAAAAGTATTGAACCATCGTCACGCTAACGATTACGACAATGCAATGCACAATATCGATAAAGATGTACATCGAACGGAATCTCACCAGAGATAAGGAATGGGAACAAAAATTAAGATCGTGGACTCGGACTCGGGGGATCTTACTTTGAAGGTTAAGAAGGTCTGTTATTTATTGCTGGAGGGAATCCGTGAATTATAAATTTTCGATTGTTGACGATGACACTGATCAGGTATTGGGTTTCTGTAATGCGATAGAGTCAGTACAACAAAAGTCGAGAAACGATGAGAAATGCTATTCGCAACTGATGTTACATAGCTTTACACTTTCAGATGTTTGCAGGGCCATGCCTAAAATAGTTTTTTCAAACTTCTATCTTAATTTCCTGAGCAAGGACAATACGGTTCTAGGTGGATATTATTTCAGTTCGGATCAACTCGTGAAAATAAATCCATTATAATTATTGGAAGAGACACCTGTTACTATAGGGGGGTATTTTGGGGAAGAACCTTTACCTTTAGCAAGTCAGGTTTGGGATCAACTACGTGAGAACCCTAACACCTATGGGCAATGGAAAAACTGTTCATTGGAAGAGAAACGAGCATGGTTACAAGTTGTCCGTTTAAGGGGCCTAAGGGATGATACAATGGGAAAGGATCAAGTAGTAGGAATTGATGGTAAGTGTATTCAAGATGAAGTGACGTGGTACCTGGTCTTTGGTGAAGCTATCAATGGTCCCTTTGGCTATTATGGTGCGAATTTGGATAGTCTTAGTGATTGTTAATGTGGAGGGTTTGGTTTGGTCCCTCCCTTTACGTTAGAGTGAATGGACTTTCATTATTCATTTGAGAGTAACCGGGAAAATCATGCTCGATTTATTTCCTTGTTATTTCAAATCCTTACTAGCCGAGGATGCAAAATACTGATTTCTAATTAAGCTAACGGTTACGATGGCTCAATTATGACACGAAGGCAGCTCGGAGAACGATCTGCTGCTTTCGTTACGTTAAGGACCATTGGCGGAGAACATTCAACTCATTAGTCCAGAGTTCGCAGAATGAGCAAACAATCCAATTCATTTATAATTGCTTCATCAGCAGATCCTCATTATTCATTAAGATCTGCAGGACAATACATCGTATAGTTGCCAGGCAATACCGCGATACCGACGAAGTAACTTTTCCACGACTTAAGTATTGTCCGCGGCATCAGCTGCAATATCATTGCGGAACTTGTGCAAGCTGTAATCGTGGAATACCGTTAAACGAACGAGATTGCCGTCGCGTTGATTTTTGGTGAGGAAAGCATCTATGGGTCCATCTAGTCTCGTATTAATAAGTTCATCGTAATAGAGAAATTGGACGGTCGTAATAAGCCGGGTAAGTATGCATTACCAATCGCGAGCACCTTGCCGGTTTGTATTCGTTCCATTGGCCGACAGTCATCGTGGACTCCATGATCGTTTAGCCGGATTACGGCAGCGGTTAGGTTGCGGCCTCAAAAATGATTGAGCGTGCCTTGCCCTGCATACGTGCCTTCGGGGAATAGCGCTCTCACTTGCAGGAAGGTCAAAGATACCGTTATTCGTCTAAAGGTTGGACATTCGTCAGTTTCAAGCGGCACCGCTTTGATAAGTCCCCTAAAAGGAATTGTACCGCACCTATCCTTGCGATTATTTTGAAGGCATCCACTCTTCTCACCTGATCGGATAGTTCTGAAACATCTCCTCTCCAGTTACGAAAAGCTCTGTTGTTTTATTCTCTTCTATCTTATTGACGCATTCATGTCCCATCGTACGCATTAAACTGTCATAAATTAAATGGTGCTGATGAGTGAATTGTTCATAATTCACATACATGAATTGTAGTATTTGTTCTTCAATGAATTCATAGCCTTCACGAATTGCTGTTATGACGTAGTCTCGAAGATCTTCCAGCGAAGCTTTTGGTTCTGAATACAAGTATGTACTTTCTAGATAGGGAATACAGCGCTTAGCCTCATCCAGTTGAATAGAAGCTTTTTGACGGAAATTGAATTGATTATTGTTTTCTTTATCGACGGCTGCGTTATGAGTGATGGTTAGTTCTTGGATATTTGGTATCTGGGTCGATTGTTGTTTTGCCTGCTGAAGCGTTCTTTGTTCTACGTAATTGGAATAGTCCTCCATTTGAATGGCACCAAGTGCATTATAAAACACTTCTCGTGAACTCTTATAAGCAAAGGCACACATTTCATCCATACTCATTTCAATGTATTGCTTATGAGTTCTTTCTTTGTAAACCTGAAAAATACGTTTGATGACGTTTGATCCAAGAGTGAGTAGATCAGCCTTAGTTAAGATGTTCTGTTTTATAGACTTGTACGCCTGCGTGATCTTCTGCCAAATGTATCGCAGCTTTGTATTAAAAATGCCGGCATAGAGTTCGTTGATTTCTTTGGGAACATATTTAACAAATTTTTTTAAAGTGCGGTTTTCGACATTAGATTGAATAACCATTTCTTGTTGGTCAAGAGTCGGTAAAGAGTAGGTAGAGCTGCTAGAATCGGTGAAATCCATTGCGGCACTAGGCTTTTCAGTACTTCCAGCTTTCTGATTTGCTTTCTCTCTAGCTTTCCATCCTAGATTAAGATAATCGTTGATATGGTTGAAATAAGGATGGTTAGTGAAAAAGTGAATTGAGCAGCCGAGGCCATTCTGTTTTTTTGAACACCGGTTAGCTTTGTAAAGAATGCCTTCTTCACGTAAGATCTTCAGCGCTTCGTAAATGGTTGAACGCGCGATACCATACTTCTCTGAAATATGGTCCGGACTTGCATAAACGAAACCACGGTCAATTGCCAAGAAACAAATATAGTCAATGGCTTGTCTCGTTTTTTCTTTAAGATTGAACCATTTATCTCCAAAGACCTCCTCAATCGACTGAATCATTTTAAATTTGAATTCTTTTAAAGCGTCGGGGTTGACTGCTGGTATGTAGGTTTTTAGCTGCTTGATATAATTAAATTCAGCGGAGGTGATTTTACGGTTTTTTGGCATGTCAATTAATCAGACTAAAAGTAATCAAAAGGGGGAGGGTGGAGATTTAGGCAAGATTAGGGTCGTTATTTGGCGTAATAACATGCAGATTATAACACTTATATGCATGCCAAATAGAACCGCTTATCATTGCAATTTCATCGAAATATGCTATAATTAATTTATAGCTGAATAGAGCTGATGAGTCATCAGACTCGTAGCCTTTTCAGATGAATTATGTTGGGCCGCGAAACCCATAAGCTTTACCCTTTTGATACCCTCATTGCGCTACCAACGCATTGGGGGTGCTTTTTTGTCTGATATCCTCCTCTCTAGTTTTCTAGTGCCATAGCTTTATGGATTAATCCACTAAAATCGTATTTTTGTGCAGTCTTCGTTCGATTCACTTTCAGGAAGTTCTTTTTTTTCATCTCTGAAATGATCGATTTAAACTGACGTTCCTGAACGCCCAGCATAGCAGCTAATTCCTCTTGTGTTGGCATTTCTTTATCTTCTGTGCTGACGAAGGTTATCAAGACAAATAGCGTGAATTCATTTGGCTTTATCCCTAATTTACTAAAATTTTTTAGGATAGCCTTCTCTATTTTGACGGTTGTATCTAGTTGTTCTGGGGCATATTGAATCAAAAAAGACATGTGGCTAACCCTCTTTATGTGCAGTTTACAACACTAGTTATTCACAACTAATTCGGATTATATCATCCGAAACTTGATATGTAAACAATGGAAAGTGTCCTTTACTGCACCTGAATTAAAAAACCTTATAGTTATACACAAAAACCCTTCTCTTTTAGGCTAAGAGAAGGGTTTATCCACACTTATGAGTTATTTTTAATCTTCGAAAAAGTTAGCTACCACTTTTTTGTTTGTCATTTTCAACTGTTGTATGACCAGATCAAGATCTTGGTTTAAAAGTCTTGCCCAGCGGGGATCCTGCTCTAATTCTGCGAAGGCTTCTTCCAAGAGATTATTAATAAATTCTCCTTTGATCCTGCCGCCGTGGGCACGATCGAACATCTCAAGTTTAGCAAGGTTTTCATATGTCATATGCAGCGTTGTTCGTTTGTGCGTATCTTCTTTCGTTTGTTTATTCTGAATCAGGTGCCGGACATTACCACTGACTTTATTGAGCAGGCCGCTGCTTACAGGAACTGCTTGTTGAGATTTCGGCGCAGCTGGTTCTTCTGTTTGCACGATATGTTCTACTGCCTTTGCTTGTTTTTTTGGAGTGTCGACAATTATATTCTCGATGGCGGGAGGCACCTCATTATCGGAGATCGCTGTTTCTAAGGTCACTTTTTCTGTTGTTTCGACAGGGGGTTCTACTTCAATCTCCGGTTGTAAAGCTTCTTTATTTTCTTCTCGTACTGCTTCAGGTGTTACTGGTACAGCTGTTTCCTCTTCCTCTGTTGTAATCGCAACTTCGGGAATGGTAGCCAATGTTTCAATCAGTTTACCTTTATTTTCGTTGCGGGGAGATTCGGATGTACTTCCCGACAGTTTCTTCCATCGTTCCATTTTCGTACTCATCTTATCCCACCCTTGTGATGATTTCATCAATCAGTGCGTTGTACATGCCCTGTACTTCCCTATCTGATGCCGTGTTGTCTTTAATGCCTTCAAACGTGTATTCAAGTATCCGTGCTTTTCTTTTGATTGTGGTATCAAATACGAGGCTCCCATACTCTTCTCTTGTTTCACTAAGCACGTGCTGAGCCATAGAGTACCTGGAATCAATCATAGCCGTTAGAATGCCTAACAGACGCGTATTTGGGTTAACGCCGTCTACAACGTGTTCCAGGGTCTCTAAATATCGTTCAAGAGCTGATTTGCAGAATGGCTCAGACTGCAGGACAACAATTGCAAAGTCAGAAGCAGCCATACCATTAATCGTTTGTTCCCCCAGATTTGGCGGTAGATCGATAAAGATAAAGTCGTAATCGTCTTTTACGACCTCCAGTGTTTTGCGTAAAAGCTTTGATGGTGCAAAACGATCCGTATTACCTTCTTTTTTTAAAATTTCTAAGTAGTCAGTAAAAATCCACGTACCGATTTTCGCTAGAAAATCTTCTGCCGGAAGGATATGTAGTTTTTCATTTATTTCGTAGATATATGGACGTGGGTCACGTTGTTTGCATGCTTCAAATGCAGTTTTTTTTTCAAAATCATAGGGATCTTTTTGGGTAAGGAACTGCGTCAGGTTACCCTGCGAATCAAAATCGACCGCCAGAACCTTGTAACCTCGTTTAGCCATAAGGTATGCAATCATACCTGTACTGGTTGTCTTTCCGCAGCCGCCTTTCTGGATGCCGAAACTTATTGTTTTCCCCATTGGTTTTCCCTACCTTTCATACCGTATTTCTCTTTATGCATTATACTCTACCATTATATTCTGCGTCAATGAATCCTGCTTATATTACAGACACAGTCTTTTTACTTATGTTTTTTATAAAAATTAAGTCTTACTATTTCCTCGCTGTATTCTTGATTAATTGGTATCCTTCTTATTTATTATCAATTTTTAATATTACCGAATAGATTCATTATTATTGAATACGGATTCTTTTAGATATAATTATAATTTGTAAGATATATATCAGGTTCATATATTTAATAAAAATACGCATGATTGATTATTAATAATTAAATTACATTATCATATTAAATAATCATAAGAAAGATACTAATTAATATTAAAAAAATATAATATAAAATACAATTAATACACGTTCATTTAATAGATTTATATACTTAAGATTTCAAATAAAAATATATATTTCATTAAACATTTTAATCATTAATAAGAAAAAAAATTATTATAATTCAATGCATACGTTACATATCACTTAAAAAGATACAAATATAAAATTAATATGTAATATTACTTCACTCGAAAACGGATCCTTTATTAGAAATATACCTAAAACCCATAATACATATAGATATTAAAAGATAATTAATACCTAAAGATACTAATAAGAAATCATACAACATTATAACAATACGCGTTAATTATGTTAAACACGCATGAACATTTATAGTTGGTATATCCATCAATTAAAATAAATGATTCAAAACCTTGATAATTATTCTTGAATACAAACAATGAATATAAATAATGAATATAAGTCATGAATATAAGTCATGAATAATAAATTGGCGAATCCAGGAGAGTTCATCAGACAGTGAATGTGGCAGCCGAAGTCCAAGCGAAGTGGAGTGAAACAAAGTTAAGTATCAAGTTCAAAGAGATGAATATATAAACATGAACATTGAATATTAACTATGAATATAAATATCGGATATAAGATATGTAAAAATGCGATGTTATTAGTCTTTGAACCAAATTTATTAATTTTCCTTTGATAAGGATATTAAAATAGCATCCAATCATCTGAAAGGAAATGTGACTATCAACTTTTTAGGTTCTCATACTCCAGGGGAGGTGGGTCGCTAACATTGTTTGTGTTGATTGGTGAGCTCTCTATAATTGGAAATTATTTATGAATCGAAGTCTGCAGCTGTGATGAAGTAGATATACTGAATCATAATTGTTTGGACCTGAAGCTCCATAGGTATTGTTGCTCTTGGCAGCGGAGAACGAAATCAACATTAGAAGAAAGAGAGGGTATTGCCTAGTATACGAATAGTCAATTGATATGATAGCCAGAATAATCACCTCCTTTTAATGAAAATATAAGGAGTATGATTTAATTACCTTCAAATGCAATGTTCATGAATACAGTTATTGAATATGAATATTGAATATAACTACTGAATATAAACTGATTCTAAAGATTGGTTTACTTAAGAACAATGGCTGCCAAAGATACTCCAAACTCATAAAAATTTAATTCCAATATCCCTCAATGAATAATTGTTGAGGATGAAGATGGTAGATCGTTAAATGTATGTGTGAACTAAGTTTCAATTGAAAATGCCTAGACCTAAAGCAGAATATAAAAAGGTGTTTTAGATTAATAACAAAACAGTTCATATCCTTAAAATTTTACAATATAAATTATTTTACAGGTAGTACATTAATGCTGTAATCAGCAGTCAATTAAATAAGAATGATAAATTTCGCATTGCTGGTAGCTACTAGGTCTTGAGTGCTCTCCAGACACCATAGACCGGATTTACCACGTCCCGTAAGGCGCTAAATTGTTGCTGTAATCTCCTTTTCAGCCATATCCAAGACCTCTTTAGACGTATGGTGTTAGGCCAGAAACCGAAGGGAAACTATTGAAAAAAGGTCACCAAACACAAGCGCCGGTTCACGGCGGCTTTCCTTCACTAAAGTATCAACCAGTAAAAGAGGAGATCATAAATTGTTGTTACTTGGGAGCGTGGGCTTGCAAGCAAGCCCACGTGTCATTTGACAAGAGCATTGGCCGAATGAATCCGCGTAAATCGCGCGCTGTCGGTTGACATGAACATGATTCCCAGAAAAGCTGCGTAAAACGCAGCTTTTTTATTTATGACATAAGTTCTTGTCATTGGTTCGTGACAAGAACTGCATGTCATTCCCTGCGGGAACAGCTCCAAGACGAACGGGCGATTATGGAATGTAAAATAGTGTTTTGGTTTTTCATGCATGGAGCCTCTAATGTAGCGATATTGGTGAGAGGAGATGTTGACTTTGCTAGCGGGATATTTAACAAATTACGAAGGCAGCCATCTTAAGTAAAGCGACAACTGCCGGCAGGATAGCGCAACAATTCGTTTGATAAGTCGTATATACAAATATTCCAATTACCCCCAAGCCTTCACATATTGAAAGGAGCTTCAAAGCATGAGCGACGCTACCTCAGGTATGCAGTTAAGCCAAATGTTTTACGAAAATTATATCGTGCCTCGGCTTTCGTCTGCTTTCCCTCCATTATTGTATGCGTCAGCGCTAGTCGGCCCAGGCAGCGAAGTTCTAGGTTATGATACTCCGATGTCTCGCGACCATGATTGGGGACCCCGTGTGCTGATATTTATCCCTGATACCGACGTGTCTCAGAGGGAAGCCATTTTGGCGACACTCCATGCGTCAGCGCCTGTTGCATTTAATGGACATCCGCTCAATGTCGACCAAACGATTGTTACCACTGTCACCGCTTATTTCGGCCGAAGATTAGGACTCAATTGCACTAATTTCAAGGGATTGGAACTGCTCGACTGGTTAACTATCCCTTCCCAGACGTTGTCAGAGCTTACGGGTGGAGCGGTCTTCCGGGATGATTTCGGGGAGCTGACAGCCGCACGTGAGCACCTAAGTTATTATCCAAAGGATGTTTGGTTTTTTCTGATGGCAGCGATTTGGAACCGTATTGGACAGGAAGAGCATCTTATGCCCCGGGCAGGGTATGTCGGGGATGAACTGGGGTCTGCGCTTATTGCATCTCGACTCATAAGGGACGTAATGAGTTTGTGCTTCTTAATCGAACGACATTATGCCCCTTATCCTAAATGGTTCGGAACCGCCTTCCGGCAACTTGCGCGTTCAAGTGGGATATTACCTTATCTGCAAGCAGCACAAAACGCAAAAGATTGGCAAGCGCGTGAGCAGGCACTGGCGAATGCCTATCAAGTCCTTGCACAGCTGCATAACGATCTGCAGCTGACCGAACCAATTGAAGCGAAGGTGAATCTCTTCTTCGATCGGCCTTTTTCGGTAATCGGTGGGATTCGTTTTGCAGAAGCATTGGTGTCTAAGATTGAAGATTCATGTTTGCGTAAGCTAGCTGCTTATAAGTTTGGCGGCATCGACCAAATCAGCGACAACACTGATTTTCGCGCCCTACAAGAACGTTTTGAATTACCTTCTGGCGAGACAAACCCATTTCGTGCATTCTTCGAACGCTTGCTGTAGATTACGCTAACGGGTAACGATAGCTGAATGGACAGAACGGCAGCCGGCCATACGATCGGCTGCCGTTGTCCGTTGAAGTAACGGGCAGTTTAACATAATTCCGTGAAACAAATAAAAACGTTCACACGTCTATCTTTACGAGGTGAGTAAACTTGAAGAGATTAACAATTATGGTTTCGGTATGCATAAGCTTCTTGTTTTTATTTGGATGTAGCTCACAACAGAAATATGAGTCTCAAAGTTCTTCTTCTGCATCCTGGGCTTATGAGTTTGTTATTTACAATAGTGATATTTATCGAATTACCTCTGACAAAGTAACGAATGTAGGGAAAGAGATCGGAACTGTTACAAACTATTCAATTAATGAAGGTACCTATTCGGGAAATTTCTCAAATACGTACCCTGTTGGAACGAAGTATTTTGAAATTACAGGTGTAGATACAAATAAATCAATTGCAATAAAGTTTGAAAATAGCTATATAAGAGCAGATACCCAAGGAAAATATGGCGAAAAATAATATGTGTTTCTTAAACTAACGGGTACTATAGCTCAATACACACTCACGACGAGGCTGCCGGCATATACGGCGGCTTTCTCACGGTTAACGGACTTTTAACTTGGGGGCGCCTTTCGTTCATAACGAAATCGGCGCCTTTACTATGCTGCTATTCCTTAGTTGGCTTCTGTAGCTGCTGGATGCAGAAGAGCCGGTGCGCGAGAGGAGATACTAGGCTTGGAGTTCAGCTACAAGCATCCTTCCTGTTGACAGATGAATGAATGAATTATATAATTTAATTAAATGAACTGTTCAATTAATTAATTGGAGGCATTCAAAATGAGCGGAATTCTACAGGCGAACGGCAACCTAAGAGGGAAATACGTAGTGATTACTGGCGCGACGAGCGGAATTGGATTGGCGGCCGCAGAAGAGTTAGCTGCAAGAGGAGCGAATTTGGGTATCGTTGCACGTAATGCAGCCAAAGCGAAAGAGGTGGCGAATAAGATCCGGGCTTCCTTCGGCAATCAGATCACGGTAGACGTGTTCATCGCCGACATGTCGTCCCAGCGCTCGATCCGCCATGCGGCAAACGAAATTTTAGCGAAATGCCCAAGGATTGATATTCTAATCAATAATGCAGGTGCTATGTTCGTTGATTATAAACTCACGGAGGACGGAATCGAGATGACGCTGGCGGTCAACCATATCGCGCCATTCTTGTTCACGACGCTGCTCCTTGATAGACTTACGATGAGTAATTATGCCCGCGTTATTACGACGTCGTCGCACGGCCATAAGATGGCCATGAAAGGCATCGATTTCGAAGACTTGAGCGGTAAGCGTTATTTTAGTTTTTTGGGAAAACTGAAGGGCGGTCCTAATTTTCGATACGGCGAGACAAAGCTGGCGAACATCTTGTTTACCGCCGAGCTGGCGCAGCGTCTGAAAGACACCAATGTGGCCGCGTACTGCTTTGATCCTGGACTCGTCGCGACCAACTTCAATCGGGACAACGGATGGATGGCCCGGATGACGACTGCCGCCATGATGAAATTCGCCCGAACGCCCGAGAAAGGTGCGGAGACGCTAGTATGGCTGGCGGATACCGACGCGAAGAACCTGGAAAGCGGACGTTATTACGCGGATAAGCAATTCGGGAAGCATTCCCCACAAGCTGGGAGCATGGCAGCAGCGAGACAACTTTGGGACGTAAGCGAATTGCAAATTCGCTTATCGGAAGCATAATCATCGCAGCAACACACAGAAGGAAAGAAGGTAGACTATGGCAAGAAAAGCGCAATCCGAACAAGCACTTGATGAACGCAAAAATCAGATCAAAAGAGCCGCGCTAAAAGTTTTCGCAGAGAAGGGGCTCGCTGGAACGAAGATGATCTCGATCGCTGAGGAAGCCGATATCAGCCAAGGTTTAACATATAAATATTTCGATTCCAAAGACGAAATCTTCTCGCTTCTTGTGGAAGAGGCAATCGAAGAATCCCAAGATGCCATTAGGAATATCGGGCAATTAGCAGGTTCGCCACTTGATCAGCTGAGGGCATTCACGCTTCGGCTGCTAGACGAGAACCACAAGCTTTATTTCTTGCTTATTCAGCAGGCGCAAAAGTCGGAAGGAGTACCACAAAGGGCTAAGGAAGCAATCGAGCGATATTCCCCCCGGGAAACAATCGAGTTGATGATACCTATCTTAGTCCGGGGGCAGCAGGAAGGACAATTCGCGGAGGGCGATCCCTATAGGAGATTGATTCTGTTTCTTTCGGTTGTAACCGGTCTGATGCTTCAAGATGCAAAGGCAATCGGAATCGACTGGACACAGGAGGTTGACCGTCTGCTGGGCATTTTGACGAAATGAAGATTGCGCCTGTTCATGATGTCCACACTTCATCTCCCAAATATAACTCTGAGCTCTGAACCGATACCGATAATGAATTAATGGAGGTAGAGAATGAGTAAACTTTATTGGGGACCAAAGTCAGTCACATTTTGCTCGTGGGTGTTGTTACGTTGTTAATGCTGTATTTAGGCATAAGAGGTTTTGTCCAGCCAGAAGCTGCGATACGAGAGTACGGTTTACCGCTTCACGACGCCGCGGATAACGATCTCGTTTACATCAAAGCAAATCGTGACCTTTTTATTGGTATCTTTCTACTCGTCTTGATGATACTTCGTATGAGAAAAGCATTACTTGTTGCGATGTTTACTTCCATTCTAATGCCAACGATTGATGCAATATTGCAACAGATAAAACGCCTTCTTGGATCCATATTGTTTCCGCTGTATATGGAGTAGTTGTTGGTTGTCTATTATACCGAGAAGAACATCGAGCTCACACATTAAGGAATTCATAACGAAATTGGTGCGATCGAGTCCCAGCGAGTTTGCGGTGTAACTGCTCCGGTTTTCGTTACGCTTGGCGATCTTCATTTCAAAAATATGCTTGTGAATGAGAACGGGATCGTTTCCGGCATCATTGATTGGGACGATCTGAGCGTAGGCCATCCGGCTTGCGATTTGAGCGTTGCTTACAGCTTTTTACCACCATACGCTCGCGGCGTGTTTTTCAAAACTTACGGAGGAGCGGACGAGGAAACGAAGCTGCAAGCGAGGCTGATCGCGGTTTACATCCCCGTACTGATCTTGATGCAAGCGGTCGATGACAGGAATGAAGCGATTGCGGCAGAGGCGAAATCCAACATCATGCGGGCACTGTCGGATTAGGCTCATTATTTCGTTGCAGCTATGGGCTATGGCTATCGGCACCATTTTGTCGTTTAAAGGCCGCGATAAGGTACGATTCGCCTTCGGGGTTATTCTGTTTACTAAATGAATACTAATCTCAAGTGGATTCCATAATGAGTTAATTAAAAGAAAGGAGCAGATTGCCACGGCAGCTGCTCCTTTGCTTTATTAAGCTAACGGATTTTACGGCAGGACTTAACCGCCGAACTGCGCCTCGTGCAGCCTGGCGTAAACGCCGCGCCGTGCAAGCAGCTCGTCGTGGTTGCCTTCCTCGGAGATACCGTCTTCCGTTACGACGACGATGCGGTCGGCATGGCGGATAGTGGCCAGTCGGTGTGCAATGATCAATGTCGTCCGGCTCCGTGAAAGCTCTTCAAGTGACTGCTGTATGATTTGCTCCGTCTCGGTGTCAAGTGCTGACGTCGCCTCGTCGAGAATTAGGATCGGCGGGTTCTTCAAAAACATGCGCGCTATCGCCAGGCGCTGGCGCTGGCCTCCGGACAGTTTGAGTCCGCGCTCTCCAATAACGGTGTCGAGACCGTTCGGAAGCACCTCTAGGTATGCCTCCAAATGGGAGCGCCGTGCAGATTCTAAAATATCGGCTTCGGAGGCGTCGAGTCGCCCGTAGGCAATATTCTCACGTATCGTCCCATTGAATAGAAACACGTCCTGCTGCACGAAGCCGATTTGGCTGCGCAGCGAGCGTTGCGTCATGCAGCGAATGTCTAGCCCGTCGATCAGGAGCGCCCCGGCTTCGATCTCGTAGAAGCGCGGTATGAGTGAGCATAGCGTTGACTTGCCGGCGCCTGAGGGACCGACGATCGCGATCGTTTCCCCGGCACGAACTTGCAAATCAACATGCCGTAGTACCTTCGAATGTCCCTCATATCCGAACGTCACATTGCGAAATTCGATATCCCCGCGCAATCTCTGTACATCGACAGCCGCCGGATCAACGCTAACGTCCGGCTCCGTGTCGAGCAGCTCGCACGCACGCTTGAAGCCGACCATCCCTTTCGGGTACATATCCATCAAGGCATTGATTCGTTCGATCGGCTTCAAAAAGATGTTTACGTATAGAAGGAACCCGATAAGCTCCCCGTAGCTTAATTTGCCCTCATAAGTAAACCATGCACCTAGAATGAGTGAAAGCAAGGAAATAAGCCGAGTCATCAGGTACATGCCCGATGCATAGTACGACATCACCAAATTAGATCGCAGCTTTGCAAGACGTAATCGCTTATTGTTTTCGCGGAATGTTTCGATCTCGTACGCTTCGTTGCCGAACGCCTTGACGACGCGAATGCCGGAAACGCTGTCCTCGACGCGGGCGCTAATGTCGGCGATACGGGAATTCACGCTCCCAGCGACATCGTGCAGCTTCTTGCTAAAATATAAGATGAGCCAGATGAGAACCGGCACGGTAATAATCGTGATGAGAGCAAGCTCCCAATTAACCATCAGCATAATGCCTAACGCCCCGACGAACGTCATGAGCACGATAAACATCTCCTCCGGTCCGTGATGCGCCAACTCCCCGATTTCCCACAAATCGTTCGTCAGCCGTGAAATAAGCAAGCCTGTTTTCGAATTATCGAAAAAGCGGAATGACAACTTCTGCATGTGCTCGAACATACGCTGGCGCATGTCGGTTTCGATGTTGATGCCCAGTTTATGTCCGAAGTAGCCAACAATAAAATTTAGCCCCGTCGTTATCAGGTACAAGCTGAGCAAACCAATGCAGATCAGCACGATCATCGGCCAGTTGCGGCTCGGCAACTGCGTATCGATCATCCATTGCACTGCGAGCGGAAATGCGAGCTCGAACAGCGCGGCGACTACGGCGCAAATAAAATCCATATAGAATAACCGCTTATACGGCGAATAATAGGCAAAAAAACGGCGAATCAAGACCTCACCTCCTAATGACTTACAAGGACCTAACCGACGTCGATAGACAAAAGCACACCTAAAGAAACCTGCCTTAACGGACAAGTTTACTCATCCCGTGTACCAACGCTATTCAAGACACTTCGGTTTAGTTGAGAGTGAGGAGCAGCATACTGCAGATTCTCCTTTTTAACCGATTCTTACTAATTGATGGTATCACCAAGGATTTGTCCATGTGAATAGACTAAGAAAAAGTAAAGTCCACAACTTATGAATTTACATGATGGAGGCGAACCGTAATATAAAGGCTAGATCATTACGCTAACGGGTACGATAGTTCAAAGAAACTTGGAGCAGCTGCCGCGGCAGCTTGCTCCTCTTTTCATTGATGTAACGGGCAGTTTAACGCAACGATTAACTTATTTCAAGCGTCCTATTTTATGCGAAATAAGTTAAAGGTGGTAAAAATAAACTAAGGTGATTAATATGAAAAAATTGATGTTTTGTTTATGTTCTATAGCAATATTGTTAATATTCGTTGCATGTGAAAAAGTGAATAATACAGTTGACATTATTACAGACCGAAATTTGTATATGAGCGAGCTTTCTATCGCAAGAGGAATTAATATGACACCAAATTTTCAATCCAATAAAACCTATCTTAACTTAGAGTATGATTGGTCTACTGAAGAAGGAGAGTTCTTAAGTAATTCTGCTTCTCTCGGAAAAAATGTTAAAAATCAAGGTGAATCTGTGTTATGGAGTACAGTTAAAGATGGAAAGGTTGAAGACATTAAAAAAACCATTACAATAAGCTTAACTGTAATAGATGGGAATAATCAGAAGGTGTTATGCAATACATTGTTAACAATTACCCCCAACAAAGGGGTTTATAAAGTGAACAATAAATAGAAAACAGGTTTTCTCATGTCATTTACGACGAGGAACGATAGCTTAACGACTCCAGGTTGCCGGCATGATCGGCAGCCTATTCAGCTACGGGCAGAATACTTCCATAACTATACAAATATGCTTAGTGCTATTATGCGCAACGCAACAAATTACAACACGCTACGTCAAATGTATAGTAAAGGAAAAATTCTAAATATATTATAGGAGTGAAACAAAATGGCATACACTAAAAGTTTTCTTGCAGCCGTGGTTTTCCTGTTAATCTTTTTAGCCTTCAATCCAAAGGTATCAGAAGCGAGTGCGAGTTCAACATTCTTAAATATCGATGGTTATTACTTACTTTCTAGCGCCCCTCTAGCACCATATATTGATGATAATAATCGCATGATGGTGCCTATGCGGACATTCTCGAAGTTGTTCGGAGGAACAGCAACCTATGATGTGGCGAGTAAAACGGCGACAATCACTGAAGCTAACCGTTCCCTAAAGTTAACAGTGAATTCTAAAATTATTGAAATAAATGACCAAAAATTCAAACTAGATACGGTACCCGTGTTAAAAAACAACAGTTTCTTTTTGCCGCTCAAATCAGTTGCAGACGCATTCCAGATTCGTACATCCGTCCTAGACATGGGGTATGGAACAGAGAACACTATCACAATTGAAGATGATCGATTTCTGGAGCGAGGTGTGCTGAAAGAGATCAATGAAATGAGAAGCAATGATGAAGAACAATACAAGAATTATGGTGTGTTTCCAACATCCTTTACTTTTGATAAGAACAAGCAGCAGCAAATCGAAATGCATATAAAGTCGAGAAACATCTTGGGAGGGGAAATTAACTTTAAAGATGTTAAAAGCGGCGTATGGGTAGTTTCAAACAATGAGATACAACAAGTTTTAAGTGATGTTACTGAGGATTTAAAGGTTGGAAAAGGCGGAATCGTGGAGCAGCGATACACGACAAATAACAAAAACACTAGTGAAGTCGAATACGTTTTTTACTTCCCTAGAATTCGGGCATAGGTTGCGCATTATTTATGGATTAACATTCTTCATTGAACTAACGGGAGACGATAGTTCAATCATGACATGACGGCGGCCGGTCCAGAGCGATCGGCTGCCGTCTTTGCCCTAACGGGCAGGAGAATTTGCTCATATTACGAATACTTTAGACAGAAGATGAGGTGTATGGAGTGAGTTTTCGTACTTTACGACAAGAAATTGAAGAAGCTCGCAAACAATTAGGCATATTGGAAAGAGATTTCCGAGAAGTTCAGAAAGACCAATGGGAGTCGATTTTAATAAATACAATGAATCAATTCGTTCAATATCCCCATTCACTGCATTGGGCCTGGACAAGGCTTAAAGTGGAAGCTTTTAGGCTGGATAACCTTGAAGTTAAGCCTTATGCATTGTTAGATAAACTAATTCCGTTTGATGAACTGATTTGGTTTGTAGTTGAAGAAGACGAATACAAAATTAAACACTGGGTTTATGAGGGGACAATAAGAGCAGTACAAAAAATAATTCAGAATACCAAAAGATATGAGTTTTACATTGTTGTGCGAAAATCATCATGAAGTTTTAATTGGTACAGGTGACATGATACATAAATTAAAGAATATTCAATTAAGCTAACGGAGAACGGTAGTTCAATAACCGCCTGTGTTCCTTCATTTTATATAACGAATGAAACACCATTTACAACGTGAATGTACTAAAGAATATGCGCACATATAAGTTAAAGGTGTTATGGACTAGCGCACGGCTACTTTTTTGAGAAGTCCATTGAACTAATTGGAAGAATAATGGAATAAAATTTATGATAAAATGGTCTGGAGGTGTATTTATGCAAAAGGCAATTGTAGTTCATTATTTTAACGAGAAAAAGAATAACTTAAGTGATTTAAATCAGCTTTTACAAGAGGAATGGAAGGTTGTATCTCAGAGTGCTATGTCAGGTGGTGAGGGTCTAACAGTTTATTCACTTGTTATATTAGAAAAAAATTAGGAACAATGCTTCCGGATTCATTGAAAAAACGGGAAATGATAGCATAATCATGTCGCGACGGCAGCCGGCCTCAGATCGATCGGCTGCCGTCGTTATGCTAACGGGCAGGAATACGCAACTTAGATAAGTTTTTAAGAAACTTGGAGGTGTAATATTGTGAAACCTATTCTCCTAGACGTCCCAGAGCATTTTGAAACGGAACGACTCTTGATACGTGCTCCTTTATTTGGTGACGGGCTTATGATTAACGAAGCAATCAGGGAGTCATTTAAGGCTTTAAATGAATGGATGAATTGGGCTGACCACGTTCCAGAAGTCGAAGAGACTGAAGCAAACGTTCGTAAAAATCGCGCGAATTTCCTACTTCGTGATAATTTCATATTTTACATGCTGGACAAAGTAACAGGAGCATTTGTTGGAACGTGTGCACTAGTTAGGATAGACTGGAATGTGCGTAAATTCGAAATTGGATATTGGATTAGGAAATCTTCATCAGGACACGGTTATATGACCGAAGCAGTTAATGGATTGACTGATTTTGCATTTAATTATCTTGATGCTAATCGCATTGAGATACTCTGTGATACCAAAAATACTGCAAGCCGTATGGTTGCTGATCGATGTGGATACCATCTCGAAGCTGTATTAATTAAAAACTTCATCAATCCTGTTGGTGAGCTTAGAGACAATTGTATTTATGCTAAGGTTCGCTTGGAAGATGGGAAGTATGGTTATCCAAATACATGAGTTGATTCCGCTAACGGGCACGATAGCTCAAAAAAACACGAAGGCAGCCTGTCAGTGAAAATGATCAGCTGCCTTCGCTCAACTAACGGGCAGGTTTGTTCAATCATTTCGTCGAAGAATACTCCCATGAAAAATATTGAGGTGGACCTGAAATGGGATGGAGACCTGATCCTTCAACACCGCTACTAAATCGAATAATGTTTATGATTGTTGATTTACAATATTAGCATAAATCACGTACGCGAGAGATGTTTGTATTTAGGTTATTCTTTAGAAAGCATAGAAGATGCAGTAGGAGAGGCGTTAATTCGTTTGTCGACACCTGAAGACTACCCCGAAGATTAAACTAATGGGAAACATTAGTCCAATAAAGATACTGTGGATACTTTAGATAGGGTGAGGAAAATTAATTACCAACATTTAGAGATTCTGGTGGAACGCTTTATGAGAAAGGAATTCGGGATAGCCGAACTGCAAAGTAGATTGAATACTGCACTAATGCCCGATAAGCAAATACACGATTATTCATCTAGACTTCAAGAACTGGATAATGACTTAGAACTTATTTTGTACACACAGTTAGAGACGCAGCATTTCCTATTGGCAAAGAAAGTACTTGATGATTTTCTTGGTTTTCTAAAGAAGAACTATTGAACTAACGGGCACGATAGCTCAATCATGACACGACGGTGCCGACCTCACAACGATCGGCTGCCGTCGTTGCGCTAACTGGTAGGATAAATGAACAGGATCCTTTTTGGTAGTACTAAGAAGAGATAAGAACACAGGGGGGATACAGTTGAATGCTGAACACAAAGAGTTCGCAGAAAAACTTCTTTCACATATATTTATAGGCAGTCAATTAGATGGCGTGAAATTCGGGTTAGGTCCAGCTGCGCTTTTATTACGCTTTGAACACTATAATCATCATTCTCCAGACCAACTTTGGCTTAATATTGAATCAAGATGGGGAGTGTTTCCTAAAGACAAGCATGATTTTCCGAATTCCGAAGACGAAATGAGTGAGCTTTCGGAAGAAGACGAGTATAAATTGATTTTTGAACTACGGCGAGAAAAAATAGCCAATATAAACCTTGGCCAAATTTCTCCACATCTACATATTGAATTTGAGTCTGGAAAAACTCTTTTTGTAAATGGACACCATAAAAAATACGAGTGTTGGCAAGTAGGAGATGGCATAGGATATACCGGCAATAAATGGTTTGTCGTGGCTACTCCCGGAGATGGTATTTCTTCAGCGGCACCTGATTCATTCAGCTAACGGGGAACGATAGGTCAATAAACAAAGTGATGGCAGCGTACAAATAATGCAGCCTCCCTGCATTATGGAGCTCCGTTTTCAACTTACTGGGGGATATCTGAATGAATACTATCAAGGGATACACCTGCAGCTGCTGTGGAGAATACCACGATGAACTTCCAACCAGTTATGGAACCTTAGCGCCAGCTTATTACGAATTTACGCCTCCTGAAGAACGAGAACAAAGGTTTCAATTGAGTGAAGACTTATGCGTAATGGACAACGAGCATTATTTCATACGAGGGTGTATTGAAATCCCAATAATAGGGACAAAGCAGGAGTTCATTTGGGGGGTGTGGGTATCGTTAAGTGAAGCTAATTATAGGAAAGTAAAAGAGCATTGGCACAAACCAGTATTATTAGAGCCAATGCTTGGATGGTTTTCTACTGCTTTACCTTGTTATCCTGATACCTTAAATTTAAAGGCAAAGGTTTATCACAGACTGGACGGTGTTAGACCATACATAGAACTCGAACCAACAGAACATCCGCTGGCGGTAGAATCTCGAAATGGAATGACGATCGAACGTGTACAAGTAATTGCTGAAGAGCATTGTGAAAATATGAGGTGCCAGCCATGGTCATTTGGAGATCCGGAAAATACGGCAGTCGTTACCTTAGAGAATATCATAAAGCGAGAGAGTCCAGTGTTGTATGTAACCCATGACGAGGAAGATGGCGAGTGGCAATTCCTCGATGGCAGTGATGTAAAAGAAGAAGAAGCGCGTCTGATATCACTAAAACAGATGGTTAACATGGATCCAAGCTTGACACAACTTTCCGATCTTCCGCTGGGCTGGACAGCATGGCGAGATAATGAAGATAGTGAGTGGATTAGAGCACCAAGAAAAGCATAACGGATTCGATGGCTCAATAAAACAGCAGCAGTGCAGGACATACGTCCATGGCCGCTGCTGTTTCGTTTTCGGGACAGTCTAATCCTTGTTTTCTCGGAGTAAGACGTTTTTAAAACGAACCGCGCAGATACCATACATCCAGGTTAGTGCTTCATTTTTAAAAGCTTTCATGCTTGTTTTTAATATACTTGTTTACACCCTTATATTCGCCGCACGCGCAGACTATTGCGGGTTCTGCTGCCTGCTGCTGCAGACGCGCCTGAGAATCTCCTTGTCGATCGATCGTCTGTTCCTGGATAGTTCCTGCGTACCTGCCTGTTCTTCGGCCGCTTTTTAGAAGCTGCAGAGCTTCTCTTTTAGTTCCGTTCTTCTAACCTTCGACAACCAGATGTTACCAGCAGGGCTTAAGCGGACTGGCACCTCATTGTATTGCATTATTTACCATCAGTTTAGTTCTATTTATAACCCGGTTTTCGCGCAGCGCGCCGGCCCCTCATTCATTCGGTATCTGCAGCTAGATACGGATAAAGGAGCAGGGGAGTGATCTGCAGCTGGATAAGTAGAAGAGCAAAAAATAAATACGAATATAGTTGCAGAGTTGGAGTTCTGTAGCTGGACTCGAACCTAGATACAGCGGACAGGGAAGGATGGGTATAAAGGGGCTAAATAGGAAGAAAAAAAGCGGGGACGAGAGTGGTTTACAAGAGTGAAAACAAGTATATCGAAGAAACCCATATTGTGGTAAGATGTGATTGGAAACAGGAATGCCTGTTCGCTGTGCGCTATTAACAGGGGGGCTGGTTGGATGAAAAATGCTGAATTTGAACCGCTGTTCCGAGCGGTGGCTAAGCTGGGGCTTTCTGCAGCGGAGCGGGAGAGGCTGACTGACTGCTACGTATTCATGTATCTGGAGAACGGCGTTTATGCGTATAAGCACAGCATAACCCGTCATTATGTGTATTTAGATGAACTTGGTGTCCTTCAGGGCGGTGAGATTGAGCCGGCAGCAAGTGATGCTTCGCTGGACGGCAACACTGCTTGAAACGGATCCGGGGATCTCACGCCGTGCTGTGTCCGCTGTCTGTTAAGGCCCTCTATTAATCAGCTGTCGAGGAGGTAGTCACTTTGCCGAGAAATGAACATCCCATCGAAAAGACGGAATCTTTCGGCCAGGTTGTGAAAGTACAGCAGGTCATTGATTTTATGGTGCTTTCTGATCTGCTTAACGGTCAGCGATACCACAGTGAAATGGAGCAGTTTATTACGCAGACCTTTGACGGCGTCGGGGTTAATGATGCCTATTTCAGCAGCCGGCTGAAGGCCCTCGCAGAGAGCGGCCATGTTACGCGCCACTGGGACGGTGACAACCGGTACAACCGGTATTACCAAATTACGGATTCCGGCGTGACGTACTTTAAGCTGATGCTGCGGGAGCTTCCGGACCGGGTGAAACGGGCCAAGCGGGTCTACGACCAGTTCGAAACCTATATTCAAAAGTTTGGCAGCATGCATTTAAAATAGGGGGAGCGGGAGTATGGAGGAACTGAATTACCAGGACGTGATTGAGCGAATCAAAGCCCGCTTCCCCCAGGGAACTGTCAGGCAGCGGGAGGACAATGGACGAGCCTATATTCCCAATCAGATCTATACCGACCGCGTGGAATCGGCCACTGAGAGCAGATGGGACCGGGAAATCCGAGACGTGGAAGTTAACGTTCCCCACCGCTTTGTAAAGGTCATCGCACGGGTAACGATCGGGCTGCACTACCGGGATGGGATCGGCTTTTCGGAGATTCATGCCGACGGGAGCGGAAAAATCAAACAGCTGTCGACTGCCGTTGACCAGGCAGCAAACGAAGCCGTCCGCGATGCACTGGATACCTGGCAGATCGGCTGGCGGGATCTAGCTCCTTATAATTCAAAAGACTGGGGCGGCAATCCCGCGCTCCGGCATCTGCTTCATGGTGAACCGCCGGAGGAAACAGACTTTACGCAGCAGTCTGCTGCCATCATAGATCGGAAATGTGTATTTGCAAATTGCGGCCGGAAACTCACCCGGGATGAATGGGAGCTGCTTGGTCATATCCCGAATTTGAGCCGCGAACGGATGACCTATTGTTTTGAACATATTCCGAATCATTACAAACGAAAAGTGCCGGCTGAGGTCCTCGAGGATTTTTTGCTCAGGTATTCTTCCACATAACGATTTTATGATCGAACTGATAGGCGGCGAAAAAATTATTAATAAAAGCAGGATATCGCCTCAGCTGACCGCTTGACTGCATCATGAAGATCCGTTTGAGAAGATGATCTTCGATTCAAGCACCGCAGGGCTATTGAAGCAATGAAAGTATGTGAGGTACTAAGCGCCTGGGAATTGGAATAACTGCCCAGGTTTTTCGAGAACAGCGCAATGGATACAACGTCACGTCTCGATCATCGAAATGGCAACAAGATGTATTCGAATATAGTTTAAAACCGTATCGAAGGGGCAGTAACCCTTAGTTCTAGTTTGATGATAGTAAATGATTCAAAGCGCAAAAAACATTAGTCTTTATCGCTACATCAACAAGCCACAATTATTTTCATATTGCAGAAGGGGCACTTTGATGAACCCAATTGGTCAGACAGAACAGCAATTTACGATTCGTCGTACGCCTTACTGGGCGGTGTGTGAAGCATGCAAGCGAGGCGAGTGCGACAAAGTCTATCCGCACGGAAGGGAAATCGTCCGGTTGCGGTTTCCAATTTTGATCGTACTCATTATCGGAACGATTGCTGTCCTGTACGAGCATGAACCAAAACTCGTCATGGCGTGTTTGGTGATGAATGGGATCGTTATCGCTTTAGGATACTTCTTCGCGAAGAACTTCTTTCAACCCAAATGGCTGGGTAGCGGACATTGGGGAACGTATTTTCCAACAGGGTCGTATCTCTTCGGACTGCTCTTCTTCACATTAATGCCCATAATGTGTGGCGCAATTACGGAAATGTTTTTCATTCGAATGGACGCCAACATCATGCATAATTTGGTGTTTTATGGCACCCAGACATTTCTGAGTGGATATGTTAACGTTTATCTCTATTTGAAGCTGAACCGGACGAATTATCGGATAAAATCAAACAGCGACGCCGATCTGACAGTTAAAGTCGCATTGGAGTGGAACGCCTTCTTCAGCATCTTGCTGACGGTATACGTCAACTACGTCATCACTTTCAAGTATTCGTCACTCGGCTTAGGAGACGAATACAAGGACCTCGCTAAGTTTTTCGGTTACTTCTTCATCGTGCCGATGGTCATGATTACGACGCTCGGTAAAGTGTTGCTTGAGCATCACAAGGCGACGCTAGAATCGGAGAAACGTGACGCAGAGAATGCGAACGTGGACGATAGTAGAACTTCTTACGATCTGCGGGCAAGTGAAGAGAGACATGAACATGGTCAATCTATCCCGAGCTAAATTGATGCATATTTGGATGGCTCGATTATTCGTAGATTAGTTTCAAATTGCTGAACAAAGCCTCCGTGAGTACAAAGCTTTCTATAAAAACATGAAAAACGGGACAGCTGATTCTGATAGCTGTCCCGTTTTTTGCATCCCCTCTAATTCATAGGTTGCCCTTATTTGGATCATACGACAGAGCGTGGATGATACGTTGGGGCTAGATAGGAACCATAACGGGATTCCAATATTTCCATAAACCGGATTTTTTGTTTGGTGAAGATGATCTTTGTTCAGTTCGACACAGCAATAAAGCATTAAATCGCTCGCTCATTGGTCGATTTCGACATGAAGATATCGGTGTATTCTTGACGGTTATCCTGCCATACGGCATAGACCGCGCCGGTGTTCGGCCCGATAGACCGGTCGCAGGTTATGCTCGGGTAAGTCAGTACCCTGAAGCCATAGCCGGGCACCGGGAGCACCAATGGAACCGGGTCGACGGCCGAGACGATAATCGGCGGACCGAATGTTGTCCCGCCGTCCAGTGAACGCCGAAGTAGTAACGATCATTCGGCGCATTCACCGTAATCCAAGACGCATAGACGATTCCCATTAAATCTACGGTTACGGCCGGTCTTCTGACTTTATTCGTGATATTGGAAAGCAGGATAGGCGTATAAAAAAACAAAAAAACAGTTAAAACTTTTAAAGCGTTCCTTAACATATGCTAAGCAATGATTTATTGCGCTAACGGAGAACGATAGCTCAATAACAAGAGGCAGTCTACGACTGAACTGCACCCCGTCAAGTAGACAGTGGAAATAATATAAGTAACTAGGCGGCCTTGTTCCGGTATTCCATCGGACTAAGGCCGTTTAGTTTTGCTTGCAATCGGTCGTTA
>NZ_JBXENS010000015.1:0-72478 GCF_059383675.1 Paenibacillus sp. J22P277
TCGCTGACTTACTTTATAACCTTTTGACAGGTCGCTCATTGTTCAGTTTTCAAGGTACAAGTTCTTTTCTCGTATCGCCCATGTCTCAGCGGCGACTTGATTAATATATCATAACCCAGAAGGGGATTGCAACCCTTTTTTATAACTTTTTATAAAATATACGTCATTCCTCAAAAAAAAATAGAAACGCAGGGATCCCTGCGTTTCCAATCTTCTATTATTCACCCGTGCGCTCGCGCATAAGCGGGAACAATAGGACGTCTCTGATAGACGGCGCATCCGTCAGCAGCATGACCAGACGATCGATGCCGATGCCAAGCCCGCCCGTAGGCGGCATGCCGTACTCCAGCGCGCGGATGAAATCTTCGTCCATCTCGTGCGCTTCATCGTTGCCTTGCTCTTTCTCGAGCAGCTGGGATTCGAAACGCTGGCGCTGATCGATCGGATCGTTCAGCTCGGTAAAAGCGTTGGCATGTTCGCGCGCGACGATGAACAGCTCGAACCGGTCGGTAAAGCGCGGATCGAGGTCGTTCTTCTTGGCAAGCGGAGAGATCGCGACGGGGTGACCCGTTACGAACGTCGGCTGAATCAGCGTGTGTTCCACAAACTCTTCGAAGAAAGCATTCAGGATATGGCCGAAAGTCATATGCGGTTCTACCTTCACGTTGTGAGTCTTGGCATGGGCATGCGCTTCTTCGTCCGTCATTTGCTTGCTGAAATCGACGCCCGTCGTTTCCTTGACCAAATCAACCATGGAGACGCGGCGCCATGCTGGCGTCAGATCGACCTCCTGGCCTTGATACATAATCTTCGTGGAACCGAGCACCTCTTGCGCGATATGCGCGACGAGCGACTCGGTAAGCGCCATAATATCTTTGTAGTCTGCATAGGCCTCGTAGAGTTCGATCATCGTAAATTCGGGATTATGGCGCGTCGAAATTCCTTCGTTGCGGTAAACGCGGCCGATCTCGTAAACCTTCTCCATGCCGCCGACAATCAAGCGCTTCAGATGAAGCTCGATCGCGATCCGCATGTAGAGCTGCATATCCAGCGCGTTATGATGCGTGATAAATGGACGCGCCGCTGCGCCGCCCGCGATCGCATGCAGCGTCGGCGTCTCGACTTCCAAGTAGCCGCGCGCATCCAGATAACGACGCATCGATTGAATGATGCGCGAACGGGAAATGAACGTTTGCTGCACTTCCGGGTTCGTGATGAGATCCACGTAACGCTGACGGTAACGAAGCTCTACGTCCTTGAGGCCGTGAAACTTATCCGGCAGCGGAAGCAGCGATTTGGAAAGCACTTCGATTTCCTTCGCTTTAATGGATGTCTCGCCCGTGTTGGTCTTGAACACGGTTCCCCGCACGCCGATGATATCGCCGATATCCAGCAGATCGAACGCCTGGTACTGCTTCTCCTCGACGGAATCTTTGCGCACGTAGATTTGAATCTTGCCGCTCAAATCCTGAATGTGCGCGAAGCTGGCTTTGCCCATGCTGCGTTTCTGCATGATGCGGCCCGCCATGGACACTTCGACGGCTTGCTCCTCGAGGTCTTCCTTGTTTGTTTCGTCATACGAATCCAAAATTTGCTTCGCTTGATGGGACCGCTCGAACTTGCCGCCGAACGGATCGATCCCCAAGCCCCGGAGCTCGTCCAGCTTGTCTCTTCTGATTTGCAGAAGCTCGCTCAGCTCTTGCTCTTGATTGCCACCCGTACCTTGCTCCACCATAATTCATCTCCTTCTAATTCCTCAACGGACGCGCAAACGCCCGCCGCACGCGCATGATTGCTGCCTGAATTGCTCCTCTATGTTGAAAAAAGCTTCCACAAGGAAGCTTTTTCGAAAGGCATGCCTGTTTATTTCTTGATATCCACGATTTTATATTGAATAATGCCGGCAGGCACGCTGACTTCCACGGTAGTTCCTTTGTTCTTGCCGAGAATCGCTTTTCCAACCGGACTTTCGTTCGAAATCTTATTCTGCAGGGGATCGGATTCGGCCGTACCCACGATCGTGTATTCCATCGTATCGCCGAATTCCAAGTCTTCAACCGTCACGATCGAGCCGATGCTGACCATATCCACGTGGATTTCGTCGTTATTGATGATGCGCGCGTTGCGGAGCATTTTCTCCAGCGTAATGATGCGGCCTTCGATAAAAGCCTGCTCGTTCTTCGCGTCTTCGTATTCGGAATTCTCGCTGATATCGCCATAGCCAATCGCCACTTTGATCCGCTCAGCCACTTCACGACGCTTGACGGATTTCAGGTTCTCCAGTTCGTCCTCAAGCTTGTTCAGACCGTCTTGTGTAAGAATAATCTCTTTATCGCTCATGGTACCATTTCTCCTGTCATGTGGCTTTTATTCATACCTGTGTATGAATTCACTGTTACTTAATATATTACGCTCCATGCCCATGATGACACCGCGCAGTAATCAGTTCGACAATCCTAATCCAGGCAGACGGTTTGTTATTGGAAGATTATATTTCATGTTTATCTATATGTCAACGAAAGCCAATTGCCCATGTAATCGCTTAACTTCGCGAAACGCAAAGGGCCGCGCAGGCGCCTTTGCGTTCGGTTTCAGTGGTACACGACCTCGTCCTTGGAAGATGAGACCGCGGCCACGGGCGATTCGCTCTTCTCGCCAAGGGATTCGACAAAATCCCCCAAAATTCGCACCATTTTATCGCGGGTCGTTTCTTCCATGATGACGTCTTTGACGCGCGCTGCGCCCGGAATCCCTTTCAGGTACCAAGCCAAATGCTTGCGCATCTCGCGCACGGCCGTGAATTCGCCTTTGAGGTTGACGAGGCGGTCCATGTGAAGGATCGCGACATCCATTTTCTCGCGCGGCGTCGGATCGTTCAGGAGCTCGCCCGTCGTTAAATAATGAATCGTCCGGTAAAGCATCCATGGATTGCCAAGCGCGCCGCGGCCGATCATGACGCCGTCGCAGCCGGTATGCTCCAGAATCTTCTGCGCGTCCTCCGGCGTGAATACGTCCCCGTTGCCAATAACGGGAATCGATACCGCCTGCTTAACATCCCTTATAATATCCCAATTGGCCGTGCCGGTATACAATTGCTCCCGGGTGCGGCCGTGCACGCTGACCGCCTTGCCTCCCGCGCGCTCGACCGCTTGCGCGTTCTCCACCGCGTATACGTGCTCGCTGTCCCAGCCGATGCGCATTTTGACGGTAACGGGCTTATCGACGGCATCGACGACCGCCGACACCATCTCGTAAATCTTGTTGGGGTCGAGCAGCCAGCGGGCGCCCGCGTCGCATTTGGTTACTTTCGGCACGGGGCACCCCATGTTGATATCGATAATGTCGGCATTCGTTTGTTTATCGACGACCTTCGCCGCTTCCACCAACGACTCGCGGTCGCCGCCGAAAATTTGCAGGCTGAGCGGCTTCTCGCGCTCGTCGACGAACAGCATCTCCATCGTGCGCTTGTTGCCGTGCAGGATCGCCTTGTCGCTGACCATCTCGGCGCAAACCAGGCCGGTACCGAACTCTTTGGCGATCAGTCGAAAAGCCGGGTTGCACACACCTGCCATCGGCGCCAGCACGACTCTGTTCTTCATCTCGATGTTTCCGATTTTAAGCATGGACATCCAGTCTCCCTTCTGACTCGCGGAGGTAATATAATGTAGTTTGTTGCAGACGGTTCATTATGATTCGGCGGTTAAATCGGCGTAGCCGACTCCGAGCGCATCCGCGATGCGTTCCAGCAGTTTAGGGTCGGGCTTGCGCGTTCCCCGCTCCAAGGAGCCCAGCACGGCAACGGATATCTCCAGCTTTGCGGCCAGCTCCTGTTGCGTGTACCCTTTCAGCTTTCGGAATGCGCGGACGCGCCCTGCCAATTGATCGTATTCCATAGCGCGATTCCTTCCCCTCTGTCCCGTAACGCCCGCTGCGCGATATCGGTTGCCTGCCCGTACAACGCATGCCCTTTGTCCAGCACGTCGGCAAGCGGTACAAGGACGAAGGCCCGTTCCATCATCCGGGGATGGGGCAACGTCAGCTCTTCTTCCTCCAACACAACCTCTTCGTATAGCAGCAGATCCAGGTCGATCGTGCGCGGCCCCCAGCGGATATCCCTCGTCCGCCCCAACCGACTCTCCATGCCGAGCATGGCCCGAAGCAGTTGAAACGGGTCGAGCGACGTGCCGAGCGACGCGGCCATATTGAGAAAAGCCGGCTGATCGGTAAAGCCGACCGGCGCGGTCTCGTAGACGGCCGATATGCGGCGCACTTCAATAGCGGGATGCTCGTCTAGCAAGCGCAGCGCATCCCGAAGCAGCCCGGCGCGGTCTCCGACATTGGAGCCCAGCGCGATGTACGCCGTTTGGCGGGCCGGGTTCAAACGCTCGTCAGTTGCCGGCGGGTCGTAGTCTGCCATGGTCATCCCGCTTTCTGCAAAGTTCCACCGTCACCCCGTCGAAATAAATCTCGAACGGCGGATTCGGCTTCGTTACGGATACCGTCACTTCATTTACACTAGTATAAGCGTCGAGCACGGACGATGCAATGTTACCGGCTAAAGCTTCGATCAATTTGAAGGGCGGGCCTTGAACGATCTTCTTCACGAACGCGTAGACTTCGGCGTAATTAATGGTGGTCTCCAGATTATCCGTCGCGGCCGCCTCCGCCAAATCGAGCCGAAGCCCAAGATCGACAATATATTGCTGTCCTAATTTATTTTCCTCCGGAAAAACGCCATGATACCCGAAAAAGCGCATGCCGCGCAGCGTCATCTTATCCGTCGACATCTTTCATTCCCCTTCCCGAAACGGGCTCGTATAGCTTACATAACCGTTAGAACGAATGTCTCTAACGCGGATAGACGATGGCATCGGTCATCATGGCCGCTTCCTTGTTGCTTCGCACGTCATGGACGCGGACGATTTGGCAGCCTTGGGCAATGCCCAACACCGTCGTGGCCGCCGTGCCGAACGCGACTTCGTTAGTCTGCAATTCCAGCGTATCGCGGATGAATTTCTTGCGGGACGTGCCGAGCAGGACCGGGTAACCCGCTCCGGTGAGCGTATGGAGTTGATTCATCAGCGACAGGTTGTCCGTATGCGTCTTGGCGAAGCCGATGCCGGGGTCGAGCCAAATGTCGTCGCCGCGCACGCCGGCGGCCTGCGCAATCGCGATGCTTTCGCGAAGATCCGCCATAACGTCCGCCGCCAAGTCGCCGTATCCTCGATCATCGCGGTTATGGCTGATGATGACCGGACAGCGGAAGGCCGACGCGACCTCTGCCATGCGGGGATCGGCTTTCAGCCCCCAAATATCGTTAATGATGTGCGCGCCCGCCTGCAAGGCTTGCATGGCGGTCTCCGCCTTATACGTATCGATGGAAAGCGGCATGTCCGGCAGCGCCGCCCGAATGGCGCGAATGACCGGAATGACCCGCTCCAGCTCCTCTTCCAGCGGTACCGCGGCGAATCCAGGCCGGGTGGACTCTCCTCCGATATCGATGATGTCCGCGCCCTCGACGGCCATCCGGCGCGCGTGTTCCACCGCGGCTTCCGCTTCGCCGTATCGTCCGCCGTCGGAAAACGAATCCGGCGTCGCATTCAAAATGCCCATGATCAAGGTTCGTTTGCCAAGCTCCAGCTTTACTCCGCCGGGAAAAACGTATTCTCGCCGATACGGCCATCGCTGAAGTTCGCGTTGTTGTTCGTTCATTGGTTCGTATCCTCCCGGTAAAAGCCCAGCAGCCTCGTCGTTATCGGCCCGGCATGCCCGCCACCGACCTTATGGATGTGTCCCTCTTCGTCTCTCAGCGCCGTGATCGGTACCAACTCCTGTATGGAATTGGTCATCCAGACCTCATCGGCCGCGGCCAGCTCTTCCCATGTATACAGGCCTTCCTCCGCGGGCAATCCCTCCTGCGCGGCCAGCTCCAGCACCCGCCTGCGCGTGATGCCGGGCAGTATGCCCGTCGAAATCGCCGGCGTGCGCAGCTGCCCGGCCCGCGCGAAGAACAGGTTGCTTACGATTCCCTCGGCCAGCCAGCCTTCCCGCGCCAGCATCAGCCCTTCCGCGCCGGGAGAAGCCCCTACTGCCGTTAATTCCCGCTTTGCCACGATGTTATTCATGTAATGCAGCGATTTCAACCGGACTTCGCCTTCCGGCGTATTGCGGCGGGTCGAAAGCAGGACGAGTTCGCGGCCGGTTATATACAACTCGGGGTTGGTCGCAGGCAGCGATTTGACGAGCAGCAGCGCATTGGGCGATTCATAATCGCCGGTCGGGAGTCCGAGAATATCCTCGCCCGCCGTCACCGTCAGCCTGACGTACGCTTCCGCCAGCCCGTTCGCGGCCATCAATTCGCGAAGCCAGCGACGAAGCTCACCCGCATCCGGCTCATAGCGAATGCCGAGCGACCTGCAGCCTGCAGCCAGTCGCTCCATGTGCAGGTCGAGCAAATGGGGCTGCCCCCCGTACGTCCGGAACGTCTCGAATAAGCCCATCCCATACAAAAAACCGTGATCGTAAACCGAGATCACGGCTTCTTCCTGCGGCTTGACGCAGCCGTTCCATCCGACGTTCATCGTGCCGCGCCTGCGCGCAAACCGAGGAAGTTGCGAAGCAAGGCAAGCCCGTTCTCGGTGATGATGGATTCGGGGTGAAATTGAACGCCTTCGATGGCGTATTCTTTATGCCGCAGTCCCATAATCTCGCCTTCATCCGTCTCCGCGCTGATCTCCAGGCAGTCCGGCAGCGTCTTGCGCTTGACGATCAGCGAATGGTACCGCGTGGCCGTGTAGGGGGAGGGAATACCGGCGAAGATGGTCCGTCCGTCGTGACGGATCTGCGAGGTTTTGCCATGCATCAGCTTCTCCGCGCGAACGACTTCGCCGCCGAACGCTTGTCCGATCGCCTGATGGCCCAGGCAGACGCCGAAGATCGGAATCTCGCCCTTGAAGCGGTCGATGAGCGCAAGGCTGATGCCCGCTTCGTTCGGGCTGCAAGGACCCGGCGATATGAGAATATGATCCGGCTTCAACGCCGCGATGCCTTCCAGGTCGATCTCGTCATTGCGCTTGACGACGATGTCCTCTCCGAGTTCGCCCAGGTATTGCACCAAGTTGTACGTAAACGAATCATAATTATCGATGACCAATATCATTCGCGTTTCCCCCTTCGGTAACTGGCTGCTTGCCCGCCGAAGCGCCGACCAGCGCCGTCCATTGCTCGCTGTATTGGATTGCCTTCCAGAGCGCCTTGGCTTTGTTCATGGATTCGACATATTCGCGTTCCGGCAGGGAGTCGATCACGATGCCGGCTCCGGCTTGAATATGCGCGACTTCGTCCTTCACGAGCATCGTTCGTATAATAATATTAAATTCCATATCCCCGTTATAGTCAATCCATCCCATCGATCCGGTGTAGGGCCCTCGCCTCGTCGGCTCCAGTTCTTCGATGATCTCCATCGTCCGGATCTTGGGCGCGCCGGTGATCGTCCCGCCGGGGAAGGTCGCGGCGATCACGTCGTACGCATCCTTGCCCGCCGCCAGCTTGCCCTCCACCTGGGAAACCAAATGCATGACATGGCTGTAATATTCGATGATCATCAGTTCCTCGACCTTCACGGTGCCGTAAGCCGAGATCCGCCCGAGGTCGTTGCGTTCCAGATCCACGAGCATGATATGCTCCGCCCGCTCTTTCTCCGTGGCAAGCAGCTCCTCCGCCATCCTGCGATCTTCTTCTTCCGTGCGGCCGCGGCGCCTGGTGCCCGCGATCGGCCTTGTCGCCAATTTGCCGTCCGCAAGCTCCACGAGCAGCTCGGGCGAAGCCGACACGAGTTGGAAATCGGGCGCGCCGATGTAGCCCATATAAGGCGAAGGATTCACCAGGCGAAGCCATTCGTACAGCTCCCGGGAATCCGTCTTGGACGCCCGATCCTGACGCTGGGACAGGTTGACCTGAAACACGTCGCCCGCCGCGATGTATTCGCGAATCCGTTCCACCGCCTCCTGATAAGCCGCCTTGGCAAAAGGCGACGTGATCCCGCCCACCGACTCCACGTCGATGTGAGGCGACCCTTCGTCCATAAAACGAACGCGTTCGGCGCGCAGCGCTTCGGCCTCTACCGCCGCGCGCCCGCCTGCGAACGCCGCCCACTGCGCCATCAGCCGCTCCGTCCGGATGCAAGCTTCCGTGTATAAGGATTCCAACATCGCATGCGAAGCGTCTGCCGGCAGGTCCGTATGAACCGCGGTAATTAACAGCCTTTCCGCATGGTCGAGGATCCATAGCTCATCCACGCGCATAAACAGATACTCCGGCAATCCAAGATCGTCGGCCGCCAGCTCCGGGAGACGCTCGATCGTTCTTATGACGTCATAGCTCCAGAAGCCCGCGCAGCCGCCCGTCCACTTCGGAGATCCCGGTACGCGCGGCGCCTTGCGTCCGCCCATCCAGCTGCGCACGGCCTCGAGCGGCTTCTGCTCATACACCGTCACGCGCCCGGTCGACGCGTCGACCGCTTCTCCCCGCATGCTTTGGCCCCGTACGACCGAAGCCGGATGGAGACCCAGATACGTATAGCGTCCGGCTTTGCCGCTTTCCAACACGAAAGCATGCGGTGATGCCGTTCTCCACGCCGCTTCCCATGAAGCCGGACGCTCGCCCTCGCTCCCCGTCAGGGGGCGCTTCATCAGCAGCGGCAGTGACGTATAGCCCTGTCTCTGCCACTCCAACCAATCCTTAAAGGCTGTCCGTTCCAATTTGCAGCCCTCCGCTTCTTCGCCGTTCGTAAGAGCCTTCGCTCTCGGTTTGGAAGCTAGTATACCGAAATTGCCCGGAAAAGAAAAGGGCTGGCGAAGCTGACCGAGGTGAACCGCGCTCGCTGAAAACCTGCCGATTGGGCCGTAATGCAGTCCCAACGAACGATATGCAAAAAGAGGACCTCTGCAAAAGAAGGTCCTCTTCCCGTATGAACGGCATGGACGCCGTAATTAGTTCTCGAAATTGAACAGCGGCGTGGACAGATAGCGTTCGCCGTTAGACGGAACGATCGCAACGACGCGCTTGCCTTTGCCCAGCTCTTTCGCTACTTTCAGTGCCGCGAAGATCGCGGCGCCGGAGGAAATGCCGCACAGAATGCCTTCTTCTTTCGCGGCGCGGCGAGCGGTTTCGAATGCTTCCTCGTTCTCGATCGTGATGACTTGATCATAGATCTCGCGGTTCAGGATCTCGGGAATGAAGTTCGCGCCGATCCCTTGGATCTTGTGCCCGCCCGGGCTGCCGCCGGACAACAGCGGAGATGCCGCAGGTTCAACCGCCACGATTTTGATGCCGGGGAAGTTTTTCTTGAGCACTTCGCCCGCGCCGGAAATCGTGCCGCCGGTTCCGATTCCCGCGATGAACGCGTCCAGCTTGCCATCGAGCGAATTAATCGCTTCCACGATTTCCGGGCCCGTCGTCTCGCGGTGGATCTTCACGTTCGCTTGGTTCTTGAATTGCTGCGGAATAAAGTAGGACGGGTTCTCGGCTTGCAGCTCTTCCGCACGGCGTACCGCCCCGTTCATGCCTTCGGCTCCCGGCGTCAGCACGAGCTCCGCTCCATAGGCGCGAAGCAGGTTGCGGCGCTCGACGCTCATCGTCTCGGGCATAACGAGGATCGCTTTGTAGCCTTTGGCCGCCGCGACCATCGCCAGACCGATTCCGGTGTTGCCGCTCGTCGGTTCAACGATCGTATCCCCTGGTTTGATGCGTCCTTCTTGCTCGGCAACTTCGATCATGCTGATGGCGATCCGGTCCTTCACGCTCGCGCCCGGGTTTTGATATTCCAGTTTAACGTAAATTTCCGCGCTGTCCTCCGGCACCAAACGGTTCAAACGGACAAGCGGCGTATCCCCGATGAGCTCGGTAACGCTTTGTACAATTTTAGCCATGAAAGTTGCTCCTCCTTATTCCGACCAATTCAGTAGGTTTTAATTACATAGTACCAATGAAACCCAGACGTTGTCAATAGTGAGTTTCCGTCTGCAGGCGCATGGGATACGCTGTTAGTCCGGCTATTGGATGACGACGGCGTTGTATTTTGCAAGCAAGCTGTCTTCGATCGCCCGCTGTCCGTTCAGCTTCTCCATGGCGATTTCCTTACGTGCCCGATCGAGCATCTGCTGCTGGTCCAACAGCTCTTCGGTCTGCTTCTCCGTCAAGCGGATGACCGCTTGCCCGCCGTCCACCGGGATCGGCCCCGTCGTCTCTCCGACGCTCAGCTTATTGGCGGCTTCGAGCATATCCTGGTCGGCCAGCGGATCGTCCGCGTCGATGTACCCGAGATCTCCGCCGTCATCGGCCGTATCGGCGTCGGTGGAATAGGTCTTGGCCATAAGCGCGAAATCCTCGCCGTCGGCCAGCTTCTGCAGCACGTCGTCCGCATCCTTCTCCGTCTCCGATACGATCCACGAAACGCGCAGCTGCGTGCGGGCCGCAAACTCCCGCTCGTTGTCCGCGATGTACGCGTCTACCTCGGCCGCGCTGACGTCGGCGGTCCGCACGGCGATCTTCTCCAGCAGCAGCCGGTACTTCGCATCCTCCCGGATCTCGTCCGGCGTCAGGCCGAGCTGGTCCCGCATCGCGGCAAAATACTGTTCCTCGCTGTCGTACCCATCCATCGCGGAAGCCAGCTCTTCGCTCAGTTCGGCACCGGTTACTTGCAGACCATAAGCTTGCGCATCCATGCGAATGGCCGCATGGACCATCAATGTTCGCAGCACGCCGTCCCCATACTGCAATCGCAGCTGGTCATTGAGTTCTTTCACGGTGATCGGCTCGCCGCCGACCTTGGCCGCGACGGGTTCCGGTTCTTCCGCGGGCGCGTCGTTGTGGTCCTGCGCATCTCCGGAAGGCACCTGCGGCGGCGGCTTGGGCGGCAGCAGCACGCGGTACACGACGATCAACGCCAAAATAATCAAACACAATGCTTGAAGCACCACGATGTACTTCAGCACCCGGTCTTTCCTCATGTTCGCTCGGCCTCCGATTAGTGCATCGGTTTCGGCTTCGCTTGTTCGAGCAGCATCTCCAGCTGCGGGCGGTCAAAAACATACTTCTCGTTGCAGAAATGGCACTCGACTTCAGCTTGTCCGTCATCCTCAATGATTTGTTTCAATTCCTGCGCCCCCATGCTGATGAGGGTGCGCTCCACGCGTTCTTGGGAACATTGGCATTTGAAGACGATGCCAAGCTCGTCCATCAGCTGCACGTCCTCGCCGACTACCCACCGCAACAGCCCTTCCGGCGTTTCTCCTCGCTCCATCAACGTCGAGATCGGAGGCAATTCGGCAATCGCCGTCTCCAGCCTCGTCACCTCGTCATCGGACATGCCGGGCATGACTTGGACGATAAATCCGCCTGCCGTGATCACCTGGCCGTATTCGTCGACGAGCACGCTGAGTCCGACCACGGAAGGCGTCTGCTCCGACGTAGCGAAATAATACGTGAAATCTTCCGCCAGCTCTCCCGAGACGATCGGCGTGCTGCCGCGGTAGGGCTCTTTCAGCCCGAGGTCTTTGATGATATGGATGTAACCGGTGCGTCCTACGGCGCCCGCTACATCCAATTTGCCCAGCGCATTGCTCGGGAGCTGTACCTGCGGATCGTCCACGTAGCCGCGAACCTCGCCGTAAGCATTGGCGTCCACGACGATCTGCCCGACCGGTCCGTCGCCCTTCACCTGAATCGTCAGCTTCTCGTTACCCTTCAACATGGCTCCCATTATGGCGCCCGCCGTGGCCGTCCGCCCCAATGCCGCCGTCGTCGTCGGCAGCGTGTTATGCCGCCTGCGCATTTCCTCGACAAGCTCGGTCGTCTGTACGGCAAAAACGCGGAGTTTCCCGTTCCAGGCCGTGCCTCGAACGAGATAATCCTGCTTTCTCTTCATTACCTCTGCCATGCGATGGCCTCCTAACGTCTTGCATCTATGAATGTTGCGCACGATGTCGTGGTTATGTTCCCTAAACTCAATCCTGGTTGCGTTCGTAAATCATGCGAAGTCCTTCCAAAGTCAGCAGCGGATCTACTTCCTCGATCGTATCCGACTCGGCCGCGATCAAATCGGCGAGCCCGCCGGTCGCGATCACGCGCGGATTGACGCCGAATTCCTTGCGAATTCGGTTCACGATCCCGTCCACTTGCCCGGCATAGCCGAAAATGATCCCGGCCTGCATGGACGTAACGGGATTCCGCCCGATGACGCTCTTCGGCCGGATCAGCTCGATGCGCGGCAGCTTCGCGGCGCGCTGGTACAGCGCCTCCGTCGAAATGCCGATGCCCGGCACGATGGCCCCGCCCAGGTAGTTATTGTCCGCATCGATATAATCGAAGGTCGTCGCCGTCCCGAAATCGACGACGATCAGCGGCGTGCCGTATTTCTCGATTCCGGCGACGGAGTTGACGATCCGGTCCGCGCCGACCTCGCGCGGATTCTCGTAGCGGATATTGAGGCCCGTCTTGATGCCGGGTCCGACGATCAGCGGCGATTTGCGCAAATACTTCTGGCTCAGCTGCTCCAGCGTGCGCATCAGCGGCGGCACGACGGACGAAATGATGACGCCTTGAATCTGATCCAGCTTCACGTTCGCGATCTGAAACAGATTGTGAATCATGATGCCGTATTCGTCCACGGTCGCCGAACGGTTCGTGCTGAGCCGCCAATGATAGAGCAGCTTCCGGCCTTCGTAGATGCCGAGCACGATATTCGTATTGCCTACGTCAACGACGACGATCAAACGGATACGCCTCCCTTTTTGCCGTGCAAATCCAAGCTGATGTCCAGCGATTGGAAGGAGTACGTCAGGCCGCCGACCGAGATGATGTCCACGCCGCATTCGGCGATCGCGCGAACCGTATCCAGGCGAACGTTGCCGGATGCTTCCACGATGATATGCGGGGCGCGGGCTTTAATGACCTGCACGGCTTCGCGCATCCGATCATGCGGCATGTTGTCCAGCATGATGATGTCGGCGCCGCTTGCCAGCGCTTCCTCCACTTCCGCGAGCGACTCCGTTTCCACTTCGATCTTCATCGTATGGGGGATCGCTTCCCGCGCGGCGCGCACGGCGCCCGTGATGCCGCCGGCGCCTTTAATATGATTATCCTTGATCATGACGGCATCGTACAGACCGAAACGGTGATTATGGCCGCCGCCGACCCGTACCGCGTATTTCTCCAGCATGCGGTGTCCAGGCGTTGTCTTGCGCGTATCTACCAAACGCGTCGGCAGCCCGTCGAGCGCATCGACGAATGCGCGCGTCTTGGTCGCGATGCCGGACAGCCGCTGCATCAAATTCAACGCCAACCGCTCGCCCGTCAGGATGCTGTGCGTGCTTCCTTCCACCTCCGCGATGACGTCGCCCTTCGCGACCGTCTGGCCGTCGGCCGCAAGCGGACGGAACGCAAGCGTCGCATCCACGACCTCGAACACGAGCCGCGCGATCGGCATGCCGGCAAGCACGCCGGATTCTTTCACATGAATAACGGCGTTCGACCGGCTTCCCGCGGGAATCGTCGCCCAGCTCGTAATATCGCCCGTTCCGATATCTTCGGCAAGCCATGCGCGGATTTGCGCGCGCACCGCGTCCGCGCTAATGCCGCCGGCCATGACCAATGTTGCTTCAAACATATTCGATTCGCTCCTCCGTTGAGCCGTGCTCGCGATTAAGCACGACGTGCTTGCGCCAGATCAGGTCGTCCCGTTCCGGAAAATCTTCGCGGCTGTGCGCGCCCCGGCTCTCTTCCCGGGTGCCGGCCGCTTTCGTCGTCAGCAGCGCGCAGGTCAACAAGTTCGCAAACTCGTATTCCTCGCGCTTCGTGATGACCGAGCGAAAAATCGAACTAAGCCGGCTCAGCTCGTCGAGTCCTTTGTTCAGACCGCTGGCATTGCGTTTCAGTCCGGCGTAACGGACCATGATCTTCTGCAGCTTGAGCCGTTTCTCCACCACGGCTTGAATCGGGGCATCGCTTCGCTCCAGCGAATCCATGTGCATTCGGAACCCCTGCTCGGCAGGCGGCAGCGTATTAATGCGCTCGACGATGCGGCGTCCGAACACGATCGCTTCCGACAGCGAGTTGCTCGCAAGGCGGTTCGCGCCATGCACGCCCGTGGACGAGCACTCGCCGCACGCGAACAAACGGGCTATGCTTGTTTCGCCGTTCAAGTCGGTTCTGACGCCGCCCATCATATAATGCGCCGCAGGCGCCACCGGAATCCAGTCCGTCGTCAAATCAAGGCCATATTGCAAGCAGTATTCATAAATGTTCGGGAACCGATGCCTGACCATGTCCGCGGATTCATGCGTAACGTCCAGAAATACGAACGTCGAATTGGTCGCTTCCATCTCGCTGACGATCGCGCGGGCCACGACGTCCCGAGGCGCGAGCTCGAGCTGCTCGTGGTACTTCTCCATGAAGCGCTCGCCGCGAATGTTCCGCAGCACGGCGCCTTCGCCGCGAACCGCTTCCGAGATCAGGAACCGGGGCGCGCCGGGATAACAGAGCGACGTCGGATGGAATTGCACGAACTCCATATCCCGAATATCGGCGCCGGCACGGTAAGCCATCGCGATCCCGTCGCCCGTCGCGACCTCCGGATTGGTCGTGTACCGGTACAATTGTCCGGTTCCTCCCGAGCATAGAATCGTCGCTTTGCCGCGCACGATCAGCCGCTGTCCATCCGGTTTCTGGACGAGCGCGCCGACGCATACGTTATCGTCCGTAATCAGATCAATGACAAAATGATCGTCCCACACCTCGATGCGGGGGTTGGCCACCGCTTTCTCCGACAGTGCACGAACGATCTCGAATCCGGTCGCATCGCCATTCGCATGCAAAATCCGCCGCTGGCTGTGCGCGCCTTCCTTGGTCAAAGCAAATTCGCCGTTCTCCACATCAAACTTCGTGCCCATGCGCACCAAATCCTGCACGCCCATGGTGCCTTCATGCACCAAAATATCCACCGCCTCTTGGGCACACAAGCCAGCGCCGGCAAGCAGCGTATCTTGACGATGGTATTCCGGCTTATCGTCCTCCGATATGACCGCGGCTATGCCTCCCTGCGCATAACGCGTGTTGCTGTCGAGGAGCGACTTCTTCGTAATCATGAGCACGTCATTGTCTTCGCTTGCCTTGATTGCGGTAAAAAGACCGGCGATGCCGGCCCCGATGACAATGACGTCTTTATACAAAACCGGCAGTTCTTCGAGCTGCTCGTCTACGAGATAGCGTGGAATCATATCGATCCTTTCCTTTCTCTTCGGAAAGTGAAGTAAAAGTGCGTTATTTGACTTGCAGCATGCGCTCCAGGGACAGCCGCGCTTTGCTGGCGACCTCTTCAGGCACGTAAATTTGCGGCTGCATCGTTTCCAGGCTTTTCACGAGCTTCTTGAGATTGTTGACTTTCATGTTCGGGCAAACCAAATATTTGGTCGCGAAATGGAACGTCTTATCCGGGCTGTCCAGACGCAGTTGGTAGCCGGTGCCGTCTTCCGTGCCGACGATGAATTCTTTGGCGTCGGATTCTTTGCAGTATTTAATGATGGCCGTCGTGCTGCCGACGAAATCCCCGAGCGCCACGACTTCCGGACGGCATTCCGGATGCACGACGAACTCCGCATTGGGGTGTTTCGCTCTCATTTCTTCAACGTCTTTGACGGTCAGCATATCGTGCGTGTTGCAGTAGCCTTCCCAGATAATCATCTTCTTGTCGGTTTTCTGCTGGACATAGTGGCCCAGGTTTTTGTCCGGGACCCAAATGATTTCGTCGGAATCGACCGAATTGACGACGCGAACGGCGTTGGCGGAGGTACAGCAAATATCGGTTTCCGCTTTGATCTCGGCGGAGGAATTAATATAGGTGACGACTTTCGCGTTCGGATGCTGGGCTTTCAGTTTGCGCAAGCCGTCCACGTTGACCATGTCGGCCATCGGACAGCCGGCTCGCTCGTCGGGGATAATGACCGTTTTGTTCGGCGCCAGAATCTTCGCGCTCTCGCCCATAAAATGAACGCCGCAGAACACGATGACGTCGGCGTCGGTTTGCGCCGCTTTCTGCGCGAGCAGGAAGGAATCCCCCCGGAAATCGGCTACCTCTTGAATCTCGTCGCGTTGATAATAATGCGCAAGGATAATGGCGTTGCGTTCCTTCTTCAGCTGCAGCAAACGTTCCCGCAATTCGCGGTTTTGTTCCGCTTTCCGCTCGAGCGCTAATGCTTCCATGGCTATTCCCCTCTTTTCACTAAACTTTGTGAACTGATGCACAAACTCTGCCAAAACAAAACGGGCACAAATGCCCTTATGCCTGTTTGTGCCGCTTTATGATCAAGAACGAGAGTCTGCACGAGGTCATTTCCGTTAGGATACCCTACCTGTCAAACCCTTGATTCACAGTCGGCATTACAAGTGATTAACATTAAATTTACACAAGGTCCGGTAGGCTGTCAACTCACAAAAGCGGCCGTTTTGACCGTTGTAGGGCAGGTTAGCGCGCATTAGAAAGGCGCGCGTCGCGCAAGCTTGTATCTTCTTGCTTTCAAGCCATTTCAATGGCGAATGCGGCATGCATTACCGCGTGACACGCGACCTTACGGAAAACAAAGCCGTACACATGCAAAAAGCTGCCCTTCGCAGTGTTGTCTGCGAAGGGCAGCTTTGGCCTTATTTCTTATTACGAGGGTTGCGATCCGCCGTTGCCGTTGCCGTTATCATTGCCGCTGTCCGGATCGACAGGCGGCGTTACGATATCTCCGGCTTCCTTGGACTGAATGCGCACTTTCACGCCGCCGATCGTATCGACGATCGGTTCGCCTTTCGGCTCGTCGCTTACCGGACCAGCGGAAGAACCGCCTTCTCCGTCTCCGGCGATCGATCCGCTCTCGATCAAGCGCTTGATTTGCTCGATCTCCAGCGTCTCTTCGCTGAGCAAGGTTTGTGCAATCAGATGCACTTCTTTGCTCTTCTCGGTCAGGAGCTTTTTAGCCCGTGCGTAGCATTCTTGAATGATGGACTGCATCTCTTGGTCGATCTCGTACGCGATGGCATCGGAGTAGTTCTGTTCATGCCCGATATCGCGGCCCAAGAAGACTTGCCCCTGCGAGCTGCCGAACTGCATCGGTCCGAGCTTATCGCTCATGCCGTATTCCATGATCATGGCGCGGACGATGCTCGTCGCTTGCTTGAAGTCGCTGTAGGCGCCGGTGCCGATCTCGCCGATGAAGATTTCTTCGGCTACGCGTCCGCCGAGCAGACCCGTGATTTTATCCAACAATTCCTGCTTGGTCGCCAACATGCGGTCGCCGTCTTTCGGAAGCATGATGACGTAACCGCCCGCTTTGCCCCGCGGGATGATCGTGACTTTATGCACCTGGTCGGCATGCTCCAAGAAGTAGCCGACGATCGTATGGCCGGCTTCGTGGTAGGCGACGATTCGTTTCTCGCGGTCGCTGACGACGCGGCTGCGTTTCTCCGTGCCGACGATGACGCGGTCGATGGCATCGTCCACTTCCGTCATGCCGATGTCTTTCTTGTTGCGCCGGGCCGCGAGAAGGGCTGCTTCATTAAGCAGGTTCTCCAGATCGGCGCCGGTGAAGCCCGTCGTGCGTTTCGCGACGACATCCAGCTTCACGTCGCGCGTGAGCGGCTTGTTGCGCGAATGTACCTTCAATACCGCTTCGCGGCCTTTCACGTCCGGACGGTCGACCGTGATTTGACGGTCGAAACGGCCCGGGCGGAGAAGCGCGGGGTCAAGAATATCCGGACGGTTCGTCGCCGCCACGATGATGATGCCTTCGTTCGCGCCGAAGCCGTCCATTTCGACGAGGAGCTGATTGAGCGTTTGTTCCCGCTCGTCATGCCCGCCGCCGAGGCCGGCGCCGCGCTGACGTCCTACGGCATCGATCTCGTCGATGAAGATGATGCACGGCGCGTTCTTCTTCGCGTTCTCGAACAAGTCGCGCACGCGAGATGCGCCGACGCCGACGAACATTTCCACGAAGTCGGAACCGGAGATGCTGAAGAACGGCACGCCCGCTTCGCCCGCAACCGCGCGCGCCAGAAGCGTCTTACCTGTACCCGGAGGTCCGTTGAGCAGGACGCCCTTCGGAATTCTTGCTCCGACGGCAGCGAATTTGCGCGGATCCTTCAAAAACTCGACGACTTCGACAAGCTCTTGCTTCTCTTCGTCGGCGCCCGCCACGTCCTCGAACGTAACGCGCTTCTTCTCTTCGTTATATAGTCGGGCACGGCTCTTGCCAAAGTTCATCACTTTGCCGCCGCCGCCTTGTGCCTGATTAATGAGGAAGAAGAACAGGATAAAGATGATCACGAACGGAATGATCGACGTCAGGAAGGTCAGCCAAATGCTTTGTCCCTGCATCGGCTTGCTGCTGATTTGGAATCCGTTCTTGGCTTGGGCGTCGTACACTTCCTTCACAACGAACTCTTCGACGTTGGAGTGGGTGTAGAATTGATTGGAGTCTGCGCTGTCCGGCTTCTTCTTGTATTCACCCGTGATCAAGTAAGAATAGCCGTCGAATTGATATTCCAACTCCGCGATGTTGTTGGTCTGCAATTCCTGCCTAAATTGATCGTAGCTGAGTTCTGTGCTGGAGTCATTTTGGCTGCTGATAAATTGGAAGATCCCGACGGTCACCAAAAAAATAATCAAATAAAAGCCAGTATTGCGGATGATCCGATTCATCCCCTACCTCCTCTCAAGACGCAAAAAATAAGTTGACCCTGCAACTGGCCCCAGCTTGCGGGAGCTGTCTCGCACGGTGAATTGCATCCTTGTTTACTTCTCATAAACCTCGGGCTTCAAGATGCCGATGATCGGCAAATTGCGGTATCGCTCCGCGTAATCGAGCCCATACCCGACGACGAACGCGTCAGGCAGCACAAAGCCTTTATAGTCCGCTTCCAGTTCCACCTTGCGTCCGGTCGGCTTGTCGAACAGCGTGACCAGGGTAATGGATTTGGCGCTGCGGCGCTCAAGCACGTCGATGAGATAACTGAGCGTAAGCCCGCTGTCGATGATGTCCTCGACAATGAGCACGTCGCGTCCCTGCACCGATGCGTCAAGGTCCTTGATGATTTTGACGACGCCGCTCGTCTTGGTCGATTGACCGTAACTGGACACCGCCATAAAGTCGATCTCAAGCGGAATCGTAACGGCCTTCACCAGATCCGCCATAAAAATAAACGCGCCTTTGAGCACGCAGATGACAAGCGGATTGCGTCCTTCGAACTCGCGGCTGATGGTTTCGCCAAGCTCTTGCACCTTCTGCTGAATTTGGTCTGCGTCGTAAAGCACTTCTTGAATGTCGTTCAGCAACACGGGCCCTCCTAAATGTTTCTTGCCTATACTATGAATGGTTCCGCGCATCTTATTCGGACAAATGGGTCAAACGGTAAAATCCGACGCAAACCGCGCTTTCATGCGAATGAGGCGTCGTGTCGAATCCGTGATTTGAGCCGAGGCCGATCTGCGAATGCCAGGAATCCATATCACCAATCCATTGGCGTCGACAACGATCGGCAGTACCTCGCGGCGCGAGGGAGCAACACGATCATCAACGAACATATCTTGTACTTTTTTGGTGCCGTTTAAACCAAGCACCGCCATACGGTCGCCGGGCCGCCGGTTTCGTATCGTGAGCGGGTAATGAATCGCGTCGGCGTCGAACAGCGCCTCCAGCCGGTTTCCCGGACCTTGCGCAGCCGATGCCGCCATCGCTTCGAACGTCAAAATCCCTTCCGCTTCGGGCAGCAGCAAGGAAGTCGTTCCTTCCGCCGCTTCGTAAGCGTATCCGTCCGAAGGTCTCTCTTCCCCCGAGGAACGGACAAAAAGCAAATTGTCGTACTCGCGCACGAACCGGATGCCGCCGCCTGCATCGAAGCTCCACGTCGTGGCTGCGCTCTCGAGGGCTGCAAGCCGTATCGTTTCTATGCTTTCGAATGAAGTGGTTTCCGTTTCCAAGCCAATATAACTCAATATTAGTTTAATCAATCTCCTTTGTAAAGCGACGTGCAGACCGAGCAGCGCTTTGCGGTTCAATTGGCATCCTTCGCGGTAAGGCAGCACATGGCGTTCGTAAACCGCCTTCGTTTCTTGCGCGAGCCAGTCGTCCTCGGCCGCCGCAAGCTCCGCCAATCGGACGAGCGACTGCGGGAATTGCGGGTTATGCGCCGACAGGTACGGCAGGATATCCAACCGGACAACGTTGCGAAAATAATGCTTATGCCCGTTGCTGCTATCATGACTGTACGGGACGGCCCACAAATCGCAGTAGCGCAGGATGTCTGCCTTGTATTTACGCAAAAGCGGCCGAATAAGTTCCACGTTTTTTTCGAATCTCGAAATCGGGATGCCGGCCAGTCCGCCAAGACCGGTCCCGCGCATGATTCGCATGAGGACCGTCTCCGCTTGATCGTCGGCATGGTGGGCGAGCGCGATGCGCGACGCTCCGTATGTATGGGCAACGCCATGAAGGTAGGCATAGCGCTTCTCGCGGGAAGCGGCCTGGCCGTTCATGCGCGATTCTTCTATATAAGCAGGCATGTCGATAAAGGTAGATTCGCAGGGAACGCCGAGCATGGCGGCGTACTGCCTGACCGTCTCCGCTTCCCGCGCGGATTCCTCGCCGCGGAATCCATGGTCGACATGGGCGGCGACCAGCGTCAGTCGTTCGGGAACCGAGAGACGGTGGAGCAGATGCAGCAGCGCCATGGAATCCGGTCCGCCGGAGACGGCGACGACCAGCGTGTCGCCCGACGACCAAAGCCTCTCTTCCCTGGCAAGTTCCGTCAACTCGCTCAGCCATTCGTCCACTTCTTTCATTCCTTCCCGCAGTACCGGTTCGCTAGAGTATCGGTAATCTATTGAATTCGCACTGCCGAAGCAATCGCGAGTTCTCTCTCGTTAGAGCCCCGAGCGCAGCAGCCAATATACCGTCGTCGCGAGGACCGCTGCCGAGAGCGCGAACAAGCCCTTCATCCAACGCGGCGCCGGCGCGCCGGCATGGCCGCGCTCGCGGTTCGGCCGGTGCATCCATTGCTGCCAGGAGGCAGCCGCTTCGCGCGCGTTGCGGAATTCGCCGTACAAGGCCTTGCGAAGCCAGCCGCTGAGCGGCTTCAACTGCGGGCTCGTCGCCGCGAGCTTCGCCAGCTCCTCCTGCGTCCGCGTCTGCGGCAGCAATCCGGCCGACAGCTGCGCCAGCCTGCGCCCTTCGTAAAGCTGAACGCAAAGAACGGCGAACGAGAACAGGTCATAGCCCGCATCCGCCGTGCGCGATCCGGCATTCCAATAACCGCGGTCGTAGATCTCCGTAAACTGCCGGACGCCTTTACCGAACGCCGTGGCGCCGCCGTAATCGACGAGCTCGGGGCGGCCGTAGTCTTCGACGATGACGTTCTCCACCTTAAGATCGCCGAACGCCCAGCCCGCTTCATGCAGCTCCGCCAGCTTGCCGAGCAGATGGAAGCCGACCACGGGTAGCCATTCTTTGCCTTGGCGCTCGAGATAGTCTCCTAACGTCATCCCTTTGATATAGCGCATGACATAGAACGGATAGTCCTTCCCATCCGCGGCCTGATAATCGTCCACATCGACCAGAAACGCGCCGGACTTGGAGCCCAGCCTGCGTTTCTGCCCGGCTATCGCCTGCAGCACGTTGACCTCTGACTGCAGGTCTACCGCATCGGCGCCGAGCTTGAGGGCATACAAATACCGCTGCCGCTCCACCAAGAACACCTTGCCGTTGGCGCCTTCGCCGAGCGGCTTCTCGACCCGGTACGCGCCCTGCTTCCATTTGCCCCGAATCAGCGTGCCGCGCGGCAGGCTCCAATCAAACGACGTAGTCACTCATCATCCCGTCCGTTTCATCATTCTTCCTATTACCATAATCGGCTTTCCGGTAAAAATCAATGACATGCAAAATCGCCGGACCCGTCGGCGTCGTGCCGCGCATCTGCAGACGCGGAAAGATCGCGTTCACGCCGCCGATATCCGCCGTCCAATCCAGATCCATTCTGCAGTCTTCGCCGTATGCCGATCCGGGAAAATGAAACACCGAAAGCTCGCTGCCGCCCTGCCGCGAGCGCAAGCTGAGCGCCAGATCGCGGATCGCTTCCTCGACCGCTTGGAGCTTCGGCTTCATGCTGGCGCTGGCATCGATCAGCAAGGCCACCCGAAGCTCGCTCGTCTCGCTGAGCTCGTCGATGACGCGCACGACTTCGCCGCGCTTCTCCGGCGGAAGCTCTTCGATCGAAGAGGCGCCGAGCACCTGCTTCAGCTCTCGGTGCACGGCATGCTGAATCGTTTGCACGACGGTTTTGCGCGTGAGCATTTGAACCGTCTGGGATAGCTGGCGCGTATGGGAAAGCCGGCTCAAGCCGCCGCCGGCCTTGGCGATTTCCTCGATCTCCGTCGTGCCGAATTCGACCAGATCGCCTTGATCGACGATACCGACCACGTTGACCGTAATCCCGGCGGCATACGCCTGCGCGGCCGCGACTACCGGACTGACGCCGACATTGGAGCATCCGTCCGTCACTAATAGAATCTGCCTCATTGTACATTCCCCCAAAAGCTTGAGATTAAAACGCTTGGCAGCTGTTGCTGGCTAGCACTCGTTCTATCAGCATTGCCATAAATAGAAGAGGCTAATCCTGCTCTCGGGGTACACGGCACAAGAAGCCTGCCGCGGGCCGGCAGGCTTCTTGCGATTCTCTCGATTCTATGAGGCGGATCGGACGACCCCGATATCATTGGTCCCGCAAAATGGCCGGCACGCGCTCCGGCGGCCGGGAACCGGGCGTTCGTTTGCGCTGCCGGGCAATGAACATTCGCTTCGGCTGACCGGATTCGGAGACGCGTTTGAACGGCTGAAGGTCAGGTGCTTGTTTGAGCGGGCGGAGACCGATTGATTCATCCGGACGCTTGCGATGGAGCGCATCGCGCCGCGTCGAGTCGTCAGGAGCCGCTCTCTGTCGTTGACGTTCGAGCGTCGCCCGAGCGGGCTGCGGGATGTCAGGCGCCGCTCTCTGTCGTTGACGTTCGAGCGTCGTTCGAGCGGGCTGCGGGATGTCGGGTGCTTGGCCGAATCGCCGCAGCTCGACTACCCGTTCTCGCTCCTCCGCTTCAGGCGGCGGCGGCACCCGGAGCGCCCAATGTTCCCGCCCGGGCTGCCGGTCCTCCGGCATTCGTATGCGCGTCCGCCTCCGCTGCGCCTTGACTCCGCGCTCCTCCGCCGCTTCGTTCCATCCGTTCAACGCTGCCGTGCCTCTATTTAAAAATGCGCCTCGCATCAATTTATATCCATTCATCTCAGCTCACCGTCCTCGGACGCTCGACCGTGGTTCTACCAGGCCAGCGGAATGTCGCCCACTCGGGCTGATGCTTGTCCACTCTTGCGACGACAACCGTCATATCATCCACAATGTCGCCTTTGTGGTACCGTACTACCGTATCGAGAAGCGCGTCCGCAATCTCCTGCGGGTTGTCGGTCTTGATCTCTTGGATGACCCGTTTCATCCACATCTCCTTGTTCACGGCATGTCCCGGCGCATCGTAGATGCCGTCGGTCATCATGATGAGCGTGTCTCCCGGCTGCAATTGTACGCGAATCAGATCTATGTCAATGTCCTGCAATATCCCTACCGGCAAATTGTTGGCCGAGACCGGAATCACTTCGTTCCCGCGCTTGATGAAGCTGGGCGTTGATCCGATTTTCAAGAAGGTCGTCTTCGCCGAATACATGTCGATCAGCGCTACGTCGACCGTTGCGAATACTTCGTCCGAGGACCGAAGCAGGAGCACGGAATTGACCGATTTGATGGCCAGCTTCTCGTCCATGCCGGACTGCAGCAATTGCTGCAGGATCGTCAGCGCCGCGCTGCTTTCCTGCTTCGCCCGCTCGCCGTTGCCCATGCCGTCGCTGATGGCCACGGCAAACTTGCCGTTGCCCAGCTCGACCGTGCTGAAGCTGTCTCCCGACAGCAAATCCCCGCCTTTGGCCAGCCCGGCCACGCCGGTATCCACCTCGAACGCCTTGGCGGTGCCGAAGACGACCAGCGCGGCGCTGCCGTCTTTCTCCGGCAGCTTCTCCGACATGACGGCGATCGGCTCGCCCAGAATATCGGAGAGGAGCGGCGCAATGATTTTGCGGCACTCGTCATAACCTTGCCCGAAGGTGTGGTACACCTCGATTTCAACATTCCCCTCCTCCAAATTAATGACTTCGATGCCCTGTATCGATAAACCGAGCCCTTCCAGCGCTTCTCGGATTTGTTCTTCCTGCAAGTGCAGCTGCTGCCCTTCCCTCTGAATTTCCCTCGCCAGGTCTTCCATGACCTGCGAGACGCCGGACAGCTGCTCCGCCACGAGCTGACGCGAGTCGTTCAGCTGCTTCCGCCATTGAAGATCATGCTGATACAATTCATGCTGCTGCTGCATCACCCCAAGCACCTGATGCGTCTTGTTGCAATGCACGCTCCATTCTCTCGGCACCTCCTTCGGCCCCATGCGGCGGCCTTCCTCCACGGTCGACATCATGCTCGTCATCATTCGGTACGTGTCATAAAATTTTCCCTCCCAACAGAGATCTTTTCGGTGGCAGCTGCTGCAAACCCGCTCCGCCGCCGCGTTCATGAAGTGACTGACCGTTTCTTCCCGCTTGTCCTTCTCGTCCGTGCTGCCGCCGAATTGCCCGAAGCTTCGGGACAACTGACGAAATACTTCCGAGAACTGCGTCACTCGCTGCGCCGTCACGTCCCGTACGCGCTTGGCGTACTCATGCTGGGATTTGACGTGTTCTTGCGTGCCGGGCACGTATTTGGAAATGATGCGCGTAATCGATTTGGGGGTGGCGATCAGCAATGCCGCCGCGATGACGGACTCCCACGTGGAAGCCATCACGTCCGTCTGGTTCCCCACGTAGATCGCGAGGATGGAGGAACCCAGCAGCATGCCGAAGGCGACGGCCATTTTGCCGCCTTCGCGGAGCAGGCCGGCCAGCATGCCCGCAAACGCGAGCAAGCTCATCTGAACGATCGCGTTGGCATCCGCCAAGCTTAGGATGAGGCCGGCCACGACGCCGACGGAAGCGCCGAGCGGCGCGCCGCCGACCAGGGCGAAGAGGAGCAGCATATAGCGCGACATGATGTGTTCGATGGATAACCCTTCTATGGTCCAGCCAACGGCTCCCGTCATAATGGAGGCCAGCATGATCATGAGGCAAATGATTTCTTCGTTCTTGAGCGAAGAGGTCTTCTTCGTGAACGTCAGCACGGGGAGGGCTTGTACGAAGACGAGGGTGAGCACGAAGCCGAGCGACGCCTCCACGCCGACCATCATCAGCTCGTACCAGCCGAGCGAGCTCTGCGTGACGACCCCGAACAGCCGCACGAGCAGCGTGGCCAGGAACACGAGCAGCGGCGAGTAGGAAAGCTCGGCCCTCTCGTATGCCTCCAGCCCGCGCAGCAATAAGTAGACGACCGCGAGCTCCATGGCGATCCACATCGGATCCGGCGAGACGGCGAACCAGCTGCCGGCGATGATCGTCGCGGCTACCGGCAGATGCAGATCCTTTCGCAGAAAGTAGATGACGGTAAAGTACGCGACGGCGAACGGGGTAAGCGATTCCAGAATGACGGCTCGTCCGAGGAGAAAGCCGACGGCCATGAGAATGAACGTCCATTTACGCGAGGCGACGATACCCGCGAGGCGAAGGGCCCCCGTGCGGGTCAACCCTTTATGAAGTGCCGATTGCACGAAGCTTGTTTTGCGCATGCCTGGAAACATCACGACTTTCGGTTTGGCTGCCATGGTGTGAAGCACCACCCTTTTCGGAATAATGTATCGCCATTATAGAGCCGGGCAAACGAGAAAGTTTGTCAGAAAGCGTTGTCAGCGCCAAAGTTTTTTCCGACAATTTCGCCGCGGCGGGCGGCGGCGTGTCGCCGGACCGGCATCCTGCGGCGTTTCTGGGATACGGCGTGGGCTGCGGCGCTCCGCCGCGTAGGCTTTCAACAAAATGCGTGGCCGATTGTTGCGCGTCCGGTGACGATTCGCCGTCCGAACCTGTCGGGATAGCGTGAGAACAAGAGAAAAGTTTTTTCCGTGGGCGGGTATATTTATCAGGTGGGCTGCATAAAGAGGTCACAGCGGGAGAGGAAAATCAAAAAAGGCAGCGCCGGATGGGGCACTGCCTTCAAAGATGCTATGCAATTAAACGCGTTTCGCTCCGCGACCGCCGCGTTTGGATTCCGTGTTCTTCTTCAGGGAGGACATTCGTTCTTCGCTGTCTTTCAGGAAGCGCGACATTTTATCCTCGAAAGAAGGCTTGCCGTAAGCAGGTTTGCCGCCGCCGGCTTTATTAAATGGACGTCCGCCGCCACCGCCGCCTGGCCGATTGAAACCTCCGCCTCCGCCGCCGGGTCCGCGATCTCCGCCTCCGCCGCTCGGACGGTTGAAGCCGCCTGGGCGATCTCCGGTGCGCTCGCGCTGAGGAGGTGCAGAACCTTCTGGCCGGTCGATTGCTTGTTTGATGGAAAGCCCGATTTTCCCGTCTTTGTCCACGTTAATGACCTTCACTGTAACGACATCTTCCAGTTTCAGATGGTCTTTAACGTCCTTGACGTAGTTATCGGCAATCTCTGAGATGTGAACTAGCCCTGTGACACCTCCCGACAAATCGACGAATGCTCCGAAATGCGTAATGCCTGTCACCTTGCCTTCTAACTTGGCGCCCACTTCAATTGCCATAGGTAAAAATGTTCCTCCCTAACCGTTATGAGAAGCATCTCGCTTCGAAATCCGCGGCTCCAGCAGCTTCCGCGGGTGAAAAATGAGGTAAGCCAAGATGATGAACAGGCCGGCGCCGTCTTCGAACGGCAACCGCGAGCGTCACCCTGTGAAATATAAGCAATGTACAGCATTGCATGGATACGTTGTTATATTTCGAAAAATTGCGGTTACTTAAGCTAAGTATACCCGAACGGCAGAAGCAAGGCAACAGACGTATACCCGTTTTGCCGCCCGGCTACGGCCTCGGGACGACATCGATCTGTTTCTCGCCCTTCTTGACCATCCCGAATTCCTGCGTCGCCTTCAGTCCGATATACTCCGGATCGTTCAGCCGCTTGAGCTCGAGCTTCAAGTCCTCCGATTGCTTGGTCGCTTCGTTGACCTTCTGCTTCGCGGCTGCCAATTTCTGCTCCGCTTGGCCTTGATGGTGAAGCTGCGTAATGAATGTATAGAGCGCCCAGCCCATGAAAAGCGTGACGAACATAAACCAGAGCTTAAGCCTGCGTTTCGATCCCGCGCGATTCGCAGACGCTGCATTCGAGTTAGCGGCAGCCATTCATGGACCCCCTGACGTAAGTTTAATCATCTTCCTTCTTGGCGTCGTTGCGGTTCTTCCAGCGCTGCCAAAGCCCCTGCACGGCGCCCTTGCCCGCTTGAAACCGTTCCGCAACCCGCCACTTGGCGATAATCGGATATACCCGCTTCTTGCACCAGCGAAACACCGGCTTCCAAATCGGCTTCGTCATCCAGGAGAGCAGAAGCCAAAGCGGACGGAACAATTGTACCACAATTTTGAAGAGGAAAATAGTAAACGCCCGGAAAAAGGCCAAAACGAGCCTTGCCAGCCGGTACAGCAAAACGAGCGGTTTCACGATCAAAACCATGAAGGCTCTAATCGTGAACTTCGTGACGGCGCGAACGGTCTGAATGAGCAGCTGCACGACCCTTACGGTGATCTTGCTGAACAGCCAATAGTAGCAGCCGATGCCGAGCAGAAGCCCCAGGAACACATAGAACCGCACTTCTCCGTGATTGCTCGACGAAAGCACCTGAAACACCGCGATCGTCGCGGCGATCCAATACAGCAGATCGAAAATCGGCACCCATATGCGGCTGATCCGAAGCTCGTCCGATACGACGCGGTAGCCGTCGAAAACGATGCCCATCCCGATCCCAGAGAGAAGCATCGTCATCATGGTCCACCATTGCACGCTGAGGCTTACGCTCACTTGAAGATCTTCCCGAACAAGCCCTTGGACTTCGTGGCCGAATTGCCGTCCAAATACGTGAGCGAATGGACAAGCCCTTCTATGGCAACAAGCCCCTGCTCCAGGCTCAGATGCTTCATGTGCAGATTTTGCCCGCGGATCGCCAGGAAGCCAAGCTCCGTCTCCAGCAGAAACTCTTCCACGTCGAAGCTTTCCACGTTCATGACGCCGGTAATCTCAAGGATCTTGCGGTTAAGCATTTTGATTTCCTGGCGCTTCTGCGTTTTGTTCCCCTGCTCCATCACTGCCCCGTCCCCCTTCTACGAGCCTACTAGTAACTGAGACTAGCCTATGAGGGGCGGACAGGTTTTAGAACTGTTCCGAAGCGTGCCGGGGCCATGCGCGCATGAACGGCCGGATGCCCGCGCGCGACGCCCGGGGAACCGCGGATTTGCCCGCGCAAGCGATTCCGCGCAAACAAAAGACGGCCCCGTCCGGTGGTGCCGGATGAGGCCGCCTGCGCTTACTGCCAGTCGAGCTTATTGTCGGGCTGGCGCGATTCTTCCTTCAACAAAGTATACATCCCGCTCGCCTCGTCCTTCTTGGTCGTCTCCGCGATCCGCTCGACGCGGACGGTGACGATCTTCTGGCCGTATTGAATCTTGAGCTCGTCGCCGGCTTTGACGTCGCTGCTCGCTTTGGCTTCGCGGTCGTTAATCCAGACGCGCCCTTGATCGGAGACGTCCTTAGCGACGGTGCGCCGCTTGATCAGACGCGATACTTTGAGGAATTTATCCAGACGCATGCTTACTTGATGGCGTCTTTCAATTTGTTGCCGGCTTTGAACGCTGGTACCTTGGATTCCGCGATCGTGATCGGATTGCCCGTTTGCGGGTTGCGGCCCGTGCGGCCGGAACGTTTGCGCGTCTCGAACGTGCCAAAGCCGATCAGCTGCACTTTGTCTCCGCCGGCCAGGGCGTCCGTAACTTCACCGAGGAAGCCGTTCAGCACCGATTCCACATCGCGTTTGGTCAAGCCGCTCTTTGCTGCAATGTTGTTGATCAAATCCGTTTTGTTCATCGTAAAAATCCTCCTATTAATTCAAATATGGTTGTAGGCGGCGCGAAAGCCGCCAGTTAGCCTCGTTTCCTCAAAACGTACTATTCTGCTCGTTAGCAAAAAAATCCTGCCTGACTGGAAAATATTTTTGTGTTTTATGAGGAAATTAGCCGAATTTTGACGAATCTTTCTGGATTGCTAGGGAAGCCGCTTCGCTTCCTCCCAGTAACGATCCATCTCTATTAAATCAGTTTGGTCAAAGGAACGCCCGCTTATACGAAGCTGCTCCTCAATATATGAAAATCTCTTCTTGAATTTCCGGTTCGTGCGCGAGAGCGCCTCTTCCGGATCGGCATGGATGAATCTGGCGGCATTGACCGTCGCGAACAGCAGATCGCCAAGCTCCCCGGCTTGCTCCTCCGCATCCTTTGCCGCGATCGCTTCCCTCAGCTCGCCGAGCTCCTCTTGGATCTTGTCCAGCACCGGGCCGATCTCGTCCCAATCGAAACCGACCTTTGCCGCTTTCTTTTGAAGCTTGTAGGCTTTCATGAGCGCCGGCAGATCCGGCGGGATGCCGTCCAGCTGCGAAGCCCTCGAAGGATCGATGCCTTTGCGGCGCTTCTCCTCGGCTTTCATCTCTTCCCAATTCCGCAGCGCCTCCTGCGCGTCTCCCGCGGCCGAGTCGCCGAACACGTGCGGATGGCGGAACAGCAGCTTCTCGTTCAGCGTCTGAATGACGTCGTATACCGAGAACGTGCCGATCTCCTCCTCCATCTGGCTGTGCAGCATGACCTGCAGGATCACGTCGCCGAATTCCTCGCGCATGCCGTCGGGATCGTCGTTATCGAGCGCTTCGATCGCTTCGTACGTCTCCTCGATGAAATTCTTGCGGATGGACTGGTGCGTCTGCTCCATATCCCACGGACAGCCTTCCGGGCTGCGCAGGATGCCCACGATCTCGTGCAGCCGCTCGAAGCTGCGGTTACGCAGGCGCTCGTCCGTCGAACGCGGCAGCCAAATGAGCGACAGATTGCCGAAACCCGGCGTTCGGTCCAGCTCGTACAGGGGCACGGTCACGATCCGTTCCTCGCCGGGCACGCCCAGCGCATGGCCGATCGTGACGGGGTGGTCGTCCGGCAGCACCTCCATGAGCGTCAGCTTCACGTCCGATGCCGTGAACGTGTCGTATACCTGGCCAATGACGGTATGCAGCTCCGTGCGGATGAGGGAAGGCTTCAGATCGGCGGCGTCGAGCAGTTGAAAGCCTTCGATCGGATCGAAGCCGAGCCGCGTGAATGCTTGGTCCAGGAAGCTCTCGCCGCCCAGAATGGTTAAGGCGACGCCGTGCTCGGGGCAGCGCTCGCGGAGCAGCTGTACCGTGCGTTCCGCGACCATCGGATGGCCGGGCACGGCATAGACCAACGACTGCTTGGCCGCCGCTTCCTTAAGGAGCGCATCCGCGATGGCTTCGTAAACGTCGGGAAAGGAATCCAGCCGCTCGTAGAACGAGTCGAAGGACTGATACGTAAGCTGATGGTCGCTGAACAGCCGCATCATGGGATGCTTGTCCGTCCGCACGTAGCGGTGGGCGGCCTCCTGCAGCTTGCGCCACGCGCCGAGCGTGAGCTGATCGGCGTCGCCGGAGCCCAGTCCGACGACGGTAATGGTCGGTTGCATCGTTCGTTACCTCCTGGCAATGATTTCTCGCATAACTGGATTCATTATAGCACTCCGTTCCCGCGAACAGAAAAATCCACCCCGAGATCACGCTCGAGGTGGAGCCAGGCCGGCGAAAACGGCCTGGCGCGCAGCTTGAATTCATGCGCCGGGCGAATTCCGAATTGCGGGTTAATGCGATGGCCGAACCGGCGACCATGCACGCGCCACCGCGGAGGTTATGCGCTTGCCCCGTACTTTTGACCGGCACGTTATCATACTACGGTTTCGCCAGGAACTCGGCCGTGAAGGCTTTGGTCACGTCCTGCTTCTCCTTCAAGCCCTTGATCTCGATCAGTTGATCCTGCAGCTGGTTCCACCTGTCCGCCGTCATCGCTCCGATGCCGTTCGCCTTTGTCTCGCCGGTCAGAATGAATTCTTTCTCGTGCTCCGCTTCGTAATTCATCGCGTCCAAGGTCGCCTCCGGATTGTATGTCTTGATGAGCGGATTGACGGTCTCGTAATTGTCCAAATAGTAGCTCCAGCCCTTCTGGCTCGCTTGCACGACGGCCTTGACGACATCGGGGTGCTTCGCCAGGTAATCCTCCGTCGTGAACAGCACGTCGGCATAGTTGGCATAGCCGGAGTCGGCGACTTTCAGCAGGGATACGTCGACCCCTTGGTTGGCGAGCGCATACGGTTCGTTCGTAATATAGCCCTGGTTCAGCGATTTCTTGTCCTTGATGAAGTTGACCAGCTGGCCCGTGTAGGCCATCGGCTTCGCTTCCGTCAGGTTGAACTTGCTCTTGATGTACTCCCAATACAGCGTACCCGGCGTCACGTACACGGTTCGGTCCCCGATATCGGCGAAGCTCTTGATCTCATCGTCCGCATGGTGAATGAGCACTTGGGGCGAATATTGGAAGCCGGCCAGGATGCCGACGACCGGAATGCCCTGCTGCCTCGCGAGCAGGATGTCGTCCGCGTAGGAGATGCCGAAGTCGGCCTTCCCCGAAGCGACCAGCGTCATCGCGGAGATCTGCGGACCGCCGGGCGTAATCGTCATGCTCACGCCGGCGTCTCGATAATAATTTTGTTGGAGCGCGGCAAAATAACCCCCGTCCTCGCCTTTCGCGTACCAGCCTTCGATCAAGGTGACATCCGTCGGATCCGTGTTCGCCGGAGCTTCCGCGGCCGGCTCTTCCGTCGCAGTGGCGGTATTGGCCGGATCCGCGGTTGCCGCGTTCGCAGCCGGCCCGGCATTCGAGCCCGGATCGTTCTCCGCGTTCGTGCCGCAGCCCGCGAGCGCGAGCAGAATAAGCAGCATCGCGATTCCCGTGCCTGTTACATGTCTAAACATGGTATCCCTCCCGTGTGCCGATCCCATTCGGCTTCTATCGTTTATGCCGTCTCGGTCGATCCTTACGGCTTAATCGTAAGGGTTGGAGGAAGTATATGTAAATATAGTTGACACAAGTTTGGGGAAACAACGAAGAAGGATGTTTGTTTTTGTGCGCGATGACAATTTTTAATGCGATTCAAAGTGAAATAGGTCATATATGTCCCACTAACATGCCATGAATTTCCAATGGAAAAGGCTCTTCTTCCTTGGATTCCGGAAGAAGAGCCTCGATTCATCGCGCAGCGGCGGCCGGTTCAGGCGCCTTTGGGCAGCAGGCGCCAACGAATCAGGCGGGCGGCGAGCGCATCGCCGCCCGGCAGCGCGCGCAGCTCGCGCGCGCCGATGCCGCCGAAGCGCAGCGCGGCGGCGGCGAAGAGCGCTGCGCCGAGGGCGGTGCCCCCGAGCGCGAGCGCGGCCGCTGCCGCCCGCGGCGGCAGCGCAAGGCCGAGCAGCGGGGCCCCGCCGCGCTCGGCCAGGACGAGCACCGCGGCCATGACCGCGAGTGCGAGTCCCATGCCCGCGGCGCTGCGCGCGGGCACGACCGCGCCGGCGGCGCGGGCGACGGCGCCCGAGCCCAGCAGGGCGGCCGCCGTGAGCGCCGCGATGCCGGCGCAGGCGGCGCCGGCCGTGCCGAAGGCCGGCACCAGGGCGGCATTGAACGCCGCCTTCAACACGGCCGCGCCCAGCATGAGCAGGGCAGGGGTGCGCACCGCCCCCAGCCCTTGAAGCACGGCCGCGGTCAACGCGCCGACGGTGCCCGCGAGCGCCGTGCACCCGACCAGGGCGAACGTCCGCGAGCCGGCATCGTTCGCGTACAGCAGCATGTTAACGGGCTCGGCCAGCACCGCGAGCCCCAGAGACGCGGCTGCGCCGATGCCCCACGCGGCGCGCAGCACGAGGCCCGCCTGCAGCCGAACGGCCGCCGCGTCTCCGCGCGCGCGGGAGCCCGCAAGCGCGGGGACAAGCGCCCCGCCTATCGCGCCGGCCACCATGACGACCAGCTGCACGAGCGGCTGGCCGCGGCTGTACAAGCCGAAGAGCGTCATCGCCTCGTCCTGCCCCAAGCCGTTTCCCTGCAGCAGCCGGGGAACCGTGAACGCGTCCACGACGTTCAGCACCGGAATCGCCAGCGCCCCGAGCGTTACCGGCACAGCAAGCAGGGCAAGGCGCCGCATCAAGGCCGGCAAGCTCGCCCGTCCCTCAACGCGCCCCCTATCCGCGTTTGAATGCCTTTCCTCCCGCGCTTCATCCGCCTCTCCCGCTTCATCAAACTGCGCATGCCGCCCGGTTCCCAGCCCGGCTGCATATCCCTCGTCTGCCGAAACCCGCTTCTCCCGCAGCCAATACGCGACGATTACCGCCAACCCGGCAAGACCGCCGATCGCGGAGCCCGCCGTCGCGCCGGCCGCAAGCCGGGCATCGGACCAGCCGAGCTGCCAGCCCGCGAGCAGCAGCGCCAGCATGCCGGCCACGCGCACGGTTTGCTCGGACAGCTGCGAGACCGCCGACGGCAGCATCCGCCCAAGTCCCTGGTAATAGCCGCGGAACGCCGCCATCGCCGGGGCGACCCAGAACGCGAGCGCGGACGCCTTGACCGCGTTCGCCGCCGCTTCGTCGCCCAGCCACGAGGCGATTCGGTGCGACCCGGTCCATAAAAGCAGGAAGCCGATCGCCCCGCCCGCGGACAACAGCCACACGCTCGCCGTCAGGACGCGCTCCGAGCCGTCCCGGTCGCCTGCAGCCTCGCGCTCGGCCACGATCAGCGACACCGCGACGGGAAAGCCCGCCGTCACCATGACAAGCAGCAGCTGATACAGGGGATAGACGGCATTATAGATGCCGAATACGCGATCGCCCGCCAAGTTCTGCAGCGGAATCTTCTGCAGCGTGCCGAGCGTCTTGCTGAGCAGCATCGCGACGCCCATGAGCGCGGCGCCCTGCATGAAGCGCGGGCCTTTTCCCCCGGTCGCGCCAACGTCTTTATACCTTCCGGACGGATGCCCCGCCTCGTCGGGCAGGCGGCCGGCTTCCTCCCCGGCGCCGAACTCCTCCGGAGGCCGTTCGTTTATTTCAAGCGTTTCGGAAACATCCGACGATGTCCCGCGACGCCGATCTTGTTCTTGCTTTTGCCTCAAACGTCCGCACCTGCCTGTCTCTTCTCCTGCCCCCCATTATACCCCAAACGCGGGCGGGCCGGCGCGGCGAAGCAAAAAAGCTCCCCCGAAGGTCGTATCCCTCCAAGGAAGCTTGTCCCGTGCTATTGCTCCATTTGTTTGGCGAGGAACCCGGCAGCGGTCTCCGCCATTTTCGTTTCCATTTGCGACATTTTGACCGCTTCGTCCTTGCTCAGCAGCACAACCGTCCCGATCGGATCCCCGCCGGCCACGATCGGCGCCGCCACGAACGAGCTGAAGTTTTCGCCGATGTCCTTGACGACCTCGAACGACCCCCCGCTGGACTCCACGACCGTTTTGCGGTTTTCCATGCAGCCCTCCAGCATGGCGCCGATCTGCTTCTCCAAGTAATCCTTCTTCGGCGCGCCCGCGACGGCGATGATGTTGTCGCGGTCCGTGATGAGCGTGATGTGGTTGGTGCTCTCCGAGAGGGACTCCGCGTATTCCTTCGCGAAATCGCCGAGCTCGCCGATCGGGGAATACTTCTTCAGGATGACTTCGCCGTCGCGATCGACGAATATTTCCAGCGGGTCGCCCTCGCGTATCCTCAGCGTACGGCGGATCTCCTTGGGAATGACGACCCGGCCGAGATCATCGATGCGACGGACAATTCCAGTTGCTTTCATGTTCTAGTTGCCCCACTTTCCTTGGAAGGTTTTGAATTCGACTGGACGATTGTGATGCCGGCAATGCTTTATTATTCAAGAGGAGAGAATCCTTGAAAGAGGTGTTTAGCGAACTGACCATAGTATTCATCCCCTCCCATTTTCTTATGCATTCGGCCGACCCGGAAAGCCGTCCTTCGACGGTCGAAAAAACGGCTTTCGCGAAAGGCGCCGATGGCCATAAAAAAACCGCCGCTCATAGGCGAGCGGCGGGATGGCGAAAGAACATCAGGGTGACGACGAAACCGAGCACAGTCAACAAATGCGCTTTCCAGCGACCTGTATTTCCATTACGTTCCATGCGCAACGCTCCTCTTTCGCGGGATGATGAATCAATGCTTCAGCAGCGCCCCGAGCTCGCGCTTGAGCGACAGGAACGCCGGCAGCTCCCGGATCTCCTGCGTACGCTGCGCGGGCAGCTTTACGTCGAACGTCTTCAGGATCCGGCCGGGGTTGGCGCCCATGACGACGACCCGCCGGGAGAGGAAGATCGCCTCCTCGATATCATGGGTGATGAAGAGCACGGTCGTTTTCTCCTTCTCCCACACCTCGAGCAGCATCTCCTGCATCTCCAGCTTCGTCTGCGCGTCCAGCGCGCCGAACGGCTCATCCATGAGCAGCACCTTCGGCCGATTCGCCAGCGCCCGCGCGATCGCGACCCGCTGCTTCATGCCGCCGGACAGCTGCTTCGGATAGGCGTTCGCGAACTGCTCCAGCCGGATGACCTTCAGAAAATGGCTGCTGATCGCCCGGCGCTCCAGCGTGGAGACGCCTTTCAGCTTCGGGCCGTATTCGATGTTCTCGCGTACCGTCAGCCATGGGAACAGGGTATAGCCCTGGAACACCATGCCCCGTTCGGCGCCGGGTCCGACGACCTCTTCCCCGTCCAGCCGCACGCTGCCCTCCGTCAGGTCATCCAAGCCGGCCACGATCCGCAGGAGCGTCGACTTTCCGCAGCCGGACGGCCCGACGATCGTCACGAACTCATTGGCGCCGATGGTCAGATCGATGCCGGATAGCGCCTCGAAGCGGCTTTTCTTGGAGGCGTACACCTTCCCCAAGCCCGCGATGACGATTTCGCCTTGCCGGTCCGCTTCGGCAGTCGCTAATCCGGTCGAATCGGCGGCTTTCTCTTCATATAAAGCTAAAGCTTCCTGTTTCTGGGCAGCTTCCATGGCGCTCACGCTCCGTTCGTTCTCCCTTGGCGGGAGTTGCTTGTCAACGATTCAATTTGCCTAAGGCGCCTTACGCCCAAGGGAATAATCTGCGGTTCAGGAAAGCGAAGATCCGATCGCTGATCAGCCCCAGCAGTCCGATGACGATGATGCCGACGAAGATCTGATCCGTGTTCAGGAAGCGCTGCGCCTTCATGATGGCATACCCGAGGCCGCTGTTGACCGCGACGAGCTCCGCCACGACGAGATACGTCCAAGCCCACCCGAGAATGAGGCGGAGCGTGTTCATTAATTGCGGCTGAATCGCCGGAATGAGCACCGTCTCGATCGCTTTCCAACGGCCCGCGCCCAGCGTGAACGAAGCCTGGAGCAGATCGGCCGAGACGCGGCGCGTATTGTCGGCCACCATCAGCACGAGCTGGAAGAAGCAGCCGAGGAAGATGAGCAGGATTTTCGCCCATTCCCCGATTCCCGCCCACACCATGATGAGCGGAATGAACGCCACGGCCGGCATGTAGCGGATAAATTCCATCGGCGGCTCCACGAAGGCTTCCCCGTACTTGAACGTGCCGGCGAAGATTCCGAGCGGGATGCCGACGATGCAGGCCAGGATGAAGCCCGCCGATACCCGGAACACGCTGATGCCGATGTGATGCCAATATTCGCCGGTGCCGAGCAGCTTGATCATCTCCGTCAGCACCTTATCCGGCGTCGGCAGGAAGACGGGATTCACCGCCTTCGCGTAGCTCAAGACCGACCAGACGATCAGCAGCAGCAGGAAGGAGAAGCCGGCCGTGAAAGCAAACGGCCTCCCGCCGATATCCTTGAAGATTTGAAACGTATGGGGTTTCCGGCGTTTGGTCGCGTTCATCGGCGATCACTCCTTGGCGGCTTTTTCTACGAAGCTCGAATCGAACAAGGCATCGAAGTCTTTGATCTCGTCCACCATGTCCAGCTTTTGCAGGAAATCGGCGGTCGTCTTGGCGGTATAGGCGAGCGACGTGTATTCGTCGCGCTTGCCGAACGCGTTTACGTTGTCTTCCGGCGTGAACAGCTTGATGCTGGAGAGGCCGAGCTTGAAGTCCTCCGGCGACGTCTCGGCCTTCTTCGCCATCAGCTCGATCGCTTCGTCTTGATGGGATTGGAAGTAATCGAGGGCGTCGAACCAGGCATCGACGATCTTCTGAATATCGTCCGGTCGATTCTTCACGACGCTGTCGCGGAAGACGAGCAGATCCGGAATCAAGCCCGGCGTTTCCTTGGAGGAGAAGAGCACCTTGCCCTTGCCTTCTTTCACCGCCGTCGTCTGGAACGGCTCCCACAGCACGGATGCGTCCGTCTTGCCGGAGATGAAAGCAGGACCCGCGTCGTTGACCGTCATGTTCACATAGTTGACATCCTTCTCGCTCATGCCGTTCTCGGCGAGCGCCGTCAGCAGCAGCAGATGGTCGACGGTTCCGAGCTCCGTCGCCACGGTTTTTCCCTTCAGCTCCTTGATGGAGCCGATGCTCGTCTTGCTGACGATGGCATCGCCGCCGAAGGAGTTGTCGTTGACGAGGACGGCCTTCAGGCCGATGCCTTTGGATGCCGGCGCGAGCGTGTCGCTGAGCGTCTGGCTGTTCGCGTCCACCTTGCCGGTCGAGAGCGCCTGCAGGGAGTCGCTGTAGACGGGAAACCATTTGAGGTCGACGTTCACGCCATGCTTGTCGAAGAAGCCCTTTTCATCGACCAAGTACCAGAAAAACCAGCCCGGCCATGGGCTCAGCGCAATCGTAATGGGATCGTCCGAAGAAGCGCCCGAGGAAGCTTCCTTGGCGCCTCCGCAGCCCGCGAGCACCGTAAGCATGGCAATAAGCAGCAGCAGCGTAACCGATCGTTTCAACACTTTCATGTTCTCCCCACTCCCCATCTCTTTGTACTGGAATATCCGATTCGCCGGCCTTTGGATGAGCGCCGCATCGTTCCAGGTAAAAAAGAAAAAGCCTAAGGAGAGATCTCCCAGGCTTTTGTCCTTCCGTGTTATATGGAGCCGCGTTCCCCGCGAATACGGGACGCTGCGCCATACGCCGCCTCTTGGACCAGACTGACCGCGAACGGTCACGGAACCCTAGACAGCATGTTGTTCCCAAGTATGATGGCCGGGAACCGCTATGAAATTGTGAGCTAACCTTACATCTACCTGTATTGTAAAAGCATACCCTGCAATGTGTCAATACCAATGTGAGGTTTTATTACATTCGGTTGCGAAGCTAAACCGTTAAATACTGCCGGATGACCTCGTCGTTCAGGTCGGCCAGACCGCCTTCCCACGCCACGGCGCCCTTCTCCAGGATGTAAAAGTAATCGCCGACGCTCTTCACGAACTCCAGGCTTTGCTCCGCCAGCAGGATCGACGTCTTGCCGTCTGCCTTGATGGTGCGGATGACATCGCGAATATCCTCGACGATGGAGGGCTGGATCCCTTCGCAGGGCTCGTCGAGCAGCAGCAGATCGGGCTCGGACGCCAAAGCCCTCGCGAACGCGAGCTGCTGCTGCTGTCCGCCGCTGAGGTCGCCGCCCCTGCGGTCGTACATCGTCGGCAGCACCGGGAATTTCTCGATCGCCGCGTCCGGGATCACCCGCGTCTTCGCTCCGGATGCTTCGAGTCCGAGCAGCACGTTCTCGAACACGGTCAACTGGGCGAACACCTCCCGCCCCTGCGGCACGTAGCCGATGCCCTTCTTGGCCCGTTGCCCGGGCGCCCGCCTGGTCAGGTTGTCGCCCTTGTACGAGACGGTCCCCTTGCGCGCCTTCAATACGCCCATGATGCTCTTCATCAGCGTCGTCTTGCCGACGCCGTTGCGCCCGAGCAGGCAGACAACTTGACCCGGCCTGACCTGCAGCGTGACCCCGCGCAGAATCACGCTTTCCCCGTACCCCGCTTCAAGCTGTTGAACGGCTAGCATCGGCATCCCGCCTTTTCCCCAAATAGACTTCGGCTACCCGGTCGTCGCGCTGCACCTCGTCCATCGACCCTTCCTTCAGCAGCCTTCCTTCATGCATGACGGTGACGTATGTCGCGAAATTGCGAACGAACTCCATGTCGTGCTCCACGACGACGATGGACTGCTTCTTGCGGATCTCCTGCAGCAGCTCGCCGGTCTTCTCCGTCTCGTTGTCGGTCATTCCCGCCACCGGCTCGTCGAGCAGGAGAATCTCCGGCTCCTGCAGCAGCATCATGCCGATCTCCAGCCACTGCTTCTCGCCGTGCGACAGGCCCCCGGCCCGCCACTGCGCTTTATCCGCGAGGCCGACCATTTCCAGCTGCGCCGCGATGCGCTCGGCGTCTTCCTTGCGAAGCTTCGCGCGCATGGCGGCGAACACGCCCCGGTTCTGCTTCATCGCGATTTCGAAATTCTCATGCACCGTCAAGGACGCGAAGATCGACGGCGTCTGGAATTTCCGCCCGATCCCGAGCTCCGCGATCTGATGCTCCTTCTTGCGCGTAATGTCGACGCGCCCGCCTCCGAACAGCACCTTCCCGACCGCCGGCTTCGTCTTGCCGCAGATCACGTCCAACATGGTCGTTTTCCCTGCGCCGTTCGGCCCGATCAGGAACCGCAGCTCTCCTCGCGCCAGCGTCAAATTCATGCCCTGTACCGCCTTAAACCCGTCGAAATCGACGGTCACCTCGTCACACTGCAGGATAACGGACTCCGTCTGCTCCTTCATCGGCTGCCTTCCTCCTTCTGAGCCATTTGAATTGGCCGAACAACCCTGCCGCCCCCTTCGGAAGGAAGACGACGACGACGACGAACAACGCGCCCATGAACAGAATCCAAATATTCGGATACGATTCGCTGAAGCTGCTCTTGGCGTAATTGAGCAGCACCGCGCCGATCACGGCGCCCGCCAGCGTGCCGCGGCCGCCGATCGCGACCCACAGCACCATTTCGATCGAAGGGACGATGCCCATCATGGACGGGGAAATAATGCCGACATGCAGAACGAACAGCATGCCCGCGAGGCCGGCCAAGCCGGCGGAAAAGGCGAACGCGACCATCTGATAGATCGCCGGATTATAGCCGATGAACCGGGCACGGTTCTCGCCGTCGCGAATGGCCCGGAGCACCTTGCCGAACCGGCTCTTCACCAGGAACCGGCAGAGCAGGAACGCGCCGATCAGCAGCGCGACCGTCACCCAGTACAGCCACCGCTTCGTCTCGGGCGAGCCGAGCGAATAGCCGAACAGCTTACTGTAGCCCGTGAGTCCGTTGGTGCCGCCCGTGTAAGCTTGCTGTCCGATGAAAAGCGTGGTCGTGATGATGACGAGCGCCTGCGTCAGGATCGTGAAGTACACGCCCCGGATCCGGTTGCGGAACGTAAAGAAGCCGAGAATGAGCGCAAGCAGCGCAGGCACCAGAATGCCCGCCGCGATCGCGAACGGCAGCGATTCGAACGGCTTCCAGAACCACGGCAGCTTCGTCAAGCCGCTCCAATCCATGAAATCCGGCAGCTTGCCGCCGCTCGCGTCCATCTTCAGATACATCGCCATCGCATAGCCGCCGAGCCCGAAGAACACCCCGTGCCCCAAGCTGAGAATGCCGGTGTAGCCCCATATCAAGTCAAGCCCCAGCGCGACGATGGCATAGGCCAGAAATTTCGCCAGCAGGTTAAGCCGGAAATCGCTCAGCATGAGCGGGGCGCAGAAGAGCGCCGCCGCGGCCGCGGCATAGGCGGCAAGCAGCCACAGCCGCTGCGCCGATAGTTTACGAATAGGCATGTTGTCCTCCACCTTTCAGGGGCGCTCCCGGCCCCGGCCGAATCAGTTGTCCAGCGAGCGCGAGCGCATCGCCACGAAGCCGCTCGGCTTCCACTGCAGGAATGCGACGATGCACAGGAACACGAGAACCTTGCCGAGCGAGGCCGTCGTCCAATACTCGAAGAGCGTATTGGAAAGCCCGATGCCGAGCGCGCCGAACACGGTGCCGACCAGCTTCCCGACGCCGCCGAGCACGACCACCATGAACGCGTCGACGATGTAGTACGTCCCGATCGTCGGGCCGATCGGACCGATCAGCGTCAGCGCGCAGCCCGCAATGCCCGCGATGCCCGAGCCGATCGCGAACGTCGTCGCGTCCACCCTGCGCGTCGAGATGCCGAGGCAGGCGGCCATTTCGCGATTTTGCATGACCGCTCGCATCCGGCGGCCGGGATGACTGCGGTAAATGTACAGGTACATGACCAGCAAGCAGACGAGCACGAGCCCGATGATAAACAGCCGCTTATACGGAAACACGTTGTCGCCGACCGTCATGCCGCCATCCAGCCAGGCCGGGCTTTTCACCCCCACGTTCGGAGCGCCGAAGATGCTGCGCGCCAGCTGTTGGAGCATCAAGCCGACGCCCCATGTGGCAAGCAGACTGTCGAGCGGCCGGCCGTAGAGAAAGCGGATCAGGCCCATCTCCAGCACCAGGCCGAAGACGAACGCCACCGCGAAGCTGACCGGGATGGCCAGCGCGAAATACCAGCCGAACATCGAGGCGGGCATATAGTCGGCGAACAGATTCTGCACGACATAGGCGGTGTACGCCCCGATCATGATCAGCTCGCCGTGCGCCATGTTGATGACCTTCATAAGCCCGAACGTAATGGACAGTCCAAGCGCGATCAGCAGCAAAATCGAGCTGATGCTAAAGCCGTTGAACAGCTGAAGGATGATCACGTCCATAATTTCACTCCTTATGAAGAAATGAATGAGTTGCACTTAATTAACGGAATGGGTTTCTTCAGGGGAAATGAATGACGAAGGGAGCATCCGAAGCAAACCGCCGACGAATACTCCCCCCGTTTTATTTGCCTTCGCTCAAGCTTTTTGCCCAGTCGTAGCCCTTCAGGAACGGATCGGGCTTCACCGGCGAACCGGAGTTCCACACTTCCTTGAACTGTCCATCGGTTTGCACCTCGCCGATCCGGACGGTTTTGTACAAATGCTGCGTTTCGCCGTCGATCTTCACCTTGCCCTCCGGCGCATCCCACTCCAGCTCCTTGGCCGCGTCCTTGACCTTGTCGACCTCCGTGGAGCCGGCCTTCTCGACCGCCGCTGCCCAGAGGTACACCGCATCGTAGCCCGCTTCGATCGGATCCGCCGTGACGCGGTCGTCGCCGTATTTCTTCTTGTAGTTCTCGACGAAGGTTTTGTTCGCCGGCGTATCCGTCGTCTCGTAATAGTTCCACGCCGCGAACGTGCCGGCCAGCACGTCGGCGCCGATGCCGCGGATTTCCTCTTCCGCCACCGATACGGACAGCGTCGTCAGATCGCCGGACGAGATGCCGGCATCCTTAAGCTGCTTGAAGAACGCGACGTTGCTGTCGCCGTTCAGCGTGTTGAACACGACGTCCGGCTTCGCCGCTTTAATCTTGGAGATGATCGTCGCGTAGTCGGTATGGCCGAGCGGCGTGTACTCTTCGCCTGCCAGCTCGCCGCCTTCCACCTTCAGCTGCTCTTTGATGATTTTGTTCGCCGTGCGCGGGAAGACGTAGTCCGAGCCGAGCAGGAAGAACTTCTTGCCCTTGTTCTCCAGCAGCCACGATACCGCCGGGACAATCTGCTGGTTGGTCGTCGCGCCCGTGTACATGATGTTCGGCGATTGCTCGAGTCCCTCGTACTGCACCGGGTACCAGAGCAGACCGTTCAGTTCCTCGAATACCGGCAGCATCGCTTTCCGGCTGGAGGAGGTCCATCCGCCGAACACGGTGGCCACTTTATCCTCGGAGATGAGTTTTCTCGCTTTCTCCGCAAACGTCGGCCAGTCGGAGGCGCCATCCTCGACGACCGGCACGATTTTCTTGCCCATGACCCCGCCCTTGGCGTTGATTTCGTCAATGGCCATCATTTCAGAATCCTTGACCGATACTTCGCTGATCGCCATCGTTCCGCTTAACGAATGAAGGATGCCGACTTTTATCTCCCCGCCGCCGCTGTCGCTCTCGCTGCCGGTGCTTCCGCCGTTGTCCGTTTTGGTGCCATCCGCATTTGTCGTCGTTGAAGCCGCGTTATCGTTTTTTCCGCAGCCGGCCAGCACCAGGAGCAGTGCCAGTATTACAAATACCCCGCTTTTCCAAAACGCACCCTTCATTCTCCCACTCCCTATCCGTTTTCTTTTCTCTAATCCGAACGATTTTCTGGATATCCCTTCCATCGTTCGTGGACTCATTATAAAATCACGTTAGCTTACATGTCAATAAAGTTTACATAAATGGTATAAATTTCACTTTGTCGGACCGAGTTTAGACATTTTCCTTCAAATTTGATGCCAATTCGAAAGAAGTCCTTTCGTTAACATGACATATGACCCTCTGCGGTCTGCATATATATTACACATATATATCATAACTCTTGGTGGAAATGCATAAAAAAACCGCTCTCCGGTTACGGAGAACGGTTAAGTTCGAACGAACGGTTCCGGCATCGACCGCGCCGACCATGGATTTTCTAGGAACAAAGAATCATTTTAGCCGGTCTAATGGAACCTTTTCTCATTGTTGATGCAGTACCGCCACGATCGTTCGATGCCCCCAAGCCCGTATGACCTTGATGCACGTTGGCTTCTTAAAGAAACGCAACGCAAACCGGCTTGAAGGATTCCACGGCCTCTCCGGTCGGCAGGAGCCGTCCGGTATCCGGATCTATCCGGAACGCGACGATGTTGTCGCTGTCCTGATTAGCCGCCAGCACGTACTGCCCATCCGGCGAAATCGCGAAATTCCGCGGCGTCCGGCCTCCGCTGGAGACGATATCGATCAGCTCGAGCCCTCCGTCCGGTTGGATCCGATAAGCTGCGATGCTGTCATGCCCCCGGTTGGACGCGTACAAGAACCGGCCGTCTCCCGTGACGTGAATGTCCGCGCAGCTACTTTCCCCCGCGAACGCAACCGGCAGGGTAGATATGACTTGCCGCTGCGTCAGCACGGAATCTTCACCCTCGTAGCCGTATACGCAGACCGTGTTGTCCAGCTCATTGATTACGTATAGCACGTCGCCCGCTGCATTGAACGCCATATGCCGCGGACCCGCTCCCGGAATCGTCTTCGTGGCGCCATGACGGATCAGCTTCCCGCTCTCGCGGTCGATGCGGTAATGCACGATTTCATCCGTGCCCAGATCGGCGACCAGCGCGAAACGGTTGGCAAGGTCGAATATGGCGGAATGCGGATGCGGTCCCTCCTGCCTGTCGCCGCGAAGCCCGCTGCCCGCATGCGCGACATTGTCCGACAGCTTCAGCGAACCGTCCTCCTGCACCGCGTATACGCTAACGGTACCGCCCGTATAATTCGTGACGATAAGGAGCCGTTCCGCGGCATCGAGCGCGATATGGCAGGGCGATCCGCCCAACGTGGAGACCTCGTTAATGAGCGCGAGGGCGCCGCTCTCGGCATCGACGGCAAACCCGGACACGCTGCCCGGCTCCTCCCCCGTCTCGCTGACGACATACACCCGCGTTCCCGCCGCATTGCTCTTCAGAAACGAAGGATGATGGATGCCCGCCAAGCCCGTGCGTTCCGTCATCCTGCCGTCTTCCGCGCCCAGGCGCATCGCCTTCACGCCTTCCCGCTCCCGCGTCCCGTACGAACCCGTATAAAAAAATGCCTTCCCCATGATTCGTGCCTCCTCGTATTCGCGTTTATAATCAACGCAAGCCCAGCCGTTGCGGGCTGGGCTTGTTGCCGGTGAAAGCCGCGTTTACTGCCCGATTGCCGCCGAGTGCTTACTTGCCGTCGGTTTTGGTATCGTTCGTGGTCGCATCGTCTTTCGTATCCGTGTTGGTCGTTCCGTTCTTACTAGTATCCGTATTCGTTCCGGAGTTCGTGCCGTCGGCCGGCGCAGCCGGTGGCTGCGGCAGGTCGATCTTCGTGATGAGCTTCGGCAGATCCGTCGTCATGAACGCGTTCAATTTCGCCGAGGCCGCTTCCTGCTTGATGCCTTCTTTATCCGCGTCCGTCAGTTTGTCGAACGTCGTCGGCGTGCGCTTCTCGACCTTCATGACATGGTAGCCGAACTGCGATTTGACCGGATCGCCGACTTTGCCGATCTCCTGCTTGTTCGCCGCGTCCTTGAATTCCTGTACCCAGCCCTTGGCCTGCTGTTCTTCGTACAGACCGCCTTTGTCCTTGGACCCGGTGTCGTCGGAGTATTTCTTCGCCAGGGCATTCCAGTCGCCGCCGGCATCCAGCTGCGCTTTGACGTCCTTCGCGAGCTTCAGCGCGTCTTCGTCCTTGCGCGTCTCGGCGCCCGTGTTCGGGTCGGCCGTCGCGATCAGGATATGGCGAACGCTGATCATATTGTAATCGTCTTTGGTCGCATCGAATTGCTTCTGAACGTCCGCGTCCGTGACTTTGCTTTCTTCATCCTTCATGATCGTGGTGATCATCGAATAGAAATAACGGATGTCCGCTTCCGTCAGGCCGGCGTCGTCGATCTTCTTCTTGGTCGCCGCATCGGAATCGATTTGCTGCTTCACCTGCGTATAGAAGGTGTCGAGGTTCTTCTGCTCTTCATCGGTCAGCTTCGTGTCCGCGAGGGGCTTGTACAATATTTTATAGCCGATGTACTCGCGCAGGAACTGCTCCTGAAGCTGAGGGATGCTCAGGTACATCTCCGTTTGCGGCTGCACGATGCCGAAGAACGTGGAGTATTTCTTGAACTCCCCCTCCGTGACGGTGCCGTCCTTGTACGTGGCGATCGTTTTGCCCGTGCCGGTGCCCGGAGCGGAGGATTCCTCCCCCTTCTTCGAGCCGCAGCCCGCTGCAAGCACAACGACCAGTACGGCGACAAGCGCAAGCAGGATCGTTCTTCTTGCCTGTTTAGTGCGTAACATCCTGTAGTTCCCCTTTCGAGTGAATGGTGTCTTTATACTGCGTCAAAAACCGTTCCAGCAGCTCGAGCTTCTGCTCCACGGACAACCCTTTGCCGCGAAGCTGCACGAGCGGATTAGCCTCTTGTCCCGTCGATCGCGCGAACCGGTTCTCGAGCTGCAGGCAGAGACGGTCCACTTTCTTCCCGTCGAACCGTTTCTTCTCCTGCTCCGCGAACTTCAGGGTGATGTCCTCGCCCTTGCCGCCGATCTGCTCGATGCCGCAAATCGCGCCGAACACTTTGAGCCGCGCGACGGAAAGCAGGTTATCCACCGATTGCGGCAGGTCGCCGAAGCGGTCCACGAGCTCGTCGCGCAGATCGTCGCTTTCCTCGAACGTACGGACGGCCGCGACTTTCTTATAGATCTCTATCTTCTGTATGCTATCGTAAATATAAGAAGAGGGCAAGTAGGCATCGATGCTCATATCGATGGACGTGCTCACTTCCTTGACGACTTCCTCGACCTCGCCGCCCATTTCCGCCTTCCGTTTGGCGATTTCATCGGCCAGCATCTGCGAATACAGATCGAAGCCGACCGACGCGATGAAGCCGTGCTGCTCCGCCCCGAGCAGATTGCCGGCGCCGCGGATGGACAGATCCCGCATCGCGATCTTGAAGCCGGAGCCGAGCTCCGTGAACTCCTTGATCGACTGCAGCCGCTTCTCGGCGACCTCCGTCAACACTTTGTCCCGCTGGTACGTGAAGTACGCGTACGCGATCCGGTTGGAGCGCCCGACCCGGCCCCGCAGCTGATACAGCTGGGAGAGGCCCATTTTGTCCGCATCGTGCACGATCAGCGTATTGACGTTCGGAATATCGACGCCCGTCTCGATAATGCTGGTGCTGACCAGCACGTCGGACTCGCCGTCGAGGAAATCGAGAATCGTCTTCTCGAGCTCCTGCTCGGACATCTGCCCGTGACCGACCGCCACCTTCGCGTCCGGCACGAGGGCGTTGATCTGCTCCGCCATTTGATAGATCCCCTGCACGCGGTTGAACAGGTAGTAGACTTGGCCGCCGCGCGCAAGCTCCCGCTCGATCGATTCGCGGACCAGCGACGGGCTGTACTCCACCACGTAGGTTTGCACCGGGAACCGGTTCTCCGGCGGCGTCTCGATGACGGACAAGTCGCGCACGCCGAGCATGGACATGTGCAGCGTCCGCGGAATCGGGGTCGCCGTCAGCGTCAGCACGTCGACGTTCGTCTTCAGCCGCTTCAGCTTCTCCTTGTGGGACACGCCGAAACGCTGCTCCTCGTCGACGATCAGCAGTCCGAGATCTTTGAAAATGACATCCTGCGACAGCAGGCGGTGCGTGCCGATCACGACATCGACCGTGCCTGCCTTGAGCCCCTTCATCGTCGCCGACTGGTCCTTCTTCGACCGGAAACGGCTCAGCACCTGCACGTTGAACGGGAAGCCCCCGAAGCGCTCGCGGAACGTCTCGTAATGCTGCTGCGCCAGGATCGTCGTCGGCACCAGGATCGCCACCTGCTTGCCTTCGATCGCGGCCTTGAACGCGGCGCGCACCGCGACCTCGGTCTTGCCGTAGCCGACGTCGCCGCAGAGCAGCCGGTCCATCGGACGCGGCGTCTGCATATCCTTCTTGATCTCGGCGATGGCCCGCAATTGGTCGACCGTCTCGTCATAAGGGAACATCGCTTCGAATTCCTGCTGATACGAGGTATCCTGGCCGAAACCGAAGCCGGTCGTCGCCTGCCGTTCGGCATATAACTTGATCAGCTCGTCGGCAATGTCCTTGACCGACGACTGCGCTTTGCTCTTGACGCGCGTCCACTCGCTGCCGCCGAGCTTATAGACCTTCGGCTCTTTCTCTTCGTTGCCGACGTATTTCTGGATCAGGTCGATCTGCTCGATCGGCACGGACAGCTTGTCGCCGCCGGCGTACATAATATGCATGTAGTCCTTATGGATGCCGGCGATCTCGAGCGTGCCGATACCCATATATTTGCCGATGCCGTGGTTCTGATGCACGACGTAATCGCCGACCTTCAGCTCCGTGTAGCTCTTGATCCGTTCGGCATTATCCATTTTCTTGTCGAGGCGGCGCGCCTTGCGCTGCTTCTGCGAGAACATCTCGCCCTCGGTGATGACGATGAGATGCACCGACGGCAATTCGAATCCGCTCTGCAGGTTGCCTTCGATCAAAGCAGGCGGCTCGATGCCGTAATCATGGAGCACCCGCCGCATGCGGTCCATCCGCTCCGCGCTGCCGGCCAGCATCATGACGGTCGCGCCCGCTTTGCGCCAGCGCTCCATCTCCGCCTTCAGCACGTTCATTTGGCCGTGGAAATTTTGCATCGCGCGGCTGACGACGTTGAGGATATTTTGCGGCTGCGTATGCGGGATTTGCCGGAGGAACAACGAGAGGAACAGCGTCGGGAACGGGCGATGGAACAGCACGTCGTCCGAGGGGCGAGCGAGAGCAAGCGCCGGCAGCGACTTGCCGTTGGTCAAGAGATGCGTCGACCATTCCACCTCGTCCCGCTCCAGCTGGCGGCCGGTCTCGATCAGGCGGGTCGGCTCGTCATAGATGAGCAGCGTGTCGGACGGCACGTAATCGAACAAGGTTTGACGCTCGGGATAGAGCAGGGATATATATTTATAGATTTCGGGAAAATAGCGATGCTCCCGCAGCTTCTCGATCTCGGCGCCGATCTCGGCGCGCAGCCGGTCCTTGGCCGTGCGGTCGGTCATCTTCTGCAGCTGCTGCTCCAGCAATTCCGACGCATGCTGCGCGGCGTTCTCGAATCGGCGTTTGTCCGCGGTCAGCTCTTGGCAAGGCGGCACGCTGTAGGCGTCCAGCTTCTCGATGGAACGCTGGTCGGAGGAATCGAACGTGCGGATGGAGTCGATCTCGTCGTCGAACCATTCCACCCGGTACGGGTGCGGCGACGTCAGCGGGAAGAAGTCGACGATGCCGCCCCGGACGCTCATCTCCCCTTTGCCCTCTACCTTATCCACGCGCTCGTAGCCGAGCTCTACCATCTGTCGTAAAAACGCTTCCAAAGCTAGCGTCTCGCCGACCTTGAGCGCGATTCGCGCGTTCGCCATGACGGAGTTCAGCGGCAGGAACCGCCGGACGCCGGAAAACGGCACGACAACGATCCCGCGAAACCCCTGCGACAGCCGGATAAGCACATCCATCCGCTGGGCCAGCGTTTCCGGGCTCGATATCGCCGCTTCGGCAGCGACAAGTTCATTGGCGGGATAGAGCAGCACCTCGTCGGGCGACAAGCACTCCACGAGATCCTCCGCGACCTTCTGCGCGGCGAACATGTTGTGGGTCACGACGAGGATCGGGCGGTCGAACTCCCGCTTCAAGGCGGCGATCATCACCTGGCGCGACGAGCCGGCCAGCCCCGATATCAGCTGCTCCCGCATTCCTTTCTTGATTCCGGATACGATCGATCCAAAATCCGTATCCGCGGCATAAGCTTCCAGTAATGCTTTCAACGTTAGCGGCACCTCGTTTCTTTCCAAACCACTTGCGTGTTTCCGAGTCGTTACAAAAAAGAAGCCTCGGCCGTTCGCCAAGGCTCTTCTATTGCTTTACCCGCGGCTACTGCAGCGGATTCGCCACCAGCAGCAGCTCGGGATTGCTCTCTATCGCTTCGCGACAATAATCGCAGACTACGTTGACCGTAACGTCTCCGTTCGGATTATACGCTATTATATCGCTGCGTTCTTCGGGGGTCAAGAAATGGAAACCGAGCTGCGTTTCCGAGATCTGCTCGTTGTTGATGGAGCCCATCGGCGTTTTGCAATGCCGGCAAATATAATGCACAGCCATAATTATGCCTCCTGAGTGGTCGTTATACCCTCAGTATGCCCGCGGCGGCTGAAATTTAACGGTTATATTTGGCCATCGTCCGTTCGAATGTGTTCGTCAGCGCGAACTCGGCCGCGTCGCAGCTCTCTTCCACCATGACCTTGAGCAGCTCTCCCTCGCCCTTCGGGAAATTCGAGAGCACGTAATCCGAGATGCTCATGCCGGGCTTCGGGCGCGAGATGCCGAGCCGGATCCGGTTGAACGTCTGGGTGCCGGTATGCTGAATGATCGATTTGATGCCGTTATGACCGCCGGCACTGCCTTGATAACGGAGCCGGATGCGGCCCGTCTCGGTATCCATGTCGTCGTAAACGATGATGGCGTCCTCCAGGTCGGCTTTGAAATAATCCATGAACCCGCGCACCGTCTCGCCCGACAAGTTCATGTACGTCATCGGCTTGATCAGCGCCACTTTCACGCCCCCGACATTGCCTTCGCCGATCAGTCCTTTGCACTTGCTTTGCGTCACCGATATGCCCCACCGTTTGGCGAGCATATCCACGACCATGAACCCGACATTATGCCTCGTCCCTTGATAAGCGGTTCCGGGGTTGCCGAGACCTACGATCCATTTCATGCTGCTGTCGTCAACTCCTGTAGTCGAAATTTCTTTTTTGCCCCTGCAACGAATCTTCATTCCTAAATGTCATATGTATAGAGGCGGCGGACTGCCGAACTTCGTATGCAAAGGGGCGTTTTAATCGATGTATTTGAACGGTCAACTGATTTTCGACGATTGCCATTTCCGGGACCATCATGAATGCCATGTGCCCGTGCAGGTATATTGGGGCAAAGTGCATCATGATATCGGATTCGTCGAACAATTCAGTCCATCGTACATCAAGATGAATAATATTTTCTACAGCCGCAAGCAATTTACCTTCGTGTCGAGGCCCGGCTACTGAAAAAAAGTAAAGGGGCTGCGGATGCAGCCCCGATTTCTTCGTTATTCCGATGTATGCACTTCCATCTTCGCTTCATGCGACCGCTCTGCGGCTGCTTCCGCCTCCTCGGCAGCCTCTTCCGCTTCGTCCGCCGTGAGATCTTTCTGCGGTGCCAGGATCGTCACGACGACCTGTTCGGCATCCAGCCGGGTCGTAACGCCCGAAGGCAATTTCAGATCCCCGACGAGCAAGTTCTCCCCGATGCCGAGCGCCGAGACGTCGACTTCGATCGATTCCGGAATCCGGTCCGGCAGACATTGAATCTCCAGCTCGTGCAGCATCGCCTGCAGGATGCCTCCCTCGCGCACGCCGGTGGAATCGCCGACCATATCGAGGCGAACCGCGGTCTTGACCGCTTCGTTCATGTTCACCTGATGAAAATCGACATGAAGCACCATCCGCGACAACGGCTCGCGCTGGACTTCCGTCAGCATAACGGGCTGCTTGCCCGCCCCTGGAATATCAAGCTCCAGCAAAGCATGCGGATGGGACCGCAGCAGCGCCGACAGTTCCTTTTCGTTTACCGCGACGTTCAGCGGCTTGTTCAGCTTCGCACCATATACCACGCCAGGAATACTGCCCCTCAGCCTCAATTTCCGAATGTCACCCTTCGTACCGATCGTCCGTTCTTGTGCTTGAAACGCGATTGCCATTGTGGAAACCTCCTTGTACGAATCGATTTCCATATATTCATACCCATTCCGGCACGGAATTAAACGAAACGGGCGCAGCCGCGGCGCGCTTATCGGCCATGAAAAAGCGCTTCGAATACGATTCGAAAACGATACTGGTGCGATTCGCAAGCATGAATAAGGCTCCGAAGGCTGGAAAACAGCCCTCGAAGCCTATGACATTTCGAATCAAAATCGAAGCGTTGGCCATGTCATGCGACCGGCACTATCATACCGCGTTCGGGTGCACGTCGCTTCCGGCGCCACCACGAGCGCCGGGAGTGGCGCGCGATCAATCAGCCTTTCGACTTGGCCTCTTTCTTGGCCTTCGCCCGTCCGCGCAGCTTGTCGGCATAACCCGGCTTGTTGTCCTGACGCACGCGCGCGATCGCCATATCGTTGGCCGGCACGTCGTGCGTGATCGTGGAGCCGGCCACCACGTAGGCGCCGTCGCCGATCTTGACCGGCGCGATCAGGTTCACGTTGCTGCCGACGAAAGCATTGTCGCCGATCTCCGTAAGCGACTTGTTGTAACCATCGTAGTTGACGGTAATCGCGCCGCAGCCGATATTCACGTCTTTGCCGACTTTGGCGTCGCCGACATAGCTGAGATGAGATACTTTCGTGCCTTCGCCAAGCTCGGCGTTCTTGATCTCGACGAAATCGCCGATCTTGACGCCGGCACCGAGCTTGGCGCCCGGACGAAGGTACGCGTAGGGACCGACGGCGCACTCGTCGCCGATGACGGCTTCCGCCGAAACGGAATGCTTCACCGTGACGCCGTTGCCGATCGCGGTGTCCGTGATGTCCGCGTTCGGACCGATGACGCAATCTTCGCCGATGGAAGTAGCGCCGCGCAGTACCGTTCCGGGATAGATCACGGTATCGGAGCCGATGACGACGTCCGCTTCAATATATGTCGCGGCGGGATCGATGATCGTGACGCCGCCGAGCTGATGCTTGCGGACGATGCGCGCGCGCATCAGCGCTTCCGCTTCGCCAAGGCCGACCCGGTCGTTGACGCCGACGCCTTCCGCATAATCAGGCGTGCAATAAGCGCCGACGTTTTCTCCGTCGTTCTTCAGAATCTCCATGACGTCCGTCAGGTAATATTCGCCCTGCGCGTTATGATTCGTGACTTTGGCGAGCGCCCGGAACAACTTCTTATTATCGAAGGCGTACATGCCCGTGTTGATTTCGCTGATTAACGCCTGCTCCGGCGTACAATCCTTCTGCTCCACGATCCGCAGCACGTTGCCGGCTTCGTCGCGGATGATGCGCCCGAGACCTTGCGGGTTCGGCACCACGGCCGTCAGCACGGTTGCCGCGGAACCGGCCTCCGCATGAAACTTCAGCAGCGACGCGATCGTCTCCGACGTCACGAGCGGCGTATCGCCGTACAGGATGACCGTCGTGCCTTCTTGTCCGCCAAGCAGCGGCTCCGCCTGCTGCACCGCATGGCCGGTTCCGAGCTGCTGCTCCTGCAGCGCGAACTCGACCTCTTCGCCGAGGTAGGAGCGGACCGTCTCCGCGCCATGGCCGACGACGACGACCGTTCGCTCGCAATCGGCATCCTTTACCGTCTGGAGCACATGCGCCACCATGGGCTTGCCGCACACCGGATGCAATACTTTGTATAGTTTGGATTTCATGCGTTTCCCTTGACCAGCCGCAAGGATAATGGCCATTACTTTCACGTAAGTCCCTCCACCCAGGAGTCCGCTGAGACTCTTATAAATGCTTTACTGAATATATCGTATCCCGCGGCAAAAGAAAAGAGAGCCGGGACGGCTCTCTTCCTCTCAACCCCAATATTCCCAATTTAAGCGCCTTCTTCAATAACTTCCTCTTCCGTGGCCGCACGCTCGTACTCGGCGAGTACGGCAGCTTGGATCTTCTCCCGTGTCGTCGAAGAGATCGGATGTGCGATATCCCGAAACTCTCCATCCGGCGTACGCTTGCTTGGCATAGCCACGAACATCCCATTGTTGCCGTCTATCACGCGAATATCGTGAACGACAAACTCATTGTCAATGGTAATGGAGGCGATAGCCTTCATGCGACCTTCGGAATTTACTCGGCGGAGTCTAACATCGGTAATTTGCATCTGTGTTCACCACCTTTGGGTATCAAAGACTTGGTGTATACTTCCACATTCCGATGCTAAATCCTTCATGATTCTGGAAATTCATTGTCTAAATTTCAAATATTTTTTCTAGAAAAAGATTATTCTTTTCCATTCGACTTATATCGCTACGATAAGCTCGATTTCGACAAGAACATCCTTTGGAAGCCGCGCTACCTCTACGGTTGAGCGTGCCGGCTTGTGATCGCCGAAGTAGGAGGCGTAGATGCCGTTCAGCGCCGCGAATTGGTTCATGTCCTTGATGAAGACCGTCGCTTTCGCCGTGTCGGCCAGCGTCGCGCCCGCTTCCGCGAGAACCGCTTGCAGATTACGGAATACTTGATGCGTCTGTTCCTCGATGCCGCCTTCGACCAGAATGCCTTCCGCGTCCAGCGGGATTTGGCCCGACGTGAAGAGCAGGTTGCCCAGCTTGATCGCTTGGGAATACGGTCCGATGGCCGCAGGCGCTTGATCGGTCGATACGATTTGCGGTTGCTGTTTCATGTTTGTAAAATCCTCCCGTTACTGTGGATTTAATTGAAATAGTTGCCCGGAACGACCGTCGTGTGCTTCGTCTTCATATCCACGGCCGTCAGCCTGGCCAGGGACACGTAATCCTCCAGAAGCCGTTCCTCGGTATCCAACTCTCCGGATTCCACGAATACGCCGACTCCCGCAACCTTCGCGTTGAATTCGAAGAGCAGGTCCATCATGCCCTGGATCGTGCCTCCCGCTTTCATGAAATCGTCCACGATAAGCACCCGCGCGCCCTCCTTGAGCGCGCGGCGCGCCAAGGACATCGTCTGGATGCGCTTATTCGAACCGGAGACATAATTGATGCTGACGGCCGAGCCCTCCGTGACTTTATTGTCGCGGCGAACGATGACGACGGGCAGGTTCATGCAGGAAGCCGTCGCATAGGCCAGCGGAATGCCCTTGGTCTCCACGGTCATGATCACGTCGATATCCGCGTTGGCGAAGGCCGTTGCGAACATGCGGCCGACATCCGCGAGCAGACCGGGCTGTCCAAGCATATCCGTCATATATAAATAACCGCCGGCAAGCACGCGCTCCGGCTGCTCCAGCTGGCGGCAAATGCCGTTCATAATGTCCAACGCCTCCGCGGCGCCCATTTTCGGCGTGTATTTCACGCCGCCGGCGGCGCCCGCAAGCGTATGAAGCTCGCCTAAGCCTTCTTCTTCGAACACTTCTTTTATGATTGCCAGATCCTCGCTGATGGACGATTTGGCAGATTGATAGCGATCCGCGAATGCTGTTAGAGAAATTAACGTGTGGGGGCGCGTAAGTAAGTACTGCGTCATCTCAACTAACCGTGCACTTCGTTTTAATTTCTTCAAAACGACCTTCCCCCTTGCCAAATCCGAATAATATAAAGTCAATATACCATTTTCATACGGATTTAATCAAGGTTTACGTCGGCTTTATGTCAGCATTCTTACCACGTATACTTCTTTGCAAAATCCGCGCAGCCCGTTGTAAATTCGCGAGACCTTCGCTTCTTTGCTGACCAGCCCGAAAACGGTCGGTCCGCTTCCGGACATCAGCACGCCGTCCGAGCCCAGCCGCTGCATGATTTCCTTCAACTGCAGCACCTCCGGATGCAGCTGCAGCGTCACGTTTTCCAGCACATTGCCAAGATTCGTGCAGACATCCGCGAAAGAACCGGTTGAAATCGCTTCCAGCATGTCCTTGGCGGACGGGTGGCGTTTCAGCTCGGAAGCGCGCAGCTTGCCGTACACGTCGGCCGTCGATACGTTGATCGGCGGCTTCGCCAGAATGACCCAGCATTGCGGCGGATTCGCGATGCGCTCGAGCTTCTCGCCCCGTCCGGTCGCAAGAGCGGTGCCGCCCGTCACGCAGAACGGGACGTCCGAGCCGAGCTCCGCGCCCAGCGTGCACAGCTCGTCCTCCGAGATGCCGAGCTCCCAGAGCCGGTTCAGTCCGCGCAGCGTCGCCGCGGCGTCGCTGCTGCCGCCCGCGAGTCCCGCGGCGACCGGAATGTTTTTGTCTAAATGAATATAAACGCCCTTGCGGACATTATAGCGGTCCTTGATAAGCCGCGCTGCCTGAAAGGCCAAGTTCTTCTCGTCGAGCGGTATGTATCCCGCCTGGCTCGAGATAATAATGGAATCGCTGTGCAGTTCCTCCATCTCGAGCCGATCGGCCAAATCCACCATCGTCATGATCATTTCGACTTCGTGAAAGCCATCGTCGCGTTTGCGCAGCACATCCAAGAGCAGGTTAATCTTGGCCGGCGCCTTCTCATAGATTTTCATGTTCGATTCACCCGTCCATTATCGTTAAACTTCACATATTATAACAAAAGGTCATAAGAAAAGCTAAGATGCCGGAAGCCCGCTGCTGCAGAGCTTGCCATCTTAGCTTGATACGGCCGATGTTACGGATGCATATTGGACGTGTGCTGGTGATTATTCGCCATCGCTTGCTGCGCGACGTACGGCGGCACGGCGGCGGCGGTCATCGCTCTAGGCGGCGGCGAGGCGGCGTATGAACGCTGTGCATTGTACGACGGCGCCTGCTGCCGGACCGACTGTACTTGCGGCTGCTGACGAACCGACTGCTGCTCCTGGTATTGCTTCGCGGCGGCCTGCTCCGCGAGCTGAATGGCGCGTTTCACCATATTGCCGGCGTCTTTCGCCTTGATGCTGCCCCATCCTTCTTTTTGCACCGTGTCGTAAAACCCCAGATCCTTGGCCAGCTCGTTCTTCAGCTGCTCGCTCATCGTGCCGCGGCGTCTTCGGGACATGAGAGTCGTCTCCTCCTTCAAAACGTAATGGTACCGTTAGTATGGATGTTTTGCGCGTTCTCATTCCCACGAAAAAAAATGCAAGCAATGCAAACGCCGACTTCGCGCTTATCATTGCTTGCATCTTGAAGAAAGCCAAACCAATGTTTGTTTCTTACTGTATATAGGTAATGCGTACCTGACCGTCATCGCTGTCGACCATCACTTCAACGGACTCCGTCAAAATATCGGCGTAGCTGTAAGAAACGCGCTTGAAGGCATGCTGTTCCTGATCAAGTCTGACAATAAATACAGAAGGGTAGATTTCTTCTAATACACCGGTCCGTTCAATAGTCTTTCGACGACCACCGTTTGCACGAAGACGTATTTTGGAGCCGACATGGGTTTCCAAACTGCGTTTAATCTCCAATAGCGCATTTTTAGCCATTGTGCACTACCACCTCTTTCCTTGTCCATTATAACCAAAGAGAGGTGATTTGTCAAAAAAATTTAATTATAACAGCGGCTTTAATAAATTGTCAATATAAAAAATATTGATTATTCAAAGCCTTATGCTTTATTCTGTCCCGGCCATCTATTCCTATACGGTCGCTTTTATTCCCGTCAGCGTCCGAGGCTTCGGAAGACCCACGCGATACTTCCCGTAAGTCTCGATTCCGCCCACGCCGTCGATGCCGCTGATCGTTCCGTGGATGACGTCCGGTAAATTGATCGTCTCCCGAATCGGCGTGTAGCTTGCTTTGATCGCCACATACACCGGGTCCAAGGCGTGAATGAGCACGCGTCCCGGCGAGCTGGCAAAATTCGACCCCGATTTGAGCAGCGCTTCGTAATGCGACTGGCAGGCGCCCGCCACGATCACGAGGCTATCCCGGTTTTTCTCGTAATCCCGGGCAATCTGGACCGCATCCACGAAATTCTGCGAATTTTTGTAGGACATCAGATCGTTCAAATCGTTTTGTTCGCGGTTTTTGAGCACGCCGTCATGCCCGGTGATCACGATGATATCCGGCTTGATTTGCGGCAGGAGCCGGTAGACCGCCTCGGCCATTTGCGATTCATGCACGAATAAGCCATGGGCCGGCACGCGCATCTGGGTGTACAGCTGCATGCTTTTTTTCATGTAGTTGCTGTCCCCGTCCAAATGCAGCACCTTTCCGGGCACATCGAAATAAGGCTGGCTCTGATTCTGCGCCCGCAGCAGCTCCCGCTGAAGAATCTGCTGCTGCCGCTCCTCCTGCATCCGCTGCGTCGATTCTCCGGCTTTCAACCGCGCCTGCCGGATGGCGACCGGCAAGTCGCCGTCCTTCACGACCGATAAATCGACTATAGGCGCGTCTGCAAGCAGACGATAATCCGTGCCTTTTAAAACGGCTGTTTGCTGATCGATTGTCGCAACACGAAAAAGGACGTCCCCGCCATAGGATTTGCGGACGACCAGGTCCCCTTGCATCATGGGCAAATCACCTCTTCGTCTATCCTATGGGGAGATGCCCCCGATGGTGCGCTTCTTCGTCATCTTTTGCGGCCGCTTCGGCTAGGCGGGCAAGCCCGCTTTCAGCAGGGCATGGCTGAGCGCCGCGAATTCCGCGAGCGACAGCGTCTCGCCTCGGCGCGTCGGATCGATGCCGCAGCCCTCGAGCAGCGGCCCCAGCAGCTCGCGGTTCGGCTTTCCGACATAAGCGGTCAAATTGTTCGCGATCGTCTTGCGGCGCTGCGCGAAACAGGCCTGGACGGTCCTGAAGAAAAAGTCCTCGTCCTCCACTTCGACCGCCGGCTTGTCCCGGAGCGACAGCTTGATGACCGCGGAATCGACATTCGGCTGCGGAATGAACACCGTATGCGGCACGATGCACACGAGCTCCGGCTCGCAGTAATACTGCACGGCCACGCTCAGGCTGCCGTATTCCTTGCCCCCCGGCTTCGCGGCCATCCGCTGCGCGACTTCCTTCTGAATCATCACGACGATATTCTCGAGGGGCAGCTTCTCTTCCAGCAGCTTCATCAGAATCGGGGTCGTGACGTAGTAAGGCAAATTCGCCACGACGCTCACGCCGGCCAGCCCGCCGAACTGTTTCTCCATCAGCTCGCGAAGATCCAGCTTCAGCACGTCCCCGTGCTCCACGTGCACGTTCGGCGTATCCGCCAGCACGTCCCTTAAAATCGGGATGAGCCGATTATCGATCTCGACCGCCGTGACGCGCCCGGCCGTCTGCGCCAGCCGCTGCGTGAGCGCGCCGATCCCGGGACCGATCTCCAGCGCCCCCTTCGTCTCGTCGAGCTCGGCGGCGCTTACGATTTTGTTCAATATATTTTGATCGATCAGGAAATTCTGCCCGAGGCTCTTCTTGAACGTAAAGCCGTACCGGGCGATAATGTCCTTCGTCCGTTTGGGCGAACCGACTTCCTGGGTCGTTTTGAATCCTTCCGTCATCGCGATTCTCCTTCGCTCTCCATCGCCTGCAGCGCACGCCGGAATTCTTCCCGCGTAATCCGGAACGTGGAGCATCGTTTATAGAACTGCTTGCCGTTGGCATACCCGATGCCAAGCAAATTGCCCATCTTCAACCTGCGCTCCGATGCCTGCGGATGGACGAGCAGTCCCGCCTGCATCAGGTCCTCCATCGTGACCTCCGCCAGACCGCCGTCATTACTGCCGGCTTCCGTGCGCAAATTGGCCAGCGCGTGCCGTATGGCCTCCGGAGAGGCGTTCTCCACGCCGATATCTCCTTTATAGAGCGCCTCCGCCTGCGGCAGGAACGCATGCTTGCAGCCGGGCACGCGCTGCGCGACGATTTTGCGGATTCGCTCGCCCGCATGGTCGGGATCGGTGAAGATGATGACGCCGCGGCGCTCCTGCGCCAGCGCGATGCGCCGAAGCACCGCCTCCCCGATGGCGGAACCGCCGGTTTCGATCGTCTCCGCTTCGACGGCCCGCTTGATGGCGACCGTGTCGTCCTTGCCTTCGACGACAATGATTTCTTTGATCATGGAAGCTCCATTCCTTCCCTTCCGATAAACAAATAAAAAGAAGAGGCATCGCCCCTTCTTATGATGGCATATTTTCGCATGAATTACGATATGAATCAAGTAGACGGCGAATTCAACCAACGCCGGACCGTCGACCGGGTCTCTACAGAGACTCCGGCTTTTTGGGTCCCAGCACGTACACCGTGTAGCCCCGCTTCAGCCCGAACCGGTCCGCGTAAGATTCGCTGTCGAAGTAAACGTCGATTTTGCTGCCTTTGATCGCACTGCCGGTATCTTCCGCTCGGCGGAAACCGATTCCTTCAATATATACCCAGTAGCCGATCGGAATGACCCTCGGATCCACCGCGATGGTGCGTCCTTCCTGAACGCGCGCTCCCGATGCCGTAATGCCGTATTCCGGATGGTTCTTGTCTTTGCCCGTCGATGCAACGCCGGCCGAATACGCCGTCAGCGTAACGTTCTTCATCACTTTCTTCGCGTTGAACGTTACCCCGTGCTTCGTATACGTCGACCGGGAGGACTGCGCGGACAGCATCGTTACCTTCGGCTCGGGCTTTTTGGTCCCGACCGACACGACTTGGTTGACCGCGGATTCCGGGGTCAATTTCTCTACGAGGATTTGCGATACCGGCACGCCGTCCGCGAATACCGTTTCGTAGCGTTTGACGACTTTGCCCTGCTTGCCCGACTGGACAAGCTTCTGTTTGCCGAGCGCAAGCTGCGGATCGTCCTTCTTCACGACGGTGAAGGGAACGGGGTAGCTCGTTTCGGACACTTTCTTGTCGATCCGGGTGACCGTGATGGTCATGTTCGGTTCGAGCGCGGCCACAAGCGAAGGCGTTACCTTGTCTTGACCGCGAACCGCTATATCAGCCTGATCGATCGCCGCCTGTACAGTTCTCTCTGTCGTGTACAACGTTCTTACTTTGCCGTCAGCCTTCACTTTAAGCGGGACCGCCTGATCGATGATGATCCGGTCGCCGTCGCTTATTCCGCCATCGAGCGGCATCGACACCTTATCGTGCGTGCCAATGGTTATGGCTTGTTCATCCAGTAGGCGTTGAAGGACCCATTGTTTCGTCGAGACAATGGTTTCTCGTCCGTTCAATACTACGGAGACATGCTTGTCAGCCGTTCCGTACAACAACACCAAAAACATGAAAGTCATAGCGATTGAGATCATGGCGCTCAGTACAATTAAACGCACATTCTCATGCTTCCATCGCAATGCGAAAGACATGCTGGATGATCGTTTCCCATGGGTGTCCTTAAGCTGGAGTGCTCCCACTTCTTCGGTCCTCCTTACATAGCCCCGCCGCCTTTGTAACGCATGATACTTAGACGCGACTATAGAGTAGTATTAGCGTGCAAGCACGCATCTTCCATATTCCTCCCCGGCCCCACCTCCACGATACACCCTATGTCGTCAGTTTACGCAATATTCAAACAAAAAGAAGCCCGACGACAGAGGATCTGTTTCGTGGCTTCCCATTTAAAATAGGCAGCATGGAGTTGCATGCACGAGGTTGATCTCTCTTATAGACGCTTGCGAGGTTAGCTGTCGGATTCGGGCGCGAGAGTCGCCCTATTCGCTCGGGAACGCTTCATTCTGAATGCGTCCGTCCGCGAAATTCACCCCAAGAAGAATTTCACCGTCTCCGCCGTCGGCATGATACAGACAGTTTCAACAATTGGTTCCCCCGCTCTCCGGTAGCCGGAGATTAAGCGATTATTTGGAAAAGGAATACAACTTTTGTTGCTCTGAGATGAATCATACAGTCTAGCGCCGCACATTGTAAAGAACTGATTAATGACGATTTTAGTGAATTTCAAGGAAAATAACGAGAGATTCAAGCGATTTTCGGATCAAAAATCATTTTTATCCCCGGATATCATCCAAATGCTTGCTTTCAATCCGATTTTCATGATATTCCAAAACATTTCATCGCGTTCTCGGTCGTAATTCTTCCAATTTCTTCTACGGATTTACCTAAAATATCCGCCATTGTATTTGCTACAAGACGGACGAAAGCCGACTCGTTTCGCTTCCCGCGATGCGGGTGAGGCGCCAAATACGGAGCATCGGTTTCGATTAACAGACGGTCGAGCGGCACCTTGGCCATGACCTCTTTGGGTACCCGCGCGTTGAGAAATGTAAGCGGTCCCCCGAAGGATATGTAGAAGTTCATATCGAGACATTGCTTCGCCGTCTCCCAGCTGCCGGAATAGCAGTGCATGACGCCGCCGACTTCGCTCGCCCCTTCTTCCCGAAGAATACGCACCACGTCTTCATGCGCGTCGCGATTATGGATGACGATCGGCTTGCGCTTCGCTTTCGCGAGGGCGATTTGCTGGCGGAATACTCGTTGCTGAACGTCCTTCGGCGACGTATCCCAGTGGTAATCAAGCCCGATTTCGCCGATCGCGACGACCTTGGGGTGATCGAGCAGCGAAGCGATCCATTCCAGGTCCTCCGGCTTCATGTCGATGCTGTCGACGGGATGCCAGCCGACGGCGGCATAGATGAACGGATAGCGCTCGGCCAGCGCGATCGTCGTCGGGATCGTCTCCCGGTTGAAGCCGATATTGATCAGCTTATCTACCCCCTCGGCCCGTGCCCGTTCAATGACCGATTCGCGGTCGTCGTCGAATTTATGCGAGTCCAAATGCGTATGCGTGTCGATTAACATCATGATTTGCGAAACCCCTTTCTACATTAAAGCAAACAATTCGCGTATCTTCGCGGACAAGAGATGCGCTGATTCAAGCAGCGGTTCCTCCGGGTAATACAGGTGATACTTTCCTTGATGGATACCCGTGATGGAGCGGACGATATCGGACCTTCCGGATATTTCCGACAACCGGTCATCGCCCGAGAGCAGCAGAATCGGCGGTTTTTCTTCCTTTTCCGCTTGTTCGGCCGTACCCGGACGATACACATGGTAGGGCATGTCATACGGAAAGTCAATTTCCAGGTGATATTCCGGATGAAGCCCTATGGCGCGAAATTGATCCCGAATCTCCTGCCACAGCTTCTCGTCGGGTTGATCCATCGTGATATATTTGTAAAGCTTGCGGTTCAAGAATCGCTTGCATAGATCGGACAACACCGTATCGGATTCGGATGCCCAAGCAGAGAAAGCGGTCTGAACGAGCGCCTCGTCCAGCGCAAGGTAATCCTCGATGTCGATCGTTCCGGAGAACAGCTTCTCCAGGGGCGCCATCATCCAGCCGAACGCATGGCCGCCGGCATATAACTCCTTCGCTCTGCGGAATATTTGTCGCAGTATGATTTCGGAGCTTCGCGTAACCGGGTGGAAGTACACCTGCCAATACATTTGGTAACGAGACATGAGATAGTCCTCGACCGCATGCATGCCGCTTTCCTTGACGACGATACGTCCTTGATGCGGCCGCAGTACGCGCAAGATCCGCTCCAAATCGAAGGTACCGTAGTTCACCCCCGTAAAGTATGCATCCCTAAGCAAATAATCCATACGATCCGCATCCATCTGACTGGAGACGAGCGAGACCACGATCGGTTCATGGTAGGTTTTGCAGATCACGGAAGCAATCCGCTCGGGATATGAGGAATCGAATTCGCGCAGCACGCGGTTAATCTCGGTGTCCCCGAGCAGCAATCGGCAGGTCCATGCCTCGTGATGCGTGTCGAAGACGTCTTCGATGGAATGGGAAAACGGTCCATGCCCGATATCGTGAAGCAGCGCCGCGCACAACGCGACGAGCTTTTCTCCGATCGGCCAGCCGGAATAACCGCTGCGTTCGAATTGGGAAATAATCTTGCGGGTGATTTCGTAGACGCCGAGGGAATGCGAGAATCGGCTGTGCTCGGCGCCGTGAAACGTCAAGTACGAGGTGCCCAGCTGCCGAATGCGCCGCAGACGTTGAAATTCCCGCGTATTGATCAAATTCCAAATCAAGTAATCCTGCACGTAAATGTACTTATGAACCGGATCCTTGAATACTTTCTCTTCGGGAAGACGTTCCTTCGCTTGACCGTTTGCCATATTGCCGTTCACTCCCAACGTTCGTCATTTCGACATATTTTTCGAACCGATGTCGAATTATGTCACAATTCTATTTCCAATATGTACGCCATTGTTGTACTATAATAAGTATAGACGAATGCCTTATTGCCGTGAAGTAGTGGGAACCGCAGCTCTTGTTCATTCATTAGTGCCGGTTGACTATTTTGGGAAACGTTGGTATTATTAAGACATATATTAATAGAATTTTGTCGAATCGTGACGGCTGACCAAATAGGAAAGGGGAACGACAATCATGATGAAATCCACTGGTATCGTTCGTAAAGTTGATGAGCTCGGCCGTGTCGTAATTCCGATCGAATTGCGCCGTACGCTTGGAATCGGAGAAAAGGACGCCCTTGAGATTTACGTGGACGGCGAGCGGATCATGCTCAAGAAATACGAGCCGGCTTGCATCTTCTGCGGCAATGCCGAGAACGTGGCGTATTTCAAAGGCAAAATCGTCTGCAACGTTTGTTTGACGGAAATGCCAACTCCTGTTACAAAATAAGAGACAAATCCGATTTTATAGGTTATAATGGTATTATCCAAATTGTTAATTCTAACCTTTTTAATACTCCTTGATGCCTTCCTGCGCCAGAACCCGGCCAGGAAGGTCTTTTTTTGTGTTCGCTTAGCTTTATTTTTTCATCACTTCATTATATACGTCGCGTTTCTGAAGTCCTCTGTCCAACGCGGCCCGCTTGATGGCATCCTTGCGGTCGCCATTCTCCGCCTCGTAATGCGCCACATGCTCCTCCAGACTAAGCGAGGTCCACCAGGAGCCATCCTCAAGCTTGGTGGCGGCGAGCTCCTCTTCGCCCATTCCCGCGATCACGAGACAGTATTCGCCGATCGGAGGATGTTCCTCCAGCCAGGCAATGCACGCCGAGATCGTGCCGCGCGCGATTTCCTCATGCCGCTTGGTCAGCTCCCGCACCATGGCTATTCTCCGGTCGCCCCATTGCTCCAGGATAACGGGCAGCGTTTTGGCAATCCGGTGCGGCGATTCGTAACAAATGATCGTTTCTTCGTGCCGCTGCAAACGACCGAGCCAAGCCAGCAGCGGTTTGCGGTCGCGCGGCGGAAAGCCCGCAAACAGGAACCGTTCCGTAGGTAGCCCCGATACGATCAACGCCGACAAGGCCGCATTCGCGCCCGGTACCGGAACGACCGTAAGTCCCCGTTCCGCGGCGGCAGCCACCAGGTCCGCGCCCGGATCCGAGATGGCGGGCATTCCGGCGTCGCTCACGAGCGCGATCGATTGACCTGCTTCCAACAGTCGGATCAATTCGGGACCGCTCGCCTCCTTATTATGCTCATGATAGCTCACAAGCCGGGCGCTTATTTCAAAATGCGCGAGCAGCTTGCGGGTCTGCCGGGTATCTTCGGCCGCGATCAGATCGACTTCTTTCAAGATCCGGACGGCTCGAAACGTCATGTCCTCCAAGTTGCCGATCGGGGTGCCGACCAGATAGAGCGTGCCGCTCGTTGGATTCGAATCTGTTGATTGAAAACTCCGTTGTACGATCATTGCCCAGTCTCCTTCTGCGAACCGTTAGCTGCTGCGTCTCCATAGTAAATGCGCATTAACTCATCATTATATTGGCGCTTTTCATTATAGACGATGAGCGGAGGGAGCATTTTCAAGTCCGGCTTGCCATCGCGCGCCGCTTCGATCAGCACCATATTGGCCTCGGCTATCGCGCTTGGATGAACGAAGCGCATCCGTTTGGGCTCCAGCTTCCATTTGCGCATCGTTTCGAGAATTTCAACCAGCCTGGAAGGGCGATGCACCATCGCGACGCGGCCGCCGGTCCGTACCAGCCTTGCGCAGGCCGCTACGATATCATCGAGCGTACCGTTGCGTTCGTGACGAGCCATGGCAAAATGTTGATTCTCGTTCTGATCGCCCGTGCCTGCCGGCATATAAGGCGGATTAACCGTCACCACGTCGTAGATCCCGTGGCCGCGCTGCCGATGGAATTCGCGCAGGTCGCCTTCGAATACCGAGATTCGGTCTTCCAGGCCGTTCGCTTCAATGCTCCTTCGCGCCATATCGGCCAGCCGCGGCTGAATTTCAACGGCATCGATCGCCGCTTTCGTCCGCGTCGTCAGCAAGAGCGGAATCACTCCGTTGCCGCTGCACAGATCGAGTATCCTCCCGCGGGGCGGCACCGCCGCAAAACGGGCCAGCAGGACGGCATCCATCGAGAAGCTGAACACCTCCCGGCTTTGAATGATGTGCAATTGGTGCGTCAATAAATCGTCGAGCCGCTCATCGGGGCCCAATACCACTTCTTTAACCACTTCTCATGCTCCTTATTCAGTTACGTTGATTTCTATATGGATGCAAAACAAGACCCCGTGTCAGAGGGTCTTGTCCGTCAATCCTTATTCAGAAACGAAAGGCAGAACAAGCAGTCGCCTTCCGTGCGCAAATGCCCATAATACAAATTACAAATATGAAATCCCTCGTGGTACAATCGCGCCAAATTGTCATAGCCCTGACCGATCGCCGAAGGGTCTCCCGTCATTACGGGCTCCTCATGCGGTTCGTCGTGCATGGCTTCATGGATGACAACCGGCTCCGGCTTAGGCGCATAAACCGCCGTTTCCCGTTTTAATACTTTACGCAGCTGCGCGTTTTCTATGCTAAGCCGATTGTTCTCCTCGAGCAGCGCCTTGATTTTCTGCTTCATCGAACCGAGCTCCGTGTACAAGCTGCCCATATGCGTTTCCAAAGCGCTGATTTCGCTAAATATGTCTTTTTTCAAGTTTCCACCCCAAGGCTATACAGCTTCGGATTTCACATGGCCGATTGCGGCCTTACTTTACGACGACATCATCGAGCGGGAGTTCCTTCGGTTTGCCGCCGATATCGAACAATTGAACGTAGACCGATTTGGTGCCCGCGTTGATTCCCGTTACTTTGCCTTCGCCATACGAGGTGACAACGATTTTGCCGATGGCCGGGAGTTCTTCACGAATGCTTTCATAATTATCGTGCTCGTACTTGAGGCAGCACATCAGCCGTCCGCACAGCCCCGAGATCTTCGTCGGATTGAGCGACAGGTTTTGATCCTTTGCCATCTTGATCGATACCGGTTCGAAATCGCCGAGCCAGGTCGAACAGCAGAGCACGCGCCCGCAAGGTCCAATGCCGCCAAGCATCTTTGCCTCGTCGCGTACGCCGATTTGCCGAAGCTCGATCCGGGTACGGAACACGCTGGCCAAATCCTTGACGAGCTCGCGGAAATCGACGCGCCCTTCAGCCGTAAAATAAAAAATGATCTTATTGCGGTCGAACGTAAATTCGACATCGACCAGCTTCATTTTCAGCTGATGATCGCGAATCTTCTCGAGACAGGTCGCAAACGCGTTACGTGCCGCGGCCTTATTCTCATCGACGATCTTGGCGTCGTTGTCGCCGGCGATGCGAATGACTTTTTTCAGCGGAAGGACCACATCCGATTCACCGACCTGTTTTGGCCCTACCACGATCTTGCCGTACTCGATGCCTCTTGCCGTTTCCACGATGACGTGTTGTTCCTTGTCCACCTGGAAATCGACAGGATCAAAGTAGTAGATCTTGCCCGCCTTTTTAAAACGGACACCCACGACGGTATACAATTATTCACCCCTCCTGTACGCGGATCAGCAGCTGTTCAAGCGCCAATTGCGGCGATACGTGCGCACGTATGCGTTTTCCCGCCTCCAGCGTGAACGCCATGCATGACACCCAGCCTTCGGCCGGACGCGCATAGGCATGCTTGCCGATCCAATCAAGCTGATCTATAAAAACGAGCGACTCATGTCTTCCTGCTTGAAAATGAATCATATCTTTGTACCACAGCATAAGCAATGACAAAAGAAGCTGCGGCTGTTCGCCAAGCTCCGTCTTTATGATGTGCTGCTGCAAGGACATCATCGCCGCGGTGAACCGACTCAGACTGTCCTTCCCTAATTGTATCACTACGTTTCTCATTTCTGCAAACCCATTCTGCTGGATTAGCGCCCGGCAAGCATCGAGCCCCGATGTCAAATGAACGGCCGCTCGGGCCGGAAGCTGAGGCAATCCTTCATTGACCAGCACCTGCAGCATCTCCTGCGGAGCAAGCGGCATGAAGGGTACATGCTGCGTGCGCGAGCGAATGGTCGGCAGCATCGCTTGTCCGTTCTCCGTCAGCAAGATCGCCACGACGGGCGATTGCGGTTCTTCCAGAAATTTTAGCAAGCTGTTGGCCGCCTGAAGCGTCATCGTTTCCGCCCGCTGCATGATATACACTTTGCGGGCCGTATTTATGTTACGGTAAGCCAGCTCCCGTTGGAGCTCGCGGATTTGGTCGATTTTAATAGAGCTGCCGTCCGGTTCGACGATATGCAGATCCGGTTGATTGCCATGCTCGAATTTTCGGCATTCCAGACAATGTCCGCATGCATCGTCGACTCCCTCCGTACAGAACAGCGCCTGCGCGAAAGCCATCGCCATCTTCATGCGTCCGCTTCCCGGAGGCCCGCTGAACAAGTAGGCATGCGACACTTTGCCGCTCGTCAGCGCATACTGCAGGATGCGTTTCGCCTTAGGTTGCCCGGCAAGTTGTGCGATGCTCATCGGTTTGAATCCTTTCTGTCGTTAGAAAAACAAATTTATCAAAATGCCGCGGATATCGCCGATCGATTGAAGCAGCTTCAGCCGCCCTTCCTCGCTCTCCAGCAGCTCCTCTCCCATCGAAACGAGGGAAGCGTCGATTTCCTCCAGCAGCTTGTAGCGCTTCGTACGGCCCCGTCTGTCGAAACCGCGCGTTTCTTTCATCCCGACGCCGCGCCTGACGGTATCTTCGAGAAATTGCTTGACCATTTGGCGGTAAAGCTTGAGCTCTCTGACCGTCATCGAACGCGCCAAGCGTTCGCCTTGATTATGAATATCCTTCAGCTTCGCTTGAAGCTGCTCGATCGTCCGCTGCTCGTCTTGAAAATTCATGACGTCCGCGAAGTTTTTCACCGCAGCTGGCTTTGAGCCCGCGTCCGGACGCGAACGATCGGCGCCAAGAGGTCGCCACCCGGGATTGATTTTCATGGTTTCGTCACGCCCAATCAGAAGTGTTCGAAGCGTTCGACCGGAACGACGAACACTGCCGCGCCGCCAACCTGCACTTCAACCGGGAATGGAATATAGGAATCGGTCGTGCTTCCCATCGGAGATACGGGAGATACGAGCTGATCGCGCACTTTGCAATTCGAGCGGATGACGTTCAATACTTCATGAACCCGTTCATCCTCGATCCCGATCATGAACGTCGTATTGCCCGCGCGCAGGAACCCGCCGGTACTTGCGAGCTTAGTGGCACGGAAGCCTTCTCTGACGAGCGCATTCGACAGTCTGTTGCTGTCTTTATCTTGAACAATCGCAATTACTAATTTCATCCAATTCCCTCCCCATAATGCTTCCCGAATTACGATATGCCGTAATCTTGTTGAAAAAATCCGGCTCTATTATTATTTGACATTGAATGTAAATAATCCTTCAAATTCGCGCATTTAGTATCGTTAATACGTCTTTCAGCACGAATTCAGGCGATTGTTCGGCATCGATTCGTACGATTCGCTCCGGTTCGGCAGCCATCAGCTTCCGGTAGCCCTCCCTGACCGCTTTATGAAACGCGAGCCCTTCCAAGTCGAGGCGGTTGATTTCCCTGCCTTCTCCCGCATGAATGCGCGCCAAGCCCGATTCGGGCGACACATCGAGCCAAAACGTCAATGCGGGCATATGGTTCCCGATAGCGAATGCGTTGATGGACCGCACTTCCTCGATCCCGAGCCCGCGCGCGTAGCCCTGATAAGCCAAACTGCTGTCGATAAATCGGTCGCAGACGACGATTTCCCCTCTGGTTAGCGCGGGGAGTATCTTTTCCACCAAATGTTGACGACGGGCTGCAGCGTAAAGCAGAGCTTCCGTGCGGGCATCCATAGCCGTATTTTCATTATCGAGCACAATGCCGCGGATTTGCTCCGCGATCGGAATGCCGCCGGGCTCTCTCGTGAATAGCACGGCTTTGCCAAGTCCTTGCAGCGATCCGGCGATGCCATCGATCAGCGTGGTCTTCCCTGAGCCTTCTCCGCCTTCTATCGTCAAAAACAACCCATTTCCCACAATCGTGCTCCTCTGTCTGTTTATACCCTTATCATATCAAAGCCAACCATACGCGTAAATCCGCTAAGCTTCCACCGTTACGGCAATCGTCCGCATGGTAGGATCGGCTGCTCCCTGGCATCTTGCGCCGTCCGCCACAAGCTGTTTGATGCTTCGTATAGTCTCGGAGGTTATACGTTCGCCTTCGTAGAGCAGCGGAATGCCCGGCGGATAAGGAATGACGTTCTCCGACGAGAACCGACCAACTGCGTCATCCAGAGCAATCCGTTCCGTGCTTGCGCCACTCGTTCGGCTGGCACCGATTCTGCTGAACGTAACGGGCTCGGATATCGGATGAGTTTTGCGAATGGTGCTATTGATCGATCGCTCTAATGTCTGCGGCGCTCTGCTCTCACCAGCAGCCTCCTTAGCGATTTCGACCAACGCTTGCTTCAGCCGCTCAATATCCTCGGCAGACGCTTCTACGCCGATTAGAAGCACGACATGCCGCGAATCCGCAAGTTCCGTATAACAGCCGAATGTTTCAAGCCGTTTCTGAATTTCAAAACCCGTCAATCTGCCCAAGCGATCATATAGAGCGATACGAAGCGGATCATTTCGGACTTCTTCATCTGTCGAAATCGCTATCCCGTAATCATCCTGCTCGTTTACCCATTTCCTTAAAAATTCAGCAGCCGCCAAACCGTGTTCAAACAACTCATGCCCCCGGAAATCAATCATTGCCCGGGTAATATCTAGGGAAGCCATTATGGGATAAGAAGGACTAGAACTCTGAATCATTCGTAAGGCATCCATGACGGCAGTACGATTGATCCGCTCTCCTTGTATATGAAGCAAGGCTCCCATGGTGAGCGCGTGCAGCGTTTTGTGCGTGGACTGAACGACGGCATCTGCACCCGCTTGGAGCGCGGATGTCGGCAAAGTCGGATGAAGTCCGTAATGCGCGCCATGGGCCTCGTCAACAAGCAGCATTTTGCCGTAACGATGAACAAGTTCGGCGTATGGCCGGAGTTGTACGCTCAGCCCATAGTAGCTTGGATTCGTGAGCATGACAGCCTTTGCTTCCGGATACGTCTGAAGAGCCTGCTTTACTTGCATCAAGTTCGGCGCAATATCGAGGCCGGTATCCTCATCCCTTTCCGGCATTAGAAATACCGCCCGTGCGCCGGACAACTTCAGTCCGTTTAACACGGACTTATGTGCGTTCCGTTGTACGATAATCAAATCACCCGGCTCGCAAACCGCCAGCAGCATCGCAAGATTGCCGGCCGTGCTGCCACCTACCAAAAAGAACGTGCGATCGGCACCGAACGTCATTGCCGCGAGATTCTGCGCTTTTTCGATAATCCCCGACGGCGCATGCAAGTCATCGGTTAGCGATAGCTCCGTCACGTCGATCGCCATCACAGCCCTTAATGCCGACAAAGCATCATTCGGCAGGTTTTGAAGCAACGGCAGCGATTTTCCGTATTTATGTCCCGGTACATGGTAGCTGACAGGGCGAGATGCATGCAGGTTCGTTAGCGCTTGGAACAACGGTGCATGCCAGGCTTGCTTTGATTGCGAATCCAATGAACGTTCCCCCGGTTTCCAATTAATCTATCCCTTTATCATAAAGGATTCCGGCATGAACTTAAACCTAGCTCCGTTTCAAAACAAAATAATCCCGAACTCTCTCGACCGAAACGCATACGAGAAAAAGCAGGGATCATGAGTGCAGTACGTAGAGGGAATTATGCATTGTTTTGCAGCCAAATGCGTCTAAGCTGATGAATGAAAAAAGGATATTTAGCATCTTGCACATCCGTTTGAACCATTTCGGCTTCGCATGTATCGCAAATAAATCCATCAATGATTCGTATGCCTTCTTCTTTCACAAGGTCGCAAATAATACATACGTTAACCGTTGTTTCCTCCGACATTTCGCTTCACCTCTTCCATGGGAAATAGGTCACTTCTTCTAGTATGCCACAAAATCTAGCAACCTATACGACTTTCATAGCCCATTTCAAATAGTAATACAGTTTATGTCGAAGCGCCCAGATTGGTTCCCCAGGGCTTGCACTTCTTTTCGGAAGGAAGTCTACACAAACCCGACCAAAAATCCGATACATGGTGTAGATCATCGAAAGGCGCTGACGAAATATGCGGGGAACGCTTGCTGAACAAGAGAAAGCAACGATCTACCAATACCAGTTGAAGCAGAAAATATTCGTTCGTGATGAATTATATCGAAGTTATTTATGCGCCATATGCATATTGGCGATCTTTCTGATTCTGATGTATCGGCTCGAGGGGGTAAAAGCATTCGGAATCGGCATGCTTGGCATCCAGTTCATCCATTTCATCATCATTCGACTTACGCTGATCCGCGTTGACGAACCTGATTATAAGCGCTGGGGATGGCGAGTACTCGGAATTTGGATCGGATATATCCCAGTTGCCCATATCGAGCTTGGATTATTCCGCCGGCTGCACTGGCATTTGTTATGGCTCGGTCTTTGCGCAATCGGTGTGTTGTATCCATGGGCGAATGAAGCCACGATGATTAGCCTCACCATGTGTCATATCTGGTTCCTTGCCCCTCGACTAATCATTAACAGGAGGCTGCGCAAAGCCAGACGAGACGGCGTCCTTAAAATCACGTCCAATGAAGTCAGCTACTACCATCGTTAAAGCGCATCTAGTGCTGATGGTAAAGCTGGCTTTCTTCAACGAGAGACAACAAAAAACCGACTGCAGATCTGCAGTCGGTTCATCGTGCTTGGCAACGTCCTACTCTCCCAGGACCCTGCGGTCCAAGTACCATCGGCGCTGGAGGGCTTAACGGT
>NZ_JBXENS010000016.1:0-61011 GCF_059383675.1 Paenibacillus sp. J22P277
GACCGTTAAGCCCTCCAGCGCCGATGGTACTTGGACCGCAGGGTCCTGGGAGAGTAGGACGTTGCCAAGCACGATGAACCGACTGCAGATCTGCAGTCGGTTTTTTGTTGTTTAGCAATCGTTTTTGAATGGTTAATCATATAGTGGTATGCATAAGGCTGCACGGAATGTTGTGGATACGCGCATCAAGGCGTATAAATAGGCACGATCCGCCCAAGCTAGTAAGGTAAGGGATAAAACGATTCAGATGGCCGCTTGACCTTTTGGGAAAATTGCGTATAATAAAATCAAGGTCAAAGAAAGTCAAAGTCAATTTGACTAAAAATTTTGATTTCTTGGCTGAATGAGTGGTTTGGGCATTTTAGGGAGGTTGGCGAAATGCGCAACATTTCCGATCTCATCGAGCAGTACCTCAAGCATATGCTAAAGGAAAGCCCCGGCGGCGCAGTGGAGCTGCAGCGCAATGATTTGGCGGACCGTTTTTCTTGCGTGCCATCTCAAATCAATTACGTCATCAGTACCCGCTTCACGCTGGAGAAAGGCTATTTCGTGGAAAGCAAGCGAGGCGGCGGCGGATATATCCGCATCCAACGCGTGGAACTGCCAACGCTATCCGCCCTTCAGGAGCACCTGGGCCAGACAATCGGCGAACAGGTAGACCAAGATACGGCGGAAGGGGTTATTTATCAGCTGGAGGAAGGGAAACTGATCTCCCGGCGAGAAGCGAACCTGCTTCGAGCGGCGGTCTCCCGGGATTCCTTGGCTGTGAAGCTCCCGCTGCGCGACGAAATTCGTGCACGGCTGCTTCGGGCAATGCTCGTCACGCTGCTCATGAAGTAGGCTGCGCAGCCTTGCAAGAGGAGGGGATAGTGCGGATGCTTTGTCAGGAATGCGAGAAGAAGCCGGCTACGCTTCATTTTACGAAGATCGTGAACGGGGAGAAAACGGAGTTTCATATTTGCGAAGCTTGTGCGCGTGAACGGGGAGAAGGCATTCCCGGCACGGCGAACGGATTCTCCATCCACAGCCTATTGTCGGGCTTGCTGGATTTCGAGCAGGCGGGCGCGATGAACGCTCTCGGCGTTCAAGCTCAGCCGATCCGCTGCGACAACTGCGGGCTGACGTATACGCAATTCAGTAAAATGGGCCGGTTCGGCTGCAGTAGCTGCTATGCCAAGTTTGGCAACAAACTTGACCCGATTCTCAAACGGGTACACGGCAATACGACGCATGTCGGTAAAATTCCGAAGCGAGCCGGCGAGCAGATTCAAGTCAAGCGCGAGATCGAAACGCTTAGACGGGATATGCAAACGCGGATCGAAGAGGAGGATTTCGAGAATGCGGCCCAAATCAGGGACCGTATTCGCGAGCTGGAGCGCAATATAGCCGATGTCGACGAAAGGCACGGTTAGGAAGGTGAATCAGAGTGTCGAAGCGGTCTTATGTCGAAGAAGCGCTGAGCGACTGGATGAGAGGCAGCGGCCCTGATGCTGATGTGGTGATCAGCAGCCGGATTCGCATCGCCCGTAATTTGACGGGACATCCGTTTCCGATGCTGGCTACGAAGCAGCAGGCGCATGACGTGATGCAACAACTCATTGCGGTTGCGGAAACCGGGAAGCTGCAGGATTACGGTTCTTTCGAGACGATCGAGTTGGCGCAGCTCAGCGAGCTTGAACGCAGAGTGCTCGTGGAGAAGCATTTGATCAGTCCGAATTTGGCCAATGAATCACGCAGCGGAGCGGTCATGCTGAGCGAGAACGAAGCAGTCAGCATTATGGTGAACGAAGAGGATCATTTGCGGATCCAATGCCTATATCCCGGTTTTCAAATCAAGGAAGCTTGGGGGCTTGCGAGCCGCATTGACGATATTTTTGAAGATGTCACCGATTATGCGTTCGATGAACGCAGAGGGTACTTAACCAGCTGCCCGACGAATGTCGGCACGGGGATCCGCTCGTCGGTCATGATGCATTTGCCGGGGTTGGTACTGACCCAGCAAATCAACCGGATTCTGTCGGCGATCACGCAGGTGGGGCTGGCGGTTCGGGGCATATACGGCGAAGGCAGCGAAGCGACAGGCAATTTGTTTCAAATCTCGAATCAGATTACGCTCGGCCAGTCCGAAGGGGAAATCATCGAGAATTTGCACAATGTTGCCCGTCAAATCATCGAGCACGAACGCGCGGCGCGGCTGCGGTTGTTGGAGGATTCCAGGATAAGGTTGGAGGATCGCGTACAGCGGTCTTACGGAATCCTGTCCCATGCGATGATCATGGACTCCAAAGAAGCGGCGCAACGCTTGTCCGATGTTCGATTGGGGATCGATTTAGGGTTGATCAGCGACGTAACGCCGCAAGCGATGAACGAAATGATGGTATTAACGCAGCCCGGTTTCCTGCAACAGGTGTTTCATGAAAAAATGTCGCCTGAATTGCGGGATATCCGGCGCGCGGAACTTATACGCAAACAGTTGCATAGCGAATCCGATCATGGGGGTGTGTGAACATGATGTTTGGGAGATTTACCGAACGGGCTCAGAAAGTGCTCGCATTAGCGCAGGAAGAAGCGGTTCGTCTCGGTCATAATAATATCGGCACGGAGCATATCTTGCTCGGTCTTAACCGTGAAGGGGAAGGAATCGCGGCGAAGGCTTTGATTGGGCTCGGACTTAGCCTTGAGAAAATTCAAGACGAAGTGGAAACCCTTATCGGACGCGGTCAAGAACAACCTACCAATATCGCGTACACGCCGCGCGCGAAGAAGGTCATCGAGCTTTCGATGGACGAGGCGCGCAAGCTGGGCCATACGTATGTCGGCACGGAGCATATCCTGCTCGGTCTTATCCGTGAAGGCGAAGGCGTCGCGGCGCGCGTGCTCAATAACTTGGGCATCAGCCTGAACAAGGCTCGCCAGCAAGTGCTGCAGCTGCTCGGCAGCAGCGAAGCGGTATCCAGCAATCACGGTGCGCCGGCTAACGTCAGCACGCCAACGCTTGATGGACTTGCGCGCGATCTGACGGCATATGCCAAAGACGGCAATCTGGATCCGGTCATCGGCCGGAGCAAAGAGATCGAGCGCGTGATTCAAGTGCTCAGCCGCAGAACGAAAAACAATCCGGTCTTGATCGGGGAGCCAGGGGTCGGTAAGACGGCCATCGCGGAAGGACTTGCCCAAAAGATTATCGCCGGCGAAATTCCGGAAACGCTCCGAGATAAACGCGTCATGACGCTCGATATGGGCTCCGTCGTAGCCGGAACGAAGTATCGGGGCGAGTTCGAAGACCGTCTCAAAAAAATCATGGACGAAATTCGTCAAGCGGGAAACATCGTGTTGTTCATCGATGAGCTTCATACGCTGATCGGTGCCGGCGGCGCTGAAGGCGCAATCGATGCGTCGAACATTCTGAAGCCGGCGCTTGCCCGCGGCGAGCTGCAGTGCATCGGCGCAACGACGCTGGATGAATACCGCAAATATATCGAGAAGGACGCCGCGCTTGAGCGTCGTTTCCAACCGATCACGGTTGATCAACCGTCGCCGGAAGAAGCGATTCAAATCCTGCATGGACTTCGCGATCGCTATGAAGCGCATCACCGGGTGAAAATTACGGACGAAGCCATCGAGCAAGCCGTAAAACTGTCGGACCGTTATATTACGGACCGCTTCCTCCCGGACAAGGCGATCGACCTTATCGACGAGGCGAGTTCCAAAGTAAGATTGAAATCGTACACGGTTCCGCCTAACCTCAAACAGCTGGAAAACCGTCTGGAGGATATCCGCAAGGAAAAAGACTCCGCCGTTCAAAGCCAGGAGTTCGAGAAAGCGGCCGCGCTCCGCGACACGGAACAGAAGATCCGCGAAGAGCTCGACGTGACGAAGAACCAATGGAAAGAAAAACAAGGCCGTACCGATTCCGAAGTAACGCCTGAAGATATCGCGCAAGTGGTCGCAAGCTGGACCGGCATTCCGGTATCGAAGCTGGCCGAGGAAGAGACGCAGCGCCTGTTGCATATGGAAGACATCCTGCATGACCGCGTCATCGGTCAAAGCGAAGCGGTCAAAGCGGTCTCCCGCGCAATCCGCAGAGCGCGCGCAGGGTTGAAGGATCCGAAGCGTCCGATGGGCTCGTTTATCTTCCTCGGCCCGACCGGGGTCGGTAAAACGGAGCTCGCCCGCGCGCTTGCCGAAGCGATGTTCGGCGACGAGAACGCGGTGATTCGCATCGACATGTCGGAATACATGGAGAAACACTCCACATCCAGACTCGTCGGAGCGCCTCCAGGCTATGTCGGTTATGAAGAAGGCGGCCAGCTGACGGAGAAAGTTCGCCGCAAACCTTATTCGGTCGTGCTGCTCGATGAAATCGAGAAAGCACATCCGGAAGTATTCAATATCCTGCTTCAAGTGCTGGAAGACGGCCGCCTGACGGACTCCAAGGGCCGTGTCGTCGACTTCCGCAACACGTTGATCATCATGACGTCCAACGTCGGCGCCGATCAAATAAAACGCAATTCCTCGCTTGGCTTCACGGCCGCGCAGGATGCGGGCCGCGACTTTAACATCATGAAGGATAAAGTGCTGGCGGAGCTGAAGAAGAGCTTCCGTCCGGAGTTCCTGAACCGGATCGACGAAACGATCGTGTTCCATTCGCTGGATCAAGAGCATATCGCGCAAATCGTAACGTTGATGTCCGAGGAGCTTCGCAAACGGCTGCGCGAGCAGGAAGTCGATTTCACGCTCACGGATTCCGCGAAAGCGTTTCTGGCGAAGGAAGGCTACGATCCGCAGTATGGCGCGCGTCCGCTGCGCAGAGCGATCCAGAAGCATATCGAGGATCGTCTCTCCGAGGATCTGCTGCTCGGCAAGATCGCCAAGGGCCATACCCTCATCATCGATGAGAAGGATGGCGAGCTGACGGTGACACACGCCGACGGCGCGCCTGCGGCGGAAGAAACGGCAACGAAATAACTTTAGTCGCGAATACCCTTCATCTTTCTGCTTCAAGGCAGGGGATGGAGGGTATTTTTTAGCGTAAATTAAGGTTTAATCGCATCGATAGAAATGGTAAACTTTTAAAGATACGTCTTTTGCATAAGGAGCCGCTCATGGCAAAACTTAAAACCAAGTTCGCATGCACCGAATGCGGCAACGAATCGCCCAAATGGATGGGGAAATGTCCCGGATGCGGACAGTGGAATACGATGGTGGAAGAGAAGGAAACGGTCGTCAAAACGCAAGGCATGGGCTCATCGATCATTCAGACGAAAGAAAAGCCGCGACCTATCATACATATAGAAAGTGGTCAGGAGAAGCGGATTGAGACAACCAATCAAGAACTCAACCGCGTGCTCGGGGGCGGCGTCGTTCCGGGTTCGCTCATTTTGGTCGGGGGAGACCCGGGTATCGGCAAATCGACGCTGCTGCTGCAAACGTCGCATGCGCTGGCTTCCAAGCAGCTGACGGTGCTTTACATTTCCGGAGAGGAGTCCGTCCGGCAGACGCGGCTGCGCGCCGACCGCCTCGGAGCGTTGTCCGAAACGCTATACGTGCTGTGCGAAACGAACATGGAGCAAATCAATGACGCGATCGAATCGGTCAATCCCGATTTTCTCGTCATCGATTCCATTCAGACGGTGTACGATCCGCAAGTGCAGTCGGCGCCGGGGAGCGTCTCGCAAGTTCGTGAATGCACGGCGCATTTCATGCGGGTCGCCAAGATCAAAGGCATCGCGACCGTGCTGGTCGGGCATGTCACCAAGGAAGGCGCCATCGCGGGCCCGCGGATGCTCGAGCATATGGTGGATTGCGTGCTGTATTTCGAAGGCGAGCGTCATCATACCTATCGGTTATTACGGGCGGTGAAGAACCGGTTCGGCTCCACGAACGAAATCGGCATCTTCGAAATGGTGGAAGAAGGACTGCGGGAAGTAAGCAATCCGTCCGAGCTGTTCTTGTCCGAGCGGCCGATGGGCGTGTCGGGATCGACCGTCGTGGCCAGCATGGAGGGCACAAGACCTGTCCTTGTCGAGATGCAAGCCCTCGTAGCAACGACGAATTTTCCCTCGCCTCGGCGGATGGCGACAGGCATTGACCACAACCGGATGACGCTGATCGTCGCTGTGCTGGAGAAACGGATGGGCATGTTCCTGCAGACGCAGGATGCCTACCTGAACGTGGCGGGCGGGATCCGGCTTGATGAGCCGGCGGTCGATTTGGCGGCAGCGGTATGCATTGCATCGAGCTTTCGCGATGCGCCGACAAGACCGTTCGACGTGTTTTTCGGCGAAATCGGGTTAACGGGCGAAGTAAGGGCGGTTTCACGTGCGGAACAACGGGTGAAGGAAGCACAGAAGCTGGGCTTCAAGCGCGTCATCATGCCCAAGAAGAGCTTGAAGGGCTGGACCCCGCCTAAGGGGATCGAGATCATTGGCGTCGAGACGGTAGCAGAAGCGCTGTCCGCGGCATTCGGATAAAGGGGGGAAGATGATGAAAGAGTCGAACCAAGCAGAAATGGTCAATCAGCTCCTCCAGATGGTCGCGCCCGGGATGGCGTTTCGCGAAGGGCTCGATAACGTGCTGCGGGCGAAGACGGGGGCGCTCATCGTTGTCGGCTACAGTCCGGAAGTGATGGAGGTGGTCGATGGCGGATTTTCCATCAACTGCGATTTTTCCCCGAACTATTTATACGAGCTGGCCAAAATGGACGGCGCCATCATACTGAGCGAGGACCGCAAACGGATCTTGTACGCGAACACGCAACTCATCCCGGACAGCTCGATCTCATCCATCGAGACCGGGATTCGGCATCGGACGGCGGAACGCGTGGCTAAGCAAACGGGAAAGCTGGTCGTATCCATCTCGCAGCGGCGGAATATCATCACGTTGTACCAAGGGCAATTCCGATATGCGTTAAAGGAAATGGGCGTCATTCTGACCAAAGCCAACCAAGCCATACAGACGCTGGAGAAATACAAAGTGGTACTCGGCCAGTCCTTCACGAACCTGTCCGCGCTGGAGTTCGAGGAGATGGTCACGTTGCAGGAAGTGGCGCACGTCATCAAGCGGGTGGAAATGGTCATTCGCGTCAAAATGGAAATCAAACGCTACGTCAACGAGCTCGGAACGGAAGGCCGGCTGATCAGTATGCAGATGGATGAACTGGTCGGCGGCGTGGAGGAGGAAGCCTGGTTCCTGCTGAAGGATTACGCGAAGGATCCTTCCGAGGATCGGGTAAAGGAGACTCGCACGAATATCCGCAAGCTCAGCTCCGAGGAACTGCTCGATCTGCCGCAAATCCTAAAGCTGTTGGGGTATGGCGGTTTCAACGCGGTTTCCGAGGAAATGGTGGCGCCTCGCGGTTACCGGCTGCTCAGCCGGATTCCGAGACTCCCTGCCGGAATCATCAATAACCTGGTCGAACGGTTCGGCACGTTGCCCCATGTTCTGATGGCGACGATCGAGGAATTGGATTCCGTGGACGGCATCGGCGAGGTGCGCGCCCGAACGATCAAGGAAGGCTTGAAGCGGATCCAAGAGCAGATGTTCATTGACAGACAAATTTAAATCCCATACAATGAGGGAATGCAGACAGAAGCTGGGTACAACTTACAATTCACACCTTTGTCGTTAGCGAAACTTCAGAATAGAAGTTTTTTCTCAAGTTTGCCCTCCATTACTGTATTTTTGCAGTTTTGGGGCATAGTAAAGATGAGGTGGAGCAAATGATCACGAAGTCGATACCGAGTCTTTTTACGGTGGCGAATTTGTTTTTAGGCATAATTGCCGTTATTCTGATCTTTCCCGATAACGCCAAGCCGGAGCTGGCCGCGATGATGGTTATCATCGCCATGCTCATGGACGGCGTCGATGGACGGGTAGCGCGGGCACTTAACGCGCAAAGCGAATTTGGCAAAGAATTGGATTCTTTATCGGATGTCATTTCCTTCGGCGTGGCGCCGGCGTTCATTATGTACAGCGTCGCGTTCCAAGAATTGAATCCGGCACCGGCATGGATCATCACCGCGCTATTTCCGATTTGCGGAGCGCTGCGGTTGGCGAGGTTCAACGTCATTTCCAGCATGCCGGGTTATTTCATCGGCCTTCCGATCCCTGCGGCGGGCGGCGTTTTGGCTACGTTGGCGTTATTCCACAAGGACATTACGATCTCCGTGTTGATGATCAGCACGCTCGTCCTTTCGTTCCTGATGGTCAGCACGATCCGTTATCCCAACTTCAAGAAGCTTGGCATTCCGAAGAACGCGATCTGGGTCGTTCCGATTATCGTCGTCGTCGCGGTTGCCCTCGGCATCTTGTTCCCGCACCACTTATCCAAAATTATTTTCGTGCCGTTGGTGCTTTACGCGCTCTATGGCTTAAAAAAAAACGTTGATCGGCGCCTCCCGAATAAAAAACGCAAACGCCGTTTGGAAAACCAGCTTCAAGAAGAACCGGCGGTTCACAGCGAACACAGCGCTTGATTCGCGCAATAAGATAAAGACCGCCCGATCTCTCCTAATCGAGAGGCCGGGCGGTCTTTGTTATATTCCTGGTTCCGATCCCAATGCCGACGGTTCGTTCATTACGTTAAATTAAACAGTCCAAGCGTGCTGCACTTATCCGATTCGCGTTCGATAACATCGTCGAGCTTGATGTCGAGCAGATTCGCCATGGCCGACATATAGAAAAGGTTGCGTCCCAGCTCGTTCTGAATGGCTTCCTTGCAATGCTCGCATAGTTCGCCGTTGATGTGGTGATGAAGCTTCGTCTTAGCCTTCTCTAAATTGAAATCGTCTTCATACTGCTGCTTGCGGGCATTCAATTCGATGCATCCGCATTCAGTGACGGATTTGGCGACCGCGCGGTTCACGGAAGCGCCGGACTGTCCGTATTTGGACATGACGTCCAACAAGCTGCGATGACGCAGCAGCAGTTCGGACACTTGCTGCTGGAATTGCTCCAACGTTGGTGCATTCATCGGTTCCACCTCATTTCGGGAATGGGTTGCTTTGGTACTATTATAAGCCCCAATGCGGATCATTTCAAAACGGATTTGAACGATTTGTCCCGATAATCGCCGAAGTTAATAATTTCTAATGCATTCCCGCCCTCCAGGCGATTAACGTGACAATAATTGGAACATAATTGTAATGGAGGTGGATTTATATGATGAAACGAATGATTCAAGGGATGGGATTGGTATTTGGCGGCGTTATGGGAGCACAACTATTCGGCTCCGTTAACAGCGGCTTAAGCTGGGCGGCGCCTGCGAGCGGAATTATGCAGCATTCGGGAAGCTATTACAGCGTGGTTATCGGCGCGATATGCGGGCTCGTATTGGCATCGGTATTGGCGGCTCCATTGGAGAAATGGATGCGGCAAGGCGCGGAACGGGTGTCGGCCGTACCGACGGCGGAACTGTTTTCCGGCGGAGCCGGGCTGCTTGGCGGATTGGCGCTTTCGGCACTTTTGTATCCGGCTCTGTCCGGGCTTAGCGGCGCATGGATGATGATTCCCGTTGCGTTGACCGTTTTCTTCGGCTATGCGGGCATGCGAATCGGTTTGAACAAACGCGAGGAACTGGCGGAACGCATCGCGGCTTTTACCGAACGGAGCGCGAAGTCGGTCCGGCAGCAGGACGAAGAGAGCACGTACGAGGAGCACAAGATTCTGGATACCAGCGTGATCATCGACGGCCGGATCGCGGATATTTGCAAGACCGGGTTTATCGAGGGGACGCTTGTCATTCCGGAATTCGTGCTGGAGGAGCTGCAGCATATCGCGGACTCGTCGGATCTCCTCAAACGCAACCGCGGCCGCAGGGGGCTAGACATCCTCAACAAGATCCAGAAAGAGCTGGACGTCAAAGTGCTGATCTACGAAGGCGACATGGAAGACGGCGAAGTGGACAGCAAGCTCGTAAAGCTGGCCAAAGTGCTGCATGGCAAGGTCGTCACGAACGATTTCAACCTGAACAAGGTCTGCGAGCTTCAGGGCGTGTCCGTCCTGAACATCAATGATCTCGCCAATGCGGTGAAGCCGGTCGTGCTGCCGGGCGAAGAAATCGTCGTGCAGGTCATTAAGGACGGCAAGGAACACGGTCAAGGCGTCGCTTACCTGGACGACGGCACGATGATCGTCGTGGAAGGCGGCCGCGACTACATCGGTACCACGATGGAAGTCCTGGTGACGAGCGTGCTGCAGACATCCGCGGGAAGAATGATTTTCGCCAAGCCGAAGCTGTTGGAAAAAGCGCAGTAACGCGGTATGATAGTACACGGATGATTTTCCCTGCCGGCGCTCGTTTTGGCCGAAGGGATGATCGAAGTCTGCGTCGGGGCGGTTGATGGCATTGGCAGAGGCAGTTGCAAAATGGGGCGTCGTCGTCGTGGCGGCAGGACGCGGAACCCGGATGGGGACGGCGGAGAGCAAGCAGTACTTGCTGCTGCGGGACAAGCCTATTCTCGTTCACACCTTGGAGACGTTCGAAACCATGGACGAGATCGCGGAAGTTTGCGTGGTCGTCGGTCAGCAGGACGTGGGGCGCTGCGAGGCATGGATTCCCCAGTATGGACTTCATAAAGTGAAATCGGTCGCCGCGGGCGGCAGCGAGCGTCAGCATTCCGTGCAGCTGGGGCTGGAAGTCTTAAGCGGAGACGTCGATTGGGTGATGGTGCATGACGGCGTACGGCCGTTCGCGACTCATCGGGCGGTTCGAGCCTGCATGGCGAAAGCGGCAATGACGGGCGCCGCCGTGCTGGCTGTTCCCGTGAAAGATACGATTAAGCAGGTGAACGAAGGCGGCGTCATTACCGCGACCCCTGAACGGCGAAGCTTGTGGGCGATTCAAACGCCGCAAGCTTTTCGCCGTTCTCTGCTGGAACGAGGACTTCGGCAGGCGGCGGACGACCGTTTCGTGGGAACCGACGACGCGATGGCGGTCGAGCGGCTCGGGGTATCGGTATCGGTTGCCGAAGGGGATTACACGAATATCAAAATAACGACGCCGGATGATTTGCCATACGCGGAATTTCTGCTGGCAAGCGGCGAGCGGGGGAGAAGAGCGGACACATGATTCGAGTGGGACAAGGTTTTGACGTGCATCAGCTGGTGGAAGGGCGACCATGCATCATTGGGGGCGTTACGATTCCATACGAACGGGGATTGCTCGGCCATTCCGATGCGGACGTGCTGCTGCATGCGATCAGCGACGCAGTGCTGGGGGCGCTGGGCCTCGGTGATATCGGGAAGCATTTTCCGGATACGGATCCGGCCTTCAAGGACGCGGATAGCCTGAAGCTTCTGGAGCATATCTGGGGGCTGATCAAGGAACGGGGCTATAAACTCGGCAACGTGGATGCGACGATCATCGCGCAACGGCCGAAGATGGCGCCGTATATCCCACAGATGGTTGACGTTATCGCAGGCGCGCTCGAAGCGGAAGAGCGCACGCAAGTGAACGTGAAAGCGACGACGACGGAGCAGCTCGGCTTCACGGGGCGGGGTGAAGGGATTGCCGCGCAGGCGGTTGTCTGCCTCGTGAAGGTTATGCTATGATTCACCAATACGATAGATGACGGGAGGGATCGACAGGTCATGTCCGATCAAATCAGAGTGCGTTATGCGCCCTCGCCGACGGGGCATTTGCATATCGGCAACGCCAGAACGGCCTTATTCAATTATTTGTTCGCCCGCAACCTCGGCGGAAAATTCATTATCCGGATCGAAGACACCGACGTCAAGCGGAACGTCGCGGGCGGCGAGGAGAGTCAACTGACGTATTTGAAATGGCTCGGCATTACGTGGGACGAGAGCGTGGATATCGGCGGAGGCTACGGTCCGTATCGCCAAACGGAACGGCTGGATATTTACCGCGAATACTGGCAGGAGCTGCTTGATCGCGGCCTTGCTTATAAATGCTATTGCACGGAGGAAGAGCTGGAGCAGGAGCGGGAAGAGCAGACGACCCGCGGCGAGATGCCCCGCTATTCCGGCAAGCACCGCAATTTGACGGCGGAGGAGCGGGCCGCGTTCGAAGCGGATGGCCGCATACCGAGCATCCGTTTCCGCGTGCCCGAGAACAAAACGTATACGTTCGACGACCTGGTCAAAGGGCAGATCAGCTTTGAATCCGATGGCATCGGCGATTTCGTCATCGTGAAGAAGGACGGCATTCCGACTTACAATTTCGCCGTGGCGCTGGATGACCATTTGATGGCGATCAGCCATGTGCTCCGCGGGGAAGACCATATTTCCAATACGCCGCGCCAGCTGATGATTTACGAAGCGTTGGGCTGGGAGCCGCCGGTTTTCGGTCACATGACGCTGATCGTGAACGAGACCCGCAAGAAGCTGAGCAAACGCGACGAATCGATCATTCAGTTCATCGAGCAGTACGACAAGCTTGGGTATTTGCCGGAAGCGATGTTTAATTTCATCGCGTTGTTGGGCTGGTCGCCGGAGGGCGAGCAGGAGATCTTCACGCGCGAAGAGCTGGTCGCCGCGTTCACGGCCAACCGCCTGAGCAAGAGCCCGGCCGTATTCGATACGAACAAGCTGGCTTGGATGAACAATGAATATCTGAAGAAGACCGAGCTTTCCCGGGTCGTGGAACTCTGTCTTCCGCATTTGGAGACGGCTGGACGGGTGACGGGCGTGTTGTCCGAGAGCCAGCGCGGCTGGGTCAACGATCTCGTGGCACTGTACCAAGATAAGCTCCGGTCCGCTTCGGAGATCGTGCCGCTGACGGAACTGTTTTTCCTGGCAAACCCCGCAGACGAGGAAGAAGCGATAGCCGTGCTTGCGGAAGAACAGGTTCCGGTCGTGCTTGCGGCGTTCCTGGACCAGGTCAAGGCCATGGAGCAATTGAACGTCGACGGGATCAAAGCGGCGATCAAATCCGTGCAGCAGGCGACCGGCTTCAAGGGCAAGCAATTGTTCATGCCGATACGCGCCGCCTTGACGGGCCAGACGCACGGTCCCGATTTGAATGCGACCATCGTCCTGCTCGGACAAGCGAAGGTGCAGGAACGTCTGCTGGCCCGCTTGGGTTAATCGGCGGATACGGACAATGTCCGGGCGGAGGCCACTTGTCAGTTCTAGGACTGTGGGCTATACTTGAGGTAATTATCTTTAACTCGATCAGCTTCGTTTACATCCATAAGGCAACGAACAGGATCGTTTATTTCAAACGGGAATTTCAGAGATGGCGACCTTTCGAATGGAGCCGTGCATGCATGGTTAAAGTTCGATCGGGTGGAAGTCGCCGATTTCCGGAGATAAACATTGCGCCTGGGAGCCGCATCTCCGAACTGCCGCGCGCAGGGTGGGTGATGACGATATCGTCCTCGTTACGGGCGAATAAGAACGTTCGCGCTTGCCCATGCAGGCGCTGCGAAGCAGAGTGGAACCGCGTGAATACGCCTCTGCAGCCTCAATAGGCTGCGGGGGCTTTTTATTTCGCTTTCAGATTCGGGGCAAAGATTGTCATCTTGGTTCGGTAGAGAGAGGGGGCTTGACCATGCTGCGCAATATGAAATCCGACATCCAAGCTGTGCTTGAGAACGACCCCGCCGCCCGTAACATGTTCGAGGTCGTATTCACCTATTCGGGGCTGCATGCCATCTGGGCGCACCGGATCGCGCACGCCTTGTTCAAGCGCAAGTGGTTCACGCTCGCGCGGATCATTTCGCAGACGAGCCGGTTTTTCACCGGCATCGAGATTCATCCCGGGGCGCGAATCGGCGAACGCTTGTTCATCGATCACGGGATGGGCATCGTCATCGGCGAAACCTGCGAAATCGGCGACAACGTCATCATCTATCAAGGCGTCACGCTGGGCGGCACGGGGAAAGAAAAGGGCAAGCGGCATCCGACGATCGGCAATAATGTCGTCCTTGCATCCGGCGCCAAGGTTCTAGGCTCGTTCAAGGTTGGAGACAATGTGAATATCGGCGCGAATTCCGTCGTGCTTCGGGAGGTTCCGGCCAACAGCACGGTCGTCGGCATCCCGGGGCGGATCGTCAAGCGCAACGGCGCCCGGGTCGCCGATCGACTCGACCACACGCAGCTCCCCGATCCCGTTATCGAGATGCTGCGCGCCATGCAGAAGGAAGTGGCGGAACTGCGGGCGGAATTGGAGATGGAACGACAGGATAAGCAAGAAAGACAGGATAAGCAAGAAAGACACGAGAAACATAAACAGCCTGTGGCGGGAGGAGAAACAAGATCATGACCCTGCGCATTTATAATACGTTGACCCGCGAGAAGGAAGATTTCAAGTCCCTCGTGCCGGGTAAAGTAAACATGTACGTTTGCGGACCGACGGTCTATGACTACATTCATATCGGCAATGCGCGTCCCGCAATATTCTTCGACGTTGTTCGCCGTTATTTGGAATCGCTCGATTACGACGTGAATTACGTGGTTAACTTTACCGACGTCGACGACAAATTGATCCGCAAAGCAGAGCAGCTCGGAACGACGGTACCGGAAGTGGCCGAGCGCTTCATAGCGGCTTTCTACGAGAACATCGAAGGCCTCGGCATTCATAAAGCGACGATCAACCCGCGGGTGACGGAGAACATTCCGGAGATCATCGCGTTGATCGAAGAACTGGTTGCGCACGGGCATGCCTACGAGAACGGCGGCGACGTTTTCTTCCGTACGAGCACGTTTCCGGATTACGGCAAGCTGTCGCATCAGAATTTGGAGGAGCTGCAGCTCGGCATCCGGATCGGCGTGGACGAGCGCAAAGAGAACGGCCAGGATTTCGTGCTCTGGAAAGCGGCGAAGCCCGGCGAGATCAACTGGGCGAGCCCCTGGGGCCAAGGCCGTCCGGGCTGGCATATCGAATGCTCGGCGATGGCGCGTAAATACTTGGGCGATACGCTCGATATCCACGGCGGCGGGCATGACCTGCAATTCCCGCATCACGAGTGCGAAATCGCGCAGTCGGAATCGGTGACGGGCAAGCCGCTCGCCAATTACTGGATGCATAACGGCTATATCAACATCAATAACGAGAAAATGTCCAAGTCGCTCGGCAACGGGGTCACGGTGCAGGATATGCTGACGCGGATCAAACCGGCGGTCATTCGCTATTTCATGCTGTCGGCGCATTACCGCAGTCCGCTTAATTTCAGCGACGAAACGATCGCGCAGGCGGAGAACAGCATCGAGCGCATCGCCAATTCCGTGTCGAACATCAAGCACCGGATGGCGGCCGCGGTCAGCGCGCCGGGAGAAGAACTGGCTGCGCTGCAAGCGCGTGTCGCGGACATCAAAGCACAGTTCAATGCCAAAATGGACGATGACTTCAATACGCCCGATGCCATCACCGCGGTATTCGAGCTGGTGAGCGAGACGAATCTGCATCTGCAGCGTTCGGTTGTCTCCCCGGAAGCGCTGCGGTTGTTGCTTGAAGCGTTCGAGTCGTTCGATCGCGTATTCGGACTATTGCCGGCCGAGGAAGAGCTGCTGGACGACGAGATCGACGCACTGATCTTGGAACGGACGGAAGCGCGAGCCAGCAAGAATTGGAAACGGGCCGACGAGATTCGCGACCTGTTGAACGATCAAGGCATTATTCTGGAAGATACGCCGCAAGGCATTCGTTGGAAACGCAAATGACCGACGGGCATCCGGAAGACCTGAACCTCTGGTTTCACGAGCCGACGAAACCCGTCAACCTTATGAATCCCATCGTGCTCGCTTACATCGGCGATGCGGTATACGAGGTGTTCGTACGGCAATATCTCATTTCGCTGCCCAATCATAAGCCGCATCACCTGCACAGGCAGGCGACGCAGTTCGTGTCGGCCAAAGCGCAGTTCCTCATCTTGGAGAAATGGCGGCCTCATCTGACGGAAGAGGAAGCGGACATCGTGCGGCGGGGACGCAACGCGAAGTCCGGCACCGTGCCGAAAAATGCGGATCCCGCTCACTATCAACAGGCGACGGCATTGGAGTGCCTCGTCGGGTACCTTTACTACGGAAAGCAGGTCGGGCGTCTGCGCGAGCTGATGGCGATCGCGATCGGCGATGCCATCGAAGCGGAAGACCACGGCAAGACGAAGGAGAATCAAGATGCGCGAGCATGAAGAAGAATCGCAGGAATGGATCGCGGGCAAACACCCCGTGATGGAGGCACTGCGTTCCGGACGCGAGATCAACAAGATTTGGGTGGCGGAGCAAGCGCAGAAGAACGCCCAGCCGATTATGCTGGAAGCCAAGAAAGCAGGGCTTGTCGTGCAGATTGTCGATAAGCGCAAGCTGGATCAAATGGTGGACGGCGCCGCTCACCAAGGAGTCGTCGCACAGGCTGCGGCTTACCGTTATTTCGAAGTGGAGGAGCTGCTGGCGCGCGCGAAGGAAAGCGGCGAGATGCCGTTCTTTCTGCTGCTCGACGAGATCGAGGATCCGCACAACCTGGGCTCGATTCTCCGGACGGCGGAGTGCACGGGCGTGCACGGCGTCGTCATTCCGAAGCGCCGGTCTGCTTCCTTGACGGCAACGGTAAGCAAGACTTCGGCGGGCGCGGTCGAATACGTGCCGGTTGCGCGGATAACGAATATGGCGCAAACGATCGACAAGCTCAAGGAAGCGGGCGTCTGGGTTGCGGGCGCGGATGTCGGCGCGGAGCGGGACGTGTTCGCTTCCGGCATGAAATTCGATATGCCGCTTGCCATCGTCATCGGCAACGAAGCCAAGGGAATCGGAAGGCTGATCCGCGAGAAATGCGATTTTCTGATCAAGCTTCCCATGCACGGACAGTTGAATTCGTTGAATGCGTCCGTCGCTGCCGGCGTGCTGATGTATGAAGTATTGCGGCAGCGTCTTGGCAAGTAACCGTGAAACGGCGTGATGACGTTCTACTCGTCGATGGGTATAACATGATCGGAGCTTGGCCGGAGTTGGCGGCTCTGCGGGATAAGGACCTGGAAGACGCGCGGGACCGGCTGCTCGAGATGCTTGCGGACTATCAAGGCTTTACCGGGATGACGGTCATCGTCGTGTTCGACGCGCATCAGGTTCCGGGCGTCGGTTCCACGTTCAAGCAGCATCGGCTAACGGTCGTATACACGAAGGAGAAGGAAACCGCGGATTCGTGCATCGAGCGCCTTGCTTCGGAGATGGCCATGCGCAGCCGGAACATTCATGTCGCCACGTCCGACTTGGTGGAGCAGCATGTGGCGTTCGGCAAAGGCGCGCTCCGTATCTCGGCCCGCGAGCTCCTCATCGAAATCAAGCAGAACCGCAAAGCCATCGAGCAGAAAGTCGATCAAAAGAATAAAGCGCGAAACGAGCTGGACGGCAACTTGAGCATGGATGTTCGGCTGAAACTGGAAAAGTGGCGCAGAGGAGAATGACAATGTTAATTCGGCGTAATCTTCGGGTGAAATTAGATGACGCAGATGCCCTTTTTCCAGGTGCAAAATCCCATTTTTGCTAGATAATTAGCAGTGTCGAGGCATGATCGTCATTGACGGTTAAAGGTTACGTAATGTATACTGAGTCTATGTTTCTGAACGGGGATTGCTGCTAGATCGTACCGATACGAACTTGGCGTACACGATCTGTTATTACTACATTGCGGGCCGGTTAATTATTGCGCTGCTGAAGTTAAAGGCATTTACGCCTTTCGAGCCGGAGGGATTGTTCGTGAGCATCGACCTCAGAGAATGGAAAACGCTGGACTTTGACTGCAAAACGGACGAAGACGTTGTCGAAATGGTTCGCGAAGGCGACGGCGAAGCGTTGGAGTATTTGATCAATAGGTACAAGAACTTTGTCCGGGCTAAAGCGCGTTCCTATTTTCTCATCGGGGCCGACCGCGAGGATATAGTCCAAGAGGGCATGATCGGACTCTATAAGGCGATACGAGATTTCAAAGGCGATAAGCTTGCTTCCTTCAAAGCGTTTGCCGAGCTTTGCATTACGCGGCAGATCATCACGGCCATCAAGACGGCCACGCGGCAGAAGCATATTCCGTTGAACTCTTACGTTTCGCTGGACAAGCCTATTTATGACGAGGACTCCGACCGGACGTTGCTGGACGTCATTTGCGGAACGCGAGTGTCCGATCCGGAAGAATTAATTATTAATCAAGAAGAATTCGTCGGCCTTGAGGATAAGATGTCCGAGATACTCAGCGATTTGGAACGCAAGGTGCTGATGCTTTATCTGGACGGCAAGTCTTATCAGGAGATCGCCGTCGATTTGGACCGCCACGTGAAGTCGATCGATAATGCGTTGCAACGCGTGAAACGAAAGCTGGAACGTTATTTGGAAGTCCGCGACATCGGAATTTAATACCCGTCTGATAAGAGCCGAGCAAGGCTCTTTTTTTATGGAAAGGATTACTTGGCGTTTGAAACAGCCGCCGGGTGACGATACTGATACGGACGAAGAGGAAATTTTCGCCTGCTTTGCGTTGTTGCCTTGTACCGCGACATACATTTTACGGGCTAATAGAGAGGTACTTCGGAACGGATTTGCATTGACACTCCCTATTGCTTGTGATAAAGTGTTTTGGTAGCCCTAAATAGGTCTTTTTTTATTATGGGTCAATCAGGCTAGTTTCACATACAGTGCTTTAAACTTTATCGATGCTTAGTTTGGGAGGTGTCAACAATGCGGGTAATTATTACGTTGGCTTGCACAAACTGCAAACAAAGAAACTATGCTTCCAGCAAGAACAAACGGAATCACCCTGACCGTATTGAGATGAAGAAGTTTTGCAAGTATTGTAACGAGCATACTCCTCATCGCGAAACAAGATAGGTCAATTTGGAGGTGTGGACGTGGCATTTTTAGCTAAGCTGAAGCAAAGCTTCGGGTCGACGTTTTCCTTCTTCACCGACAGCTTCGCGGAATTAAAGAAAGTCCGCTGGCCAAGCCGCAAGGAATTGACAAGCTATTCCCTCGTTGTGTTCTTCACGATTATAGCTGTGACAATTTACTTTTGGGTACTTGACATCGGAATTTCCGCATTGGTCGAACTGATTGTTTAAGAAGGGGCCAAGGGTGGCTTGTTATGGAAATGATGGAAAAAAGATGGTATGTAGTCCACACGTATTCGGGTTATGAGAACAAAGTGAAGGCGAACCTCGAGAAACGCGTTGAATCCATGGGCATGGAAGACAAGATCTTCCGCGTGCTCGTCCCGATGGAGGAAGAAGTGGTAGACAAGGACGGTAAGAAAAAAACCGTCATGCGTAAAGTTTACCCCGGATATGTCCTCGTCGAGATGATTCAAACCGACGATTCTTGGTATGTCGTTCGCAACACTCCGGGCGTTACCGGGTTTGTCGGTTCAACTGGCTCTGGTTCAAAACCAACTCCGCTGTTGCCTGATGAAGTGGAACAAATTTTGAAACACATGGGCATGGAAGAACCGAAACCTAAAATCGAATTCGATTTGAAGGAAACGGTACGTGTTAAAGTCGGGCCGTTCGCTAACTTTGTCGGAACGGTAGAAGAAATTCTGCTCGACAAAAGCAAGCTGAAGGTTCACGTCAACATGTTCGGCAGGGAAACTCCGGTTGAGCTGGATTACGGCCAAGTGGAGAAGGTATAATAAGCCTGTTTCTACTGAGAACATGTGATTACTACGGCAAGGAGGTGTCATCATGGCAAAGAAAGTCATCAAGTTGGTAAAACTGCAAGTTCCAGCGGGTAAAGCGAATCCGGCTCCGCCGATCGGTCCAGCGCTTGGTCAAGCAGGGGTTAACATCATGGCGTTCTGTAAAGAGTTCAACGCTCGTACGGCCGATCAAGCGGGTCTTATCATTCCGGTTGTAATTACGGTATTCGAGGACCGTTCGTTCACTTTCGAAACGAAAACGCCGCCGGCTGCCGTACTGCTTCGCGTCGCTGCTAAGATCGCTAAAGGATCCGGCGAGCCGAACAAGAAGAAAGTCGCAACGGTTAAACGTTCTGTCGTTCGCGAGATCGCCGAACAAAAAATGCCAGACCTTAACGCGGCTTCCGTCGAGGCAGCTATGCGCATGGTCGAAGGTACTGCACGCAGCATGGGCGTTGTCATCGAGGACTAATCTTCGATCGTCATCTGCATTAGACACGCTAGAGTACGTTGTCTGACCGACGGAACAATGCGTTTTTTGTCGGGTGGGAGGGTCTCCAGGAACAGTTGGAGGAATTTCCGTTATTACCACATAAGGAGGAGAATTCTAATGGCTAAACACGGTAAAAAATATCAAGAAGCTACGAAGCTGATTGATGTTGAAGCAACATACGAGTCGGCCGAAGCGATCGAACTCGTGAAGAAAGCCGCTAGTGCAAAGTTCGACGAAACCGTTGAAGTTGCGGTGCGTCTGGGCGTAGATCCTAAGAAACAAGACCAAGCCGTTCGTGGCGTCGTTGTACTCCCGCACGGAACTGGTAAAACCAAACGCGTTCTCGTTTTTGCGAAAGGCGACAAAGCCAAAGAAGCAGAAGCGGCTGGCGCGGATTATGTCGGCGATGCTGATGTAATCGCTAAAATCCAACAAGGCTGGTTCGAGTTCGACGTTTGCGTTGCGACTCCGGACATGATGGCCGAAGTGGGTAAACTCGGGCGTATCCTCGGCGGTAAGGGCTTAATGCCTAATCCTAAAGCAGGTACGGTAACGTTCGACGTTACGAAGGCCGTCCAAGAAATCAAGGCTGGTAAGATTGAATACCGTCTTGACAGAGCAGGTCAAATCCATGCGCCAATCGGCAAAGTTTCGTTCGACTCCGAAAAGCTGAACGAGAACTTGAAAACGCTGATCGACGCACTGAACCGCGCGAAACCGGCTGCGGCTAAAGGGGTTTACCTGAAAGGCATTTCCGTTTCCTCCACGATGGGACCTGGCGCTCGTTTGAACGCCGCTTCGTTCCGCTAAGAGAACGAACGGGAATTTAGAATCGAATATGCATACCGAAGACAGTAGGTGCCGGCCACCGGCTTAATTTCCTACCGAGGTGTTATGATAAACGTGTTTGTGCGCCCTTCTTTTGAGTAGGGCGAGTAACGGACCATCATGGCCTTCGCACTGTCTGCGGGGGCCTTTCTCATGCATCGCGGGGGAAGGAATCCGCTGCAACAATCGGGATGTTGACAACATAACGGGAGGTGTACATTTTGGCAAACGCAAAAATTATTCAAGGTAAAGAGCAGGCTGTTGCAGAAATCACGGCGAAACTCCGCGAGAGCTCCAGCACGGTCGTAGCCGATTACCGCGGTCTTAACGTTGCGCAAGTAACGGAACTGCGTAAACAATTGCGCGAAGCAAACGTCGAGTTTCAAGTTTTGAAAAACTCGCTCGTTCGCCGTGCGACTGCAAACGCGGAACTGACTGACTTGGATGCTATTCTGGCCGGCCCTACGGCCGTGGCTTTCAGCAAAGAAGACGCAGTTGCTCCAGCCAAAATACTGGCTGACTTCGCCAAGAAGAACGACGCTTTGAAATTGAAAGGCGGCGTTGTAGAAGGTCAAGTATTTAACGCGGATCAAATCAAAGCGCTGGCAGATCTGCCTTCGCGCGAAGGTTTGCTCTCCATGCTCCTCAGCGTGCTCCAAGCACCTATGCGCAACTTCGCCCTTGCGGTTAAAGCTGTCGCTGAAAAACAAGAAGCTTAAGGATGATTGGCTTGTTGAAACCTATGGTCGACACAGCATTCGTCCAAGGATGATTGGTTTGTCGCGACCTACAGTCGACACAGGATTCATCATTAATTGCTTTGACGAGACCTTCGGTCAAGTCATCTACGATCCCGGCTCGCCGGATAACAGGCACGACCACACTAAAACAAATTATTGGAGGTTTATCTCATGAGTAAAGAGCAAATCTTGGAAGCCATCAAAGGCATGAACGTTCTTGAATTGAACGACCTGGTTAAAGCAATCGAAGAAGAATTCGGCGTAACTGCTGCAGCACCTGTAGCAATGGGCGGCGGAGCAGCAGCAGCTGTCGTTGAAGAGCAATCCGAATTCGACGTTATCCTTAACAACGCTGGCGCTTCCAAAATCAACGTTATCAAAGTCGTTCGCGAAATCACAGGTCTTGGCCTGAAAGAAGCGAAAGACCTTGTTGACGGCGCTCCTAAAGCCATTAAAGAAAAAGTATCCAAAGAGGATGCTGAAGCTGTTAAAGAAAAACTCGAAGCAGCTGGCGCTTCCGTAGAAGTGAAGTAATAACCCGCTCATCGGCGGCAAACCCCTTGAAGCGTTCGCTTCAAGGGGTTTCCTTATGAGTTGACTTGCCGGCGGAATCAGGAGGGATGATATGGCGGACCACTACTATACGCAATCGCCCGGAACCAAGCACGATCGTCAGGTAGTAGAAACGGTGCTGCGCGGCTGCAAACTGCGTTTCATGACCGATGCAGGCGTATTTTCGAAAACGGGTATCGATTTTGGAAGCCGCGTGCTCATCGATGCGCTTGAAATTGACGAAAACGGACGTACGTTGGATGTCGGTTGCGGCTATGGGCCTATCGGCATAACGGTGGCAAAACTCGCGCCGGCCGGTCTTGTAACAATGATCGATATCAATGAGCGCGCGGTTGCGCTTGCTCGGGAGAACGTCCACCTTAATGGCATTACGAATACGGTGGTCTTGCAAAGCAACGTTTACGAAAGCGTGCGTGATCATGCGTTCGATACGATCATTACGAACCCGCCGATCCGGGCAGGGAAAGAGGTTGTCCACCGGATTTTCGAAGAAGGAGCCGGACTGCTGAAGCCGGGGGGATCCATGTGGGTCGTCATTCAGAAGAAGCAGGGGGCACCGTCCGCGGAAGCGAAGTTGGAATCAATCTTCGGTAATGTGGAAGAGGTAACGAAAGAAAAAGGGTACCGTATCTTCAGGGCCAGGAAAGAGCAATAGGGAAACGGAATCATTTGTTGACTCGACTTGCCTGATATGGTATCATTATAAAATGTCAGCATTAAAATGGGTGCAATCTCTTTAGTCGACTAAAATGTCAAGCGCTATTTTGGGTGTATAAAAGTAGCGAGTTTGACGTATAATGTTTACGTTTTGGGTCAAAATTACTTGATATGAGACTTTTACGGGTTGTGCGCGTAGAAGATTGACTGACAGAAGCATGCTCTTTTTTCGAATTTTCGATAAGGGCTTTTCTTTATTTGAATCAGAATTTGCCTGCTGCACATTCTGGTTACAGCAATGTTTGTGTATACAAGGTCATTGTTCACTTTCTGTGAAGCAGACATGAGGGGTGAGGTTAAGTTGGCAGGACAACTTGTTCAGTATGGGCGTCGCACGCGTAGAAGCTATGCCCGCATCCGCGAGGTGCTCGAAGTTCCGAACCTGATTGAAATCCAACAAAAGTCGTACGAGAAGTTTTTGGAGAAGGACTTGCTTGAGCTTTTCCAAGACATCTCGCCGATTCAGGATTTTACGGGTAACTTGATGCTTGAGTTCATCGACTATTCACTTGGCGAGCCTAAGTATTCTGTCGATGAGTCGAAGGAACGCGACGTGACGTATGCAGCACCGCTGCGTGTTAAAGTTCGGCTCATTAACAAGGAAACCGGCGAAGTGAAAGAGCAAGAAGTGTTCATGGGCGATTTCCCGCTGATGACGGAAACGGGCACGTTCATCATCAACGGCGCGGAACGCGTCATCGTCAGCCAATTGGTTCGTTCGCCTAGCGTTTACTTTAGCACGAAAGTGGACAAAAACGGCAAAAGAAATTATACGGCGACGGTGATTCCGAACCGCGGCGCATGGCTGGAGCTCGAAACCGATGCGAAGGACATTATTTATGTCCGTATCGACCGCACGCGTAAGATACCGGTTACGGTCCTGCTTCGTGCGCTTGGCTTTGGCACGGATGCCGAAATTTTGGATTTGCTGGGACATGACGAGTATATCCGGAACACGCTCGATAAAGATAACACCGATTCTACCGAAAAGGCGCTTATCGAAATTTACGAAAGACTTCGTCCGGGCGAACCGCCGACGTTGGATAATGCCAAGAGCCTTCTTGTCGCGCGATTCTTCGATCCGAAGCGTTACGACCTGGCCAACGTTGGCCGCTATAAAATCAACAAGAAGCTGCACATCAAGAACCGGTTGTTCAATCAGCGGTTGGCCGAAACCTTGATCGACCCGAGCACGGGGGAAATCTTGGCGGAAGCAGGTCAAATGATCGACCGTCGCCTGCTGGATGATCTGATTCCTTATTTGGAGAACAACGTGGGCTTTAAAACGTACCATGTTGCCAATGGGGTACTTGATGCGGATAGTATACCTCTTCAAACGGTCAGCGTATTCTCGCCGCTCGACGAGAGCAAAGTCATTAAGGTCATTGCGAATGGAATCATCGACAAAGCCGTCAAGCATATCACGCCTGCGGACATCATTGCTTCCATCAATTACTTCATCGACTTGCTTCACGGCGTTGGAAGCACGGACGATATCGACCATCTGGGCAACCGTCGTTTGCGTTCGGTTGGCGAACTGCTGCAGAACCAATTCCGTATCGGTTTGTCCCGTATGGAGCGCGTCGTTCGCGAGCGGATGTCCATCCAGGATGCCAACGCGATCACGCCGCAGGCGCTTATCAACATTCGCCCGGTTATCGCGTCGATCAAAGAGTTCTTCGGTTCTTCCCAATTGTCGCAATTCATGGATCAGACGAACCCGCTTGCCGAGTTGACGCACAAACGACGCTTGTCCGCATTGGGACCTGGCGGTTTGACGCGTGAACGCGCGGGCTTCGAGGTTCGTGACGTTCATAACTCCCACTATGGCCGGATGTGTCCGATCGAGACGCCGGAAGGTCCGAACATCGGGTTGATCAACTCCTTGTCGACCTTCGCTCGGATTAACGAGTATGGATTCATCGAAGCGCCTTACCGCTGGGTTGACCCGAAAGTCGGCGTCGTTACGGAACAAATCGCGTATTTGACCGCCGATGAAGAAGATAACTACGTAATCGCGCAAGCGAATGCGAAGTTGGACGAAGAGGGCAAATTCGTCGAAGATGCCGTAATCGTTCGTTACAACAAGCAAGCGGACAATATTTTGACCATGCCGACCGAACGTGTGGACTACATGGATGTCTCGCCGAAACAGGTCGTGTCCGTGGCTACGGCGCTCATTCCGTTCCTTGAGAACGATGACTCCAACCGCGCGCTCATGGGTTCCAACATGCAGCGGCAAGCCGTTCCGCTTCTCATTCCGAAGTCGCCTCTAGTCGGTACCGGCATGGAGCACAAGTCCGCCAAAGATTCCGGCGTGTGTATCGTGTCCAAACACGACGGTATCGTCGAACGCGTATCCGCCAATGAAATTTGGGTCCGCCGCGTGGAGATGGTCGACGGCAAGCAGGTTACCGGCGACTTGATCAAGCACAAGCTGCATAAGTTTATGCGCTCCAACCAAGGAACGTGCATCAACCAGCGTCCGATTTGCCATAAAGGCGATATCGTGAAAAAAGGCGACATCCTTGCGGACGGTCCTTCCACCGAAATGGGCGAATTGGCGCTTGGGCGTAACGTCGTCGTCGCGTTCATGACGTGGGAAGGCTACAACTACGAGGATGCTATCCTGCTCAGCGAGAAACTCGTTAAAGAAGACGTCTATACGTCGATTCATATCGAGGAATACGAGTCCGAAGCGCGCGATACGAAGCTCGGACCGGAAGAAATCACGCGCGACATTCCGAACGTCGGCGAAGAAGCGCTTCGCAATCTAGACGAACGCGGTATTATCCGCGTCGGCGCCGAGATCAGCGCGGGCGACATTCTCGTCGGTAAAGTAACGCCTAAAGGGGTTACGGAACTGACGGCGGAAGAACGTTTGCTTCACGCGATCTTCGGCGAGAAGGCGCGCGAGGTTCGCGATACGAGCTTGCGCGTTCCTCACGGAACCGACGGCATCGTGGTAGACGTGAAGGTATTTACCCGCGAGAACGGCGACGAGCTGCCTCCTGGCGTAAATCAGTTGGTTCGTGCCTATATCGCTCAGAAACGTAAGATTTCCGAAGGCGACAAAATGGCTGGCCGTCATGGTAACAAAGGGGTTATCGCGCGTATCCTTCCTGAGGAAGATATGCCGTTCCTGCCGGACGGCACGCCGGTCGAGGTCGTGCTCAACCCGCTGGGCGTACCTTCCCGGATGAACATCGGCCAAGTGCTGGAAGTCCATCTGGGCATGGCTTGCAAACGCCTTGGCATTCACGCCGCTACGCCGGTATTCGACGGAGCGCGCGAGTATGACGTATTTGATTCCATGGAAGAAGCCGGCATGCAGCGCAACGGTAAAACGATCCTCTACGACGGTCGCTCCGGCGAGCCGTTCGAGCGCGAAGTTACCGTAGGCGTCATGTACATGATCAAACTGGCGCACATGGTCGACGATAAAATCCATGCCCGTTCCACGGGTCCTTACTCGCTCGTTACGCAACAGCCTCTGGGCGGTAAAGCTCAGTTCGGCGGTCAACGCTTCGGGGAGATGGAAGTTTGGGCGCTCGAAGCCTACGGTGCCGCTTATACGCTGCAAGAGATCTTGACCGTCAAATCCGATGATGTCGTCGGCCGCGTCAAGACGTATGAGTCCATCGTGAAGGGCGAGAACGTTCCGGAACCGGGCGTTCCGGAGTCGTTTAAAGTCTTGATCAAAGAACTTCAAAGCTTGGGCATGGATGTCAAAATCCTGAGCGAGAACGAAGAAGAGATCGAGATGAAAGAAATCGACGACGATGAAGATGGGGCGAACGATAAGCTCAACCTCAACCTTGAGGGTGCGGAAGTCGGCGTGGAGTAACAGCTTCCACTGCCTTTGGATAAACGATGCCGATTCGTCTTCACGGGCGAATCAAGCCGGGGAATGCCTTCGCGGGCATGATCCGGCCGTACGGCATTCGAGCAGCAAGAACAAAGTGAACCATGACGAAGGAGGGTTGCTCCTTGTTGGACGTGAACAACTTCGAGTATATGAAGATTGGATTGGCATCTCCGGATAAAATCCGATCGTGGTCCCGCGGAGAAGTAAAGAAACCGGAAACGATTAACTACAGAACGCTCAAGCCGGAGAAAGAAGGTCTCTTCTGCGAGAAGATCTTCGGACCGACGAAGGACTGGGAATGCCATTGCGGCAAATACAAACGCGTGCGCTATAAAGGCGTCGTTTGCGACCGCTGCGGCGTTGAAGTCACGCGCGCGAAGGTTCGCCGCGAACGGATGGGACACATCGAGCTTGCAGCTCCTGTATCGCATATTTGGTACTTTAAAGGGATTCCGAGCCGTATGGGTCTGGCGCTCGACATGTCGCCTCGTTCGCTGGAAGAGATCATTTATTTCGCATCTTATGTCGTAACCGATCCCGGTGATACGCCGCTTGAGAAGAAACAGCTATTGTCCGAGAAGGAATACCGCAGTTACCGCGAGAAATACGGCTACGGATTCCAAGCGGGCATGGGCGCGGAAGCCGTAAAGAAGCTGCTTCAAGACATCGACGTCGAACGCGAGCTCGAGACGCTGAAGGAAGATCTTCGCACGGCGCAAGGCCAACGCCGCAACCGCGCGATCAAACGCCTTGAAGTCATTGAAGCGTTCCGCAACTCCGGCAACATGCCGGAATGGATGATTCTCGACGTGCTTCCGGTTATCCCGCCGGAGCTTCGCCCGATGGTTCAGCTGGATGGCGGCCGTTTCGCGACATCCGACTTGAACGACTTGTATCGTCGCGTAATCAACCGTAACAACCGCCTGAAGCGTCTGCTCGATCTCGGCGCGCCGGATATCATCGTGCAGAACGAGAAGCGGATGCTGCAAGAAGCGGTTGACGCGCTGATCGATAACGGTCGCCGCGGCCGCCCTGTAACGGGCCCGGGCAATCGTCCGCTTAAATCGCTCAGCCATATGCTGAAAGGGAAACAAGGACGTTTCCGTCAGAACTTGCTCGGTAAACGGGTCGACTATTCCGGTCGTTCGGTTATCGTTGTCGGTCCTAGCTTGAAAATGTTCCAATGCGGGTTGCCGAAAGAAATGGCGCTTGAGCTCTTCAAGCCGTTCGTCATGAAAGAGCTGGTCAACAAAAACCTGGCTCATAACATCAAGAGCGCTAAACGCAAAGTCGAGCGCGTAAGCCCTGAGGTTTGGGACGTTCTTGAAGAAGTCATCAAGGAGCACCCGGTTCTTCTGAACCGTGCCCCTACGCTCCACAGACTCGGTATTCAAGCATTCGAACCGATCTTGGTCGAAGGCCGCGCCATCAAGCTTCATCCGCTCGTATGTACCGCTTATAACGCGGATTTCGACGGTGACCAAATGGCCGTTCACGTACCGCTTTCCGCCGAAGCACAAGCAGAAGCGCGTTTGCTGATGCTTGCATCGGGTAACATCTTGAACCCGAAAGACGGCAAGCCGGTCGTTACGCCTTCGCAGGATATGGTCCTAGGAAGCTTCTACTTGACGATGGATAACAAAGAAGGCAAAGGCAACGGTTCTGTTTTCGCGACGGTCAACGAAGCGATCTCGGCGTATCAACGCGGTATCGTATCGCTGCATGCGCGGATCTTTATCCCGGTTAAAGTGCTGAAGAAGACGTCCTTCACGGACGCGCAGCAAAAAGCGTTGATTTCCACGACTGTCGGTAAAGTGATCTTCAATGAGATCTTCCCGGCCGACTTCCCGTTCATTAACGAACCGACCAAAGTGAATCTGCTTCAAGGGACGCCGGATAAGTATTTCGTTCATGAGAAGGGTGCAGACCTGATCGAGTTCATGAATGGCATTGCTCAAATCGGCGGCGTGGGCAAAGAGTACCTTGGTCTAATCATTGCGGAATGTTTCCGTCAATATCACACGACGCGTACTTCCATCATGCTTGACCATATTAAACAACTTGGATTCACGTATTCCACGCGCGCGGGTATCACGGTAGCCGTTTCCGACGTTATCGTGCCGACGGAGAAACAGGACATCCTGAGAGAATCCGAAGACAAAGTCAAAGTCGTTTCGAATCAATACCGTCGCGGTTTGATTACGAATGAAGAACGTTATGACCGCGTTATCGAGATCTGGAGCAAAACGAAAGATCAGATCACGGATATCCTCATGAAATCGATGGATCGCTACAATTCCATCATGCTCATGGTGGATTCCAAAGCGCGGGGTAACAAATCGCAAATCACGCAGCTTGGCGGCATGCGGGGTCTGATGGCCAACCCGTCGGGTCGTATTATCGAGTTGCCGATTAAATCGAACTTCCGTGAAGGCCTGACCGTCCTCGAGTACTTTATCTCGACGCACGGTGCGCGTAAAGGTCTTGCCGATACGGCTCTACGTACCGCTGACTCGGGTTACCTGACCCGTCGTCTCGTCGATGTCGCACAGGACGTTATCGTGCGCGAAGACGACTGCGGAACGGACAAAGGCTTCAGAGTCAGCAGAATTCAAGACGGTAAAGAGGTTATCGAAGACCTTTACGATCGTATTGAAGGCCGCTACTCCTTTGAGACGGTTCGCAATCCGAAAAACGGGGAAGTCATCCTTCACCGTAACCAATTGATCGACTCGAACAAAGCAGAGGAAGTAATCGCTGCCGGCGTCGAGAGTCTTCAAATCCGCTCCGTACTGAGCTGCCGCGCTCGACATGGCGTATGTAAAATCTGTTACGGACGCAACCTGGCAACGGGTAAATTCGTGGAGATCGGCGAAGCGGTCGGTATCATTGCGGCACAATCCATCGGTGAACCGGGAACGCAGCTCACAATGCGCACATTCCATACCGGCGGTGTAGCTGGAGACGATATCACGCAAGGTTTGCCGCGTATTCAAGAGCTTTTCGAGGCGCGTAATCCGAAAGGTCAAGCGATCATTTCCGAAATCGACGGGGTTATCAAAGACATCCGCGAGACGAAGGATCGCCGCGAGATCGAGGTGCAGGGCGAAGCCGAATCTAAGACATATGCCGTCACTTTCGGTTCACGTATCCGTGTAGCCAAAGGCAAGCAAATCGAAGCCGGCGATGAGCTGACGGACGGCTCCATCGACCCTAAAGATATGCTCCGCATTAAAGGCATCCGCGGCGTGCAGAACTATATTCTGCAAGAAGTTCAGCGCGTTTACCGTAACCAAGGGGTAGAAATCAACGATAAGCACATCGAGGTTATGGTGAAGCAGATGCTTCGGAAGATCCGCATCATTGAAGCTGGCGATACGATGCTGCTTCCTGGCGCGTTCGTGGATATCCACGAGTACGAAGCAGCAAACCGCGATGCGATCCTGTCCGGCAAAGAGCCGGCAGTCGCGAAGCCGGTCCTGCTTGGTATTACGAAGGCTTCGCTGGAGACGGATTCCTTCTTGTCCGCTGCATCGTTCCAAGAAACGACGCGTGTCTTGACTGACGCCGCAATCAAAGGAAAAGTCGACCAATTGCTTGGCTTGAAAGAGAATGTCATCATTGGCAAGCTCATTCCAGCCGGAACCGGCATGCAGCGTTATAGAAGCGTTCATGTAGCGGGAATGGACGATGATCCGATCGAAGAACAACAGCACGAAGCGGAAACGGTAACGGTCGAGTCTTAATAGCTAACGGCTTAGCATAAGGGGGAAGAGCGAAAAAGGCATCTCCGATGGAGTGTCTCTTCGCTCTTCGTTCCGTTATGCGGCGGATCGTTTACTTAATTTTCATGTAACTATGATTCGTCAGAGCTTGACATGGCCCAAGCCGAGATGCTAATATGTCGTAGTGTGCCTAATCGCGCAACCTCTGCACTTGTCAGTTTTGATTGACTTGGAAGGAAGGTTATTATGCGATTCGTTATAGGTAGTAAACAGACGATGAAAATGGTGGAGCTACGCAAAACCAATCTCGTCTATGTTGCGCAAGATGCAGATCCGCGGCTGAAGAACAATATTGTTCGGCTATGCGAGATGGCAGGAGTGCCGATTACGTGGTCGGAGACAATGAAGAGCCTCGGGGAAACCTGCGGCATTGAAGTTGGAGCGGCGATGGCAGCGGTTATACCGGAAATCGAATAAGAACATACCGTTTTTACCGAACCGAAAGGGGAAGTAGAAACTTTCGTTTGTTTCTTTATGAACCGCCTGGATCTGTGGGCTTAATAAGCCAATATGTCTTGAATGCTTTACTAAGTGAGGAAGGGGGATGCAACATGCCAACAATTAATCAGCTGGTCCGCAAAGGCCGTGAAGCGAAAGTCGTTAAATCGAAATCGCCAGCCTTGCAAAGAGGATTCAACGCACTGAAACGTGAAGAAACAAACCTGAGCTCGCCACAAAAACGCGGGGTCTGCACACGTGTAGGCACGATGACACCGAAAAAACCGAACTCCGCATTGCGGAAATACGCACGTGTACGTTTGACGAACCGCGTAGAGGTTACGGCATACATCGGCGGTATTGGCCACAACCTGCAAGAGCACAGCGTAGTATTGGTGCGCGGCGGCCGGGTAAAAGATCTTCCGGGTGTTCGTTACCATATCGTTCGCGGCGCGCTTGATACTGCAGGCGTCAACAACCGTAAACAAGCTCGTTCCAAATACGGAACAAAACGTCCTAAAGTTAAAAAATAAGTTAAGCTTAGCCGGTGACGGTTATTCTCGTTCAAAAATGAAAAACTAGAAGAAAGGGGGACTTCCACATGCCACGTAAAGGTCCTGTAACAAAACGCGACGTTTTGCCGGATCCGATGTACAGCAGCAAACTCGTTACTCGTTTGATCAACCGAATCATGGTCGACGGCAAACGCGGTGTAGCAGCTACGATTTTGTATGATGCGTTCAAGCTTATCAACGAACGTACAGGCAAAGATCCGATGGAAGTTTTTGAAGTAGCAATTAAGAACATCATGCCAGTACTTGAAGTAAAAGCACGCCGTGTCGGCGGCTCGAACTATCAAGTGCCGATCGAAGTTAAGCCTGAGCGCCGTACAGCGCTTGGTCTCCGTTGGCTCGTGAACTATTCGCGCAACCGCGGAGAGAAAACGATGGAGGAGCGTCTGGCTGCCGAAATCATCGATGCTTCGAACAACACAGGTTCATCCGTTAAAAAACGCGAAGATACACACAAAATGGCTGAAGCGAATAAAGCGTTCGCTCACTATCGTTGGTAGTATCCGCATAATCGAAAGGAGACTGGATCATGGCAAGAGAGTTCTCCTTGAAAAATACGCGTAATATCGGGATCATGGCGCATATTGACGCAGGTAAAACTACCACGACGGAGCGGATCCTGTTCTACACAGGCCGTACCCACAAAATCGGCGAGGTGCACGAAGGTGCAGCGACGATGGACTGGATGGAGCAGGAACAGGAGCGCGGAATCACGATTACGTCCGCCGCAACGACTGCTCAATGGAATGGTCACCGCATCAATATCATCGACACCCCGGGTCACGTTGACTTCACGGTAGAAGTTGAACGTTCCCTGCGCGTATTGGACGGGGCCGTTGGTGTTTTCAGTGCGAAAGAGGGCGTTGAGCCGCAATCCGAGACGGTTTGGCGTCAAGCTGACCGTTACGGCGTACCGCGGATCGCATACGTCAACAAAATGGATATTATCGGCGCGGACTTCCTTAACGTAGTTAGAGATATGCGCTTGCGTCTCAATGCAAATGCGGTTGCAATTCAATTGCCGATCGGCGCAGAGAATGACTTTGTAGGCGTAATCGACTTGATTGAACGCGTTGGTTATAAGTACAAAGACGATCTGGGAAAAGATCCGGAGCAAATTGAAATCCCTGCAGAATACAAAGAACAAGTGGAAGAACTTCGCTTGGAGCTGATCGAGAAAGTTGCTGAGCTTGATGAAGAGCTTACAATGAAATATCTCGAAGGCGAAGAAATCAGCGTTGACGAGTTGAAATCTGTGCTTCGCAAAGGTGTTTGCGATGTTAAGATCTTCCCGGTTATCGTGGGTTCTTCGTATCGTAACAAAGGCGTTCAGCTGATGCTTGATGCAGTTGTCGACTACTTGCCTTCACCGATTGACGTTCCAGACATCAAGGGTCACCTTGAAGATGGTACGGAAACGATTCGTAAGTCTGCCGATGACCAGCCTTTCGCAGCACTGGCGTTCAAAATCATGACTGATCCGTACGTAGGTAAACTGACGTTCTTCCGCGTATACTCCGGCGTTCTTAGCTCCGGTTCGTACGTAGTGAATGCAACGAAAGGCAAACGCGAACGGGTCGGCCGTATCCTTCAAATGCATGCAAACAGCCGTCAAGAAATCAGCGAAGTTTACTCCGGTGACATCGCGGCTGCAGTAGGCTTGAAAGATACAACGACCGGCGATACGCTTTGCGACGAGAAGAACCCGGTTATCCTTGAGTCGATGAACTTCCCAGAGCCGGTTATCCAGCTCGCGGTTGAACCTAAGACGAAAGCTGACCAAGATAAAATGGGTATCGCTCTTCAAAAGCTGTCCGAGGAAGATCCTACGTTCCGTGCTCACACGGACGAAGAGACCGGCCAAACGATCATCGCAGGTATGGGCGAGCTTCACCTTGAAATCCTTGTTGACCGTATGCTTCGCGAATTCAAAGTCGAAACAAACGTTGGTAAGCCGCAAGTCGCTTATCGCGAAACGTTCAAAACGGCTGCGAAGGTCGAAGGCAAGTTCGTTCGTCAATCCGGCGGACGCGGCCAATTCGGACATTGTTGGGTTGAATTCTCCCCGCTTGAGCCAGGATCCGGTTTTATTTTTGAAAACAAAACCGTGGGCGGCTCCATTCCGCGTGAGTTCATTGCTCCAATTCAAGCAGGTATCGAAGAATCGATGAAGAACGGCGTCATTGCCGGCTTCCCGGTTGTTGATATCAAAGCAGTTGTAGTAGACGGTTCCTATCATGACGTTGACTCCTCGGAGATGGCGTTTAAAATTGCCGGATCGATGGCGCTTAAAGCAGCGAAAGAGAAATGTAGTCCGATTCTGCTTGAGCCTATCATGAAAGTAGAAGTAACCGTTCCTGAAGAGTACATGGGCGACGTTATGGGCATGCTGAGCTCCCGCCGCGGTCGCATCGAAGGTTCGGATACGCGTCACGGCGCGTTGATCGTTCGTGCTAAGGTGCCTCTGGCTGAAATGTTCGGTTACTCCACGACACTTCGTTCCGGTACGCAAGGACGCGGCGTGTTCTCCATGGAGCTTTCGCACTATGAAGAAGTACCGCGTTCGATTTCGGAAGAGATCGTCTCCAAATCCAAAGGCGCTGCACAATAACAGCCCTTTGAACAACTTGTTGCTCATAAGTTGCACGTTGGCCGGATGATGGAAGACCTAACGGCTCCCATTCGGCCGATCACATAATCTTCTCAATATGAAGGAGGAAGAGTTCAATGGCTAAGGCTAAATTTGAACGTAATAAACCGCACGTAAATATCGGCACAATCGGTCACGTCGACCATGGTAAAACGACGCTGACTGCTGCTATCACAACTGTACTTTCCAAAAGATATGGTGGAGCTGCAGTAGCGTTCGACCAAATCGACAAAGCGCCGGAAGAGCGCGAGCGCGGTATCACGATCTCCACGGCTCACGTTGAGTATGAAACGCCTAACCGTCACTACGCACACGTTGACTGCCCAGGCCATGCCGACTATGTTAAAAACATGATCACGGGTGCAGCTCAAATGGACGGCGCAATCCTGGTTGTATCCGCAGCTGACGGCCCAATGCCGCAAACGCGTGAGCACATCCTGCTTTCCCGCCAAGTAGGCGTACCTTACATCGTCGTATTCCTGAACAAATGCGACATGGTTGAAGACGAAGAGTTGCTTGAACTCGTTGAGATGGAAGTTCGCGACCTGCTCAGCGAATACGAATTCCCAGGCGACGACACGCCAATCATCCGTGGCGCAGCTCGTGAAGCGCTGCAAAATCCAGACGGTCCTTGGGCCGACAAAATCGTCGAGCTGTTCGAACAAGTCGACACTTACATCCCAACTCCACAACGTGATACTGACAAGCCGTTCCTTATGCCAGTCGAGGACGTGTTCACAATCACAGGTCGTGGTACGGTTGCTACAGGACGCGTTGAACGTGGCGTAGTTAAAGTATCTGACGAGATCGAAATCATTGGTATCGCTGAAGAAACTCGCAAATGCGTTGTAACGGGCGTTGAGATGTTCCGTAAATTGCTCGACTCCGCACAAGCTGGCGACAACATCGGCGCATTGCTTCGCGGTGTTGACCGTAAAGACATCGAGCGTGGTCAAGTTCTGGCAAAGCCAGGTTCCGTTAAACCACACACGAACTTCACGGCTCAAATTTACGTCCTGACTAAAGAAGAGGGCGGACGTCACAAACCTTTTTTCACGGGTTACCGTCCACAGTTCTACTTCCGCACAACTGACGTAACGGGTATCATCTCCCTGCCAGAAGGTACGGAAATGGTTATGCCTGGCGATAACATCACAGTAACGGTTGAGCTGATCGCTCCAATCGCACTGGAAGACGGTACTCGCTTCGCTATCCGCGAAGGTGGCCGTACGGTTGGTGCAGGCGCGGTAGCATCCATCCAAAAATAATCACCCTGCAGCATAAGCTGCGGTAAAAAACCCTCACCTCGGTGAGGGTTTTTTCTATAATTTGAGGTTTGCCGTGAAAGCGTTTCTTCATTAATAATGAGAAAAGAGTGTCTAGATCGGCGAATTGGGCAACACAGATAGTGGAGCAAATATGCATGTTTGCATGGATACCGATTGTCGAAAATAGGGGCATTCAGAAAATGTCTGTAATGACAAGGTTTTTGTTGCATTCGCCCAGCGGTTTAGATATAATAGTGAAGTTGGTCTGTGACGTTGCGATGATGCGAGAGGTTGCCGACACACACGGCTCCTTTGCCATGAGGGGCGTGTCGGGTTTTCTTGCGGAGTATGTCCGATACTAAATTGGGCGATAGAAGGAGGGACTTATATGGCTAAGCAAAAGATTCGTATTCGCTTGAAAGCATACGATCATAGAATTCTGGATCAATCCGCAGAGAAGATTGTTGAAACTGCGAAACGTTCCGGTGCAGGCGTGTCTGGGCCGATTCCGCTTCCGACCGAGAAGCAAATCATCACCATTCTGCGTGCGGTACACAAGTACAAGGATTCTAGGGAACAATTCGAAATGCGTACACACAAACGCTTGATCGACATTGTTAACCCAACGCCGCAAACGGTTGATGCATTGATGCGTCTTGACCTGCCATCCGGTGTAGATATCGAAATTAAACTGTAATATTCTCAACATGGAAAGGAAATGAGGTGTCAACATGAAAGGTATCTTAGGTAAAAAACTTGGAATGACGCAAGTGTTCACTGCCGATGGTAACGTAGTGCCAGTAACGGTTATCGAAGCAGGTCCTTGTGTTGTTTTGCAAAAGAAAGACCAAGAGAACGATGGATACGTATCCATTCAAGTAGGTTTCTCTGATAAGAAAGCAAACAGAGCAAACAGGCCGGAAGTCGGCCACGCGAAAAAAGCCGAAACGGCTCCTAAGCGCTACATTCGTGAATTCCGCGGCATTAATGACGGGGAATATGAAGTTGGCCAAGAAATCAAGGCCGACCTATTCACTGCTGGCGAATTCGTTGACGTAACTGCTACATCCAAAGGTAAAGGTTTCACGGGTACGATTCAACGTTGGAACCAAAGCCGCGGCCCAATGGCGCACGGCTCGCGTTACCACCGCGGACCAGGTTCGATGGGTTCCATCCAAGCGAACCGCGTACCGAAAGGCAAACACCTTCCGGGTCACATGGGAAGCGAAACCGTTACGATTCAGAACCTTGAAATCGTACGCGTTGACGTTGAACGTAACGTATTGCTGGTTAAAGGTTCTATTCCGGGTCCTAAGAACAGCTTTGTAAAAGTTAAATCCACGGTGAAGAAATAATCGTTCAAGAAAGGAGGAACATGAAATGCCGAAAGTAGCACTTTATAGCGTGAACGGCTCGCAAGTCGGCGAGGTTGAATTGTCCGAAGCGGTTTTCGGAATTGAACCGAACGTTCACGTCCTGCATAGCGCAGTATTGCTTCAGCAAGCTTCTGAACGCAGAGGCACGCACAAGACAAAAGGACGCTCCGAAGTACGCGGCGGCGGTCGTAAACCTTGGAAACAAAAAGGTACAGGACGCGCGCGTCAAGGCTCCATTCGCGCCCCGCAATGGGTTGGCGGCGGTACGGTTTTTGGACCGACCCCTCGCAGCTACAGCTTCAAACTTCCTAGAAAAGTTCGTCGCTTGGCAATTAAATCCGCATTGTCTTCGAAGGTGATCGACAACGACATCATCGTTCTTGATCAATTGGCGCTTGCGCAACCGAAGACGAAAGAGTTCGCGGCGATCCTCAGCAACCTGAAAGTGGCTCGTAAAGCACTGATCGTTACGGCGAATTACGAAGATAACGTTGCACTGTCCGCGCGCAACCTTCCGAACGTGAAGTTTGTTGCAGCTGATGGCATCAATGTTCTCGACGTTATGAAATACGACCAGCTGATCATTACTAAAGAAGCGGTCGAAAAAGTACAGGAGGTGCTTGCGTAATGAAAAATCCACGCGATATTATCAAGCGCCCGATCATCACGGAACAAACGAGCGATTTCATGGCGAACAAACGCTATGTTTTCGAAGTTGATCTTCGTGCGAACAAAACCGAGATCAAACTCGCGATTCAACAAATTTTTAAAGTTAAAGTAACGAGCGTGAACACGCTGCGCATGCCGGCGAAACCGAAGCGTTACGGTAAACATAGCGGATATACGTCCGAATGGAAAAAAGCGATCGTTCAACTGAGCGCTGACAGCAACGAGCTTGAATTTTTTGAATCGGTTTAATTAACGTAGTGGCCATACGGCTTACGTGATTAACAAGATATCGGTAAGGAGGGAATCGAAGTGCCAATTAAGAAGTATAAACCGACTTCTCCTGCACGTCGTGCGATGTCCGTCTCGACATTCGAAGAGATCACAGCAAGCACACCGGAGAAATCGCTTCTTGCGCCGCTTTTCAAAAAAGCCGGTCGTAACAATCAAGGTAAAATTACGGTTCGTCATCATGGTGGCGGCCATAAACGTAAATACCGGATTATCGACTTCAAACGTAACAAGGACGGTATTGTTGGCAACGTCGCAACGATCGAATACGATCCGAACCGTACGTCCAATATCGCGCTTATCCACTATGTGGACGGCGAGAAAGCCTACATCATCGCTCCTAAAGGTCTTAAGGTTGGGGATAAGATCGTATCCGGACCAGGATCGGACATCAAGATCGGCAATGCTTTGCCGCTTGAGAACATTCCAGTCGGTACGGTTATCCACAACATCGAGCTGAAGCCTGGCAAAGGCGGACAATTGGTTCGCGCTGCTGGAACAGACGCTCAACTTCTTGGTAAAGAAGAACATTACGTTACGATTCGCTTGACCTCTGGCGAAGTTCGTCGTATTCTGAAAACTTGCCGTGCAACAATCGGTTCCGTTGGCAACGAAGATCACGAGCTCGTGAAAATCGGTAAAGCCGGCCGTTCCCGTTGGATGGGCAAGCGCCCTGAAGTGCGCGGTGTCGTCATGAACCCGAACGATCACCCACACGGTGGTGGTGAAGGACGTGCGCCAATCGGACGTAAATCCCCGATGTCTCCATGGGGCAAGCCGACACTGGGCTTCAAAACACGCAAAAAGAAAAAAGCATCGAGCCAGTACATCGTGCGTCGTCGTACGAAATAATAGGCGCCTTGGCGTCATCTGCGTGACGCGCAGCGTCGCGTAACGCTAGCGTGAAGGGAGGATCATCCATGGGTCGCAGTTTGAAGAAAGGTCCGTTTATCGACGGTTACCTGCTGAAAAAAGTTGAGGTATTGAACGAGTCCAACAAGAAAACCGTTGTTAAGACTTGGTCGCGTCGTTCGACAATTTTCCCGCAATTCATCGGACACACTTTCGCTGTTTATGACGGTCGCAAGCATGTACCGGTTTATGTGACGGAAGATATGGTTGGACACAAACTCGGAGAGTTCGCGCCAACGCGTTCTTACAAAGGTCACGGAAACGATGACAAGAAAACGGGTCGTCGTTAATCGTTCGAATAGCAAGGATTAATGATCGAAAGGAGGTTCATCCATGCCAGAAGCAAAAGCATTCGCTAACCATATCCGCATTGCTCCTCGCAAAGCGCAATTGGTTGTGGATTTGATTCGCGGTAAGCAAGTTGGCGAGGCGATCGCAATCCTGCGTCATACGCCAAAGTCGGCTTCCCCAATCGTTGAGAAGCTGCTGAACTCTGCTATCGCAAACGCGGAGCACAACTTCCAATTGGACGTGAACAAGCTTGTCATTTCGCAAGTGTTCGTTAACCAAGGTCCAACCATGAAACGTTTCCGTCCGCGAGCAATGGGTCGTGCTAGTCGGATTAACAAAAGAACCAGCCACATCACATTGGTGGTATCCGAAAAATAAGGAGGGACAACGTGTGGGACAAAAAGTAAACCCGGTCGGTCTTCGTATCGGCGTTATCCGTGATTGGGAATCCAAATGGTACGCTGGCAAAGACTTCGGCGACTTGCTTATGGAAGACGTCAAAATCCGTGAGCACCTCAAAAACAAATTGAAAGATGCGGCTGTTTCCAAGTTCGAAATCGAACGTGCGGCCAACCGCGTCAACGTTACAATCCATACAGCAAAGCCTGGTATGGTTATTGGTAAAGGCGGATCCGAGGTTGAGAACCTGCGTTCCGAACTTTCCAAAATCGCAAAAGGCAAAAAAGTGCACATCAACATCTCCGAGATCAAAAATCCGGAACTTGATGCCATTCTCGTTGCTGAAAGTATCGCACAACAACTTGAGCGTCGGATTTCGTTCCGTCGTGCAATGAAACAATCGATCCAACGTACAATCCGTGCTGGCGCAAAAGGTATCAAAACTGCCGTTAGCGGTCGTTTGGGCGGCGCTGAGATTGCTCGTCAGGAAGGTTATAGCGAAGGTACGGTTCCACTTCATACGCTGCGTGCAGACATTGATTATGGAACGGCGGAAGCACATACGACTTATGGCCGTATCGGCGTAAAAGTATGGATCTATCGCGGCGAAATCCTTCCGACTAAGAAGAAAGCTCCACAGGAAGGAGGCAACTAATCATGTTGGTCCCAAAACGCGTCAAACACCGTAAACAACAACGTGGTCATATGAAAGGTCGCGCTAAAGGCGGCACGGATGTAGCCTTCGGCGAATTCGGTCTTCAAGCGCTTGAACCTGCATGGGTCACCAACCGTCAGATCGAAGCAGCGCGTATCGCGATGACTCGTTACATCAAACGTGGCGGTAAAGTATGGATCAAGATCTTCCCGGCGAAGCCAATCACGCAAAAGCCTCTTGAAGTTCGGATGGGTAGCGGTAAAGGTAACGTTGAGAAATGGGTTGCAGTCGTAAAACCGGGCAAAATCATGTTCGAGCTTGCTGGCGTATCCGAAGAGATCGCACGTGAAGCAATGCGTCTTGCAGCACACAAACTGCCAGTTAAAACGAAGTTCGTGAAACGCGAAGAAGTGGGTGGTGAAGCAAATGAAAGCTAATGAATTCCGCAACCTTACCTCTGTTGAACTCGAACAAAGAGTCGCTGGCTTCAAAGAAGAGCTATTCAACCTTCGTTTTCAATTGGCTACCGGCCAATTGGAAAACCCAACTCGTATCCGCGATGTGCGCAAGGACATAGCTCGTGCCAAAACCGTTCTTCGTGAAAGAGAACTCGGAATCAGCAGCTAGTCTGTGATTGTCCGTGACGAATAACGAATGTGTGGAAGGAGGATGAACATGAGCGAACGTAATGCCCGCAAAGTTCAAATCGGTAAAGTCGTGAGCGACAAGATGGACAAAACAATCGTAGTTTCGATTGAAACGTACAAAAAACACGATTTGTACCATAAACGGATTAAATACACGAAAAAATTCAAGGCGCATGACGAGAATAACCAAGCTAAGATCGGCGATATCGTCAAAGTCATGGAAACTCGCCCGTTATCGAAAGACAAACGGTTCCGCCTGGTCGAAATCGTTGAAGCTGCTGTTATTCTGTAAGAATGCTTCCCGGTAAGCATTTTCCCGAAAGGAGGACGTTGAAATGATTCAACCATTTACACGTTTGGCTGTCGCTGACAACTCCGGCGCGAAAGAACTGATGTGCATCCGTGTGCTCGGTGGTACTGGACGTCGTGTTGGCCATATCGGTGATTTGATCGTTTGTTCCGTCAAACAAGCAACACCCGGTGGCGTTGTCAAAAAAGGTGATGTAGTCAAAGCGGTAATCGTTCGTACGAAACGCGCTGTTCGCCGTAAAGACGGATCTTACATTGCATTTGACGAAAACGCTGCTGTTATCGTTAAGGAAGACAAGAGCCCGCGCGGCACACGTATTTTCGGACCAGTAGCTCGCGAACTTCGCGACCGCGACTTCATGAAAATCGTATCGCTTGCTCCGGAAGTTATCTAATAAAGACTTTGCGCGTTCGGCGCAAGCACGCAGGAGGTGTAACTCATGCCACGGTTGAAAAAAGTGTTGGAGTCCCACAACAATAAATTGCACGTGAAGAAAGACGACACGGTTATGGTCATCACGGGCAAAGACAAAGGCAAAAAAGGCCGCGTCATTGCTGCGTATCCGCGTCAAAACCGCGTTCTTATCGAAGGCGTCAATATGGTGAAGAAACATACGCGTCCTTCGCAAGCTAATCCGCAAGGCGGTATTATCGAGCAAGAAGCGGCGATTCACGTATCCAACGTTATGCACATCGATCCGAAGAGCGGTAAAGTAACTCGTATCGGATACAAAGTACTGGATAACGGCAAAAAAGTCCGGGTCGCTAAAAAATCCGGCGAAGTTATCGATTAATTGACCGAGAAGGAAAGGAGGTTCACGTTACATGGCAGCAAGAATGAAAGATCGTTTTCTGAATGAAATCACACCTGGTTTGATGCAGAAATTCAACTATACAACGGTTATGCAAGTGCCTAAGATCGAGAAAGTCGTCATCAACATGGGTGTCGGCGAAGCGGTTTCGAACTCCAAAGTACTGGATGCCGCCGTTGAAGACATGCGTCTGATTTCGGGTCAAAAACCTGTTGTAACTCGCTCGAAGAAATCGATTGCCGGTTTCAAGCTTCGCGAGAATATGCCAATCGGGGTTAAAGTAACGCTGCGCGGCGAGCGCATGTACTACTTCCTGGATAAACTGTTCAATGTCACTCTCCCTCGCGTACGCGACTTCCGCGGTGTCTCGAACAAAGCGTTCGACGGCCGCGGCAACTACACACTCGGCTTGAAAGAGCAATTGATCTTCCCAGAGATCGAATACGATAAAGTAGATAAAGTTCGCGGTATGGACGTCGTCATCGTCACGACGGCAAAATCGGACGAAGAAGCTCGTGAACTGCTGACCCAATTGGGCATGCCGTTTACGAAGTAATCCACAGGAGGTGTAATACCAAGTGGCAAAAACTTCGATGAAGGTTAAGCAGCAACGTGCTCCTAAATTCAAAGTGCAGGCTTACACACGCTGTGAACGTTGCGGCCGTCCGCATTCGGTTTTGCAAAAGTTTAAAATTTGCCGGATTTGTTTCCGTGAATTAGCATACAAAGGCCAGATTCCTGGCGTTAAAAAAGCAAGCTGGTAATCAGCCTAGTTCGGGAAGGAGGTTTACACAATGGTTATGTCTGATCCGATCGCAGATATGCTTACACGCATTCGCAACGCAAACGTTGTGCGTCACGAGACGGTAGAAATGCCTGCTTCGAAAGTGAAGAAGCAAATCGCTGAAATTTTGAAACGCGAGGGCTTCATTCGTGATGCTGAGTATATCGAAGATAACAAACAAGGGATTATCCGTATTTTCTTGAAATACGGCCCGAACCAAGAGCGTGTCATCACGGGGCTGAAACGCATCAGCAAACCGGGTCTGCGCGTATACACGAAAAGCACTGAAGTGCCTCGCGTGCTTGGCGGCCTGGGAATGGCGATCATCTCCACGTCCCAAGGCATTATGACTGATAAAGAAGCTCGCCAACAGAAATCCGGCGGCGAAGTTGTCTGCTACGTTTGGTAATTAACCGTCACAGATTGGAGGTGTAACAATGTCTCGTATTGGCCGTAAACCGATCCAAGTTCCCGGTGGTGTAAACATCGACTTGGACAACAGCGTCATCACAGTTAAAGGACCGAAAGGTACCCTGAGCCGCCCAATCCACAAAGACATGAAAGTGGTAGTAGCGGACAGTGTCATCACGATCGAACGTCCTTCTGACAATAAACTGCATCGTTCTCTTCACGGTACAACTCGCAGCGTCATCGCTAACATGGTTAGCGGTGTAACCGAAGGTTTTGTAAAAAACCTGGAGCTTGTAGGCGTTGGTTACCGTGCAAATAAAACTGGCGAGAAAATCGTGCTTAACGTTGGTTACTCGCATCCAGTTGAAATCACGCCTGCGGGCGGCATCGAATTCGAAGTTCCTTCGAATACGAAAATCATCGTAAGAGGCATCGACAAAGAACTCGTCGGTGAAACTGCTGCGAAGATTCGTTCCGTACGCGAGCCTGAGCCGTACAAAGGCAAAGGGATTAAGTATGAAGGCGAGCGCATCCTTCGTAAAGAAGGTAAAGCCGGTAAGAAAAAATAAGCAGCCGTCTAGGGCAGCTTAATCGTATAGCATCATTAAGACAGCAGAAAGGAGTGTACTACGAATGATTACAAAAGGCGATAAAAACAAAGCACGTCACAAACGTCACCTGCGTGTTCGCAAGAGAATCAACGGAACTACGCAGCGTCCGCGTCTCTCTGTATTCCGTTCCTCCAAACACATCTACGCTCAACTGATCGATGATGTTCAAGGCGTGACGGTCGTATCGGCATCCACGGTCGACAAAGAATTCGCAGAACAAATCAGCAATGGCGGCAACATTGAAGCAGCTCGTAAAATCGGCGAAGTCATCGCAGCTCGCGCGAAAGCGAAAGGCGTAGACCAAATCGTATTTGATCGCGGCGGATATTTGTACCACGGAAGAATTCAAGCACTGGCTGATGCAGCTCGCGAAGCAGGCCTTGAGTTTTAATCGATAATACTTATGAAGGAGGTAAATCGACTTGCGTATTGATCCAAACTCGTTGGAACTCACCGAGAAGGTAGTTCAAATCAACCGCGTAGCGAAAGTAGTAAAAGGCGGACGCCGTTTTAGCTTCAGCGCGCTGGTAGTTGTAGGCGACGGTAAAGGATACGTTGGCGCAGGAATCGGTAAAGCTGGCGAAGTACCTGATGCGATTCGCAAAGGTATCGAAGACGCCAAGAAAAACCTGATTCATGTTCCACTCGTAAAAACGACCATTCCACACCAAGTACTTGGACATTTCGGCGCTGGCCGTGTATTGTTGAAACCAGCATCCGAAGGTACTGGAGTTATCGCAGGCGGCCCGGTTCGTGCAGTACTCGAACTTGCGGGCGTAGGCGACATTCTGACCAAATCGCTTGGTTCTTCGAACTCCATGAATATGGTTAACGCGACACTTGAAGGACTTTCCCGTCTGAAACGTGCCGAGGACGTTGCTAAACTTCGTGGAAAAACCGTGAAAGAGCTTTTGGGCTAAGGAGGAGAATACGATGGCAAAATTGCAAATCACCCTCGTTCGCAGCCTGATCGGTCGCAACGAGTCGCAGCGTGCGACAGTTGCTACGCTTGGTCTTCGCAAAATTCGTCAATCGGTTGTCCACAACGACAGCCCGGCTATCCGCGGCATGGTCAATAGTGTCAGCCACTTGGTAAAAGTTGAAGAAGTACAAGCATAATCGCCAATCAGGGCGAGACAGGAATAAGAATGCTTTCCTGAAGAGTTTTGCTGATCTAGCAGGCTCGGGCAGAAAGCAATGCAAAACTTTAAGGAGGTGCAACGACGATGAAATTGCATGATCTCAAACCAGCACCGGGCTCTCGTAAAGAGGGTTTCCGCGTTGGCCGTGGTATCGGTAGCGGCAACGGTAAAACATCGGGTCGCGGTCACAAAGGTCAAAATGCTCGTTCCGGCGGCGGTGTTCGCCCAGGATTCGAGGGCGGTCAAAACCCTTTGTACCGTCGCTTGCCTAAACGCGGCTTCAACAACCCGTTCCGTAAAGAGTATGCGATTGTGAACATCGATGAGTTGAACAGCTTCGCAGCCGGCACTGAAGTAACGCCTGAACTGCTGATGGAGCAAGGTATCGTTAAAAACCCGCAAAGCGGCATCAAAGTCTTGGGTAACGGCGAAATCACGGTTCAACTTACGGTAAAAGCAAGCAAGTTCTCTCAATCTGCGGTAGAGAAAATCCAGGCTGCCGGCGGTAAAACCGAGGTGATCTAATTGTTCAAGACCGTGTCTAACATTTGGAAAGTGGAAGACCTTCGCAAACGGATCCTGTTCACACTGTTCATCTTGTTGGTTTACCGTATCGGTTCCTTTATTCCGGTACCGGGCGTCAATAAGGATGTATTCACACAGACGGACCAGGCCGGTTCTGAATTGTTTGGTTTGTTAAATACGTTTTCGGGTGGGGCGTTGTTCCAGTTCTCGATCTTCGCGATCGGGATCATGCCTTACATCACCGCATCCATCATCGTGCAGCTGCTGTCGATGGACGTTATCCCCAAATTCGCCGAATGGGCGAAGGAAGGCGAGAACGGAAAACGTAAACTTGCACAAATCACCCGTTACGGAACAATCATTCTTGGACTTGTCCAAGGCTTTGGTACCGCAATCGGATTTAACCGGCAGTATCAGTACGATATGATTCCTGGCGCAACCGTTACGGATTACATTGTGATCGCGATTATCCTGACGGCAGGAACAGCCTTCCTCATGTGGCTCGGTGAGCAAATTACGGAGAGAGGCATCGGTAACGGGATCTCTGTCCTGATCTTTGCCGGTATCGTAGCACGACTTCCGGCACATGCTCGTTCCATCTACTCGCAAGAGTTCGTGGATGCGGGCGACGCGCTTTTCTTGGGAATCGTTAAAGTGGTTGCAATCATTATTGCAATCATGGCGATCATCGTGGGCGTTATCTTCGTCCAACAAGGGATTCGCAAAATCCCGGTGCAATACGCGAAACGCGTGGTTGGCCGGAAAATGTACGGTGGTCAATCGACTCATATTCCGTTGAAAGTAAACGGCGCAGGCGTTATTCCGGTCATCTTCGCGGTATCGCTTCTGATGTTCCCGGTTACGATCGCGAATTTCTGGTCGACCCGTCCGTGGGCCCAATGGGTTCAAACGCATATGTACTACGACAAGCCGCTTGGCATGGTGTTGTACGTAATCTTGATTATTGCGTTTACGTTCTTCTACACGTTCGTGCAAATCAATCCGGTGCAGATGGCCGATCAAATGAAGAAAAACGGCGGATATATCCCGGGCGTACGTCCAGGCAAACCGACTTCTTCTTACATTACGCGCGTCATGTCACGGATCACATTGAGCGGGGCGATCTTCTTGTCGGTCATCTCGATTCTGCCGGTGTTCTTCGGAACGCTCGCGGATTTGCCTCGTGACGTGAAGCTGGGCGGCACCTCGCTCTTGATCGTAATCGGCGTTGCGCTGGATACGATGAAGCAAATCGAGACGCAACTGATCAAACGCCACTACAAAGGGTTTATCAATAAATAACACTAGGTTCGCAAGCGGGATTCCGGGCATCTTGCAAGGTGGCGGAACCCGGCCGAGCCTATTATGTTTAAAGCGAGGAACACGCTAATGAACATCTTATTCATGGGCCCTCCAGGAGCCGGAAAAGGCACGCAGGCAGAACGGATCGTGGAGACATTCAACATTCCGCACATCTCGACCGGCGATGCTTTCCGTCTAGCAATGAAGCAAGGCACTCCGCTCGGGCAAAAGGCGAAAGAATTCGTGGATCAAGGTCTCTTGGTACCGGATGAAATCACGAACGGCATCGTTCGCGAACGCCTGCAGCTCGAAGATTGCAACGAAGGCTTCTTGTTGGATGGATTTCCGCGCACGCTGCAGCAGGCAGAAGCACTGGACGTAATGTTGGCAGAAATGGGACGCAGTATCGATCACGTCGTTAACTTGAAGGTTGACCGCGGTTTGCTGCTTGCGCGTCTGACCGGTCGTCGCATTTGTAAAACGTGCGGCTCCACGTACCACGTCATGTTCAACCCGCCGAAGCAGGAAGGCGTTTGTGATAAATGCGGCGGCGAGCTGTACCAGCGGTCAGACGATACGGAAGCGAAAGTAGGCACGCGTCTTGACGAATACATCTCCAAAACGGCTCCATTGCTTGATTACTACGCAAGCAAAGCGGTTTTGCGCGAAGTGGACGGCGAGAAAGAGATCGACGAAGTAACGGCGAACATCGTGAACTGCTTGCGGGGAACTGCGGAATGATCGTATGCAAGTCCGAAGCGGAATTGCAGTATATGAGAGAAGCTGGACGAATTGTAGCGGATACGCATCGCTTGCTTAAAGAAGCGGTTCGGCCGGGCGTGACCACCAAGGAATTGGACGAAATCGCTGAAACGTACATTCGCAGCCAGGACGCAACACCTTCTTTTAAAGGGTACAATCAATTTCCTGCCAGCATTTGCGCTTCTGTGAACAATGAGCTGGTACATGGCATTCCGGGCTCGCGCAAACTGAATGATGGCGACATCATCAGTATTGATATCGGCGCGCAGTATAAAGGGTATCACGGCGATTCGGCGTGGACCTACGGCGTCGGCCGTATTAGTGAAGAGGCGCAACGGCTGCTCGACATTACAGAACAGTCGCTTTATGCGGGACTCGCACTCGTGAAGCCGGATGTTCGCTTGTTTACTATCTCGCATGCGATCCAACAAGCAATCGAAGCTGCCGGGTTTTCCGTCGTTCGCGATTATTGCGGTCATGGGATCGGATCCGAGCTCCATGAGGAACCGCAAATTCCGAACTACGGCATGCCTGACCGCGGACCTCGCCTGAAACCGGGGATGGTGCTGGCGATCGAACCGATGGTTAACATCGGAGAGCGGTACGTACGCACACTGGCGGACAATTGGACAGTCGTCACCGAAGATCAATCATGGTGCGCTCACTTCGAGCATACGGTGGCTGTAACGGCGGATGGCTGTGAAATTTTAACCCGAACCAGGGAGCAGGCAGGTTGAGAACGCTTGGAGAATAAACCGGAGATTGGCCGAGTCGTAAAAGTGCTGCGGGGAAAAGACGAAGGCTCATACGCCGTGATCGTTCAGCTGCTGGACGAACGTTTCGTACTTGTGGCCGACGGAGACAAACGTCGCTTCGATCAATCGAAGAAGAAAAACATTCTGCATCTCGAGATGCAGCCGGTAGTCAGTCATGAAGTGATTGACAGCATGCGGGAAACCGGCCGTGTAACCAACGCGAAACTGCGTTATGCCATTCAGAAGGCAGTGCAAGGGAAAGGAGAATGACTATGGCCAAAGAAGACGTCATTGAAGTCGAAGGTACGGTCATCGAACCACTACCTAACGCTATGTTCAAGGTGGAACTGGAGAACGGACATCAGATTCTCGCCCATGTTTCGGGTAAGCTTAGAATGCATTTCATCCGCATTCTGACGGGAGATAAAGTAGTCATTCAGTTGTCGCCTTACGATTTGTCCAGAGGACGCATTACCTATCGGAAGTAGGCCGTCAGCGGTCTGCCGACGAAAGAATTCGGGAGGTAATCACAATGAAGGTTAGACCTTCGGTCAAGCCGATTTGCGAAAAATGTAAAGTCATTCGCCGCAAAGGCAATGTCATGGTTATTTGTGAAAATCCGAAACACAAACAAAAACAAGGATAAAGGAGGGATAATGGTACATGGCACGTATTGCTGGTGTAGACTTACCGCGTGATAAACGCGTTGTCATCGCGCTGACGTACATCTTCGGTATTGGCAGAACGACTGCTAACAAAATCTTGAGCACGACCGGTATTAGCGAAAATACCCGTGTTCGCGATTTGACGGAAGACGAAGTTAGCCAATTGCGCGAAACGATCGACAAAACGGTTAAAGTGGAAGGCGACCTGCGCCGCGAAATTTCGCTTAACATCAAGCGTCTGATCGAGATCGGCTGCTATCGCGGTGTTCGTCACCGTCGCGGTCTTCCGGTTCGTGGTCAACGGACCAAAACAAATGCTCGTACGCGTAAAGGTCCTCGTCGGACTGTAGCGAACAAGAAGAAATAATAAGGGGGGATAACCGAAATGGCAAAACCAAAGAAAGTGGTTCGTACGAAACGTCGTGACCGTAAAAATATTGACTCTGGCGTGGCTCATATCCGCTCGACGTTTAATAATACGATCGTTACGATTACCGATCCGCACGGCAATGCGATTTCTTGGGCAAGCTCGGGTAACCTCGGATTTAAAGGTTCCCGTAAGAGCACGCCTTACGCTGCTCAAATGGCTGCTGAATCCGCAGCGAAAGCGGCTATGGAACACGGCATGAAAACAGTCGAAGTCATGGTTAAAGGTCCAGGCGCTGGCCGCGAAGCGGCAATCCGCTCGCTGCAAGCAGCAGGCCTTGAAGTTAACCTCATTAAAGACGTAACGCCGGTTCCGCATAACGGATGCCGTCCGCCAAAACGTCGTCGCGTATAGTTCCAAAATTTGTGGTATCAAATTACTGCAACTTGTGAATAATGGTTGTGAAGGTTTGCCATACTACATGATTTGACTGCATACGCGATAATGGTAACGGAGCGACGTTTTGAGGGAGGGTACTATTAGTGATTGAGATCGAAAAGCCGAAAATCGAATCCGTAGAATTGAACGAGGATGGCACATACGGACGTTTCGTTGTTGAACCGCTTGAACGCGGGTATGGAGCGACGCTCGGGAACTCCCTTCGGAGGATCCTGTTGTCGTCGCTGCCCGGCGCAGCTGTAACTTCAGTTCAAATCGACGGTGTACTTCACGAGTTCTCTACGGTTCCAGGTGTGATGGAAGACGTAACTGAAATCATCCTGAACCTCAAAGGCCTTTCGCTGAAAATCCATTCCGACGAAGAGAAGGTATTGGAGATTGACGCGGAAGGTGATGGCAACGTTACGGCTGGCGATATTCGCGCAGACAGCGATGTCGAGATTTTAAGCCCAGATCTTCATATCGCGACGCTGGCCTCCGGTGCACGGCTCCACATGCGGGTATTTGCTAATCGCGGACGCGGTTATGTGCAAGCGGATCGCAACAAACGGGAAGATCAGCCGATCGGCGTAATTCCCGTGGATTCGATCTACACACCGATTACCCGTGTTAACTACACGGTTGAGAACACTCGTGTTGGTCAAGTGACGAACTACGATAAACTCACACTTGAAGTTTGGACCGATGGAAGCATTCGTCCGGAAGAGGCTGTCAGCCTCGGCGCCAAAATTTTGACTGAGCATCTGGATCTGTTCGTCGGTCTGACGGACGAAGCGAAAGATGCTGAGATCATGGTTGAAAAAGAAGAAGACAAGAAAGAGAAAGTACTGGAGATGACGATCGAAGAACTCGATCTGTCGGTACGTTCTTACAACTGTCTGAAACGTGCGGGAATCAATACCGTTCAAGAGCTGATCACGAAAACCGAAGAAGACATGATGAAGGTCCGCAACCTCGGACGCAAGTCTTTGGAAGAAGTTCAAGAGAAGCTGGAAGAACTCGGTCTTGGCCTTCGCATGGAGGAATAGAGAGCAGCACAGACTATGGTCGTAAGACTGGTTTAAGGAGGGGAATTTCGATGGCATATTCAAAACTGAGCCGTGACGCTAGCTCCCGGAAAGCATTGTTCCGCGATCTGGTCACAGACTTGTTCTTGTATGAGCGTATTCAAACGACGGAAGCGAAAGCGAAAGAACTTCGTCCTATCGCCGAAAAGCTGATCACGCTTGCGAAACGCGGTGATCTGCATGCACGTCGTCAAGTGGCAGCTTTTGTTCGCCGTGAGTCCATTGCAGCAGGTGAACAGGATGCAATTCAAAAATTGTTCTCCGAGCTTGCTACCCGTTATTCGGAGCGTCCGGGCGGCTATACGCGTATTTTGAAGCTGGGTCCTCGTCGCGGTGACGCGGCGCCTATGGTTTATTTGGAACTGGTGGATCGCGCGTAGCAAACGAAGGGTGGACCTTGCGGCCACCTTTTTTTGTTGCCCGAGACGGCTTCTGTGGAGGGGAGCGGCGTGCGCAATATTCGCATGGCGATCAGTTATGACGGAACAACGTATTATGGCTTTCAGACGCAGCCGATCGGCAATACCGTTCAGGATGTGCTCCTGCAAGCCATTCGCGTACTAACGGGCGAACACGTAGACATGACGGCTTCCGGTCGAACCGATGCCGGTGTCCATGCCAGACGCCAGGTGATTAATTTCAAAACCTCTTCCCCTATACCGGTTGATCGTTGGGTGCTTGCGCTCAACTCCAGGCTGCCGGATGATATCGTCATTCTGCAGGCGGACGAGGTGCCCCCGCATTTTCATGCCTCTTACTTTGCCAAACGCAAAACCTATCGTTATGGAATCGATACGAGCAAGTTCGGTAACGTGTTCGAACGAAAGTATCGTTTACATTATCCGATTCCGCTGCTTCTCGAGGAAATGAAGGAAGCAATCGCCTGCGTGAAAGGGAAACACGACTTTACGTCCTTTGCTTCGAAGCGTTCCACGAAAACGACGCATGTGCGGACCGTTCTGGATGCACGAATAGAGGAAAGCGAAGGCAAACTGGATATTTTTCTCACCGGGGACGGGTTCTTGTACAACATGGTAAGGATCATCGTGGGGACATTGCTGTGGGTAGGGGAAGGCAAGCTTAGCGCAGCCGATTTCAAACGAATCCTCGAGGCTCGGGACAGGTCGGCGGCAGGTCCTACGGCAATGGCGCATGGCTTGATGCTTTGGGACGTAGAGTACGAGGAGTAGCCCGGATTCACCCATTCCGGCGAGGCTTGACCATTTAAGAAAGAGCTTGCACTTGCTAGGCCAATGTAGTAGAATATAACTTGTGCTTTCTTAGTGGCTCTCCCACAGCCCCGGCTAAGAATGGCCACTTACAGCAACGCTTACGAATGTAATTGAAGCCGATGAAACGGCAACTAATGGTATAAATGAATCGATCGTTTGAATGAAGAAGGAGGATCATCCATGCGCACTACCTATATGGCTAAGCCAAATGAAGTTGAACGCAAATGGTACGTCATTGACGCAGAAGGCAAAACGCTCGGCCGTCTTGCGAGCGAAGCGGCAAGCATTATCCGCGGCAAACACAAACCACAATTTACTCCGCACGTTGACACTGGCGACTTCGTCGTGATCATCAACGCAGAGAAAATTCACCTGACGGGCAAAAAGCTGCAAAACAAAATGTACTACCGTCACTCCATGTACTCGGGCGGTTTGAAAGTAACCCCTGCTCAAGACATGATCAAGAACAAACCGGACCAAGTTTTGGAGCAAGCGATCTACGGCATGTTGCCTAAGAATCGTCTGGGCGACAAAATGAAGATGAAGCTGAAGGTTTATGCCGGCGCAGAACATCCACATCAAGCACAAAATCCAGAAGTTTACGAACTTCGCGGGTAAATAGAGGGAGGACAGTTTCATGGCACAAGTTCAATACTATGGAACGGGTCGTCGTAAACACTCTGTAGCACGTGTACGTCTCGTGCCGGGTGAAGGACGAATCATTATTAACAAGCGCGACCTGAATGAATACTTCGGCTTGGAAACGTTGAAGCTGATCGTGAAACAACCGCTTGCGCTGACTGAAACGGCAAGCAAATACGACATCCTGGTAATTGCACATGGCGGCGGTATCTCCGGCCAAGCAGGTGCAATTCGTCACGGTATTTCCCGTGCGCTGCTGAAAGCAGACCCGGAATTCCGTCCAGCTTTGAAACGCGCCGGGTTCCTGACGCGTGACCCACGTATGAAAGAACGTAAAAAATACGGCCTCAAAGCTGCACGTCGTGCGCCACAATTCTCGAAACGTTAATCTATACCGACAAAATGCCTCGCTGCTTAGCAGTGGAGGCATTTTTTTCATCATTTTTGCGTATTTCAGTCATTGAACATTATGACCAATGGACGTATAATTTAATGTAGATCAATTTACTTGGAATTTGCAAACGGAGGGACTCATCCATGAACCTTTTTGAGAAAGAAGCGCTTATTACCAAGCAAGCGGAAGAACTGGAGAGTGCGACGCCGCAAGAGATTTTGAAATACGCGGTTGAAACATTCCCGAATATCACGTTCGCATGCAGCTTTGGCGCGGAAGATGTCGTGCTTGTCGATATGCTGCAAAAAATCAGTCCGAAGACCGACATTTTCTACCTGGATACGGATTTTCACTTTAAAGAAACGTACGAGACACGCGATAAAATGGCCGAAATCTACGGTCTTGAATTCGTAGAAGTGAAACCAGCCATTACGCCGGAGGAGCAAGCGGCACAATTTGGCGAAGAGTTGTGGAAGTCCAACGCGAACGAATGCTGCAATATTCGGAAAGTGCAGCCGTTGACGCAAATCCTATCCAAGTACGAAGCATGGATTACGGGAATTCGCCGCGATCAGGCGCCAACGCGCGCGAACTCGAAGAAGATTGAATACGACACGAAATTCGGCTTGGTAAAGTTCAACCCGATCGCGGATTGGACGACCGAAGATGTCTGGAACTATATTCGCGCGAACAATGTCTATTACAACCCATTGCATGACAACAACTATCCAAGCATCGGTTGCGAATACTGCACGCGTCAAGTCATGCCGGGCGAGGACCCGCGTGCAGGACGTTGGGCGGGTCAAGAGAAGACGGAGTGCGGATTGCATAAATAAGCATAACCTGGTAGCAACGCGATAAAACCTTAGGAGGCACTTGCATACAATGAGCAGCATTGAGCCGCATGGCGGCGTACTCATCAACCGAGTCGCGACTGGAGCCGAGCGCGACGCGCTGCTCTCCGAAGCGGCAAAGCTTTCGTCCATCATCGTCAATACATGGACCATTTCGGATTTGGACTTGATCGCCGTGGGAGCATTTTCGCCGCTTACCGGATTTTTGAACGAAGCGGACTATCGCTCGGTCGTCGAACGCATGCGTCTTGCGGATGGAACGGTATGGAGCATTCCGATTACATTGGCTGTGGAAGAAACGAAAGCCTCCGAATTGTCCGCGGGTAAACGTGCTGCGCTTATCGGCGAAGACGGCGTTATCTATGCCGTGATCGAGATCGAGAGTATCTATGCCGTCGACCAGAAGCATGAAGCGCTCAACGTATTCAAGACCGATGATGTAGAGCATCCAGGCGTTGCGAAATTGCTCAGCCGTCCCGCGACTTATATCGGCGGTTCCATCACCGTGCTTAATCGTCCGGTGCCCGAGAAATTCACTGAATTTTACTTTGACCCGGCGGAAACGAGACGGATATTCACGGAGAAGGGGTGGAAGACCATCGTAGGGTTCCAAACCCGGAATCCCGTTCATCGCGCGCATGAATATATTCAGAAATGCGCCATGGAGGTCGTTGATGCGCTATTCCTGAACCCGCTCGTCGGCGAAACGAAATCCGACGACGTACCTGCGAATGTCCGGATGAAGAGCTATATCGCGCTGCTCGAGAATTACTATCCGGCGGACCGCACGTTCCTTGGCGTGTTCCCGGCAGCAATGCGCTACGCAGGACCGCGGGAAGCGATTTTCCATGCGATGGTTCGCAAAAATTACGGCTGTACGCATTTCATCGTCGGCCGCGACCATGCGGGCGTAGGCGATTACTACGGAACATACGAGGCGCAGGATCTGCTTCGTTCCTTCCCGGCCGAAGATCTCGGCATTACGCCGTTGTTCTTCGAACATAGTTTCTTTTGCACCAAATGCGGCAACATGGCTTCCAGCAAAACTTGCCCGCACGGCAAAGAGGATCATCTGACGCTTTCCGGCACGAAGGTTCGCGCCTTGCTGCGTGACGGCATTTGCCCGCCGCCGGAGTTCTCGCGTCCGGAAGTGGCTCAAATTCTGATCGAAGGCATGTCCAGCCAACCGGTTTAATTTAAACAGGATGTCCGCATAAGTGGCCGCCTCGTCCCATAAGATGATAAAGAACGCAGGACAGCCTCCTGCACGATCATCGGATGGAGATAGGGGTGGCTTTTTGCATGCGCGGAGTTCGGAAACGGTTGGTGGTTTGGATTTCGTACCGCGGCGCGGCGCGAATCGGGTTAGGCATCGCGGCGGTCATGCTCACGGTCGTATTGTTGACGCAGGAGGTGCCCGCGACGCGGACATGGACCTACTGGACGCTGCCGCTATCCGGCAAAGTGATTGCCATTGATGCCGGGCATGGCGGCGTGGACGGCGGCGCGGTCAGCAAGCAGGGTTTGGTAGAGAAAGATCTTAATTTGGCGATCGCCTTGCAGCTGCGGGATTTTCTTCAGCAGGCCGGGGCAATCGTCGTGATGACGCGGGAGGGCGATTACGATCTCGCGGAGGAAGGCACGTCGAAGATCAGCAAACGGAAGACGCAGGATCTGCTTAATCGCGCCAAGTTCGTCAAAGATAAGCATGCTTCGCTGCTGCTTAGTATCCATATGAACAGCATTCCATCTCCGAAATGGTCGGGGGCCCAGACGTTTTTTTACCCGAACCAGCCGGAAAATGCCATTTTAGCTTCCCTGATTCAGGACGAGATCCGGCGAAACCTGGGCAATACCGAACGACTCGCGGCTACGGTCAATTCGATATATTTGCTGAAAGCGATGGACGAAGTGCCGAGCGCGCTGGTGGAAGTCGGTTTTCTGTCCAACCCCGGCGAGGCGGCGAGACTGGCGGATTCCGAATACCAGAAGAAGGTGGCGGCTTCCATATATCAAGGTGTGCTGCGCTTTACCGCGGGGGAGAAATGGGGAACGGGTAACCCGGGCGGCGCGGCCGGCGGCAAAACCGGAAGCTGACCCCGCTTGGAACGGCCCCGGGGTATTGCTATAATGGATGAGCCAGTATCACTGGGATAGAGGAGAGAATCTACCATGATTACCCGCGAGGAAGCATTGAAGGCCGCCGAGTCTGCAGCGGCCCCTTATAATGCGGAAGGCACGATCGTCTTCCGCGATGTTGTCGTGAAAGACCGTGGCGTTTCGCTCACGGTCATTGGCGCTGCGGCGCCCGCGGAGCGCACGCTCGAGGCTGCGCTGCGCGAAGCGCTTGCCGCTGCCGGCGCCGAAACCGTGCACTGTCGGTTTCGGGCCGGCGAAGCCGCCCCGGCGGGCGCGCAAGGCGCTACGCCCGCCGCAGGCGCCCCTGGCGGCGCCGGGCAGGCTGTGCCGCCGCCGAAGGGCGCTGGCCCCGTACGCGGTCACGGGGCCGGGCTCGAGGCACACCCGCTGCTCGCCGAAGGCAGCGGGGTGCAGTTCATTGCCGTCGCCAGCGGCAAGGGCGGCGTCGGCAAGTCCACGGTGACCGTGAATCTCGCGGTCGCCTTGGCCCGAAAGGGCAAACGCGTCGGAATCATCGACGCCGACATCTACGGCTTCAGCGTGCCGGATATGATGGGGATCGAAGAGCGCCCGCAGATCGTGAACGAGCGGGTCATCCCCATCGAGAAATTCGGCGTGCGCGTCATGTCCATGGGCTTTTTCGTCGAAGACAACGCACCGATCGTATGGCGGGGACCGATGCTCGGCAAGATGCTGCGGAACTTTTTTGCCGAGATCGAGTGGGGCGAGCTGGATTACCTGCTGTTGGATTTACCGCCGGGAACGGGCGACGTCGCCCTCGACGTGCATCAGCTCATACCGCAGAGCAAGGAAATCATCGTGACCACGCCGCATGCAACGGCCGCTTTCGTGGCAGCCCGAGCGGGTGCAATGGCGATCAAGACCGAACACGAGATCATTGGCGTCGTGGAGAATATGTCGTACTACATCAATAAAGACGGCGAGCACGATTACGTTTTCGGACGCGGAGGCGGAGCTCGGCTTGCCGAGTCCCTCAATGCCGAGTTAATGGCGCAGATTCCGCTCGGAGCGCCAGACAACCATGTGTCGGAGCCGGATTTTTCCCCGTCCGTGTACAAGGAAGATACCGACACGGGGCGCATTTACCTGGAGATAGCGGACCGCGTCATTGCCAAGTGCAAGGCATAGTCGGCGATACCACAACAAAAAGCCAACATGGCTCACGATTCGTGAGCATGTTGGCTTTTCACATTGTATTTCATATTCGGACACTTCCAAACGACCGGAGCAGGGATCAACCGCCTCCTTGCTCACCCATGCCGCCTTCGCTTTGATCGCCGCTGTCGCCTTGATCGCCGCCTTCGCCTTCTCCGCCGCCTTCGCCCTCTTTGGATTTGGTGACTTTTTCGTCCGGTTTAGGCTTAAGCTCTTCCTGTACCGCCTTTTTAAGCAGGTCGAGAATTTCCATCCGGAATAGCGGACTTTGCATCGAATCCTGCATAATGGTCATGACTTGTTTGCGGTATTGGCTGCTTTGGAGGACATCCAATATCATTTTATCCATTTCCGGGCTTTTCATCGCTTGGATCATGTCTTTCTGGTAGCTCGGATCCTTCAGCAGGTCCTTGTGGATTTGCTTGTTTTGTTTATTTACCGCTTGCGAGAACTCGCCGGCAAAACGCGGATCCGTCATCAACTTTTCGATGACTTTGTTGTACTCCGGAGAAACCAAGGTTTCTTTGACGGCCATGCGTACCTGTTCTTGGTCTTGGACCGTAAGCAGCCTCGAGCCCATGCCATTGTTGCCCGTGGAAGAAACGGCCGATTCCTGAAGCGCCTTTTGCGCGTCTTCCGTCTTGAGTATGTCAATTACCATCGACTTCATGTCTTTGTAGCTGATCGGTTCGCTTGATGCACTGGACGGCTCGGAGCCGCAGCTTGACAGCATGGAGGATAAAATTATTGCGGCACCCACCCATACGAAACGCTTGAGCATGATGTCCCTGTCTCCCTTCTGAAATTACGACATTGTCCTGCGTGTAGTATGCGACATTGTTCAAGGGATTATCATGGACGCGGCGTAGCTTTTTAAGGCGGACGTGGTAAAATGGAAAAGACCAGGCTATTCGGCAAAGGCAGGACCGAAATTTCGAGCATCTCGGAATGGTTTGCTGCCAAGATGAACCAAGCAAACGGAGAATTTCAAGCGAATGCGAGCCATAAGAAGTCAGCGCTTCCATGCTTTTTTACGGATGGACAAGGGGAAGGCGCAAACAAACGTTTAGGAGACATGTACCGTGAACTTACGCAAATGGTTTTTCTTATTCTGGAGCACGATGGCGGTGGGCGGGGTCGTATCCGCCATTATCGGAACCTTTATGCAATGGGTCGATCCCGATTTCGGGATACTCGGGCTGAAAGCGACAGGCTTTAACCTGCTTACCATGGCGCTCGTCGGATTGCTGTTCGGCGCGTTCAGCCAAATGGGCTTTTTTTCGTATCTAACGCTCAATTACATCGCGCTCAGCGTGCTTCGCCGAGGGTACCTTTGGAACGCCTTGCAAGCGTACACTTCGCTGTTCGCGCTCGGCGGAATAGGATACATGCTGTACCAGGACCGCGCTACGTTAAATAACGGCTGGATTTTTTGGGTACTTCCGCTTGCGCTCGCCATCGCGTCCTCGGCGGTCGCCTATGTCAAAGCGAAACAGACCAACAGCACAGCGTTCATACCGACGGTGTTTCTGTTGGTCGTCGTGACGCTGCTGGAAGCGTGGCAAGCGCTCCAAAGCAACGTCACGGCTATGACGTTCATGGTCATTCCGATGTTCGCGTGCAACGCGTATCAAATCATGTGGCTGCACCGTTTGCTGCGCAAAGAACAAACGACCGGCTCCGCATCATCCAATGCGAAACCGGTCGCTTAAATGCCATTCGTACGAAATCATTGTCCCGCCGAAGCATCGAGCTGCTCGAACATGGCGGTTTTGTCTTGTACCGTTTTGCCCTGCAGCTCCGTTTGCGCAATCAGTTCCGATACCGTTACGAATTCATAGCCTTTATCGCGAAGTTGATCGATAATCGCGGGGAGCGCCTCGTGCGTCTGTTTGACGGAATCGCTGGCATGCATCAGAATAATGTCGCCGGGATGCGCTTTGGAAACGACGCGATTCACGATTTTGTCCGTCCCGATATTCATCCAATCCTGGGAGTCCGTATCCCATTGAATCACTTTATAGTTCATTTGTTCAGCGATCCGCAGCACGCGTTTGTCGAAATCGCCGTTAGGCATCCGAATTAGGGTAGGCGTTTTGCCGGTCACTTGAGTCAATATCGTTTGCGCCGTTTCGATTTGCGTGCGAATTTCCTCGTCGCTGTAGGTGCTGTAATTGCCGTGCTTGTGACCGTGGCTCCCGATTTCATAACCGGCATCTACGATCTTTTTCACGATATCGGGGTGGCTTTGGCTCCAAGGGGAAGAGAGGAAGAACGTCACGTTATTGACGCCTTTTTGTTTCAGGACGTCGAGAATCGGCTCGGCTCGTTTTTCACCCCAACTGATGTCGAAGGTCAATGCCACGACCTTTTTGTCTGTCGGAACGCTGTAAATCGCTGCCGGCTGATCTTCGGCAAACACCGTAATATTGTCCTTTTCGGCGTAAATGACGCCTGCCGCGAACATGATCCCCACTGTCATCAGAAAATATCGCTTCAATTTCCTTCCGTTCATGACGTAAAACATATTCATGGATGGATCGGCACTCCTCTCCTTAGGCTTGTATTAGTACAATCTATGCTCGTACGACCAACTTATTCGTCTTGAAGCCAAAATAAGCCCCAGCAGAGGTGAGAAGCCAACTATGTTCGCTCCACGTGAAATTTTGCGCCATTTGAAATCCATGCGTCATTATCTCGCCTTCAGCACGATTTTTTTGCTTGCCGGCATGGTCGTCGGCGCGACGAATCCGGCGCTGGACGGCTTTATGCAAAGCCAGATGAGCGGATTGCGGGATATCGCGCAAAACATCGACTCCAGCAGTCATCCGACGCTGTTTTTAATGTTGTTTATCTTATTGAATAACGTCATTAAAGCGGTCTTCGTAATGTACCTCGGCGCGTTTTTCGGCATAATTCCCGTCATCTTCCTCGCCATCAACGGGATGATGATCGGATATTTGATTCACAAGACGGCGGAGCAAGGGAACGGGATGTTGTTCGACGTTATCGTCAAAGGGCTTCTCCCGCATGGCGTTATCGAATTGGCTGCGATCGTAATCGCTTGTGCATACGGACTCCGGTTCGGCAAAATGATCCTCCAAGGAATCGGTTCGATGTTTACGCGCAAGAGCGGGTGGGGGCAGGAATTCGAAAAATTCATGCAGCGTACCCTCCCGGTTATCGTGCTTATAACCGTAATGTTGGTCGTAGCCGCACTCATTGAAAGCACCGTGACGGTTTGGCTGCTCGGCGAGTAATAAAATTTCCATTTTCTGTGCATAACAATAAAGCGGCGTTTATCGCGACTTGCGATAAACGCCGTTTTTGGTTTCCGGGTAAGCGCAGCGCGATTCCCGTGACCGAAGAAACGAGCCGGCGCGGTTGAAGAACTGCCGCAGGGTCGTTGGGGTGGCCGTTGTGGCCGAATAAGCAAAGGGGGCTGCCGAACGGTTATGCTCGGAATACTGTTCAACGACAAAGAATGCAAAGAACTCGACTACGTACTACGCAAAGAACTTGACGAAATGCTGCTCGATTTGAACGATTCCAGGTTGGACGGAGATATCAAGACGGCCATTGCCAAACGCTACAAGATTATTTTTCGAATGTTTGCCCGTATCGCCTCCCCGAAAGAACTGTCCCGCTATGTGCTTAATATGCGTATGTACCGCTGATTCAAACGGTTATTCACAGGTGTACAAATAATTATCAAAAAACCCTTGCATTGTTTCTAAAGCTTGTGATATATTAATCAAGTCGCCGCTGAGACATGGGCGATACGAGAAAAGAACTTGTACCTTGAAAACTGAACAATGAGCGACCTGTCAAACAGGTTTTAAAGTAAGTCAG
>NZ_JBXENS010000017.1:0-45240 GCF_059383675.1 Paenibacillus sp. J22P277
TCACCCGTCCGCCGCTAAGCTACCCCGAAGGGTAACTCCGCTCGACTTGCATGTATTAGGCACGCCGCCAGCGTTCGTCCTGAGCCAGGATCAAACTCTCCATAAAAGTGGTCCGAAGACCAATGTATAGAACAAGCTTGTTAGCTCATTACATGCTAGCTTGTACGAATTGGCCAAAGCCAACCGTTTAAAGCAATTGTTGAATCTGACGTGATCCATATGTTCAGTTTTCAAAGAACTTGTTTTACTCGCGATCACTTTCGTGGTCACAAGAAAGTATATTATCAGCAATTCCCTCGTTCGTCAACATCTTTTTTACTTTCTTGTCGAAAGTTGTTAATCGATGTTGTCGTTCGCCTCAAAAGCGACAAGAAATAATCTACCACAATCGAAAACTAATTACAACTTGTAAAATATGACAAGACCGCGTCTGGACCTTTCATGGTTCAAACACGGTCTCCTCATCCTTTATTCACCCAGCATTCTCAGGAACTCCTGCTCGTCTTCAATGACCGCGACTCCGAGATCTTGCGCTTTGGTCAGCTTGCTGCCGGCGCTTTCCCCGGCGATCACGTAATCGGTCTTCTTCGACACGCTGCCGCTGATCTTGGCGCCGAGCGCCTCCAGTTTCTTGGCCGCTTCATCACGCGTCATTATAGACAAGGTCCCCGTCAACACGACGGTCTTGCCGCTGAACACGCTGTCCGTTCTCGCAGGCGCGCTATGCTCGCCCTCTGCCTTGATTCCCAGCGCGAGCATGCGGTCGAGGCTCTCCGCGATCACCGGATCCCGGAAATAGGAATTGATGCTTTCGGCCACGATTCCGCCGACGTCGGGCAGCCCGATCAGCTCCTCAACTTCGGCAGCTCGTATGGCGGCCAGATTGCGGAAATGCTCGGCCAACATCTTTGTCGTCGCTTTGCCCGTGTTCGGGATACCAAGCGCAAACAAGAATGCGGCGAGATCCCGGTCCTTGGATTTCTCCAGCGCCTCGATTAATTTGCGGGCCTTTCGGTCGCCAAACCGATCCAAGCCGATCAAGTTATCGTAGGTGAGCTCATAAAGATCCGCCGGATCGCGCACGCCGCATTCGTCGAACAGCTGCTCCGCCGTCATGATGCTGAAGGACTCGATATCCATCGCGTCCCGCGAGGAGAAATGCGTAATGCGGCCGATCGTTTGCGGTCTGCAGCCAAGCTTGTTGTTGCAGAACAGATGCGCTCCGCGCAGCTCGAGCGGCGTTCCGCAGGAAGGGCATTCCGTCGGGATGACGATTTCCTGACCGGGCTCATCGTCCGCTTTGCCCAGAATCTCAGGGATGACGTCATTCGAACGGCGAATAAACACAGGAGTGCCCAGCGCGAACTTCAGGTTTTTACGTTCAATGTCGCCTACGTTATTGAGGGTGCAGTTCTGCACGGTAACGCCCGCGAGATCGACCGCTTCGACGCGCGCGACCGGCGTGATCTTGCCCGTGCGTCCGACTTCCCATGAGACGGATTCCAGGATCGTCGTCGTCTCTTCGGCCTCGAATTTGAAGGCTACCGCCCAGCGCGGGAATTTATCCGTGTAGCCGAGTACTTCGCGCGTGCGCATATCGGTTAATTTCACGACGGCTCCGTCGATGAGGAAATCGTGTTCGTGGCGGCCTGCGGCGACGCGCTCCAGCTCCGCCTGCACCTCTTCGATCGTGGACCAGTAGGTCGTATAGCCGTTCACTTTGAATCGATTGTCGCGGAGAAATCGAATCATCTCTTGGTGCGTATCGAAAGAAACGCCTTCCGCGTATCCGACATTGTAAAAGAACGCACTCAGCTTGCGCTCCGCCGTAATCCTGGGGTTTTGGTTGCGAAGCGCGCCGGCTGCCGCATTGCGGGCGTTCTTCAGCGGATCCGCGGCCGTCAGGTTGTATGCTTCCAGCACGGACAGGTTCATGATGCCTTCGCCCTGAACCTCAATAAGGCCGTCCGTGAACGGGATGGTGAGCGGAATGGAGCGAATCGTCTTGACCTGCGCCAAAATGCCTTCTCCGACTGTGCCGTTGCCGCGCGTGGAAGCTTGGATAAGGTTCCCGCCGTCATACGTCAAATTCAGCGTCAGCCCGTCGAATTTGAGCTCGATGACGTAGCTTGGCTCGGGTAAAGGAGGCAGTTCCGGGTTCTTGGCGTTGAAGTCCGCGACTGCTTTGCGCATGCGCGCGTTCCAGGCCAGCAGATCCTCGGCGTCCTGCGCCTTATCCAGACTCCATAACCGCGAAAGGTGCCGGTGCGGCTCGAAGCCCTTCAATATATCGCCGCCTACCCGCTGGGTCGGGGAATCCGCGAGCGCGCTTCCGGTTTGCTGCTCCAGTGCCGCAAGCTCATCGTAGAGCTCGTCGTACTGCTTGTCGCTGATCGTCGGCTGATCGAGCGTGTAATAGTTATGGCTGTGGAGCGTAAGCAGATCGACCAGCTCGCGCATGCGCATAAGCTTCGCCGGATCGGCGTTCTGTCCCGGTTCCATCGCAGTCGTCATTGACGTCCTCCCTTTCATGCACGCATCGAATTGTATTTAATAGTCTTGCTAAGTCGTTACTTTCGTAATCGGCGCGAAGCTCGAAAGCAGCTTCTTCAGGCCGACCGGTGCCGGGAAGGCGATTTGAAGCTCTTTATCGTTGCCGACTCCGCGAACTGAGACGACCGTGCCGATGCCCCACTTGCCGTGGGAAACTTTGTCGCCAGCCGCAAAGTCGCCTCCGCCCTGGGCGGCCGCTCCCCCTCCTGCGGCATTGCGCGCGCCGTCCATCGGAGTCGTCACGCGCACGCCGCTGCTGCCTGCAGGCGCTGACGTGCGCTGCTGTCCCGGACCCGGGCGCGGCGGCGTTGCGGCATTGCCTCTAAAACCAAAACCCCCGCCCGGCGATCCCAATGCGCTCGTGCGGCTGCCTCCGGCAAAGCCGATCCCGCCGCCTGCCGGTCGGCCGCGGCCTACGGCGGAAGCGTCCGACTTCAGCTCGTCGGGCACCTCGCGCAGGAAGCGCGAAGGCATGTTGGCATTCGTCCGCCCAAAAAGCGTCCGCATCCGCGCGCTGGTCAGGAACAGCTGCTTCTCCGCGCGCGTGATCCCGACGTACGCGAGGCGGCGCTCTTCTTCCAGCTCATCGTTGTCGTTCAGCGCGCGGCTGTGCGGGAAGACGCCTTCCTCCATCCCGATGATGAAGACGATCGGAAACTCCAATCCTTTGGCGCTGTGCATCGTCATCAGCACGACGGCGTCCTTCACGCCATTCTCCGGCTCCTCCGCATCCATCGTATCGATGTCGGCGATGAGCGCCAGATCCGTCAGGAACGCCACGAGCGACTTGTCCTCGTTGCGCTTCTCGAAATCCTGCGTCACGGACAAGAACTCGTCGATATTCTCGAGGCGCGCTTTCGATTCCAGCGTATTCTCGCGCTGCAGCTCTTCGCGATAGCCGCTCAGCTCCAGGATCTTCTCCGTCAATTCCGTCACGGACAGGTATTCCACCATTCGCGTCAGGTTGAGAATGATCTCCCGGAATTCCCGCAGCGCCGTGCGCGCGCGGCCCGTCAGCTCGAGCCAATCCAATTGCTCCAGCAGATTGAAGACCGATACGCCGCGGAGGCCCGCTTCATCGAACAGCTTCGCGACCGTCGTGTCCCCGATTCCCCGCTTCGGCACGTTGACGATCCGTTGGAAGCAGACATCGTCGTCGGGATTCGAAATCAGCCTCAGGTACGCGAGCAGATCCTTGATCTCTTTGCGGTCGTAGAACTTCACGCCGCCTACGATCTGGTACGGGATATCGGATTTGATGAGCGTTTCCTCGATGACCCGCGACTGCGCGTTCGTACGGTAAAGAATCGCGTGATCGGCATAATGGCGTCCTTTGTTCACCTGCTGGCGAATTTGTCCCGTGACGAAATAGCCTTCGTCGTGCTCCGTGTCGGCCTGGTACACCGTGATGGATTCGCCTTCGCCCTGATCCGTCCACAGCTTCTTGTCCTTGCGGCTGCTGTTGAGCTTGATGACGGCGTTCGCCGCGTTCAGAATGTTGGACGTCGAGCGGTAGTTCTGCTCCAGGAGGATCGCTTTGGCTTCGGGGTAATCTTCCTCGAAGTTCAAAATATTCGAAATGTCCGCGCCCCGCCAGCGGTAAATCGACTGGTCGCTGTCGCCGACGACGCAGATGTTATGATGCTTGGAGGCAAGCATTTTGCATAACATATATTGCGCGCGGTTCGTATCCTGATATTCGTCGACGTGAATATAACGGAATTTATTTTGGTAGAAGGTCAGCACGTCCGGCTCGTCCTTGAAAAGCTGGATCGTCTTCATGATCAAATCGTCGAAATCGAGGGAGTTGTTGCTCTTGAGCTTCTTCTGATAGAGCGTATATACCTTGGCGACGATGCCGTCGAAATAATCGCCGATCTTCAACTCGAACTGCTCGGGCGATATCAATTCGTTCTTCGCGCCGCCGAGCGCCGCCTGCACGCTCTTCGGTTCGAATTTCTTCGTGTCGATGTTCAATTCCTTCATGCAGTTGCGGATGACCGACAGCTGATCCGCCGAATCCAGGATGGAAAAGCTGTTCGTGAATCCGATCCGGCCGATGTCCCGGCGCAAGATCCGCACGCACATGGAGTGGAACGTGGACACCCATATGTCCTGCGCGGACGCGCCGACGAGCGCGCCGACCCGCTGCTGCATCTCCCGCGCCGCTTTATTGGTAAAGGTAATCGCCAGGATGCTCCAGGGCGCTACGCGTCTCTTCTCCATCAAATAAGCAATGCGGTGCGTCAGCACGCGCGTCTTGCCGCTTCCCGCTCCCGCCATAATGAGCAGCGGCCCTTCTGTCGCCTGAACGGCCGCGCGCTGCGGCGGGTTCAATTTACTGACAGCTTGATCGATGCTAAATTCATTCAACATAGTGAACGTTAACTCCTTTGTTCGCATTTGTTCGCCTATCCTTCAGTCTAGACAACCGCCCGGGATGTGTCAATTAGAATTGGCTGGGCAGGATTGCATACGCCGCCCGCCGGTCGGACATGAATCCCGATCATCCCGCAGAGGCAGAAACGACCGTTCCCTAGCTGCTGATTGCTTTCTGCAAAAGACGGTCGTTTCCTGTTTTTGACCAATGCACCCTGCTACATGAAGCGCCGCGTCAAAACAAAACGGCCATGTAACGAGGGACCGCATCGCATATGCCCGATTCGTTATCACAGCCGTGTTGGTCTTGCTTTATCTGCCGCTGGGCACCTCCGCAACCGCGGAGACCGTCGATAACGCCGCCTCCAGGTTGTCGTAGATCGCATTGCCGACGATGACGGTATGCGCCGCCTCCGCGGCCTGTCTCGCTTTATCCGCATCGTCGATGCCGCCGCCGTAAAATACTCGCGCGCCCGATACGAGTCTCGTCGCGCGCTTGACGAGCGCCATGTCTCCGAATATCCCGCTGTACTCCATATACACGATCGGCAGCCTCATCAGCTTGTCCGCTAAATAAATATGCGCGGTGACGGTCTCCGCATCAAGCTCAGCGCGCGCTCCGGTCAACTTGGCCGCCTCGGCTTCCCCGTTCAAGATCAGGTAGCCCTCCGCCGAAGTGATCTCCCACGGAATGAACGCGCCGAATTTGCGAAGCGCTCCGATCTGCCTGCCCGCCATCCATTCCGCACGGTCCGTGTTCAGCACGAGCGGAACGAAATAATGGTCGAAGCCGGGAACGGCCGCCTCCTCGCTGGACACCTCCAGCGCGCACGGCACTTCGTAGCGCCGGATGCGCGACATGAGATCGACCGTGTTATCGAACGTGACGCCCGTCGTGCCGCCAACGATCACGGCATCCGTTCCGGACATGCACACCGCGTCCAGCCGCTCGTCGCTGATCTCGCGTTCGGGATCCAGCTTGAACACATGCCGCCAATGTTCGTATATCGCCGATTGCAGCTCCATGACTACCCTCCACTACCCAGTTGCTTTGCGCCGTTAAAGATTAAGCGCTTCAATCCGCTGCATGACCGCGAACTCGTTCGGATAAATCATCAAATACTCCGTCAGCCCTACCATGCGGAAGAGCTTCTCGTAATGGGACGTGACACCCCAGGAAAACGTGTGGGCGCCCGCTTTGCCGCCCATCCGGGCAAGCCTAATGAGCACGGCCATCCCTCCGCTGTTGATATAATCCACCTTGGTCAAATCAAGCGCCAGGAACCGAATGCCGCGGCCAAGCTCCGCTTCCTGCTCCAAGCCGGCGATCAGCTTCGCCTCCGCCGACTTGGTCAAATCGCCGCTCAGTTCGAGCACCATGCCGCCCGGAAATTTTCGCGTATGCATCGAAAACGGTTGTTCTGCCACTTCGTCTACTTCCTTTCTATGTAGGCTGCCCGTTCGGAGCCTGGGTCGATTTGCGCATAAAATACAGCTCGGTATAAAAGCCGCGCTCGTCCCGTCCCGTCGTCCAATAGTCCGCCAGCGAATCGATCATGACGAGCCCCCATCCGCGAGGATCCTCGGACTCCAGCTTCTTGCGCATCTCTCCTTCGTCCCTGGAAAGATGCGGGAAGTACCCCCCGCCCTCGTCATAAATCCGGCATACCGCCAGCATGCTCCCGACCTGGGCTATGACCGTCACGTATTTATTCGGCTGCAGCTTGTTGCCATGTTCAATGGCATTAATCATCGCTTCGCACAGCGCGCTCTGCACATCCTCGCGAATGTCGCTCTCCGGCCACCGCTCTTCCATCCAGTCGCCGAGCTTCATGGAAATCAGCCGTTCGTCGCCAAGCTTGCTGCGCAGCGACCATTCCCGCGACATGAACGGATTGTCGAACGCGCCGACCGCCGCTCCGCGCTCTTCCGGGGACAGATTCAGCTTCGAAAGCACGCTCCGGTATTCGCCGGCTAATTCCAGGACGACGACGGTCCGGTCGTCTTGGCCCGGGCCGCACTCCCGGTCGACGCGTGCGAGCCAATCATCGATGACGACGGCCAGATCCATGGCGGGCTTCCATGTCGCCAGCTCCGCTTCCAGGCCTTCAAAGCTGTACATCTCCCCGCTTTGATTGACGGCCTCGATCAAGCCGTCGGTATACAGAAGAAAACGGTCGCCGTCCTCGAGCTGCAGGCTGAACTCCTCATAGACGGCTTCCGGGTCGATGCCGATCGGAAGCGAGCTGCAGTCGACCGCATTAAAATGCCCGTCCTTCGCGATGACGTAAGGCGACAAATGACCTGCGCTCGCATACTGCACCTGATTGTTCGTCAAGTCGATGACGCCCACGCCGATCGTCACGGAGCCTTCCTCGCCCATCGCTTCGCAGAGCTGCCGGTTCATGCGCGCAAGCACCTCGGAGGGACTGCCGTTTCGGCGGATTTCGGAACGAAAGACGAGCAGCTGGGCGGACATGAGGAGCGCGGCGGGCATGCCTTTGCCGGACACGTCGCCGATCATGATCGCGAAGCGGCTCGGTCCGAGGGATACCACGTCGAAGAAATCCCCGCCTACTTCGCTGTAGGACTGACAACGCGCCGTTATCCGATAAGCGCCGATGGTCAAATCGCCGGGAGGAAGCAGCTTTTGCTGGACGTTATAGGCCAGCTTCAGTTCGCGTTCAAGCGATTCGTATTCCCGGTTGATCCGGTTTTGAAGCTCGTTGTAGGCGATGGCAAGCTCCCCCGCCTCGTCGTGCACGACCGCCGCCGCCCCGTTTCTCGGCAGCTCGTGGCCGCCGACCAATCCGCGGATGCCGCGGATCAGCACCCGCAGCTCCTGCCTGAATTGCATCGTCACGTAGCAGAACAAGCTTAACCCCATTATAAAATAAAACAGCGCGATGATGCCAAATTTGTAGGGATCCAGCGCGCTGTGCGGCCTCGCCGTGACGATCGCCAGCTGAATCAAGCTGAGGATCGTGACCACGAACGTGCAGGTATAGGTAATGACGAGCGGCTGCGCGACGGACGAGCGGCCGTCGAATCCCCCGGGCAGCGGCTGCAGCCGCATCAGCACCGGCCTCAGAATGCGCCGCACGGACGTAAACAAAACGATGGCGATGAAAATAAACAAGCTTTGCTCGCCTACGATGGTTCCCAACAGCCGCAGCCCGTCCAATTCCGCTCGGGCAAGGTTCCGCAAGATGTCAAGGCCGTGAAACACGATCGAAAACGACAGCCCGACGATGAAGATCCCGCCGAGCAGCTCATATGGCAGCCGGTACAGCCGGCGCAGCGCCGTATTCGTTCGGCTCTCCGCATTCGCATCGGAATCCTGGCCGAGATTGGTTTGCAGCAGTCCGAAGACCGGTTTCAGCCGAAGAGCCGTGACGCAAAGGAGCGCAAACGCGAGTATGAGCGCGCCCAAGCTTACGATGACAAGAGGGAACGGAAACATCTTCCCGAAATGCGAGGCCAAGATCGTGTCGCCCTGCAAAATGACAACGCCGGCCAGCATCGTGATCAGATAAACGGCGAGCAGGCGGTTGAGCAGGGTTCCGTTATGGTAGGCGGCTTGATACTGCCGCTCGTTCGTCAAGGCCATAGCAATCGCCTAACCTCTTCCAGCGGCTCCGTACCGAGCTCTTCCCTGCAAATACGCTCCAGGCGCCGGTACCAGCCAATTGCCTCCACGCGCCGGCCGCTTCGCAAGCAAAGCCTGATCATGGCTTCGTACGCCTCCTCCTGATCGGGCCGCAGCGCGATCCAATCCGATAGCTGCTGCTCCTCGCGCGCTTCGTCGTTCTGCTCGCCGTAGAACGCCGCCAGCCGCTTGATCATCGTCGTCTGCCGATCCATCAACTGTTCTCTCGCGCGGTCCAGCCAATCCGCGTGGGGGAGCTCCGTGCCTAGCATGCCGTACAGCGGCAATGCTTTGTCATAGAGACGGCTGGCCGCTTCCCGGTCGTCCATCCAAAGCTGATCCCCGACGCGAGACAGCGTCATGAACGTCTCGACGTCGACGGATTCGACGATTTGCTCCGAAATGCCGATAACGCCACGCTTGGCATACACGGTTTCTTCGTGCAAACCGATCTCTTTGAGCGCGGAACGCAAATCGTGCAGCGTAACGTAAAGCTGGTTGGAACGCTTCGCGGGGTCGCCTTCGCCGAAGACCCGCTCGATGACATGCTCCCGGTTGCTTTTGTACCCCGTCTGCAGCAGCAAGTAGACGAACAATTCGCCGGCTTTCCGGCGCTTCCACACCGGTTCGGCCATCGGTCCGTTATCGGCGCTGAAGCCGATGCCGTCGAATAGTTTGATGTTCCATTTCAGGCCGGTCTCCGCTGCATGCCGAAGGGCATCCGCGGCTTCGCGGTCCCGCTTCGGGTCGCGTTCCGGCTCCGGGCGGAACGGTCTTGGCTTCGCGGTTTCCGAAGCCGCCACCCGCTTCCGCATATCTTCAACCAGCCGCTCGATGGCCGGAGTCGACACGGTCCGGCGCAGCCGGTTAAGCGTCCCGAGCGATTCCGCCGCCGCCTCCTGCCGGCCTTCCGCAAGCCGCTTATCGACTGCCGCCGACGCTGCGTAAATGCTGCTCTCGATATCGTCGGTCAGCGCCGCGGGCAGCTGCTCCTCCGCCCGATTCAGCAGCACCGCCTTGCTCAAGTACGCATAACGTATCGGCAGCTCCTCGCACAATCCCGCGTCCGGCTTCTCGCTCGCAAGCAGCCGCACGACCGCTTCCGCCCCCGGCTGCTCCGCCGCGTGACGTTTCAACCAGTTCATCCAGAACGGCCAGTCCGGCCGCGACTGCTCCTGCGGGTCGAACAGCATGCAGTCGAGCAGCACGAAACTCGTCCAAAGCGGCCTGCCCTCTTCCCGGAAACGTTCCGCGGCGGCAAACAGCAGCTTGCGCGCTTCCTCGAACCGGGACGGCCGTCCCGCGGCGCTCGCCGATGCGCGGGCCAACGCCCACGGGACGAAGCCGCTGCAATTTTCCGGATTGCGGTCCCACTCCTGCGCCAGCAGCGACATGAACGGTTTCGCTTCATGCAGGTCGCCGACCTGCACGTACAACAGACCCAGCATCGCCATCATGGCCAGCATCGCGGACTCGTCCGCTTGGGCTGCGAAGCCGCGCAACGCCGCTTCCAGGCGCTGCTTCGTCTCCATGAGGCGCCCGTTCAATAATCCGTTCTCGCATTCCGCGCGAAGGAGAAGCGGCGATTTCATTCTTATGTCGGCCGGAATGGACAGCAGCTGCCCGATGGGCGGCATCTGTCCGTCCAGAATCGTCTGTTCGATTTTCATGACTTGACCTAGCCATTGATCCTGCTGCGTGACATGATTGCTGTTCTGATTCATTTGGCATCCTCACCGCGCTTCTATTATTGACATCCGGCCTTACGAAATAGCAATCCTCCGTTTGGCCCATTCATGGCGCTAATAGTTGCTACTATTCGCTCCCGCCGTCCCAAAATCCTTTCGATTTTGTCGAAGTTGAAAGAATAATGCAAGAATTTCGCGCCTCCAAGCGAAAAGAGAGACCCGATTGCAGGTCTCTCCTCTACGATGCCGTTATTTCACCAATTGGCCTCTCGTCACGCCAAGCTGGTTAATCGCTTTGAGGCTGCGCCATACCTGCGTGCCGCCGATGCGTCCGGCAAGCGCGTCGCTGTACAAATCGATGACTTCTTCGACTTTGTCCGCCGTTTCTTCCAAAAACTCGATGCGGAACGATTGGACGCCCAAATCCCGGAACTGCGCCATATATTCCGCTCCGGACTGTTCGATGGCGTTGTATACGGTGTTCCGGCAGCCTTCGTCCACCCGGACGGGATGGGACATGCCGATCCGGTCCTGGAGCGATGCCCGGTGCTCTTCGCACGGTCGGCCGCAGTTCGTGAAATCGGTCCCCTCGCTCATGAACGTGCAGTAGACGCAGTGCTCCGTATGGAACATTGGCAGATGCTGATGAATAACGACCTCGGTTCGCGACGTGTCGCTGCTGCGCAGCAGGTCGAGCATCTGCTGTACGTTCAGGTCGTACGAAGGCGTAATGAAATCGCAGCCTGCGTCCAAGAACAGGTCCGACGCCTTATGATTCGCCACGTTGAGCGAGAAATCCCCGATCAACCGCGGGAACGGCTCGAGCGGATTGGCCGCCTTGGCGCGGAGATAATAGTACAAGGCGCCCGTATTGCGCACCAACACCGCATCCGGTTTCAGCTTGAGGATATTGGCATGGTAGCCGTTCTCGCCCGGCATATGGATCCGCGGCGTCGCCAACGCGATCGACTTGCCGGCGCTTCGCGCAAGCTCCATTGCAGCGGGAAACTGCTTGATGAATTCGAAATCGGCGTACACCATGCCGACTTTGTCGGATCGCACCGCCGCTTCCAGCTGCTGCAAGCTCCGGCAAAGCACCGTCAGCTTGGGAGCCTGGCCGACTTCGGCAGATGTCGAGGTTCCGCCGCGCCGCACGTCGGCGTACGCGTCGACGCTGCGCTTCACGTAAACGGGCGGTTTCGGCCGCTCGCCCGCGAGCGCCTCGGCGGCTTCGCGCCGCATCCGGTTCAGCTCGCGCATCGGCACGATCAAGTCTCCCTGCAGCCGGGCATCCATCGCCTCCAGTTGATACACCGTACCGCCGAGGCGGCCGAATTGCTCGCGCAAAAGCGCCTCGTCCATCGGGCGCTTCTCCGCATGCTCGAGCGGCAGCTCGGAGACGATCTCGACGGTGTTTCCTTTCTCCACGTCGGTCCACCGCGTGCGAAGCGGCTGCCCCAGTTCTCCCTCTACGACGACATGCAGCGGAAACACGCGATAAGGCTTCTCCGTCTCGAAGGTGGCGCGCAGCCGTTTATCCAAGGCAGGGTCGTTCGTCTTCCAGATCCGGTCGCCCACATGAACGCGGCGCAGGTCGATATCGTTGCGTCCGGGCACCAGCTCGAGTATCGTACCTTCCTGCGCTTCGCCTTCCAGCTTGACGCCTTGCCTGCGCAGATCGTAGACACGGCCGCCTTCTTCCTTCTTCGTCGGGTCTCCTGCATCGAAGACGATGCCGTCTCCGCGCTTCAGAGGCGCGTCGATGCGGCATACGACGGCGTCGCGCAAAATGCGCTCCACGCGACCGAGGTACACGCCGCGGCTTTTCGGAAACGTGCCTTCGACCAGCTTCTTGTTGTTCGTGCCTTCCAGAAAGCCGGACGTGAAACCGCGGGAGAAGCTTTGCTGCAGCTCGCGGATATCTTCCTTAGAGGGCGCCGAACGGTCGCCGTCGAAATATTTGTCGATCGCCCTGCGGTATTTGCTCACGACGTTGGCCACATACTCGGGGCTTTTCAAACGCCCTTCGATTTTGAAGGACGTCACGCCCGCTTCGATCAGTTCCGGCACGAGTTCGACCGCCGCGAGATCCTTGGGCGAGAGCAGGTAAGCCACGTCGCCCATCGGCTTCTGCACGCCGTCCACCATCAGGTCGTACGGCAGGCGGCAGGCTTGCGCGCATTCCCCGCGGTTGGCGGAGCGTCCGCCCCACATCTCGGAGGTTAAGCACTGCCCGGAGTAGGACACGCACAGCGCGCCGTGCACGAATACTTCCATCGGCAGCTTCGCTTGTTCGCCGATCGTCTTGATTTGCTTCAGATTGTTCTCGCGTCCCAGTACGACCCGCTCGATGTCGAACGGCTTCGTGAATTCCACCGCTTCCGGGGACGTGATGGTCATTTGCGTTGACCCGTGGATCGGGAAATCCGGCGACAGTTCGCGGATCAGCTTCACCAGCCCGAGATCTTGCACGATTGCCGCGTCCACGCCCGCATCGATGCATGCATCCATCAGCCGTTTCGCGTCTTCCAATTCGTTTTCGAATACCAATATATTAAACGTCAGGAACCCTTTCACGCCGTAACTGTGCAGGAACGCCATGATTTCCGGGAGTTCGTCCGTCTGAAAATTATTTGCCCGCGCCCGCGCATTAAATTTCTCTACGCCGAAAAATACGGCATCGGCCCCGTTCGCCACGGCCGCCCGCATGCAATCCCAATCGCCGGCCGGAGCCAGCAGCTCGACGTCTTGCCGGTTTATCGTATTCATATAACTAGTCTCATCCCTATCTATTAACCCTTATTTGTTTTCAGTGTACCAGAGCGGGCCGTTAAACAAAAGCCGCCATCGGGGAGGAAACGGCTGGAGACCCCAATTCACCGCTGCTCACGGCGGAAAAAGAGAAAAGCCGCTGCGCGCCGTATTGCTTGCGGCGAGCAGCGGCGCTTGAACGGCAGGCGCTTAGCTGTTGAATTTGAAGGTGTTGATTACGGTCTCGATCTTGCTTCGATTCGCATCCGTATCGGCAGCTTGACTGATCGAGTAAGAAAGCAAATACATTTTGCCGTTATGATCAAATGCGTAATAAGTTATCGTTACCGGGATATCCAATTTGTCCAGGCTTAAGACGACTTTATACGCTGTCGTGCCGCCGACCGTTGTCACGGTGCTTGATTTAACGGAAGCGCCCGCTTGCTTCAAATCGTCGCTTTGCTGTACGGCGACTTGAATTACTTGCGGATACTCGCTCGCCGTTATCTCGTCCTCGATAGCGATGTTGAACGAGCCGTACGGAACACTGTAATCAATTTCTTCCGCTTCGAAGTCCTTCTTGCTGCCGTACCAGGACTGCGGAAGCGTGATGGAATATCCGTATTTCTTGCTCGTCTTCGTGACGGTCAACTGGTCGAGTTCGTCCGCGTCGTCCAATTGGCTGAAATTTTTGTCGACGAAAGCGGTATCGATATCCAAGGATCCGACGATTTGATTGTACAATGTTTCTCCCTCGGAAGTTCCATCGATCTTATAAAAGAAATTGGCTTCATACTTATGTTGGCCGGAGATAAAGAAAATCTCGTACTCCTTATACCACTCTTTCTTGTCCCATGAGTATTCATAACTCAATACTTGAGCCGTGCCGTCCGCGATATTGATCGTGGATTCATTCGTGTTCCGCACGTAATCGGATACGAATTCGTTCATTAATTCATCCTTGCTCCGTGCCAGCCAAGCTTCCGCCGTATCGCCGGATGCCAACGAACTGATATTGAAGTCCATGTAGCCGTCCTCGCTCAGGAATGTCGGATTCGGACTATCGCTCGCACGCAACCATTTGACCGGCAGCTTGACCGTCAATCCATAATCTTTATCGATCGCCGTATAGAAACCGTTTTGGACTTTGGAAATATCCTTCACGGACTTATCGATCGAAGAGAAGGAAGGTTTGAAGCTCTCCAAAAGATCCTTGTATTGGTTCAAGTCGTCACGGGAATCCGATTTAACGCCTGCCGCGATCATATAAATGCGGTTTTGCACTTGAATGACATGATATTCGAAATACCAGCCGTTGCGATCACGGCTTACGGTTTTCTCGAAGCTCAAGCCTCCGATGTCGATCGTCGTCGAATCTACGGCAAATTCGCTGTCGTTGAAATACTCTTTGATATGGTCGCGCAGCTCTTGGCGCGTATACTCCTGGTCGACGTCGTCGATCGATAGATAGATGCTGCTGTCTTCCGCCACGGAAGTCCAAGTCATTTCGCTGCCGTTATCGCTTTGACCGGAAAGCACGAGATCGGATGGGTACTTCATCGTCCATCCATAATAACTATCGCCAACCTTGGTTTTGCCTGCATCGGAATCGATCCCCGACGTGTTCGAGCCGTTGCTTGCCGACGAGGAAGCTTTGAAGCCTTTAATCGTAATGGCGTTGCCCTTCAGGTCCAGCGTCGCGCCGAATGCCGATACGATCACCCGCAGCGGAACCATGGTGATGCTGTTGACGATTTTCGGTTCTGCCGCCAGCGTTACCGGGCTGCCGTTGACCTTGACGGTTTTGCTGCCGATCGTCAGCACGACGCTCGTTTTATTGTAGGAGAGCGTGATGATCTTGTTCTTCTCCAGATTGAGGCCTGCTCCGAATGCTTTTGTAATCACGCTCAGCGGAACCATCGTCGTGCCGTTCGATTTGAACGGCTTTTGGATCGCGGAAGTTGCCCCGTTCACCGAAAGCGTCGGGCTGCCGATCGCCAGTTTGATTTCAAGCGGCTCGGCGGAAGCGCCTGCCACGGCTGGAATAAGTGCGAATAACATACATGCGGTAATGAGTAGCGCGAGCAGCTTGTTCTTCATTGAGTGGATATTCTCTCCTTATAATGGACAATTAGGATTGCGCGTTGGATAATGTCAGCTTCTTTGTAACGAGATCGCCGTCTGTTTGGACCAAGATATCGACCTGTTGGCCGGGCAGATACGACTTAAGGAGTTCATTGACTTCACCGACGGAAGAAACTTGTTTTCCGGCGATCGAGAAAATCTGATCTCCCGGCTGCAGGCCGACTTTCTTGGCCCCGGCCCCCCATATGGACTTGATTTCAAGCGGTTCGGTCGTCGGCAAGCCGACAATCGCAGACCAGCTTTCTTCCAGTTCGACGCCAAGCGACGGACGCATGACTTGACCGTATTTGAAAAATTGATTGACGATGTAACGTACGGTATCGGTCGGAATGGAGAAACCGAGGCTTTCCACGCCGTCGCTGACGAATTTCAGGGAGTTAATGCCGATGACCTCTCCCTTCATGTTCACGAGCGGACCGCCGCTATTGCCGGGATTGATGGCCGCATCGGTCTGAAGCAGCTTGTAGTAAGAAGAAACGGAACGGTTCATCCCGCTCAACACGCCCGTCGTCGCCGTGTTCCGCAGCGAGAAGGATACCGGCGTTCCGATGGCAATAACCGTTTCGCCGACCTGCAATTGAAGCGGCACCGGAGCAAAGACAGCCGGCTTTAAATTCGTCGCGTTGATTTTGACGAGAGCCAAATCGCTCGTTTCGTCGATATTCATGCGCTTGCCTTGATATTGCTTGCCGTCCGAGGTTACAACGACTATATTATTCATGTCCTTGACCACATGGGCATTCGTGACAATCCAGCCGTCGGATTTCCAAATAACGCCCGTTCCGTGCTCCAAGGCGAACCGATCGTCCGTGTACTTGCCGATAATGCCGACGACGGACGGCGATACTTTCTTGATCACGTCCGGAACCTGCGACTGCGGCGGCGTGTACGCATAGCTATGCGTGTTCTCGTCGTACGCGCCGGTACCTCCGAGCGATTTGGTCAGCGAGCTTGCTTTCACGTAAACCTCGCCGTTGATGACTTTTGCCTCCAGTTGGGTCGACCCCGTCCCCCCGGCTGCGAGCGCGGTTCCTGCCGTGAGCAGCGCTCCGGCAACGATGATGCCTGCCAGCCGTAATCCTTTGTGCCTCACTACTGCTCCTCCTTCATTTTTCTCTCTAGTGAATATTTACTAGTTTCATAGGTCCACTTTACTATAACTTCCTATAAATAACAATATTGGACTTAATATGATAAGCGTTTTCATTTTTGCTCATTATATATGCTTTTTTGTCATTGACCCCTCGGAATCTTACCCTTGGAAATTGCCCATGCTATAATGGATTGCAGACCTGCAGTACATATCCATTTGGGAGGTAACTATACACGTATGAAACTCGGAGTATTTGCCGTTTTATTCGCGCAAAAGTCGTTTGAAGACGCTTTGGACTACATTGCCGCCAAAGGCTTGGATGCCATCGAGATCGGCACGGGCGGCTACCCCGGCAACGCGCACTGCGATCCGGACGTATTGCTTGCCGACGAAAGCAAGCTGAAAGCGTTTAAGGATGCGGTCGATTCCCGCGGCCTGACGATCAGCGCGCTCAGCTGCCACGCCAACCCGCTGCACCCGCAGAAAGCGATCTCGAGCGAGCATGATGCCGTCATCCGTAAAACGATTGCTTTAGCTTCCAAGCTCGGCGTTCCGGTCGTCAACACGTTCTCCGGATGCCCGGGCGACCATGAGGATGCCAAATATCCAAACTGGCCGGTTGCGCCATGGCCGAACGATTACCAGGAAATCCTGGATTGGCAGTGGGAAAACAAAGTTATCCCTTACTGGACGGAAATCGGCAAGCTTGCTACCGAAAGCAACGTCAAAATCGGCCTTGAGCTGCACGGCGGTTTCTCCGTGCACACGCCAGCCACGCTCCTTCGCCTGCGCGAAGCGGCCGGCGACGCGATCGGCGCCAACCTTGACCCTAGCCATATGTGGTGGCAGGGCATCGATCCGGTACAAGCGATCCACATTCTCGGACGCGCCGGCGCGATTCATCACTTCCACGCCAAGGACACGTCGATCGATCCGATCAACGTCAACCGTCACGGCGTGACGGACATGCAGTCCTACGCGCTTATGCTTGACCGCGCTTGGCAGTTCCGCACCGTCGGCTACGGCCATGACATGAAAGTCTGGTCCGACATCATCAGCGCACTTCGCCTCGTCGGCTACGACTACGTCGTCAGCATCGAGCACGAAGACGGCCTGATGTCCGTTGACGAAGGCTTCTCGAAAGCCGTGCAAAACCTGCAATCCATCCTGATCCGCGAGCCGCTTGGCGAAATGTGGTGGGTGTAATCCCACGCTAAAATAGCACGCAAAGAAGCTCCGGCCAATTGGCCGGAGCTTCTTGATTCGAAGGGCTAGCTTTACCGTTGCTTTTGAACGAAAAAAGCCGCTGGAATCTTGGCATTCAAGATCCCATCGGCTTGGTCAATCGGGCAATCCGTTCTTATGCGTGCTGCGGGTGTATTACGAGATCCACACTTTGAAGATCATCACGTAGTTCGCGAATGCAAACACGAGAAACGATACGGTCGCCCATCCGATGGCGAACTTATTTTTCTTCGGGCTCATGACCAACCGAACCAATCCGATAAAGATGACGATCGTAAACAGCAGCATCATAATATCCATGGGATCGAATTTCGCGAGTGCCGTTGATGCAGTCTCTGCAAGATACATGGGGTAGATCCTCCTTATTTTCGCACGTTGCCTATATTACTCATGTTAGCCTCATCACGAGCTCGTTGCAAGCCACAAACGACAATCGTAACAAGTTTGTCACCATTTTTTGCAGGTTTTTTTATTATAATCAACTCTGCTTCATTATATAAAGATCTTCCGTAACATTAAATTGTCCTTTTTGTTCAAGATTTAAACAATGCAGGGTTGGGCACACAGAAAAAGAACCACCGAATCCCGAGTTCCACGGAACGAGCAGTTCTTTTCATTTAGTTCTATTGAATTGCGACGACACCTACGGAACAGCAAAAGGGGCTGCACCACCGTACATCATGTTCAGGCAGCCCCTTATTTTATTATTGTTCGGCTCCTGCGGCAACGCTTTGAACCTCGCGGTGCTGGGCGATCGTACGCTCGCGATCGCGCTCCAGAATCGGCTTCAAGTAACGGCCCGTATAAGATCCTTCGACTTTCACCACTTCTTCCGGCGTACCGGTGGCCACAATCATGCCGCCGCCCTTTCCGCCTTCCGGTCCAAGATCCAAGAGGTAGTCCGCCGTCTTGATGACGTCCAGGTTATGCTCGATAACCAGCACCGATTCGCCTGAATCAACCAAACGATGGAGCACGACGAGCAGTCGATCGATATCATCGACATGCAGACCCGTCGTCGGTTCATCGAGAATATAAAGCATCTTGCCGGTGCTCCGGCGATACAGCTCCGCCGCCAGCTTCACGCGCTGCGCTTCGCCGCCCGAAAGCGTCGTCGCCGGCTGGCCAAGGTTCATATACCCGAGACCGACATCGAGCAGCGTCTGCAGCTTGCGGTGAATACGAGGCACGTTGCGGAAAAACTCGCAGGCGTCCTCGATGGTCATTTCGAGCAGATCCGCGATGCTTTTGCCTTTGTACTTCACGTCGAGCGTCTCGCGGTTATAGCGTTTGCCTTTGCAGATCTCGCAAGGGACATATACATCCGGGAGGAAGTGCATCTCGATCTTGATGATGCCGTCCCCGCGGCAGGACTCGCAGCGGCCGCCTTTCACGTTGAAACTGAAACGGCCCTTCTTGTAGCCCCGCACCTTCGCTTCGTTCGTCGACGCGTACAGATCACGGATATCGTCGAATACGCCCGTGTAGGTCGCCGGGTTGGAGCGAGGCGTCCGGCCGATCGGCGATTGATCGATATCGATGACCTTCTCGACATGCTCCAAGCCGCGGAGTTCTTTGTACTCGCCGGGACGAACCTTCGCTTTGTTGAGATCGCGCGCAAGCGTCTTATACAGGATCTCGTTAACCAGCGTCGATTTTCCGGAGCCGGAGACGCCTGTGACCGCCGTGAACACCCCTAACGGGAACTTAGCGTTGACGCCTCTCAAATTGTTCTCTTTGGCTCCGCGTACTTCCAGCCACTTGCCGTTGGTCTCCCGCCGCTTCAGCGGCACGGGGATAAACTTGCGCCCGCTTAGGTAAGCACCCGTCAGCGAATTCTCGTCCGCCATGACTTCCTTCGGCGTCCCCATGGATACGACCTGGCCGCCGTGAATGCCGGCACCCGGTCCGATATCGATGACGTAATCGCTCGCCAACATCGTATCTTCGTCATGCTCGACGACGATGAGCGTATTCCCCAGGTCGCGCATGTGCAGAAGCGTCTGAATAAGCTTGTCGTTATCGCGTTGATGCAAGCCGATGCTCGGTTCGTCGAGAATATAGAGAACGCCCATGAGGCTCGAACCGATCTGGGTCGCCAGCCGAATCCGCTGCGCTTCTCCGCCGGAGAGCGTACCCGCAGCCCGGTTCAGCGATAGGTATTCCAACCCGACGTTCACGAGGAAGCCGAGCCGGCTGTTGATTTCCTTGAGGATGAGATGCGCGATCAGCATCTCCTTCTCCGTCAGATCAAGGGCGTTAAAGAATCGTTCCGCTTCGCCGATCGAAAGCGAAGTCACGAACGAGATATTTTGGCTGCCGATAGTGACGGCCAAGCTTTCCTTCCGCAAACGGTGGCCCTTGCAGCCAGAGCATGGTTTCGCGCTCATATACTGCTCGATATGCTCGCGGATGCCTTCCGATCCCGTCTCCCGGTAACGGCGCTCGAGGTTGTTGACGATGCCTTCGAACGGCACGAGCGCTTCCTTGGCATGGCCAAAATCGTTCGTGTAGCGGAAGCGAACGCGCTCGCCTCCGGTCCCGTTCAGCAGCTTTTTCATTTGTTCCGGCGTCAGCTCGCCGACCGGAACGTTGCGCGGGATATCGTAATGCTTGCACACCGCATCCAGAAATTGCGGATAGTAGTTTGACGTGCTGCCCGCCCATGCCTCGAATGCGCCTTCGGCAATGGACTTGGTCGAATCCGGCACGAGCAAATCGGGATCGACGATCATTTTGGCGCCCAAGCCGTCGCAGTCCGGGCAAGCCCCGTAAGGACTGTTGAACGAGAACATGCGCGGCGCCAATTCGTCGATGCTGAAGCCGCAGATCGGACAAGCCAGGTTCGAGCTGAACAGCAGCTCTTCCTTCTCCATGACGTCGACGAGCACCTGGCCGCCTGATAGCTTCAGCGCCGTCTCGAGCGAATCCGCCAGCCGGCTGTGAACGTCGTCCTTCACCACGATCCGGTCGACGACGACTTCGATGTTATGCTTCTTGTTCTTCTCCAGCTCGATGCTCTCGCTCAGCTCGCGCAGCTCGCCGTTCACGCGAACCCGCACGAAACCCTGCTTCTGCACGTCAGCAAGCAGTTTGGAATGCTCGCCCTTGCGGCCGGAGACGATCGGCGCCAAAATCTGCAGCCGCGTGCGCTCCGGATATTCCATGATGCGGTCGACCATCTGCTCGACGGTCTGCGACGTGATCTCGATGCCGTGATCCGGACAATGCGGCTTCCCGACGCGCGCGAACAACAACCGCAGGTAATCATAGATTTCCGTAACCGTGCCGACGGTCGAACGCGGGTTGCGGCTCGTCGTCTTCTGGTCGATGGATATTGCCGGCGACAGCCCGTCGATGGAATCGACGTCCGGCTTCTCCATCTGTCCGAGAAATTGACGCGCGTACGCCGACAACGATTCGACATACCGGCGCTGCCCCTCCGCGTAAATGGTGTCGAAGGCCAGGGAAGACTTGCCGGAACCGCTGAGTCCGGTCAGCACGACGAACTTGTCGCGTGGAATCGTTACGTCGATGTTTTTGAGATTGTGGGCTCTTGCCCCTTTAATTACGATCGAATCGCTAGCCACTTTCTTACCTCTCCTCCCGGCCTACAGGCCCAATTCCGCTTTGAGTTCAAGCAGCGCGTCGCGAAGCTCCGCCGCACGTTCGAACTGCAGGCTCTTGGCCGCTTCCTTCATCTCCGCCTCCAGGCGCTGCAGCAGCGACTGACGCTCTTTCTTCGACATCTTGTCGACGCCGACGCCCGTCAGATAATCGCTCTTCTGCTCCGCCGCCTTTGTCGCTTCGATGATGTCATGCACTTTCTTGCGGATCGTCTGCGGCGTAACGCCATGCTCCTCGTTATACGCTTCCTGGATGGCGCGGCGGCGCTCCGTCTCGCCGATGGCGGTATTCATGGAATCCGTGTAGCGGTCCGCATACATGATAACCCGGCCCTCCGAGTTACGCGCCGCGCGGCCCATCGTTTGAATCAAGGACCGTTCGGAACGAAGGAAGCCTTCTTTGTCCGCGTCCAAGATGGCGACCAGCGATACCTCCGGCAAATCCAAGCCTTCCCGGAGCAAGTTGATCCCGACGAGCACGTGGAACGTCCCGATCCGCAAATCGCGCAAAATCGCCAACCGCTCCAGCGTCTTGATATCGGAATGCAGGTACCGCACCTTGATGCCGACATCCTTCAGATAATCCGTCAAATCCTCCGACATCTTCTTCGTCAGCGTCGTCACCAGGACGCGTTCGTCCTTGGCGATCCGGTCGCGGATCTCGACGAGCAGATCGTCGATTTGCCCCTTCGTCTTCCGCACTTCGACGATCGGATCGAGCAATCCGGTCGGACGAATGATCTGTTGAATCATGTCCGGGCAATGTTCCAGCTCGTATGGACCCGGCGTCGCCGATACGTAAATGGCCTGCTTCACTTTCTTCTCGAATTCCTCGAAGCGAAGCGGACGGTTATCCATGGCCGACGGCAACCGGAATCCATGCTCCACGAGCACTTCTTTCCGCGCCCGGTCGCCGTTGTACATGGCCCGGATTTGCGGAAGGGTGACATGGGATTCGTCGATGACGATCAGCATGTCGTCCGGAAAATAATCCATCAGTGTATACGGCGTCGCGCCGCGCTCGCGGAACGTCAGCGGTCCCGAATAGTTCTCGATCCCGCTGCAGAAGCCCATCTCCTGCATCATCTCGAGGTCGTACCGCGTCCGCTGCTCGAGTCGCTGCAGCTCCAAAAGCTTCCCTTGCTCGCGCAGCTCCGCCAGCCGATCTTCCAGTTCGCGTTCGATATTCTTGATCGCGACCTTCATCGTATCCTCGTGCGTGACGAAGTGAGAAGCCGGGAATATCGCGACGTGATCGCGCTCGCCGACGATCTCGCCGGTCAGCACGTCGATCTCGGTGATGCGCTCGATCTCGTCGCCGAACAGCTCGACGCGGATCGCGCGCTCGTTGTTCGCGACCGGAAAAATCTCGACGATGTCGCCGCGAACGCGGAACGTGCCGCGAATGAAGTTAATGTCGTTGCGCTGATATTGAATGTCGACGAGCTTATGAAGAATCGTGTCGCGCGGCTTCTCCATGCCTACCCGGAGGCTCAGAACCAGCTTCCCGTACTCGATCGGGGAACCGAGACCGTAGATGCAGGACACGCTCGCGACGATAATCACGTCGCGCCGCTCGAACAGGGAACTGGTCGCGGAGTGGCGCAGCTTGTCGATCTCGTCATTGATGCTGGAATCCTTCTCGATGAACGTATCGGAGGACGGGATGTAAGCTTCCGGTTGATAGTAGTCGTAATAGCTGACGAAATAGGAAACCGCGTTATCGGGGAAAAACTCCTTGAACTCGCTGCATAGCTGCGCCGCGAGCGTCTTGTTATGCGCGATGACGAGCGTGGGCCGGTTCAGCTTCGCGATGGTGTTCGCGATCGTATACGTCTTCCCCGTCCCGGTCGCGCCGAGCAGCGTCTGATGCATCGTACCGGCCTTTACCCCGGCCGTGAGATGCCGGATGGCTTCCGGCTGGTCGCCCTGCGGCGTATAATCCGATTTGAGCGAGAAGAGCCTGCCTTGTTCCTGCTGTTCAACCATAAGTTTGCTACACCCCGATCCTATGTCTTCTATGAAAAGGCCTATTAATTTGTATGCCCAATAAATGCAGGAAAAATAGACGGCCATGGTAAATTAAACGGTAATAGGATTCCGCAAACAAGCTCCCGCCGGAGAAATCCGTCGGCATAGCGAAATCTTACATAAGAATATGTGTTCCCATTCTTGCTTATTATACCGTTTTACCCCTTGCGATGCAATGCGCGGTTCATCTTTCCATAAGCGGCAATTGCCCCCTCGGGGCGTATGAAAAAAGCCCCGGCTTGCCGCGGATGCGACAAAGGCCGGGACTTTGCATGCTGCCGTTACAGCGAAGCCGACGTCGAACGGTTGCGGCTCTTCGCCGTGCGCTTGCGCAGCAAATCGAACAGCGAGGCCGGCGAAGCCGCGGCGTAAAAACCCGCTTGATCGTCCGGCGCGAGCACGACGCCGAGCTGGTGATGCTCGCCCGCGAAACGCGCGCGCTGCGCGAATTTGACATGACCCTCCAGATTGACCGCCTCGAGCTTGCAGAACGCCGAGTTGATGTGCAGCGCGGCATGCAGGTCTTCCTTCGACCGAACCGGTACGCCGTTCACCTTCTGGATGATCTCCCCCGCTTGCAGGCCCATGGCTTCCGCGGGCGTGCCCGGAATGACGGCCAAGATCCGCAATCCGCGATCATCGTTTACGTACAGCGGCATGTTCGCGTCTTCTTTGTAATAGCTGACGGCGACCAGCGCTTCATGCAGCAACAGCGCGCATAATGCTGCCGCCAACATGAACGGCGACCAGAAGGAAGCCGTCACGGCCGCTGCGCCGACAATGACGCCGTAGACCAACAGCGCCTTCGAGGAGCTTCGCGCTTTCGAGCCCGGAAGCATGGTCCGCGTCAGCTCCGTAAATCCGATCATCATCGGAAACCCGATCATCGTCACCCCGTGGCTCCACGCCGCGCCGCCGTCCAACAGCAGCTTCCACGGCAAGGTCACGTCCCCGCTCCCGGCGGCGGCGGGCACAAGCAGCAGCATCGGCACCGGCCAGTAACCCTGCAGCATGTAACCGCCGACTAGCTTGCCCCGCTTGCCCTCGAGGAAGAGCGGGCTCGCGAATCGCGCCCCCTGCCAACGGACCAGCAGCCCTTCCGCGATATGCATCAGCGCGACAAGCACGAGCAGCCCCGGTATGTCGAGTCCGCCGACGGACCGCGCAGCCGATCCGATCCAATCGCCCCGCGCGTCGAACGAAGTCCAGGCCAGTCCCCATTGAAGCAAGCCCAGCATTCCCGCGCTGTACGCGAAGCAAAGATAACGGACGCGCACGATCAAGAGCACGATGGCCGTTCCCCACAGCCAAAGCACCGCTTCCCCGTCGACCGTCACGCCTAGAAACAAGCCCGCGCAGGAGAGCAGCACGCCGACGATCAAACCCGCAAGCATCGTTCGCGCCAATTGATTCGGCCATGCATGAAGCCGTACATGAAACAATTTGCGTTCAAGCCGCGTTTGCCGAAAATATTGCAGCATGATGAGAAGCACGCCAATATAATAAAACGGAGACAGCAGCAATCCGAGAGCCGCCGATCCAGCCAGCCGAAGCAAATCCATAGCCGCTTCCAATCCCTTCATTCCCCGAATGTTCGTTCCCTGTTCCGACGCTATCGCAAATAAAAAAGAAGGCGGGTCCCGCATGCGGCGGAACTCCAACCTCCTTCTTATTCGACGCCGGCGCTTCGATCTCCTGCCGGATTAATTTGCCACGCCGAGCTTGCCTTTGAGCACGCTGACGGCCTTCTGCAGCTGAGTGTCGCTGCTCTCGTCGCGAATCTTCGCGATGAGCTGCTCCTCCACCTTCTCGGCCGTCGCTTTATCCGCGCTGCCCGTCACCGGAAGTCCGGCTTTCAGCTGGAACGCCTTGACGCTGCTGACCGTCGCCGCACTATAATAGCCGTCCTTGCGGTCGACCTTGTAACCGAGCCCGGCCAGCATGATCTGGAGGCTCTTCGTGTTTTCGTCGATCGTATTCGGCACCAGGGTCTTCTCCTTGGACATGCGCGCCGCGGTATAGTAATCCGGCGGCTGCACGGCGACGTCCGGCTTCAGGCCTTTCTCGTGCACCCAGTTGCCGAGCGGCGTCAGCCATTTGGCGATCGTCATCTTGATCAGGCTGCCGTCGGCCAGCTGTTTGTCGTAGCTGACCTGCACCGTGCCTTTGCCGAAGGACGTCTCGCCGATAAGCACGGCATGCGCTTCTTCCTTGAGCGCGCCGGCCAGCACTTCGGAGGCGCTCGCGCTGCCTTTGTTCATGAGCACGGCGACGGGATAAGCCTTGCCGGTGCCGCTCGACACCGTTTTCTCCCGATGGCCGCTCTTATCCTCCACCTGGACGATGGGCTGCCCTTTCGGCACGAACGGCTGCGCGACGGACACGACGACCGGCAGCACGCCGCCGGGATTGCCCCGCACGTCGATGATGAGCGCCTTCATATGCTGCTTCTCCAGCTTGTCCAGTTCTTCCGCGAACCGGTCTCCCGTATTCAGCGAAAATTGGCGGATCTCGATGACGCCGATGCCGTCGTCGCGCAAATGGGCGTAGACGGTCTCGTAATCGATGTCGTCGCGCACGATCGTCAGCGACAGCGGCTGAGACATGCCCGCGCGCTGAATGACGAGCTTGACCTTGGAGCCTTTCGGTCCGCGAATCTTCGCCACGGCGTCATTGAGCGACAGGCCCGTAAGCTTCTCGCCGTTGACCGACACGAGGACGTCGTTCGGCAGCACGCCCGCCCGCTCCGCCGGCGATCCTTTGATCGCCGATTCCACGGTGATTTTGCCCTCTTTGATCTGAACGCCCGCTCCGATGCCCGTGAACGAGCCCTCGATCGTCTCGGAAAACTGCTTGGCCACCGTCTTCTGCATATACACCGAATAGGGATCGCCGAGCGCTTCCATCATCCCGTTGATCGCGCCGTCCATTACCTTCGTCCGGTCCACGTCGCGAAAATATTTCGTCTCGATCAAGCCGAGCACGGTATTCATTTTGCGGAGCTCCTTCTCGCTGAGCCCGTATTGTCCGGACGATTCCGATGACGCCGCCCTTGCCGCCGTCCCTTCGCTCCCGATCGCGACAAAGCGGTCCGCAACCGTTAGCGTGACCAGCACGGAAGCCGCCATCGTAAGCAAAATAAACGCCGCCACTGTTCGTCCTTTAAACTGCACGTCAACACCCCTTCATGAGCCGGCCCGTTCGGCCCGCAGCAATATTCCCAACTTTCCTAGTATATGACAAGCCGCACCCAATTATTTGCTCTCGGGTGCGGCGTTGTCTGTCGGCATGGAGCCTGTCGGCTCGGGCCCGTTATTTATTTCAAGTACGGCGCGGGATTAACGGCCTTCTGGTTCAAACGCACTTCGAAGTGGAGATGGTTGCCCGTCGACATGCCCGTGCTGCCGACTTCCGCGATTTTCTCGCCGCGCTTCACCTGCTGGCCCTTCTCCACCTTAATGCCGCCGTCGCGAATATGGCCGTATACGGTCCACAAACCGCCGCCGTGATCGATGATGACGCAGTTGCCGTAGTCGCTCCACCACTGGGCGACGATGACGACGCCGGATTCGGCCGCGTAGATCGGCGTGCCTTTCGCCACCGCCATGTCCATCCCGGTATGCAGCTTCTTCGCGCCGGTAATCGGATGAATGCGGTAGCCGAACGGCGAGCTCAGGTGCCAGCTTGCCTTAAGCGGCATGCCAAGCTTGCCGCCGGGGTTGTAATACACTTTGAGCGTGTTCTTCTTGGCTTCGAGGTCGGATACTTTCTTCGCCAGCTGGATCAGCAGATCTTCCTGATCCTCGCTGATCTCGTCAAGGTCGTCCGCTTGGCTCTTGTATTTCAGCACCATGACTTCCTTCTGCTTCTCCTTGTCCTTCAGGAGATCATGATAATCCGCAAGCTTGCCGTACATGGTCTTCACTTCGGCCAGCGATTTCTCGACCTCGAGCTTCTTCACTTCCACCAGCGCCTTATCCTGCTTGCGGCTGGCGAGAATGTCGCGGTCCTGACCCAGAATGGACGACAGCGAATCCATCCGATCGATGAAATCGCTGAAGCTCGTCGCGCTCAGCAGCACGTCCAGATAGGATACGACCCCGTTCGTGTACATGAGGCGAACGCGCGATTGCAGCAGCTTGTCCTGCGTCGCGAGGCGCGCTTCCGCGGCTTCGAGATCCGCTCCCGTCTGCTTGACCTGCGCTTCCTTGTCGTCGATCTGCGACTGAACGTCGTTCAACTGCCCGCCGACCTCGTTGATCTGGGAGACGATTTCATTGACGGACTTCGCCGTCTTGTCTTTCATCTGCAGGATGTATTCCTTGTCTTTGTCCGCCTGGTTGCGGTTATGCGTGGCCGCGCTCATTTCCTTGCGGACCTGCGCGAGCTGTTGATTGATTTTATCCAGTTGCGAGGAAGCCTCGCCCTTCGTCGGTTGAAAGATGTATCCCGCCAAAACGATGATCGCGAGAACCAGCAAACCCTTCTTCACGTTCACAGTCACCTACACTTTCAAATATTTCCGTACGGATAAGGTACTGCCCCAGATGCCGATCAGCATGCCGAGTCCGAGCGTGATCGCCGAAACGGTAAGGCCTGCGTCCTTCAATGTCACCAGCTTGATCATCATCAAGCCCAAATCGAACTGGGAGGCTTCGACCAGCTGCGAGTAGCCGAACAGCAGGGCGGCGATCGTAATGCCCGAGCCCAGTATGCCGATCAGCGCGCCTTCGATAAAGAACGGCCAGCGGATAAAGTTGTTGGTCGCGCCCACGAGTTTCATGATGCCGATCTCGCGGCGGCGTGCCAGAATCGTCATTTTGATCGTGTTGGAAATGAGGAACATCGCGGTCAAGCCGAGACCGGCGACGATGACAAGGCCGATGTTGCGGACGGCGTTCGTGATTTTGAACAACGTCTCGACCGTTCCTTTCCCGTACTTCACGCTTGAAAACGGCTTCGTCCCGTCCGCGCTGCCGATCGCGTCGATCTTCTTCGCGGCATACGCGATGTTCTGCGGATCGAAGACGTCGACCGTGAAGGAATCCGGCAGCGGGTTATTGGTCTTGTCGTAGCCTTCGAGCAGCTCCGTGCCGTCGGCGCCGATGCTTTTGCGCAGCTCCTCGAGCCCTTGCTCCTTGGAGACGAACGTCACCTGCTTCACTTCGGTGATGTTGCCGATCGCGGTCTTGAGCTCGTCGATCTTGGCTGCCGGCGTGTTCAACTGCAGATAGACCCGGATCTGAACCTGGCTTTCGATCTGGTCGGCCAGCTTGTTGACGTTCATCGCGAGCAGCAGGAAGACGCCGAGAATGAACAACGAAATCACGATGGAGCTGACGGAGGCAAAGGTCATCCACCCGTTGCGCACCACGTTCTTGACGCCTTCCCGGAAGTGGCGGAAGAGGGTGCTAAGCTTCATAGCCGTACTCTCCTCTCACTTCGTCGCGCACGACCGTGCCGTTCTCGATCGCGATGACGCGTTTGCGGAGCGTATTGACGATTTCTTTGTTGTGCGTAGCCATGACGATGGTCGTGCCGCGGAAATTGATCTCTTCCAGCAGGTTCATGATGCCCCACGAGGTCTCGGGATCCAGGTTCCCCGTCGGCTCGTCCGCCACGATGACGGACGGGTTGTTCACGATGGCGCGCGCGATGGCGACGCGCTGCTGCTCGCCCCCGGACAACTGCTGCGGCAGGCTGCCGTGCTTCCCGCGCAGGCCGACGAGCTCGAGCACCTCCATCGTTCTTTTCTTGATGATGCGTTTGGGCGCTTCGATGACTTCCATGGCGAAGGCGATATTTTCAAAGACCGTCAGCTTCGGCAGCAGCCGGTAATCCTGGAAGATCACGCCGATGTTGCGGCGCACGAACGGGATTTTGCGCGGCTTGAGCTTGCCGATATTGAATCCGTTGACGGAGATCTGCCCTTTGGTCGGAATTTCCTCGCGGTAGATCAGTTTCATGAACGTCGATTTTCCAGCCCCGGAAGGCCCTACCAGGTAAACGAATTCATTGCGTTCTATGAGAACGGAGACGCCGCGAAGCGCATGGGTGCCGTCTGCGTACGTTTTCCAAATGTCTTGAAGCTCGATCACGGTATCACATCCTGTAGATAGTCAGCTTAATCCTATTCGACAGAAGGATGCTAAATCCTCTACGAAAGTCCCACATTCTGCATTTTTTTAATTTTTCTCATGTTGGAATCAGGGGCGACGGGGTCACGAACGTAGATTTTTCGACAAACGTTCGGAATGAGAAACCCGTTGGCAAAAAACGGCTTGGACGTGCATATACATGAACGAAGCCCGCCCAAGGAGATGACGCGTATTGAAAACCAAACGGCTCCATCTGATCTGGACGCTGATCGTGCTTGGCTTGCTGCTGTTCTCCGCCGGCTGGGGCGGCATATGGGTGTATGCCTCGCAGCATATCTTGCCTAGGGAACTCTCCCTCACGATAGACGGCACGGGTGTCGGAAAAGGCCTCACCCCGCTAAAGAGCGGGGCCGCCGTCGATCTCGGCAGCCTGAACATAGCCGCCGCCAAGCAGAAGCTGAGCGAACGCAAGACCGCGCTGGAAAAGCTCCGTTTGACCGTTAGCGACGGTCCGGCGGGCACCAGGCAAAAGTCTTGGACGTTGGCCGAGCTGGGCTTGACCGTCGACACGAAGGCCGCGGAGGCGGCGATCGCCACGCTGGAGAACGGCAGCGTCATGGAACGCGCGAAGGCCCGCTGGCATTTCCCCGAGCAGTTGGTCATCGGCGTCAGCTGGAATCAGGCGAAATTCGCGAAGCAGATGAAGAGCCAGTGGGGGTATCTGAACGCCGGAGAGCCCAAGAACGCGAAACGAACGATTACGGCCGACGATAAAGTGGTCTACACGCCGCACAAAGACGTCCGCCATCTCGACGCGGACGCCATGTACAAGCAAGCGGTGAAGGCCGTGGAGCAAACGCTGGGACAAGATTGGAGCGCGGTCTTGAAGCCGATCTCCATGCCCGTCGCGCTCAAGGTCATCCACCCGGGCGTTACGCTCGACCGTTTGAAAGCCGAGGGCGTCGACCGGATGATCGCCTCCTTCTCGACGACCTACAGGACGAGCGGCGCCGGGCGCGCCTACAACGTGGGCGTGACCGCGCGCACGCTGAACGACTGGGTGCTGGCGCCGGGCGAAGTGTTCGATTACAGCAAGGTCGTGGCGGCCACGAACCAACGATACGGCTACCGCGCGGCGCCCGTCATCCTGAACGGCGAATTCGTGCAGGGCGTCGGCGGCGGCATCTGCCAAGTCTCCAGCACGCTGTACAACGCGGTGCTGCGGGCCGGGCTCGAGCTGGTCGAGCGACGCAACCATTCGCTGCCCGTCGCCTATCTCCCCCTTGGCCAGGATGCGACCTTCGCGGAGGGCGCCATTAATTTCCGATTCAAGAACACGACCGGCAAAACGCTCGTCATCCGCACCGAGGTGGCGGACCGGCAGGTGACCGTGAAGCTGTTCGGCACCATGCCGCAAAACGTCAACTACGCCATTTCGTCCAAGACCATTCGCACGATCTCGCCGACGGTCAAGGAAGTCGCGCGCGCCTCCCTGCATCCGGGTTCCCGCCTGCTGCTCACCCCCGGCAAAGCCGGCTACGTCGTCGAGACCTACCGTTCGAAGCTCGTGAACGGCAAGGTCGTCTCGACCGACCGGATCTCGCGGGATACCTATAAGGCGCAGCCGTCGGTGTACGCGATCGCGCCCGAACAATCTTCGCCGGGCGGCCAGCTGGACCATCAGAAGCCGTTGCTGGAAGACGGCGTGTCGGAGTAAACGATCGATCGTTGGCGCTAATCGATGCGATGCTGCTGTCGAGACCGTGCCGCATTTCGGGCAGTGCTGCGCGTCATCGGCTTATGCCATCGTCAGCCATTGTCATTCGAAACAACAAAAAGCCCCGCATGGGCCGACTTTTAAAGTCAGCACCATGCGGGGCTTTGTTCCATCCGCGCTTCCCGTTAGCGGCTGCGCTCCGCGTACTCCGCGACCCAAGCCGCGGTTCCCGCGAGTTCTACCTCCGCGCGGGCGATCGCTTCCGCGACCTGCGCCGTCGCCGTGCCGCCGTAGACGTTGCGGGCGTTCACGACGTTTTCCGGCTGCAGCACCGCGTAGATCCGGTCGTCGAACAACGAGGAGAACTGCTTGAATTCGTCCAGCGTCAGGTCGAGCAAATATTTGCCCTGCTGAATGCAATACAGCACCGTTTTGCCGATGACCTCATGCGCTTGGCGGAACGGCAGGCCTTTGCCCACGAGGAAGTCGGCGATGTCCGTCGCGTTGGAGAAGTCCTGATTGACGGCTTGGCGCATCCGGTCCTTGTTGACCTTCATCGTCGCGATCATCGGCGCGAACAGCTGAAGCGCGCCTTGCAGCGTGCGGACCGTATCGAACATGCCTTCCTTGTCTTCCTGCATGTCCTTGTTGTACGCGAGCGGCAGCGACTTGAGCACGGTCAGCAGGCCGACGAGATTGCCGTAGACGCGGCCCGTCTTGCCGCGGACAAGCTCCGGCACGTCCGGGTTCTTCTTCTGCGGCATGATGCTGCTGCCCGTGCAGAACGCATCGTCCAGTTCCACGAAATGGAACTCCGTGCTCGACCACAGGATGAGCTCTTCGCTCAGGCGCGACAGATGCATCATGATGATCGACGCCTGCGACAAGAATTCGAGGATGAAATCGCGGTCGCTTACCGCGTCCAGACTGTTCTCGTATACCCGGTCGAACTTCAACTGGCTCGCCACGAAATGGCGGTCGATCGGGAACGTCGTGCCCGCCAGCGCGCCGGCGCCGAGCGGCAGCATGTTCACGCGCTTGTAGCTGTCCTGCAGCCGTTCGATGTCGCGGCCGAACATGCTGACGTACGCCATCATATGATGCGCGAACAGGATCGGCTGCGCGCGCTGCAGATGCGTATAGCCCGGCAGGATCGTATCGAGGTTGGCCTTCGCCTGCGCGACGAGCGCCCCCTGGAGCTTCTGCAGCATGTCGACGAATTCGACGACGCGCTTGCGCAGGTACAAATGCATATCCGTCGCGACCTGGTCGTTGCGGCTGCGGCCCGTGTGCAGCTTGCCGCCCACCGGACCGACATCATCGATCAGCGTCTTCTCGATGTTCATATGAATGTCTTCGTCGGAGATCGAAAATTCGAGGTCGTTGCGCTTGATGCGCTGCAAAACGCGGTGCAGGCCGTCCTTGATCGTCTCCACGTCCGCGGCCGGCAGGATGCCCTGCTTGCCCAGCATGGTCACGTGCGCCACGCTGCCTTGAATATCTTCTTCCGCCAATTCTTTGTCGAACGTAATCGATGCCGTATATTCTTCAACCAGCTGGTCGGTTTTCTTCGTAAACCGGCCGCCCCATAATTTACTCACAAGCGGTGCACTCCTTTGTCGTTTCGTGCCGTGCTGCCGAACGACCCGGACCGGCATGGCGCGCCGGTCCGGGTCAGCTCGAAGGTTCGCGCGGACCGAGGGGTACGGCTATATGATTTCATTGGCCCGACTGCGCGGACCCCTTCAATTCCTTATTACGGCTTGCTTTGCTCCACGCCGGAGGAAACTTTCAGGCGAAGCGCGTTCAGGCGGATGAAGCCGGTCGCGTCCCCTTGGTCGTAGGCTTTGGACGGATCGGCTTCCATCGTCGCGATGTCCGGGTTGTACAGGCTGACGGGACTCTTCACGCCCGCGCCGATCACGTTGCCTTTGTACAGCTTGAGGCGGACGACGCCGGTGACGTTCTTCTGGCTTTCGAGCACGAGCGCTTGCAGCGCGAGCCGCTCGGGCGCGAACCAGAATCCGTTATAGACGAGCGAAGCGTATTTGGAAATCAGGGAATCGCGCAAATGCATGACGTCGCGGTCCATCGTGAGCGACTCCATCTTGCGGTGCGCGGCGAAGAGGATCGTGCCGCCCGGCGTCTCATATACGCCGCGGCTCTTCATGCCGACGAACCGGTTCTCGACCATGTCGACGCGTCCGATGCCGTGCTTGCCGCCCAGCTCGTTCAGCTTCTCCATGACCGCAAGCGGGCTCAGCTGCTCGCCGTTCACGGCGATGCAATTGCCGGCTTCGAATGTCAGCTCGACGTATTCGGATTGATCCGGCGCGTCCTCGGGCGCTACGGACAGAACGAACATGCCCTTGTTCTCGTCGCTGCTCGGATCGAACCACGGATCCTCCAGCACGCCGCTCTCGAAGCTGATATGGAGCAGGTTGCGGTCCATGGAGTACGGCTTCGCCGCGGATGCTTGTACCGGGATATTGTGCTTCTCGGCATACGCGATCATCTCGGCGCGGCCCGGGAACTGCTCGCGGAACTCCTCGATGCGCCATGGCGCGATCACGGCGATATCCGGCGCCAACGCGGCGGCCGTCAGCTCGAAGCGCACTTGGTCGTTGCCTTTGCCCGTCGCGCCGTGCGCGATGGCCGTCGCGCCTTCCGCGCGCGCGATGTCCACCATGCGCTTGGCGATCAGCGGACGCGCGATCGACGTGCCGAGCAGGTATTGGCCTTCATACAGCGCGCCGGATTGGAACATCGGATAGATGAAGTCTTGCGCGAATTCGTCGCGCAGGTCGTCGATGTAAACTTTGGACGCGCCGGTCGCGAGCGCTTTCGCTTCCAGGCCGTCGAGCTCGTCCTTCTGTCCGATGTCGGCGGTGAAGGCGATGATTTCCGCGTCGTAGGTTTCTTTGAGCCATTTTAGGATAACCGACGTGTCGAGACCGCCGGAGTAGGCCAGAACGATTTTTTCCTTTGCCATGAGTACGCTCCTTAAAGAATAATAATTTCGGGAAGTTCTACAGTGCATGCCCTGCGGGCGGAACGGATCTTCGCTCGCTGTTGTAATCGGATTTTTTATCATATAAAAGCTTAAGCGGTTAAAATCCGATTACACAGGCGAACACTTCGTTGCTGTGATTCCGTCCCGCCCTCCGGGCATTTCTTGATGAATTCCCGGAGGGAGCTGGGGCAGAAAGGCCAGAGCTTATGGCCAGCCAGTGCAAAGCCATAAGCTTAATCGAAAGACAAGTTCACCGGTAGAAGCTCTTGAACCGTGAACCATAACTCTGAACCTGAACATCTAACATTTAATATTTAACGCCGTTAACCCATGATGGCGGCCATGATGGCCTTTTGGGCGTGCAGGCGATTCTCCGCTTGGTCGAACACGATGGAGTGCTTGCCGTCGATGACGCCTTCGCTGACTTCTTCGCCGCGGTGCGCGGGCAGGCAGTGCATGAAGATGAAATCGCTCTTCGCGCGGCTCACGAGCGCTTCGTTGACTTGGTAGTTCGCAAACGCGAGCTCGCGTTCCTTTTGCTCCGCTTCGAAGCCCATGCTCGCCCACACGTCCGTGTACACGACGTCCGCGCTTTCGATCGCTTCGCGCGGATCGCGGCAGACGTGGATGCGCGCGCCCGTCTCGGCGGCGTATTCCTTGGTCATGCGGACGATATCCTCGTCCGGCTCGTAGCCTTCCGGCGTCGCCACCGACATGTGCATGCCGAGCTTCGCCGCGCCGATGAGCAGCGAGTGTACCATGTTGTTGCCGTCGCCGATGTAGGCGATCTTGATCCCTTCCAAACGGCCTTTGTGCTCCAGCACGGCTTGATAATCGGCCAGCACCTGGCACGGATGCGCCAGATCCGTAAGGCCGTTAATGACCGGCACCGTCGCGGCGCGGGCCAATTCGATGACCGTGCGGTGCGCGAACGTCCGGATCATCATGCCGTCCAGATAACGCGACAGCGTCTGCGCGGTATCGGATACCGTCTCGCCGCGACCGATCTGCAGGTCGTTGCGGCTCAGGAACAAGGCCTGGCCGCCGAGCTGGTACATGCCGACCTCGAACGACACGCGCGTGCGCGTGGACGACTTCTCGAAAATCATGCCGAGCGTCTTGCCTTTGAGCGGATGATGCGTTTCGCCCGCTTTCAATTTGCGTTTTAGTTCGATCGCGAGATCGATCAGGTAACGGATTTCATCGGGCGTATAATCGGTCAATTCTATAAAATCGCGGCCTTTCAAACTCACCGCGAGCTCTTCTTTCAAGAGTTGAGACATGGAAGCCTCTCCTTTCATTACAACTGCGCCGCAGCCGTTTGGTCCGCAAAAATCGAAGTCAGAATGCTTACCGCTTGGTCGACTTCCTCGCGCGACACGAGCAGGCTCGGCAGCAGGCGCACAACGTCGGGACCGGCCGTGATGACCAGCAGCCCGCGTTTCTGGCCTTCCGCGACGATCGGCGCCACGGGGCCGCTGCAACCAATGCCGACGAGCAAGCCTTTGCCGCGCACTTCCTTCACGAACGGATTGCCGGCCAGCTTGTCGCGCAGCTCGTTCATCAGGTACTCGCCCGTCTCCGCCGCGCGGCTCGCCGCGTTCTCGCTCAGCAGCGTCTCGATCGTCGCCTTCACGACGGCCGTCGCGATCGGCGTGCCGCCGAACGTCGAGCCGTGGCTGCCCGCCGAGAACGCCTCGGCCAGCTCGCCCTTCGCCAGCATTGCGCCGACCGGGAAGCCGCTTCCCAGCCCCTTCGCGAGCGTGAAAATATCCGGCTCGATGCCGTAATGCTCGAACGAGAACAGCTTGCCCGTGCGTCCCATCCCCGTCTGAATCTCGTCGAAGATCAGCAGGACGCCGCGCTTCTTGCACAGCTTCGACAGATGCTGCAAGTACGCCGGATCGACCGGCACGACGCCGCCCTCCGCCTGAATCGTCTCGATCATGACCGCCGCCGTCTTGTCCGTGATCGCCGCCTCCAGCGCGTCGACGTCATGCAGCGGAATATAACGGAAGCCTTCCGGCAGCGGCAGGAAGCCTTCCTTCACTTTCTCCTGGCCGGTCGCCGTCAGCGTCGCGAGCGTCCGTCCGTGGAACGATTGGGCAAACGTAAGAATCTCGTAGCGTCCGTTGCCCTTCACCTTCTGCTGGTAACGGCGCGCCAGCTTGATGGCCGCTTCGTTCGCTTCCGCGCCGGTGCTGCAGAAGAACACCGCGTCCGCGTGGCTGTTGTCCGTGAGCAGCTTCGCGGCCGCTTCTTGGTTCGGAATGTGGAACAAGTTCGAGACATGCCACAGCTCATCGAGCTGCTTCACGAGCGCGTCCTTCACCGGCTTCGGCGCATGGCCGAGATTCGTCACCGCGATACCGCACATGAAATCCAAATATTTGTTCCCTTGGTCGTCCCACAGCCAGCTGCCCTCGCCTTTCACCAAAGCGATCGGATATCTCGCGTATGTCGGGAACAGCGAGCTTCCCTCGTTTGCCGCCGCGATTTTGTTCAATTCGCTCATCTTACGTTCACCCTCTCAATGGAAATAAAATCGAAATGAAATCGAAATAAGTTGATTATTGCCGTACGATCCGCGTTCCGATGCCGCCTTCGAGCACGACCTTGCTCAGCACGCCGGGCAAGTCGCCGTTCACGATCACGACTTCCTTGACGTCGCCTTGAATGCACGCGATCGCCGCGCGAACCTTCGGGATCATGCCGCCGTAGATGTCGCCGCTCGCGATCATCGCTTCGATCTCTTCCACGGTCACGGACGGAAGCACCCGCTTCTCGCCGTCCACCGTCTTCAGGATGCCCGGCACGTCGGTCACGACGATCATCCGCTCCACGCCCAGATGGGATGCGACTGCACCTGCCGCCGTGTCGGCATTGATGTTGTACCGCTGCGCCGCCGCGTCGATGCCGATTGGGGCGATGACCGGGATATAGCCCATGCCCATGACGCCTTCGATGATCGCCGCGTTCACGTCCGTGACGTCGCCGACAAAGCCGATCTCGGCGGCGTTCGCCACCGGCTTCGCCTGAATGAGTTCCCCGTCCACGCCGGAGAGACCGAGCGCTTTCGCGCCGCTCTGCTGGATGCGGCGAACGATTTCCTTATTGATGCGCCCCGCCAGCACCATCTCCACGACGTCCAGCACCTCGTTGCTCGTCTTGCGCAGACCGCCGACGAACTCGCTCTCGATGCCGAGCTTGCCGAGCGTCTCCGAGATCGCCGGTCCGCCGCCGTGCACGATGACCGCTTTCACGCCCCGCGCCTGCAAGTCCCGCAAATCCTCGAAAAAAGAAGCCGGCAGCGCCGCCAGCGTGCTGCCGCCGCATTTCATGACAAACCGCGTATCCATGGTTGCTTCCGTTCCTCTCTGCCGATTAAGTCCGATACGCCGCATTGATGCGCACGTAATCGTAGGTCAAATCGCAGCCCCATGCCGTCGCATGGCCTTCGCCCATATGCAGGTCGACGTAGATGACGACCGTGTCGCCCTTCAGGTACGCCAGCGCCGCTTCTTCGTCGAAGGCTACCGGACGGGATTGCGCGAGCGTCACGATCTCGCCGAGCGCGATGTCGACCGTCTCCGGGTTGACCGGCACGCCTGCCCGCCCTACGGCCGCGATAATCCGGCCCCAGTTGGCGTCCGCGCCGAATACGGCTGATTTCACGAGCGACGAACCGATGACCGTCTTCGCGATCGCTTGCGCGGATGTCTGGTTCTCCGCCCCGCGCACCTGTACCTCGACCAACTTCGTCGCGCCTTCGCCGTCGCGCGCGATCGCTTTGGCCAGCGCTTCGCATACGTAACGAAGTCCTTCCGCGAACGCGGCGAGCTCCGGATGGCTCTCCGTGAGCTCGTCGTTGCCGGCAAATCCGCTCGCCATCGCGACCAGCATGTCGTTCGTGCTCGTATCGCCGTCCACCGTGATCATGTTGAACGTGAGGTCCGTTGCTTGACGCAGCAGCTTATGCAACGTCTCGCTGCCGATGGCCGCATCCGTCGTCACGAAGCCGAGCATCGTCGCCATGTTGGGATGGATCATGCCGCTGCCTTTGGAAGCGCCCGCGATATGTACGGTCCGGCCGTCTACGGTTACGGCGACGCATACTTCCTTCTTGACGAGGTCCGTCGTCAGAATCGCTTGGCAGAAGTCGTCCGCCGCTTCGTAGGAATCGCCCAATCGGGCCGGAAGCTCAGCGATGCCGCCGCGTATCCGGTCCATCTTCAACAGCTCGCCGATGACGCCCGTGGAGGCGACCGCTACCTGGTCCGCCGGCACGCCGATCGCGTCCGCGAACGCGCTGCGCATCTCGTACGCGTCGGCATCGCCCTGCTTGCCGGTGCATGCATTGGCGTTGCCGCTGTTGACGATCACGGCGCGCAGCTTGCCGCCCGCGCCGATGCTCTCGCGCGTGACGGCGATGGGCGCCGCCTGGAACACGTTCGTCGTGTACACGCCGGCCGCCGCCGCGGGTACGTCGCAGACGATGGCGCCGAGATCGTGGCGCGTCGTTTTCTTCAAGCCGCAGTGCAGGCCGGCGGCTTTAAAGCCTTTGGGGGTCGTGACCGAGCCGTTCGGCACGACCGTGTATGATGCGGATGCATTCCCCTGTCCCATTGTTCAATCGCTTCTCCTTTTGCGCGTAGTGGTTCTATGTTAAGGATACACCGGTACGAATCGAAGCCCCAGCGTCTCGTCCCAGCCCATCATCAGATTGAGGTTCTGTATGGCCTGCCCGGCGGCGCCCTTCACGAGATTGTCGATGACCGATACGATCGTGACGCGACCCGTGCGCGCATCGACGGCAAAGCCGATGTCGCAGTAATTCGAGCCTGATACTTCCTTGGTCGCCGGCCAGGTGCCGTCCTGACGGATGCGCACGAAATGGCGGCCTTCATAGTAATTACGGTAGAGCGAAATAAAATCTTCGTTGGTATAAGTGCCGGTCATGCTGGCGTACATCGTGCTCATGATCCCCCGCGTGATGGGAATCAGCTGCGTCGAGAAGGTCGTCACGATCTTGCGTCCCGACGCGTCCGTCAGCACCTGCTCGATTTCCGGAATATGCTGATGCTGGTTGAGCTTATACGCTTTGAAATTCTCGTTGATCTCCGCAAAATGATGCCCCAGGTTCACGCCGCGGCCCGCCCCGGAAACGCCGGATTTGGCATCGATGATGATCGAAGCCGGATCGATGAAGCCCGCCTTCACCGCAGGCACGAGACCGAGCAGCGTCGCCGTCGGATAGCAGCCCGGATTGGACACGAAGTCCGCTCCGCGCACGGACTCGCCGTATACTTCGCACAGCCCGAATACCGCCTTGTCCAGGTACTCCTGCTCGGCCGGCTGCTTCTTATACCACGTCTCGTAGTCCGAACGCTCCTTCAGCCGGTGGTCGCCGGACAGATCGATGACCTTCAAGCCTTCCGCCAGCAGCGAGGGGGCCAGCTTGGCCGCGATGCCCGAAGGAGTCGCGATGAACACGACATCCGCCTTGCTCTTGATCAGCGCAGGATCGACGTCGTCCAGCAGGTCGGTGCGAATTTCGGTTAAATGCGGATATCCTTCCGCGATCGGAGCGCCTGCGCTCGATGAGGATACGACCGACGTGACTTCCACTTGCGGATGACCCGCCAGAAGCCGGATCAGCTCTACGCCGCCGTAGCCGGTCGATCCGATAATCGCTGCTTTTACCACTGTGTTCATGTCCGTTCTCTCCCATCCTTATCCTTCCTAGTAATTCATTGTACACAAAGCGAAGGATCGTGGAAATAGCTTTTGTTCTGTATTATTATACATACGAATTCATATAAATACAACGATAAAATCGGTCGTTTTTAGGGCAAATTGAAGCCCTCGCCGAGCACTTCCGCCGTGTCGCTGATGATCACGAACGCGCTCGGATCCGTCGCCCTGACGAGGCTTTTCAGCTTCGAGACCTCCCCCCTGCCGACCACGACCATCAGCACCGTCCGCGCTTCTCCCGTATAGCCCCCGTGCCCGTCCAGTTTCGTCAGTCCGCGGTCCAAATCATGCAGCACGACCTGCGTAATCTCGTCCGGCCGCCCGGAAATAATGAAGGCGACCTTCGATATCGCGAGCCCCGTCTGCACGAAGTCGATCGTTTTGCTTGTCGCGAACAAGCCCACGAGCGCATACAGCGCATTCTCCGGCGCGATCAGGATGCCCGCGGCCGCGATCACCAAGCCGTCGAAAACCGGAACGGCCAATGCGAGGCGTATGTTGGTGAACTTGTGGAGCAGCTGCGCCGCCAGATCAAGGCCGCCCGTGGACGCTTTGCCGCGAAATACGAGCCCTAAGCCTGCCCCGACGCCGATCCCGCCGTAAATGGATGCCAGCATCGCGTTGTCCGTCAACGGTTTCCAATGCGACGTGAGCAGCACGAATAACGGCAGCACGAACGAGCCGAGCGCCGTCTTGAGCGCGAACCGCTTGCCGAGCAGCCAGAGGCCAAGCAGGAACAGGGGCACGTTCAGCGCCCACTGCGTATACGCAGGCGGAAAGCCCGTCTCGTAATTCACGAGTATCGAGATTCCCGAAACGCCGCCGGCCGCGATGCCGAGCGGAACGAGAAAGACATTGAAGCTGACGGCTATCAGAAAGGAGCCCGCCAGCAGGAATGCCACGCTAAGCATGGCTTCCGTCCTGGCATTCATGACGCGCGATTTTCGTTTACGGATCCGCTCGGCGCGAATGAGCTGTTTCGCGGCTGCGTCGAGCCGCTCCTTTCCCTGTTGCTTCGATTGCTGCCCTTCATCCGATTGATTGGCCATGACCGTATTCCGCCCCTTTATCGTCGCCGTTCTCATAAAAAAAGAGTTCCAACACTTATCAGTGTCGGAACTCTTTGCCTCGCCTATGCATGCCGCTCGCGCCTAATTCTCGTCGTGGCGGATCTTGCTGCGCAAGTAACCGTCGATGAAGATATCCAAATCGCCGTCCATGACCGCTCCGACATTACCGGTTTCCACCGAGGTCCGGTGATCCTTCACCATGCTGTACGGATGGAACACATAGGAGCGGATCTGGCTGCCCCATGCGATATCGGATTGCTCGCCGCGAATCTCCGCGAGATGCTTCTGCTGTTCTTCGATCTTGCGCTCGTAAAGCTTGGAACGCAGCATCTGCATCGCGCGCTCCCGGTTCTGGATCTGCGAACGCTGCGTTTGGCAGGACACCACGATGCCGGACGGGACGTGCGTAATCCGAATGGCCGACTCCGTCTTGTTGATGTGCTGTCCGCCGGCGCCGCTCGCCCGGTACGTATCCACCTTCAAATCCTCGCTGCGGATGTCGATCTCGATGTCGTCGTCGATCTCCGGCATGATATCGCAGGATACGAAGGACGTATGCCGGCGTCCCGAAGCATCGAACGGGGATATCCGCACGAGCCGGTGTACGCCTTTCTCGGCCTTCAGGTATCCATATGCATTGTACCCTTTGACGGAAATCGTGACGCTCTTGATGCCTGCCTCGTCCCCGGCCAAATAATCGAGCAGCTCCACTTTGAAGCCGTGCTTCTCGGCCCAGCGCGTGTACATCCGGTACAGCATCTGACCCCAGTCCTGCGACTCCGTGCCGCCGGCGCCGGGATGCAGTTCGAGAATGGCGTTGAGTTTGTCGTACGGTTCGTTCAGCAGCAGCTGCAGCTCGAACTCGCTCACTTTCGCCACGAGGTCCGAGACGCTCTTCTTCAGCTCCGCGTCCATGTCCTCGTCGTTTTCCTCTTCCGCCAGCTCCAGCATCGTCTGCAGGTCCTCGTGCTCGGCGCTCATCCGTTCGTATTGGTCCACGACGGATTTGACGGCATTGAGCTCGGCGATGGTGCTTTGCGCGCGCTCGTTGTCGTCCCAGAAATCGGGGGCGCTCATCTTTTCCTCGAAGTTCAAGATCATCTCTTGCTTAATATCTAAGTCAAAGAGACCCCCTGAGTTCTTGGAGACGCTTCGCCATTTCACGCAGATCTTGCTTCACCGTGATATCTAACATGACTATCGCTTCACCTCAACATTCGGTTCATTGCCCTTACTTTATGCGAAAGCCGGGCTTATTGTCCGTGGCATTGCTTGTATTTCTTGCCGCTGCCGCAAGGGCACGGGTCGTTGCGCTTCACGCGCTCATCCTTGCGGACCGGGCGTTTCTGCGCGTTCTCGCTGCTGCCGCCGGATTCCGTTTGGCCCTTGGCCACCTCTTGGCGCTCCAGATTGTTCTCGACATGCGCCTTCATGATGTATTTCGTGACTTCCTCTTGAATGTTCTCGATCATTTCCTTGAACATCTCGAAGCCCTCGAATTGATATTCGCGCAGCGGATCCGTGCCGCCGTAGGCGCGAAGGTGAATCCCTTGACGCAATTGATCCATCGCGTCGATATGATCCATCCACTTGCTGTCTACCGCGCGCAGCACGACGACCTTCTCGAATTCGCGCATCGTTTCGGTGCCGATTTCCACTTCGCGCTGATCGTACAGGCCGATGACGCTCTCGTAGAGGAAATCAATGATTTCCTGCGGCTCCTTGCCCCACAGGTCATCCTTCGTGAGCATGCCCTCGTTCAGGAAATTGCCTTCGGCGTAATCGACGATCTCTTGCAGCTCCCAGTTCTCCGGAATGTCGTCGGACGGGCAATGCGCTTGCACGATCTTCGTGATGATCGGCTTGATCATCTCCAGGACGATCTCGCGGATGTTCTCGGAGAACAAGACTTCGCGGCGCTGCTTGTAAATGATCTCCCGCTGCTGGTTCATGACGTCGTCGTATTGCAGGACGATTTTACGCTGATCGAAGTTGTTGCCCTCGACCCGCTTCTGGGCCGATTCGATGGCACGCGAGATCAGACGGCTCTCGATCGGTTGGTCTTCCTCGAAACCGAGGCGCTCCATCATGCCCATGATGTTCTCCGAGCCGAAACGGCGCATGAGGTCATCCTCGAGGGACAGGTAGAACTGCGACGAGCCCGGGTCGCCTTGACGTCCGGCACGACCGCGGAGCTGGTTATCGATCCGGCGGCTCTCATGGCGCTCCGTACCGATGATGTGCAAACCGCCGATCCCGTCGACGCCGGTCTCGAGCAAAATATCCGTACCGCGGCCGGCCATGTTCGTCGCGATCGTCACCGAGTTCGACTGACCCGCGCGCGAGATGATTTCCGCTTCCTCGGCATGGTACTTTGCGTTCAAAACCTTATGCTCGATACCGCGTTTCTTCAATAACTCGGACAGCTTCTCGGAGTTCTCGATGGAAACCGTACCGACCAGCACCGGCTGCCTGTTCGCATGGCGCTTGACGATCTCCTCGACGACGGCCTTGAACTTGCCGTTCTCCGTCTTGTAGACGACGTCCGCGATATCGTCCCGGATGTTCTTCCGGTTCGTCGGCACTTGAATGACTTCCAGGCCGTAAATTTTCTTGAATTCTTCTTCCTCCGTCTTCGCCGTACCGGTCATGCCGGCCAGCTTGCGGTACATCCGGAAGTAGTTCTGGAACGTGATCGTCGCGAGCGTCATGCTCTCGTTCTGCACCTTGATCTGCTCTTTCGCCTCGATCGCTTGGTGCAGCCCGTCGCTGTAACGGCGGCCTGCCATCAAACGGCCCGTAAATTCGTCGACGATGACGACTTCGTCTTCCTGCACGACATAGTCTACGTCGCGCTTCATGATGACATGCGCCTTGAGCGCCTGTTGGATATGATGATTGATGAGCACGTTCGCATGGTCGTACAAGTTCTCGATGCCGAACGCTTTCTCGGCTTTCTCGACGCCCGCTTCCGTCATCGTGACGGTGCGCAGCTTGATGTCAACCGTGAAGTCGTCTTCTTCTTTCATCCGCTGCACGAAACGGTCTGCCGCGAAGTACATTTCGGTCGACTTCGCCGCTTGGCCGGAAATGATGAGCGGGGTACGCGCTTCATCGACGAGAATGGAGTCCACTTCGTCAATGATCGCGAAATAAAGCGGGCGTTGTACCATTTGTTCCTTATACAACACCATATTGTCGCGCAGGTAGTCGAAGCCGAATTCGTTGTTCGTGCCATATGTGATGTCGCATGCGTACGCCGCTTGCTTCTCGTCATGCGAGAGGCCGTGCAGGTTGCAGCCGACGGTCATGCCTAGAAACGTATACACTTGGCCCATTTGTTCGCTGTCGCGCATCGCGAGGTAATCGTTGACGGTGACGACATGAACGCCTTTGCCGAGGAGCGCGTTCAGATAAACGGCCAGCGTTCCTACCAGCGTTTTACCTTCACCGGTTTTCATCTCGGCGATTTGCCCTTCATGCAGCACCATCCCGCCGATCAGCTGCACGTCGTAGTGCCGCTTGTCCAGCACGCGTTTGGATGCTTCTCTTACAACGGCGAACGCCTCCGGGAGCAGCGCGTCGATATCCTCTCCTTGTTCCAGACGGGCTCTGAACTCCACCGTCTTTTCTCGAAGAGCCTCGTCCGAAAGCTGAGCGATCTGCGCCTCCAAGCCATTGATTTCCTCTACCGTACGCATAAGACGCTTAATCTCACGTTCGTTGGCGTCTCCGAATAATTTCTTTACAAGTCCGAGCATGGTCTTCCCCTTTCGATGTTACGCCTGTTTGCATAAATTGTAACAGTTTGCGGCTGTTCCCGCAATGTTAGTGGCCCGGGAGCATGGGTGATTTCCTGCATTTACATAGTTATCGGAGAACAAAAAAAACTTGGCTTCTGTAATTGATTACAGAAGCCAAGGAGCTGCGACTTACATGATACCGATCTTACTCGGCAATGTACTCTTTAATTACAACCGTGCTCTCTGCTTTGTTAGCTTTCGTAATCGTGACGTACACTTTGCCGGCACCGACGGAAAGCTGTTCGATGGATACATTTACGGATGTTTTTCCGCTCGCGACCGTCGCCGTACCGATAGCCGTACCGCCCTTCGCGGCATCATACACGGTTACGACATCGCCTGCGGCCAAACCGGTCACTCTAACGATATCGTCTTCGCCGTCGTTATTAAGCACCACGATATTGGCAGCCAATGCGGGAGCGCTAATTTCCGTATCGTACGTTTTCGCCGTTCTTGCGCTCTCCAGCTTGTCTTCGCTCTTCACGCTCACGTAAACCGTTCCTGCAGCCGCACCGATTTGTTCAATCGTGACCGTTGCGGAAGTGGCATCGGCAGCTACCGTTGCCGTGCCGATGGCCGTGCCGCCCGTTGCTACGCTGTACACGTTCACGATGTCGCCTTCTAC
>NZ_JBXENS010000018.1:0-34033 GCF_059383675.1 Paenibacillus sp. J22P277
GAGAATCGTTAATTTCTCATACGCGTTAAATTTTCCTCTCGACATAGAAAAGCTCCCCTCGGCAAAACAGGTTTTATTATTTTACCTGTCCATCGTATGGGGAGCATATCAAGATTCGAACGCCTCTTTTTATGCAATGATAACGAATTGATTGGGGATGCAGCGACTTAGCCTGTCTCGGCTTGAAACTCTTCTTCCTGCACGATGGCCGCTTCTTCTTCCTCGATGGTCCGTTTGCGAATGTGAATCCGGGAGATACGGAGATGATCCGTCTCCTCGATGATAAATTCAAAGCCGACCGGATAGACGATGCGCTGTCCCTTCGAAGGCGGGTTCTCGATCTGCGCGTACATCCAACCGCCGATCGTATCGTAATCGTCGCTTTCGATCTCCGTTCCGAAGTAGCTGTTCACTTCTTCGATGAGCATCATGCCGTTAATGGAATGCGTGCCATCGTCCTTCGCTTCGATGTCGGCGCGTTCCTCGTCGAATTCATCCTGGATTTCGCCGACGATTTCTTCCATGATGTCTTCCAGCGTGACCAAGCCGGATGTTCCGCCATATTCGTCGATGAGGATGGCGATTTGCGTCTTCTTCTTCTGCATCAGCTTGAGCAGCGAGCTGATATGCATGGAATCCGGCACCGTCGTCATCGGACGGGTGATGTGACGGATGTCGTGAATGCCCTGATGCGTCACTTTCAACAGATCTTTTATATGAATAAAGCCGATGATGTTGTCTTTGTCCTTGTCGCATACGGGATAACGGGTATGCATTTCCTTCAGCGCGATCGCCTGGTTTTCCTCGAAAGACAGGTTAGCGTACAGACAAATCATCTCGGTACGTGGAATCATGATTTCCCTGGCATGGGTTTCGGCAAAATCGAAAATATTGTCGACCAGCGTCAGCTCCGTATTGTCGATTAATCCGGATTTGTGGCTTTCCTTCATCAATATGCGGATTTCTTCTTCCGTATGGGCCGACTCATGCTCGGCTGCCGGTTCGATGCCGATGCTCTTCAGCATCCGGTTCGCCATGCCGTTCAACAGATAAATGAACGGGTACATCACTTTGTAAAAGACGATCAGCGGCACGGCCGTCCACAGCGTTACGGCTTCCGCCTTGCGGATCGCATACGTCTTGGGCGCCAGCTCGCCGAGCACGATATGAAATATCGTAATGACGGAGAAGGCGATGATAAACGATACCGTCGATATCGCGACGGGGGTGAAGTGGAGCTTCTCAAGCAAGGGCTCGATTAAATGCGAGATGGTAGGTTCCCCTACCCAGCCAAGTCCGAGCGAAGCGAGCGTGATGCCCAATTGGCAAGCCGATAAATAGGCGTCCAAATTGGTTGTCAGCGCGGATGCGAAGCGTGCCCGGCGATTGCCGTCCTGCACGAGCGAATCGATGCGGCTGCTTCTTACTTTGACCATGGCAAACTCGGCGGCAACGAAAAAACCGTTCAAAAAAACGAGCACGAAAATCAATAAGATGCTCCACAATATGGGTAACGGGTCACTACTCAACGATTCCCTGTTTGCCGTTCGCGCCTAAAGCCGCAATCACGACCAACAGGTGCACCTCCTTCAGGGAATAGAAATTTATAAAGTTCCTTTATAATACTACATTAGACGATGACGTCTCTTTACGTCAAATGCCGCCATCCCACCTTCTGGCCCGTATTCGGGTTATACTCATGTTTATTCGGTTAAGGTCGGCCTTTATGCGCCGTTTTCGCGCTCCAGCTACCGTTTATGCGATTTGAGAACATTCCGACGTTATTTTCGCCGTTCTTGATTTTGCCGAATCTTGTCTTCCATCCCTTGCTGCGTCGCTTGATAAAATTTCTTATGGGCGATTCGCTCGGGCAAATAAGCCTGTTTCACGTAATGGCCGGGGAAATCGTGCGGATATTGATAGCCCACGTGGCCAAGCTTCTCGGCGCCGCTGTAGTGCGTATCGCGCAGATGAAGCGGCACTTCGGCCGATCCGATGCTCTCGATCGTATGCATGACGTTGCCGATCGCCACTGCGGCCGCATTGGACTTGGGGCTCTCCACCGCGAACAGGATCGCCTGCGCGATATTGTATTTGGCTTCCGGCCAGCCGATCTTATGGTAAGCGTCCATCGCCGTCACGGCCTGCACCATCGCCTGCGGGTTGGCCAGCCCGATATCCTCGCTGCAGGCCACGATCAAACGGCGGACGAATGTCATGGGGTCCATGCCGAGTTTCTCGACGGCATACAGGAACCAAAACAGCGCCGCGTCGCTCGAGCCCCTGACGCTCTTATGGAATGCCGACAGCACGTCGTATTGCGTCGATTCGTCGGCGCGGATGGTCGGTTTCCGGATCGACTCCTCCGCGACCTCGAGCGTGACGATCACGGATCCGTCCGGCTGGGACGGCGTCGTCACGGCAGCCAGCTCCAGCGCGTTAAGCGCGCGGCGGATGTCGCCTCCCGCCATGGAAGCGATGTGCTGAAGCGCATTTTCTTCGACCTGGAGCTTCATGAATCCGAGCCCTCGCGAAGGATCGGCGAGCGCGCGGCGCATGGCTTCCAACGCATCCTCCCGGGTCAGCGCCTCCAGTTGGAACAAGGTCGAACGCGACAACAGCGCGCCGTTCACGTAATGGAAAGGATTCTCCGTCGTGGCGCCGATGAACACGATAATGCCCTGCTCGACCGCCGGCAGCAGCGCGTCCTGCCTGGAGGCGTTGAAGCGGTGAACCTCGTCGAGAAAAAGAATCGTTTTGCGGCCGTACATCGACTTCGTCATCTTGGCTTGATCGATCACGGCGCGGACGTCTTTCACCGACGCTTCGACCGCGTTTAATTTGACGAAATCGCCTTGCGTCCGTTTGGATATAATATGCGCAAGCGTCGTCTTGCCGCAGCCGGGCGGGCCGTACAGAAGGATAGAGGACACTTGGTCCCCCTCGATCGCCCTGCGCAGCAGCTTACCCGGACCCACGACCTCAATCTGGCCGATGTATTCATCTATGGTTTGGGGACGCATCCGATCCGCGAGCAGTTTCGCCCGCGGCTGCTCTTCCTCTTGGCTGTAGGTAAATAAATCCATCCGAATCACGTTCCTTTCCGGACTATCATACCATACAAGCACACATGTTCGCCATGGCCGCCTGAACAAGAAAGAAGCCCTCTCCGCACGGAGAAGGCTTCGATTGGTCGCTCGATTTAACCGGTAAAGGTTTGGTACAGCAGGTAAATATTCAGTCCGGCGATGACGATGGCCACGAACCAAGCCAGCACTTTCAACCAGAGCGGATTGGCGAAGCTGCCCATCTTCTTCTTGTCGCTCGTGAACTTCACGAGCGGAATGACCGCGAAGCTCAACTGCAGCGACAGGATAACCTGGCTCAGGATGAGCAAATCCGTGGTGCCGCTTGCGCCGTACAACCAGGTGACGATCACCGCGGGAATGACCGCGATCATCCGCGTAATCAACCGCCTCAGCCATGGTTTGAGCCGGATGTTGAGGAAGCCCTCCATGACGATTTGGCCGGCCAGCGTGCCCGTCAGCGTCGAGTTCTGGCCGGATGCCAGCAGCGCCACGCCGAACAGAATGCTCGCCGCCGCCGTTCCCAGCATCGGTGACAACAGATGATACGCTTCCCCGATCTCGGCGACGTCCGTATGTCCCGCCGAATGGAACGTCGATGCCGCGATGATGAGAATCGCAGCGTTGATGAACAAGGCAAAAAACAATGCGATCGTCGAATCCCAGGTTGCGTACTTGATCGCTTGGCGTTTGCCGAGCTCGGTCTGGTCGTACTGCCGCGTTTGAACGATGGAGGAGTGCAGGTATAAATTATGCGGCATGACCGTCGCGCCCAAGATGCCGATCGCGATGTACAGCATGGCTGGATTCGAAACGATTTCCGTGCTCGGAATGAAACCCTTCATGACCTCGCCGACTTGCGGCTGGGACCAGAACATCTCGATCAGGAAACAACCGCCGATGGTCACGATCAGCACGATGACGAGCGATTCGATGAACCGAAACCCTTTATTTTGCAGCAGCAGCACGAGGAGTACGTCCAATACCGTTAATATAACCCCGGCAACCAGCGGTATGCCGAACAATAAATTGAGGGCGATCGCCGATCCGATGACTTCGGCAAGGTCGCATGCCGCAATAGCAAGCTCGCAGAGCACCCACAATGACATGGCTACCGGTTTGCTGTAATGGTCCTTGCACGCCTGCGCCAGATCGCGTCCCGTCACGATGCCGAGCTTGCCGGCGAGCGCTTGCAGCAGAATCGCCATGAGGTTGGAAAGCAGGATGACGGCCAGCAGCGAATAACCGAATTTCGATCCGCCCGCCAGATCCGTCGCCCAGTTGCCGGGATCCATATAGCCTACGGCGACCAAGTAACCCGGTCCCGCGAAGGCGAGAAATTTTCGAAACCAGGAGCCGTGCTTCGGGATCTTCATCGATCGATATACTTCCGGAAGCGAATTCTGGGATCGGGATTGCCTCCAGCCGCTTTCTCGGGTAACCGGTGCCGGTTGATTGGTGCTCATTGCCTTTCACCTCTTCGTGATCGTTTTGTATGTTATGTCACTACCTACACATATGCAGGCGGTAAACCATTGTTTCCTGGTTTCATTGTACAACACCAAAAAAGTTTCATCAAGGAAACTTTTGTTGACTGGGACAAATTTCGTGGCTTGTAACAAAAAAAACAGGTTTATCGGATCGCGATCCGATAAACCTGTTTTGCGCTTGCGTCCTATGCTTTTAGAGCTTGTCCGAAGGGCGTTTCAACTGCTGCCCCAACTTCTCCGTCATCTCGCCGATCCGCTTGGCGCGCGTGACTTCCTGCTTGGCTTCGTTGATCCAGCGGATGTATTCCTTGCGGTGCGACTGCGCCAACCCCGCGAAGAACGCCTCCGCTTCGGGAGCTGCGGCGAGCGACGCCTTGACGTCGTCCGGGATGACGAGCTCCTTCACTGCCGAGATGCCGGCAGTGCGGCTTGCATCCGCCGCGCGGCTCGCTCTGGCGCCTGCCTGCACCAGGCCGACGGGACGGAATCGCATGGCCGACCATGTATCGTCGACGGAGACCAGCGACACGCCCTCCCAGCCTTCTTCCTTGACCGTTTTCCAGCCGCGGTCGCGGTTGATGTCCGTTCTGATTTTGGACGTGCCTTTGGGATAGCATATCCAAAGCAGTCCTTCCTTCTTCACGGCTTTAAGCGCTTTGGTCGCATGTTCGTTCAAGCTGGCGATGTCCTTGGCGAACAGCATGACAAAATCGTACGTGCCGGCGTCCATCTCGCTGAACGGCTCGGCGCTCTCCGCCCCGAGCGCTTCCTTGTACGAGTCGTCCGGCGTTTCCAGCAGGGCGACGCGCATATCGAGGGAAAGTCTGAGTTTGTTCATGAGCTCTACGTTCATACGGCCTGTCCTCCTGTTTCGAGCAAGTCTTTCACGACCGCGCCGACCATGATCAGGCCGGCAACCGGCGGCACGAAAGCGTTGCTCGCGGGCGGCTGCTTCGCTTTGCGGATCTCCGGCGCGTTCTCCGGCACGATCCGCTGCGTAACGTCCTCGCGCGGCTTCATCGGCTCTTCGGTCGAGAATACGACCTTCACGCCCCGCTTGATGCCTTCCTTGCGCAGCTTCTGACGGACGACCCGGGCAACCGGATCCATCGACGTCTTGGAAATATCCGCTACCTGAAACCGCGAAGGATCCATCTTATTCGCGGCCCCCATGCTGGAGATGACCCGAATGTTCCGCTCCAGGCACTGCTTGATCAGGTGAACCTTGTAGATGATCGTGTCCGACGCGTCGACGACGTAATCCAGTTTGTATTCGAACAGCTTCTCGTACGTTTCCTCGGTGTAAAACATGCGAAGCGCGATGACGTCGCAATCCGGATTGATCAACTTGATCCGGTCGCGCATCAGATCCGCCTTCGGCTGGCCGACGGTCGTCGTCAGCGCATGGATCTGGCGGTTGATGTTCGTGACGTCGACGACGTCCTTATCGATCAGGATAAGGCGGCCTATGCCGGTCCTCGCCAGCGCTTCAGCGGCAATGGCCCCGACGCCGCCGATGCCGAGCACGGCAACGGTGCTCCCTCTCATAATATCCAACCCCTCGGGGCCGATCGCCAGCTCCGTCCGGGAAAATTGATGCAGCATTCTTAAACGCACCTCCAAAGGCAATAAATAACGAATCCGGCTTCCGCCTGCCTGCGAGGCGGACGAAAGCCGGGACTTGGTTTAGTTTTGCGGTGCCGGCGCCGTTCCTGCGGCCGCTGCCTCAGCCTGCTTCGCGGCTTTCTGAATCGTACGGATGTGGAGCTGCTGCAGCTGCGAAATGTCGACTTCGGACGGCGCGTCGCTGAGCAAGTCCGTCGCGCTCGCGGTTTTCGGGAAGGCGATCGTTTCGCGCAGGTTCGTGCGGCCGGCAAGCAGCATGACGAGACGATCGAAACCGAACGCGAAGCCGCCGTGCGGAGGCGTGCCGTAATCGAACGCATCGAGCAGGAAGCCGAATTTCTCGTGCGCTTCCTCGAGCGAGAAGCCGAGCGCCTTGAACATCATTTCCTGCACGTCTCGTTTGTAGATCCGCATCGAGCCGCCGCCCACTTCGTAGCCGTTCAGCACAAGGTCGTAAGCTTGCGCGCGGATGTCGCCCGGATTCGTCTCGAACAGCGCCAGGTCGTCTTCGTTCGGGCGCGTGAACGGATGGTGTTCCGCCACGTAGCGCTTCGCTTCTTCGTCGTAGCCGAGCAACGGGAAATCGACGACCCATTCCAATTTGAACTTGGACTCGTCGATCAGGCCAAGCTGCTTGCCGATCTTCAAACGCAGGTTGCCGAGCACGTCCGCCACGACTTTCTTCTTGTCCGCGGAGAACAGGAGCAGATCGCCTTCCTCGACGCCGAGACGCTCCGTCATGGCCGCGATTTCCTCCGGCTTGAAGAATTTCACGATCGGGCCGCGCCATTCGCCTTCCTTCACCGTGACCCAAGCCAGGCCTTTGCCGCCGTAGCGCGCCGCGAACGGCTGCAGGTCGTCAAGCTCCTTGCGGCTCCAGCTCGCGCAGCCCTTGGCGTTCAGCGCCTTGACCACGCCGCCGCCGGCCGATACGGATGCAAATACTTTCACGTCGCTCGCCGCCACGATGTCGGTGATGTCTTCCATTTCCATGCCGAAACGAAGATCCGGTTTGTCGGAACCGTACTTGTTCATGGCATCCGCATGCGTGATCCGTTGGAACGGACGCGGAATGTCCACGTTGACCGTTTCCTTGAACAGTTTCACGACGAGCTCTTCCATGAGATCGAGCAGTTGATCCTGGGACAGGAACGAGGTCTCGATGTCGACCTGGGTGAATTCCGGCTGACGGTCGGCGCGGAGGTCTTCATCGCGGAAGCAGCGCGCGATTTGGTAGTAACGCTCGAGACCGCTGACCATAAGCAGCTGCTTGAAGATTTGCGGCGATTGCGGCAGGGCGAAGAATTCGCCCGGATGCACGCGGCTCGGCACGAGGTAGTCGCGCGCGCCTTCCGGCGTGCTCTTCGTCAGAATCGGCGTTTCGACGTCGACGAAGCCTTGGCCGTCGAGATAGTCGCGGAATACCTTCGCGGCCTTGGAACGAAGCAGCAGCGTCTTCTGCATTTCCGGGCGGCGCAGGTCAAGATAGCGGTACTTCAGACGAAGCGACTCGTCGACTTCGACGCCGTCTTCGATCGGGAACGGCGGCGTCTTCGCCGCGTTCATGATTTCGATTTCCGTTACGCGGATCTCGATTTCGCCCGTCGCGATGTTCGCGTTGACGGTATCGGCATCGCGCTCCACCACTTGGCCGCGAACGGCCAGCACGAATTCGTTGCGGGCGCGGTCCGCGATCGCCAGAGCGTCGCCGGAGAAGTCCGGATTGAAGACGATTTGCACGATACCGGTGCGGTCGCGCAGGTCAATGAACAATACGCCGCCAAGGTCGCGGCGGCGCTGTACCCAGCCGTTCAGCGTGACGGTTTGGCCCACGTCCGCTTTCGTCAATGTTCCGCATGCATGCGTTTTGAGCATCATCATGGTTAATGTTCGACTCCCTTTTATTATAAATGGTATGAAATAACCTACCTGCCTTGGATCGCGTCGGCAAGCGCGTCAAGCGCCACGAACGTCTGCTCGCCCGTCGCCATGTTCTTCAAGGCGATCTCGCCGCGCTGCAGCTCGTCGTCGCCGAGGATCGCCGTGAAGCGAACCCGCAGCCGATCGGCGGACTTCATCTGCGCCTTCATCTTGCGTCCTTGATAATCCCGCTCCGCGGCGATTCCGCGCATGCGCAGCACTTGAAGCAGACGCGTCACTTCGCGTTCCGCGGCTTCGCCCAAGCCGACCAGGTAAGCCTCGACTTGATGCAGGTTCTCGAGCTCCGCGCCTTGGCTTTCCAAGAGCATCACGGTGCGTTCGAGTCCCAGACCCAATCCGACGCCCGGCTGATCGGGACCGCCGATATCGGCCACGAGCCCGTTGTAACGGCCTCCGCCGCCGACCGTGTCGATCGCGCCGATGCCTTCCGCTTTGTACTCGAACGCCGTATGCGTATAGTAATCCAAACCGCGCACGAGCCGCGGGTTCACGGTGAACGGAATGTTCATGCCCGTTAAGTGCTGCTTCAACGACTCGAAATGCGTCCGGCACTCCTCGTCAAGGCTATCCAGAATGGAAGGCGCCTCCACGAATCGATGCTGATCGGTTTTGCAATCCAATACGCGCAGCGGATTGCGGTCCATCCGCGCCTGGCAGTCCTTGCAAAGCGTATCGCGCATCGGCTCAAGGAAGCCGAGCAGCTTCTCCCGAAAAACCGCGCGTACCGCCGGCGTGCCCACCGAGTTGATCTCCACCCGGACGTCCTTCAAGCCCACTTCCGCGTAGAAAGCGTACCCCAGCGCGATTACCTCCGCATCTAAAGCAGGATCGACCGCTCCAAGAGCCTCCACGCCGAATTGATGGAATTGCCGGTAGCGTCCCGCCTGTTGGCGTTCATAGCGGAACATCGACCCGATATAGTACAGCTTCGTCAGGTCCGGCTCGCCGTAAAGCTTGTTCTCGACGTATGCGCGGACGGCGCCCGCCGTGCCTTCCGGACGGAGCGTGAGGCTGCGGTCGCCCCGGTCCGTGAACGTGTACATCTCTTTCTCGACGATATCCGTCGTCTCGCCGACGCCGCGCTTGTACAATTCCGTCATCTCGAACATCGGGGTGCGGATCTCGCGAAAATTGAACCGCCGGCAAATATCGCGCGCCACGCGCTCGACGAACTGCCATTTCTCCACGGCGCCCGGCAAAAAGTCCTGCGTGCCCGGAGGCTTCTGAAAAGCCATCGTCTTTTCCTCCTCGAAGTCATCTAGCGGGTCATGTCCCCGCTGGGGAAGCAACTGATTCGTTGGCGGGACCGATCATGCATGCTGCATTCCGGCCACCAAAAAAGCTCCCGCCCTCCGCCTTGTTCAGGCAAAAGGGACGAGAGCTTGTCATATACAAGGCTATCGTGGTACCACCCACATTCCGAAACGCGCAGCTTGAACCGCCGTTCGTTTCGCTTTACCCGGTTAACGCCCGGCTACGCAATACAGCTACTGAGCAAGCAGAACTTCGCCTGCAGGTTCGCCGCATGTCCTCCTGGATGTCAATTTCGCTCAAGCACGCCAAGGATTCTTCCAGCCAAGGAATCCCTCTCTGAGTCGGTGCGGAAAGAACGAAACCTTCCTATCAACGGATCGTCACATTATCTTATATATCATATCATTTCAGTTTTGCCCTGTCAATATACATCCGCCGGAACGAGGATCAAATCCAATTAGGACAGAAAAAAACCTACAAACGAGTTGTAGGTCCATCAATAATATATTCAAAAAAGGGGGTCGACTTTTATTATAGGCACAGCATGTTAGAGAATCATTGAAAACAGGTTACAGTTTCATTACAAGTAATGAAGCGGTTTCTTGCAAGAATCGCGTTCACGCTGCCATTCATATCGTATGTGAAACTGCTAGAAACGAGTTACGGGGCTTTCGACGGAATGACCGACGCTCTGCCCAGTTCTCCGCCGGCCTCGATGCCGGATTCTTCGCGGGCCAGCATCAGTGCTTCCCGCCGATCGGCAAACAGCAGCCGTTTCGATGTTCGTTGGATGCCTTGTTCTTTTCGGGATTGATGCATGCCGGGTTCGACCTCCACTGGTTCGCGCGCGTTCGTCCGCGCTGCGTTGTCAGCTTCTAGTGTGCCCGCATCGGCGCTTTTCAACCCGGCAGAAACAAATCGAAGGCGATCAAAATGCAAAAAAGACGGCACATGCATGCCGCTTCCCTCTCTAGGCTCCTATGCCTTGCTGTCGACGATCAGCGTAACCGGCCCCCAGTTGGTGAACGTTACGTCCATCATCGCCCCGAATTTGCCGGTAGCCACCGTGAGGCCAGCCGCGCGAAGCGTTTCGTTGAACGCGTCGTACTGCGCCGCCGCTTGCTCCGGTCGCGCCGCCGCCATGAAGTTCGGCCGTCTGCCTTTCCGGCAATCCCCGTACAACGTAAACTGCGAGACGGACAAGATCGCGCCGCCGATCTCGGAGACGGACAAGTTCATTTTCCCGCTCTCGTCCTCGAAGATGCGAAGTCCCGCGATTTTATCGGCCATCCAACGAATGTCGGCCTCCGTATCCTCATGCGTAATCCCGACCAACAGGACCAGGCCCTTGGCAATCGAGCCGACCGTTTCGCCGTCGACCAGAACGGCCGCTTCCTTGCTTCGCTGCACGACTACTTTCATCTTCGTTCTTGCTCCCTCGCGCCGTAAGTAGGCTTACTGCATGATCCGGTGAACGGAATATATGTCCTTCACCCGTTTGATGCGCTCCACGACAGCCTGCAAATGCTCGATGTTGCGGATGAGCACCGTCATATGGATCATCACCAGCTTGTTTTTATCCGATCGGCCGGAGACGGCCGAGATGTTCGTTTTGCTCTCCGAGACAGCCTGCAACACTTCGTTCAGGAGTCCCGAACGGTCATGCCCCGTAATCTCGATGTCGACGCTGTAATTCGCTTCGACCGACGCTTCCCATTCCACTTCGATCATGCGCGCCGCTTCTTCCCCGTCCGCGCTGGACGTCAGGTTGGTACAGTCCGCACGATGGACCGACACGCCGCGGCCCCGCGTAATATAACCGACGATGTCATCTCCCGGGACCGGGTTGCAGCAACGCGCGAAACGAACCAGCAAATTATCCACGCCTTTGACGGAAACGCCATGCGTCGGACGCGTCTTGCGAAGCGACGGCGAAGACTTCATTTCCTTCATTTCGTTCGTGAGCTCGACCTGGTTCGCCTCTTCGGCTTCCTTGCGCATCTTCTCCGTCAGCTTCGTGCAGATCTGGGCGGCGGTAATACCCCCGAAACCGACGGCCGACAGCATATCGTCGATATCGTTGAAGGTGAACTTATAGGCTGCTTCCTGCAGCTGCGCATCCGACATGAAGCTTGAAGCTTCCAGACCGAGTCGCTTCAGCTCGCGCTCGATGGCGTCGCGCCCTTTGACCACGTTCTCTTCGCGGCGTTCTTTCTTGAACCACTGCTTGATCTTGCTGCGCGCATGCGACGATTGCGCGATCTTGATCCAATCCTGGCTCGGACCGTAGGAATGCTTCGAGGTCAGGATTTCGACGATGTCGCCGGTCTTGAGCTTGTAGTCGAGCGGCACGATGCGGCCGTTGACCTTGGAGCCGATCGTCCGGTTGCCCACTTCGGTATGCACGCGGTACGCGAAATCGAGCGGGACCGCGCCGGCCGGAAGCTCGAACACTTCGCCTTTCGGCGTGAACACGAATACAAGGTCCGAAAAGAAATCCATCTTGAGCGATTCGACGAATTCCGACGCATCGCTGGCATCGCCTTGCAGCTCGATGATTTCGCGGAACAGCGTCATTTTGTCCTCGAACGAGCCGCTCGGCACGACGCCGCCTTCCTTGTAAGCCCAGTGCGCCGCGATCCCGAATTCGGACGTGCGGTGCATCTCCCACGTGCGGATCTGCACTTCCGTCGGTTCCCCGGTCGGACCGATGACGGTCGTGTGAAGCGACTGGTACATGTTCGCTTTCGGCATCGCGATATAATCCTTGAATCGGCCCGGCATCGGTTTCCACAACGTATGGATGATGCCCAGCGTCGCGTAACAGTCTTTGATATTTTCGACGATGATCCGAATCGCCAGCAGATCGTAAATCTCGTTGAACTGCTTGCTGCGCGCGGTCATTTTCTTGTAGATGCTATAAATGTGTTTCGGACGGCCGGATATGTCCCCGTCGATGCCCATATCGTCCAGCTTCTCGCGAATGCGGCCGATGACGTCGTCGATGTATTGCTCCCGCTCCGCGCGCTTCTTCTTCATGAGATTGGCGATCCGGTAGTATTGCTGCGGGTTTAGGTAGCGGAGGGCAATGTCCTCCATCTCCCATTTGATCGCGGATATCCCGAGCCGGTGCGCGATGGGGCAAAAGATCTCCAGCGTCTCGTACGCGATTCGCCGCTGCGCCTCTTCGGATTGATATTTGAGCGTGCGCATATTATGAAGCCTATCAGCGAGCTTGATGAGGATGACCCGCATGTCCTGCGCCATGGCGACGAACATTTTGCGGTAATTCTCGTTCTGCTGCTCTTCCTTGGAACGGAACTGGATCTTCTCCAGCTTGGTCAAGCCGTCCACGACGGCCGCGCACGCCTCCCCGAACCGGGAACGGACTTCTTCCAGCGGGACGGTCGTGTCTTCCACCACATCATGAAGGAGCGCCGCGATAATCGACAATACGTCCATCTGCATGTTGATGAGAATTTCCGCCACGGCCACCGGGTGCAGGATATACGGCTCGCCTGATTTGCGCACTTGCCCGTGATGAGCCTGATCGGCGAATTCGTACGCTTCCGTGATCCGTTTCAAGTCTTGTTCCTTCATATAGGTTGATGCTTTATCAAGTAGCTGCTCTATGCCCATGAATGTCCCTTTCCGGAAAAGCGCGCGTCCGAGAGGCGCCGTATGCTTTCCAAATCATCCAAAAATCATGAAATGGTCCCGCGTGTTCGTTCTGCCCGAGTTTTTCCTATTATTATGCCTGTTTTCAAGCCTTTCCGTCAACCTCCGGTATAGCGAACGCCGGACGACGGAAGCGTCTGCTTCCATGTCCGGCGTCAGGCATTCCGAATTCAGTACGTCACCAGCGAGAATATGTCGATGCCGCCCAGTTTGCTGCGTCCGTCCAAATAGCCGAGCTCGATCAAGAAGGCCGCCCCGACCACTTCCCCGCCAAGCTGCTCGATCAGGTTGATCGTGGTGGCGATCGTGCCGCCGGTCGCGAGCAGATCATCGGCGATCAGCACCTTTTGGCCGGGTTTGATGGCGTCTTTGTGGATGGTCAGCTTGTCCTTGCCGTATTCCAGGTCATAGCTGGCCTCGACGACTTCGCCCGGGAGCTTGCCGGACTTGCGGATCGGCACGAAACCGAGCCCCATGGAAACGGCGAGCGGAGCGCCGATGATGAAGCCCCGGGCTTCCGGACCCGCGATCAGGTCGATTTGCTTGTCCTGGATCGCCTGCTTGATATCGTTGATCGCCGATGCGTACACGGCGCCGTTGTTCGTAAGCGTCGTTATATCTTTGAACCGGATGCCCGGCTGCGGGAAATCGGGGATGACGCGGATATATTCTTTATAATTCATGAAATACCTACTCCTTCGATATGTTCGTTTTGGATGATGCTCGCTTGCACCGTAAGCCAATCCGTCAACGGCTTGACCGAGAGAGCCAGAATCTCGTTCGATTCCGCCGTCCGCTGGCCGTCGCGGTAATTGCGGGAAAGCGACAGCTCCTTCTTGCCCGAGACGGCGCTAAGGACAAGCTTGTCGTCGACCGCTTCGATAAACTGCAGATCCTTGAACACGCTCAGCATCAAGGCGATGCTTTCCTCCGAACGGTTGAGCTTGCCGGCCAATACGCCATCTGCCGTCGCTGCAGGCAGCGGGCATTCCCGCCGCAGTAACTGGTAGAGCTGGCCGAACTGCTCCCGCGTCGGAAATTCGCCCTGTTCCTTGGCGATCTCGTAATGCAGATGAGCGGACTCGAGCCCTTGGCAGGCGGCAATCGCGCTGGACAGCTTCTCTGCGGAAGGCGGTTTGCCGAGCACGACCAAATGGCGACATTGTACACTTTGCCCCATGAGGGCTTCATATGTCAAGAGCCGAAATCTGTCCGGAAGCGACAACTGCGCGGATGCACCCGCGGCTTCCGCCCAAGCTTCGTTCGGCACGAGCAGGATGCCCTCGTCCTGCGCCAAGGCGGGCGACGCGAGCAACCGGCCGGCGATTTTCAACGAATCGCACTCCGGCTGATTCCTGCCGTCGAAGAGCTGGAGGTGCGGTACGCGAAGATCGCTCACCATGAACTGCGCTTTTCGCTGGCCGTTCCATTCGTTGATCGTCAGCTCGCCGACGATCTCGACGGCCGCTCCGTTCGACAGCCGATCCGCCAGATGACCGTAACCGAATCCCACGGCATCCAGCATTTTGCCTTGGCCGGCCAGCGCCAGCTTCAAATGGTTCTTTTCTTTCCCCATCGTTTTGCGTTCCGCCAGCGTGATGCCGGTCAACAGCAGTTTCGGTGCGGCGTTCCCCGCGCCGAACGGCTCCAGCTTCGACAGCTGTTCGCGCACTTTGAGCGTCGCATCTTCCATCTTGCAGGCAAGATCGATGTTCAGCTTCGGAATCCAGTCGTCTTCCTTCAGCCATTCATCCGCCAGGCGCGACAGCCTCTCTTCGAACAAGAGCAGCTTCTCCCGATCAAGCGTCATTCCCGCCGCCGCCTGGTGGCCGCCGTAATGATCCAGCCATTCCTCGCATTCCGTCAGCGCGGCATGCAGGTCGTAACCGTCGATCGAGCGGGCGGAGCCTTTGCATTTGCCCGTCTCCGCATCGATGCCGAGGATGATCGTCGGCTTGTAGTGCCTCTCGATCATCTTGGAAGCCACGATGCCGACGACGCCGGCGTTCCAGCCTTCGCCCGCGAGCACGATGACGGAAGGATGAGGCTTGCCGGCCGCTTCGGCGGCTTCGCGCTTCTCCGCCCACATTGTCTCGGCCTCCCGCACGATATCTTCGACGATTCCCTGCCGCGCCTTGTTCAGTTCATCCAGACGCAGCGCGCCGGCAGCGGCCGCTTCGTCGTTACTTGCCGTCAGAAGCTCGACCGCGGCATTGGCATGCTCCAACCGGCCGGCGGCATTGATGCGCGGCGCCATGCCGAACGCGATATGCGACGCCAGCAACGCCGGGAGGTCGATGCCGCCGACCTCGGCCAGCGCCCGAAAGCCGGGTTTGTCCGTATGGCGAAGCTGCTCCAGCCCTAACCGCACGAGCACCCGGTTCTCGTCCGTCAGCGGCATCAGATCCGCGATCGTCCCAAGCGCCACCACGTCGGTCCATTCCACCGGAGGTTCGCCCAGCAGCGCCGTCGCCAGCTTGAACGCGACTCCGACGCCGGCCAAGCCTTTGAACGGATACTCGCAACCCTCCTGCTTCGGGTTGACGATGGCATGAGCCGCCGGCAGCTCCTGCGGCGGCTCATGATGATCGGTGACGACGACATCCAAGCCGAGCTCGGACGCATAAGCGATCTCCTCGACCGCGCTGATGCCCGTATCCACGGTCACGATCAGGGTAACCCCGAGCGCCGCCGCCGCGTCGAGCGCCTGCTTGTTCAAGCCATAGCCTTCCAGCGTCCGGTGAGGTATGTAATGGTCGAAATTCAGCTCCAGCCGCCGAAAGAGATACGTCATCAGCGTCGTGGAAGAAACGCCGTCCGCATCGTAATCGCCGTAAATCCGGACGCGCTCTCCGCGCTCCTTGGCAAGCGCGATCCGCGCCGCCGCCGCTTCCATGCCCTTCAGCAGAAAGGGGTCGTGCAGGCATTCGAGGCCGCCGTTCAAAAACCGTCGCGCTTCCTCGACGCGGTCGTACCCGCGCTGGACGAGCAGTCTCGCGACAAGCGGCGTCAGCGATAAGGAACGGGCCAATACGCCCGCGCGGGCTTCGCCTTCCACGTCGAGCGAAGCCAGGTTCCAGCGTGTTTTCGATTGCAGCAATTCGCCTCTCACCTCGCTCATCAAAAAAATGAACGCTGCTGCTATTGCAGTAGCGTTGTCGATTGTTCCGGATGGGTATCATGATTGCTTTTATAGGGATAACCAGGATCGTAAGGCTCCACATGGACGGTCACTTCCGTCATGTGATTGAACCGTTTCATGATGAATTCTCTGACGCGCTTGGCGATCTCGTTGCCTTCAAGCACCGAAATCCGAGGATTGACGCTGATAACCACATCCGCCACGGCGTAATGGCCGTGCTCTCTCGCGCGCAACACTTCTACGCTGATAACGCCCTCCATCCGCAAGACGACGGCCTTCAACTCCGACAAGTCGGACGGTTCGACTTCCAAGTACCGACTGCGCATCACGGATGCCGATGCGACGCGATACCCGCTGCTGAAGACGATCACGACGATGATCAGCGAAGCGGCCGGATCGAGATAATACAGCAGGTGCATGCCGAGCGGCCTGCCAAGCATCGATCCTCCCGTCCCCACCAACGCGGCAAGCGAAGCGTAGAAATCCGCGCCGCGTTCTTTCGAAGAGAAACCGGCTTCTTTCAATATGAAAGCCGCCAGAACGACCGCGGCCGCCGGCCAGCCGGGCGTGTCTTCAACGCCGTCCGCGATCGACTTGATGGCGGAAATTCCGATTTCGAGACCGACGATCATCAGCAATAAGGATGCCAGCACGCCCGTCGCGGCTTCCGAACGGCCCCGCGAAGCCGGTACGGGCGCTATCGGTGAACCGAGCTGCCTGCACCGGCGGACGCCGGTAAGCGAGACGAACGAGGCGGCTGCCTCGGAAGCCGATCGGCAGGCATCGGCGAGCAGCGATTTACTGCCCGTCATGACGCCGACGCCGCCCTTGACCGCCGCGATACAGACATTGCCGATAAGCCCGGTCCATGCTGCGGATTCCGCTCTGGCATAACGTTGGTTCGCTGTCATGGATGCCTCCTGAAAGTTATAACGTTGGTTCTCTAGCTTACTACGATGCAGCCGAAGACTTGACATTCGTCTTCGGTTTTTGTTTGCTCTTCAGCAGCAGCCACAAAGGGCTGGCAATGAAGACCGAGGAATAAACGCCGAAGACGAGCCCGATCAGGATCGCGATCGAGAACAGCCGGATCGATTCGCTGCCGAAGATGAGCAGACACACCGTGGCGAAAAGCACGGTCATGACCGTGTTGATGGATCGGGACATCGTCTGCCAAATACTGGCGTTGACGACTTTAGCAATATCTTCGGTCGTTTTGAGTTTCGCGAAGCGAAGATTCTCGCGAATCCGGTCGAAGATAACGACCGTATCGTTGATGGAATATCCGATGATCGTCAATACCGCGATGATGAACGGCAGGTTGACCTCCAAGCGGAAGATCGAGAACAAGCTGATGACGATGAACGCATCGTGAAGCAGCTTGACGATGGCCGCGACCGCGAATCGCCACTCGAACCGGATGCTGACATAGATCGCGATCCCGATGCTCGCGATTAACACGGCCTTGAGCGCATTGCCCTGCAGCTCCTTGGCGATTTCGACGTCGACCGTGTTCACTTCCATGGACGCGTCTTTGTCGAATTTTTCGGCGATGCCTTGCTTTAAAGCTTTCTCCTTCGTATCGGTCAGGACATCGTCGAAACGAAGCGTTACGCGCTTCGCTCCGAAGGTCATGCCCGGCGTGCCGAAGTCATTGTCCTTCAGGTAGGTTTCCAATGCCGCCTTCTGGGTGCTGACGTCTTTCTTGAACGAAATGTCGACGTTGGAGCCAGCCTTGAAGTCGACCCCGTAATTCAATCCGAATATGCCCAAGGTCACGATGCCGAGCACCGTGATGACAATCGAGAAAATAAAGAAGTAACGGGCTTTCTTGACGAAGCTGAATTTCTTCTCGTCGATGTTATCGAATGCTTTATAGTGCACGTACTTCACTCTCCTTCACACCGAAGTTGGATTTCTTCTTGACAATTCCGCTGCGGACGAGAAGCGTGAGGAGCATGCGGGAGAAGAACACGTTCGTCAAGATGCTCAGGATGATGCTAAGAAGCAGGATGACGGCAAACCCTTTAACCGATCCTACCCCGATAAAGAACAGCACTGCCCCGGCGATCGCCGTCGTAACGTGTGAATCGATAATCGTACGGAAAGAATGCTTCGAACCCGCTTTCTGCGACGACATGATGCTCTTGCCGCTGCGCAGCTCTTCCCGGATGCGTTCCGCCATGATGATGTTGGCGTCGACCGCCATCCCGATGCCGAGGATGAACGCGGCGATGCCCGGCAGCGTCAGCGTGGCGTGAATGAGATTGAAGCCAAGCAGCAGCAGCCAGATGTAGACGATGATGGAAATGCTGGCGATGACGCCTGGCAGACGATAGAAGAACATCATGAAAAGCAAGATGATTACCGTTGCGATCGCGCCCGCTTCGACGGTTTCGTCAAGCGACTTCTTGCCTAGCGTAGCGCCTACGCTTTGGGTGTATTTCTCCGTCAGCTTCAGCGGCAGCGCGCCGAGGTTGATCGTATCCTTCAGGTCATAGGCTTCCGCGCGCGCGAAATTGCCGGTAATGGAAGCGTCCGTGCTGTTGATCTCGCCAGAGACGTTCGGCGCGGACAGCATTCTGTCATCTAGGTAGATGGCGAGCTGGTTCGTGCCGGACGCGCTCAGCTTGGCCACTTCGCGGGTAATTTCCGCGAATTTGCTGGCGCTCTTCATCTTGATCGTAATTTCGTATTCGTTGAGGTTCGTCTGACGCACGTCGGCGCCGTTCTGCGCGAAGTCGCTGCCGCGCAGCTCGATTTTGCAATAGCCGGCATCGGCGGCGCAGCCGCGCGCGCTGCGGAACGTCAGCTCGGCAGGCTTCTTGAGGACATCCCTTACCTTGGCCTCGTCGGTTACGCCAGCGATTTTGACGCGAATGCGGTTCGTGCCTTCGGTCGTGACCTCCGGCTCGGCGACGCCGGTCGCGTTGGCGCGGGCTTCCAGGCTCTTCGCGGTTTCGGTCAACGACTCCTTCGTAATCTTGCCTCCGGCCTCGATCGGCTCGGCTTCGTACAAAATCTCAAATCCGCCTTTCAGGTCCAAGCCTAGCTTTACGTCATCCACTACCCACTTGGACAAGCCCCCAACAACGCCAAGCGAGACGACGATGATGAGTATGAACGTTAACAGTCGACGATTCATAATTCCTACAGTTCCCCCTTAAATACTCTGTTCAATATTCCTATTATAACGATGCCTCAAAAACGAGTCAAAAAAAAAGAGCCCATCCGTTAAAAATGGGTCCCTTTATACGCGCTAAGCGTCATAAAGTTCATAAATTTTGTCACTTTTAACGATAATATGTCATTTACCACCTGGTGCATGGCCGGCTGCCCCGTCTTCGCGTACTTATCGTTGACGCAGTGCCACACTTCCTCGCCGGTTACGTATTCATAGCCGATCAACCGAAATTCCTCCGCCTTGCTGACGCACAAATGCTCGATGGTGGTCGCCCATTCCTCTTCCGTCATCGGTCTTTCTTCTTCATTCTCCATGCCTCGACCTCCTCGCCTCGATGTCTCTCTTCCCGCTTATGATTCGCTCTTGCGTGCCCACATTCCTGCTTCCCGGTCCTCCGTTCCAAAAATTGACTGCATGGAAGCGGACATGCCGCGCATAAGTATGAAGATAGGACATGTTCACGGAGTCGGTGAATGCTGGTTTTCCTGTCCTCCGACAGGGAACGCAAACCAATCGCCGTAGAGGGAGAGGAACGCATTGACCAAGCAAACGTTCATTAAAGGCGCCTTGATCCTGCTTGCCGCAGGAGTCGTTAACCGCATCCTCGCCTTCGTGCCGCGAATCGCGCTGCCCCGCATTATCGGAGCCGAAGGCGTCGGGATCTATCAGCTCGGCTATCCGTTTCTTATCGTGCTGCTTACCTTGATTACGGGCGGCATCCCGCTCGCCGTCGCCAAATGGATCGCCGAAGCGGAAACGCAGGGCGACGGCAAGCGCGTCAAGCAAATATTCCGGGCCGCCATGACGCTGACCGCGATACTTTCGCTGGTCCTCACCGTCCTGTTCGTCTGGCTGACGCCGTGGATCTCGTCGCACCTGATGACGGACGCCCGCGTCTTCCAAACCTTTCGGATGATGAGTCCGCTGCTTCTAATAATCGGGATATCGTCCGTGTACCGCGGATATTTCCAAGGCAAGCAAAACATGATCCCGACCGCGCTCTCGCAAACGCTGGAAACGATCATCCGGATTATCTTCGCGTTATTGTTCGCGCAATGGCTGCTTCCGCTCGGACTGGCATGGGGCGCCGCGGGCGCGATGCTCGGCGTTGTGGTCGGCGAAATCGCCGGTTTCGCCGTCCTGCTGCTGCAGTATGCGCACGACCGCAGGAGACCGGCCACCGTCCCCGCCGCTCATGTCGATATGGACGAATCAACGGGTTCCCCGGCTGCCAAGAAAACGACGGTCCTGCCCGATTCCCGGTGGCGCGCTCCGGTCATGCGCCGATTGATCAGTCTCTCCGTTCCCGTTACAGGCAGCCGCATGATCGGCTCGCTATCGTATTTGCTGGAATCCATCTTCACGGCGAGGGCGCTGCTGGTTGCGGGCATCGCTACTGGTACCGCGACGGCGCAATACGGCGCGCTCCAGGGCATGATCATTCCGATTTTGCTGCTTCCGACGGCGTTGACCTACTCGCTCGCCGTTTCCCTTGTGCCGTCTTTGTCGGAAGCGGCGGCCAAAGGCGACAAAGCGACGATCCATAAGAGACTTGCCCAATCGATGCGGCTGGCGCTCGTCACCGGCGCGCCGTTCGTCGTCGTCATGTTATTGTTGGCCGATCCGATCTGCCGGGTGCTGTACAACCACGCGGAAATCGCCCCGATGCTGAAATGGATGGCGCCGGTCGGTTTGTTCATCTATCTGCAAGCGCCGCTGCAGGCCGCGCTTCAAGCGCTGGATAAGCCCTCCACCGCGCTCATGAACACGTTCATCGGCGCCGTCGTGAAACTCGTCCTCATCATACAGCTGGCCTCCATGCCCTCACTTGGCATTTACGGCGCGCTGATCGCCATCAATGCCAATATCGTGCTCGTCACGGCGCTGCACTGGATCAGCGTCGCCAGATTCGTCGGGTTCCGCATGCAATGGCTCGATTTCCTCAAAGTCGGCGCCGCGATGGTCGTCATGGGCGCCGCTTCGCTCTGGGTCATGAACCTGCAGGCGCTTCCCGCCTTATGGCAAAACCTGCTCACCGCTTGTTTTGCCGGCGCGGTCGTGTATTTGATCCTGATGGTCGCGCTGCGCATCGTTGACCGGTACGATGCCGCGCGGATTCCGCTTGTGGGCAGATGGTTCCGGCCGTGAAAAAGCACCGGCGCGTTATGCCGATGCTGGACGTTACCTGCGGTTCCCGTTCCTGTGCTTGATATCGATGAACAGCTTTCCCCGGTGATCGATCGTGCATAGGAACACCTGCTTGAAATCGACGATTCCATGCTCGCGAAGCTGGGTGTTGAGCCAGAAACGGTCCTTCTCGAGCTTCTCCAGGTTATGCTTCTGAATCTCTCCGTCCATAATCAGCGGAACCGGCAAATTCTCGAAGCGGTAATTGCGCGGAAATGCTTTGGGCAAACGCGATTCTTTATTGATATTCGGCTTCGTATCGGCACGCATGCCGTCGCCGCTCGCATCCATATTCCATGCGTCATGGGGCTCGTCTTGATCTCCCGGGCGTTCCTCGTCCGATGAGGACAGGGTGACGGCTTTATCTTTCTGAATGATGGAAAGCTTGCCGGTCGTCTCCAGGATCGCGAACTCGACGTCCGCGATATTCGTCTTGTTTTCCCGGAATTGCAGCAGCAGATCGTCCAGATTATAACGCTGCTTGCGCATCGCGTCGCGATTCAGCCTGCCCCGCTCCACGATGACCGTCGGCTCTCCGTCGAATACGGTCCGCATTTTTCGGGATTTGAGGGATACGAGCGCGATCCCGATTTGAATCACCAGCAGGATCACCATCGGGAATATCCCGTCCAGGATGGGACGTTTCGTATCCTCGATCACGAAGACCGCGATTTCCGCGATCATGACGGATATGACCAGGTCGAACACCGACAGCTTTCCGATTTCCCTTTTCCCCATCATCCGCATGATCACGAACACGACTAAATAGATGAGAAGCGTACGGAACAACAGGCTCCAGTATTCCATAGGACCGCCCTCCCAGCGTAAGGTACAACTATTGTCACCGGATGGGATGCGGGTCATACGAAAGGGGGAGCTTCGAATTTATGGTAACCGTCATGCCTTCCCTTCTCGCGTTCCTTCATAATATGGCTAAACCGTTCAAAACGGCGTTCTACATGTACTAATCCCGCCGGCTTGGCCATATGTTGTAATAATATGGACAAGACGCGAAATGGAGGGATCGATTCGGATGAAACCGATCAACGCGATGAAAAACGTACCGAAAGCACATATGACCTCGCCTCTTCTGTCAGGCATATTGTACGCTTCGATTTGGCTTGCCCTGGGGGCGCTGGTCCTGTCGATGCTGCTCAGATGGGGCAGCATGCAGGAGAGCGCGCTTCCGACTTACAGCTTGGTCGTTCACGGCTGCTCCGCTTTGGCCGGCGGATTCGTGTCGGGACGAAGATCGAGGCAGCGCGGCTGGTATTACGGCGGCATGTTGGGCATCGCGTACGGCATCCTGATCCTGCTTGTCAGCTTTCTGGCGAGCAATGCCGGGTTCAGCGGCAAGACGATGACGATGCTCGTCGAGACGCTCCTTTGCGGCTCCCTCGGCGGCATGATAGGCGTCAATACGAAACGTTCCTAAGCGCGCTTCTCGCGGTATCCGTTATCGGTTCGGGGGATTGTAATCATCCCTGAAAAATGTGTTATACTATATCGGACCGTAACGACGCAACACCTTAGGGGGATAAACAGAAACATGATCTTGTTCGACAACATGACGACGGTCGCCATCTACACGGCCCTGGCCGTCATCGTTCTGATGTGGTACGGAGCGGCAGCGAATCCATTTAAAATCGGCGGTTTATTCGTTAAAGAGAACCTCTTTAACCGCAAATATAATATCCACTTCGTCTTGCTCATTCTCATTCTGTTCTGCAATAAACTCGAGCTTCGAATCGAGAAGCACATGACGAACACGCATGATTTCGCCGGTTTTTTTCAATCGATCGAAGGAAGCTTCGTCGCCAACTTCCAGCATGCCTTTCAGAGCGACTGGTTGACGCCTTTTTTGGCTTTCATGTACGTGGTCGTCTTTCAGGCGCTGTTGATCGCTTCCATCGGCATCTATACGTACCGAAGTCCAAACAAAACCATGTTCTATGCGACGTGTTACGCGATCATGATCAACTATGCGTTCGCGATCCCGTTCTACCTGTTCTTCCCGGTCAGCGAAGTCTGGTACCACGATACCAACGTCAGCTTCCTGATGCTGAAGGCGTTTCCGGATTTTGAAAATCAATACCGCGCCTTGTCAGGGCTGAACAACTGTTTCCCCAGCTTGCATACGTCCATCTCCGTCACGCTTGCCATCCTGGCCGTGCGGTCGGGCATCAAACGCTGGGCTTGGTTTTGCAGCATCAGCGCGCTCATCATTATCTTCGCGATTTTCTACTTGGGCATCCACTGGCTTATCGACATGTGCGGCGGTCTCGTACTCGCGACATTCGCCTCCACGATGGGCATCCGGCTGAGCAAAGCGAAATGGTCGCTGCGCGGACGCCGCGGCACGGTGGTTCCGCCGGTCAGTTACTTGCGGGAAGACGCCAAATAAAATACGTCATGAAACATAAAAACGACCGCTGCATCGGGGGCTTACTCCCAGGCAGCGGTCGTTTGCTATTGGTAAATGAGCGGCCGCACTTCATCGATCAGCTGCTGCAGCTGTTTGGAACAAGCCGCATATTGCTGCTTCTCCTTCTCGTCCGCCGACAGCAAGCCGTACATTTCCATATCGGCCTCGCATTTCTTGAGCGCCGCCAGCAGCGAGGCTTGGCCGTTCGGAATCTTCGGCAGCTTCGCCTTATCGTCGAAGAGATCGAAGTACAGCGACCCGGAGTCGTCGATTTGGGCCAGGTAGACATCCCCGATCTTCACGTTGGACTTGGCCAACTCTTTCTTCAGCCAGTTTACGTCATACCCGGAGGAGCGCAGCGGATCGGGGAGAATGTTGCCGTCCATGATCACGACCTGCGGTTCATGCTCCGGTTGTACGCGAAGGCCGAGCGTCTTGGGCGTCAGCGGCTGATTCTCCGACTTCAACATGACGTTAATGGCCCCGCTCACCTCCATGACGGCAAATTCGACGTCGGCCGGTTTGAAGACGTCCTTCCTTCGAAGGCTCTCCATCAGCTCGTCCGTCGTGATGCGTTCCTTCTTCAGGTTGCCTTCCAATATCTTGCCCTTCTGAATCAACACCGTCGGCTGACCGTCAATCCAATCGCGGGCTTTTTTGCTTTTCATTTGGAGCATTTCGATGCCGAGCGATACGGCTGCCCATACCCCCAATGACAACATGCCCAAGTACCAATGATTCTCCGCTTCCAAGGACACGTAGCCCGCGAGGTTCCCGATCGTGATGCCGGTAATGTATTCGAAAACGGACAATTCCGTCACTTGCCGCTTGCCCAGCACCTTCGTCAACACCAGCAGGAAAAGCACCGCGGCCAGCGTGCGGAGAACGATCTCCAACCACAAATGCATAAACTCGTTTACACCTCGATCCCGTTGTCCTCCCCATAGTATTTACCTTAAAGTTGGAAACTATGAGCCTTTCGAACGAGTCGAAAGGGAACAAAAAAAGCGGCTGCGCTCTCACGCTGCCGCCCTTCTCGTTACCCTTTGATTTCTTCCGTTTTCTCTTCTTTCGCCATCACGGGCGCGGACGCCGTTACGGCTGCGCTGGAGGAGACGACCGTATTGATCGCGCTGCGATCGAACGTGATCTTGGTGGAATCGTTGACGCGAAGAACGACGATATCGTCCGTCAGCTCCAAGATCGTGCCGTGCATGCCGCCGATCGTGACGATTTTATCGCCTTTCTTGATCGAACCCAGCATCGAATTGCGCTGCTTCGATTTACGCTGCTGCGGACGAATCAGCAGGAAATAAAACACCGCAAACATGAGAATAAACGGAATTAAGGATGCAGCTCCTGACATTTCATTTCACCCCTTTCCTTAAAATCCTTTATCGTTCTCGAATAAGCCGTACTTGGCGAAGAACTGGTTCCGGAAGTCGAGCAGCCGGTCTTCCATGATCGCCTGGCGCACGCCTCTCATCAATTCAAGCAAAAAATGCAGATTGTGGATGGTCGTGAGGCGAATGCCGAACGTTTCGTCCGCTTTAATCAGATGGCGGAGGTAAGCACGCGAATAATGGGTACAGGTATAACAGCTGCACTCGGGATCGAGCGGACCGAAATCTTCCGCGAACTTGGCGTTGCGAATGACGAGTCTGCCGGAGCTGGTCATCGTCGTGCCGTTGCGCGCGATCCGGGTCGGAAGCACGCAGTCGAACATATCGATGCCGCGGATGGCGCCGTCGAGCAGCGCATCGGGCGATCCGACGCCCATCAGGTAGCGAGGCTTGTTCGCCGGCAGCAGCGGAACCGTACATTCCAGCACGTTGTACATGATATCCTTCGGTTCTCCGACGCTAAGTCCTCCAATAGCATACCCCGGGAAATCCATGGAAGTCAACTCGGACGCGCTCTGGCGCCGCAGGTCCTCGTACATGCCCCCCTGCACAATCGCGAACAATGCCTGATCGTGCGGACGGGCGTGCGAAGCGAGGCATCGCTCCGCCCAGCGGGTCGTCCGCTCGAGCGATTGCTTCACGTAATCGTATTCGGCGGGATAAGGCGCGCACTCGTCGAACGCCATCATGATGTCCGAGCCGAGGGCGTTTTGGATCTCCATCGCTTTCTCCGGCGACAGGAACATTTTGTCCCCGCTCAGGTGACTGCGGAATTCTACGCCTTCTTCCTTGATCTTGCGCATGTTGCTCAGGCTGAATACTTGAAAGCCGCCGCTGTCCGTCAGGATCGGCCGGTCCCAGTTCATGAACTTATGGAGTCCGCCGGCCTTGCGCACGATTTCGTGGCCGGGGCGAATGAACAGATGGTACGTGTTGCTCAAAATAATATGCGCATCCAGCGTCTTCAGCTCTTCGGGACTGACCGTCTTGACGGTCGCCTGCGTGCCGACGGGCATGAACGCGGGCGTCTCGATGACCCCGTGCGGCGTGTGCACGCGGCCCAGCCTTGCTCCTGTTTGTTTGCAGGTCTTGATTAATTCGTATGTGATAGCCACTTTGCACTCTGCCTCTTTCTAGGTTCCTAATAAATAAACATGGCATCGCCGAAGCTGAAGAACCGGTATTCCCGTTCGACCGCCTCCCGATACGCCTGCATGATGGCCGAATGTCCAGCCAGCGCGCTGACGAGCATGACAAGCGTCGATTTCGGCAGATGAAAATTCGTCAACAACGCATTCACCAGCTTGAACTCGTAGCCCGGGAAAATAAAGATATCGGTCCATCCGCTGCAGGCCCGTATCTCTTCATACGTAAACCGGGCGGCAACGGTTTCAAGCGTTCGCGAAGAAGTTGTGCCGACGGCGATGATTCGGGTGCCCTCGGCCTTGGCGCTTCTCAGCAACGCGGCCGTTTCTTCGCTCAGCTCGTAATATTCCGCATGCATCGTATGCTCCTCGACCGTATCCACCGACATCGGCCGGAACGTCCCCAGCCCGACATGCAGCGTGATATAACCGATCTTCACGCCCTTGCGCTCCAGCTCTTCGAGGAACGGTTTCGTGAAATGCAAACCGGCGGTCGGCGCCGCGGCGGAGCCTTCATGCTTCGCGTAGACCGTCTGATACCGCTCGCGATCGTCCAGCCGTTCCTTGATATAAGGCGGGAGCGGCATTTCGCCGAGCCGGTCGAGCAGCTCCGGAAAGATGCCTTCATACTGAAACTCGACGACCCGCGCGCCCATTTCCCCTTCGCTCACGACGACCGCCTGGAGCAGGGGCGCACCCGTGCCGTCGTCGCCGAAGCTGAGCCTCGCGCCGCTTCTCAGGCGTTTGCCCGGCTTTGCCAGCGTCTCCCATCGGTCGCCCTCCAGCTGCTTAAGGAGCAACAGCTCCACCTTCGCGCCGGTGTCGGACTTGACCCCGAGCAACCTGGCGGGCATGACCCGGGTATCGTTCAAGATGAGCGTGTCGCCGGCTTGCAGCAGCTCCGCCAGCTTCGTGAACGAATGATGCCCGATTTCGCCGGTCTCTTTATTCAAGGTGAGCAATCTCGACGACGTTCGGTCGGCGAGCGGCGTCTGCGCGATCAAGCGTTCCGGCAATTCAAAATCAAATTCATTTACATTCATGCTGCATCTCATTCCTTAACGATCTTCGCGTCTTTATAATAGTATTGCATAATATATTTGTAGTCATACCCAGACTCTGCCAGCCCGCGCGCGCCGTATTGCGACAGCCCGACGCCGTGCCCGTTGCCCGTGCCGACGAACCGGAACGAGGGCTCCTGCGTCGCCGCGCGAACGTCCCCGCTTCCGTTCAGGATGAAGAAGTTGGCCGCTTCGAGCTCCCGCTTCTGCCCGTCGCCGCCGACAACGTACATCGTACTGCTGTCTTCCGGCCTCTCGCGCGTGGCCCCGCCCGCTCCGGCAACGGTCATCCTGGCGGTCTCATCGATCGTAAACAACGTGCTCGGCAGCCCGCCGAACACGGAACGGAACGCGTCCGGCGTCTTGACGCCGAGCGTTTGCCCGTTCGCCGTCATTTCGACCGGACGCCCGGACGGACCTGATTTGCTGATTTCCAACGTCCGGATCGGTCCGCTGATGGGCTTGGCCAGCTTCCCTTGCGTCAGCTTGAGCAATTCGGCCGCGGAATACGTCCCGCGCACCCAGGACATCTCGTTCGACTGCGTGACTTTCTCGAGCTGCACGACGAGCGTCCCTTTGTTCACCGAACCGACGGCCGGAACGTTATCCTGCACGAGCGGAATCGGACGCACCTTGGTGCCGTCTCCCTTCACGCGCAGGACGGCTTGTCCGCCCGGGGACTTCTGTCCGGTATCCTCGACCAAATCCTCGCGGATATAACCGACGAGATTGTTCGGCAGCACGACGCGGTACCACTTGTATAGCCCGGTCTCGGACGACGTGTCCGGGCTCTTCACGCTCTTCAAATAATCGAAGGGGCTGCCCCAGATCTCCTGCGCGTCCGCCGTGACTCCCCCGGCGCTGGACGAGAACACGGTGTTGATTACTTTGCCGTCGTACATCGCCACTTCGCCCGCGGTCGCATCGACGGCCGCGATCGTCGACGCCTTCTCCGAGCCGATCCCCCCATACGCTTGACTGAGCGTCGTATCCACGACATGGGCGACTTGAAAGCCGAACCCTTGGTAGAGCGCATACGTGCGGGCTGCCACCGCCTGCGCCTTCAGCGCTTCGGCCGGCCATGAGGATGGCATCTCCGCGCCGACCACGGCGTATATGTACTGCTCGAACGGAAGCTCGTTGATGACGGCCATCTTGTTGCTCAGCCCGCTTACCTCGAACGATCCGCGATAGCTGCGATTGTAGCGCTCCGCCAATTTGATGCCTGACGGCGCGGTCGTCTCCAGCCACAGCTTCGCGCCGGCAGTCGGTACGGAATATAGCGGTACCGGCGGTTTGGAAGCCGACTCCGCGGTCGAATAGTCGTCGCGAATAAGAAAGTACGACGATTTGGCATCCGGCTGGCTTAGCGTCGTGCTTCCTGCTTGCTGGGCTTTCGCTTTCACGGCGGCAAGCGCGGTCGCGTCGCTCTCCGCGCCGACAAGCACCGTATACACGCCCGCGCCGGTTCCGGACTGCTTCATCGCTGCATACGCTTCGACGCCGGATTCGACCAGCTGCTGCGACGCGGCTTCCGCCTCTGCCTCGGACGCATAATTCACGCCCGTCTCCAGATGCAGCGGGCCGATCAGTCCCGCCTTCTTGGACGTGCCCGCGAATCCGGCAATCGTCCCGTCCTTCATCCACTTGTCGCCCGCGGCGCCGGCTTCCGCAGCCGTCGCGTACGTGCCTTCCGCTACCTGGTACAGCCTGCCGCTTGCCGCGCCGGAGGCCGTCATCATGCCGGCAGCCCCGAGCGCTTTAAGCCGCTTCATCACGTTCAGCGCCTTCACGTAATCCGTCGTCTCCAGCAGCAGCGGCTTATAATCGTCCATGGTGAAGCGGACCGTCTCCCCGCTGCCGGTCTGGAACAGCGGGACGACGGCGGATGGCTGCCGGACGCCGACCTTCAGCGTCCCGGACGAGCTGAACGTTGCCGCCGAGGTGTTCAGGCTGTATTTGCTCGTATTCAGGAAAATGCCGACCCGGATCGTATCCAGCTGCGGCACGGCCGCGCCTTCGGAAGGATGCGAGGTCCAAACGGATAATGCGATTACCCCTGCAGCGATCGCCGCAGCCGTCCGTTTCGCCTTCGGCATCGCGAGAAGCCTCCGCGGCGATTCCTGATTCCCGTCGTGTTGAACGTTCGCGCCATTCACGGCTGTATCGTCCTCCTAAAAGTTTTGTGAAACAAAACTGCTTCGTAAGCATCAACTTAGTTTTGCGAAGCAAAACTGCTTCGTAACTATGGCTTGCCTCAGTCCCTCTTGCCCAGCGCGCAAACGCCGTCATGGCAGCTCTCGTCCGTCTTGCCGAACCATTCGTAGCGCCTGCCCGCAATAAAGCGATACATGAAATCGGCCGCTCCGCGAAGTCCCGGTACCCGGTACAGCGGCGCAAGCCATCTAAGCCCTCTAACCGTCCTCAATATGCGAACGACTCCGGCTGCCCCGCCATGCAGGGTGCCGTCCATCTCAACGACATGCATTTTCGTCAGTAGCTGTTCTTCGGTTACAGCTGAAAGCTCGGGAATCGTCTCGTACGTTTCCTCGAGGGATTGAACGGGAATAAACCGCAGGATCGCGGTCGACTGCAGCTCCTTCAAACGGCGCACGCTGGCCAAACACAGGTTGCACGTGCCGTCGTAAAGCACTATCAGCTTCTCTCGCCTGTCCTCTTCAGCTTGTTTCCTTCTAGAGCCCATTAGACGAAGCCGCCTCCTTCTTCCTCTGCTTCTCCCGCATCTGCGGATGCGGCGTTTTCTTGAGGTATCGGCAATCCCAAATGGCGGTACGCCAGCGGCGTGACCATCCGCCCGCGCGGCGTCCGCTGCAGGAAACCGATCTGCATCAAATACGGCTCGTAAACGTCTTCGATCGTCTGTCCTTCCTCGCCGATCGTCGCCGCGATCGTGTCGAGCCCGACCGGGCCGCCGCGATAGATCGTGATCATCGCCCGCAGCATTTTATGATCGATGCTGTCGAGCCCGAGCGGATCGACCTGAATGAGCCCGAGCGCGGACCGCGCCAACTCGTGCGTCACGATGCCGTCTCCCCGTACCTGGGCGAAATCGCGTACCCGCTTCAGCAGCCGGTTGGCGATCCGCGGCGTTCCGCGCGAGCGCATGGCGATTTCCTGCGACGCTTCGCCGATCACGCTGACGCCGAGAATCTCCGACGCGCGCGCGACGATGTACGCCAGTTCGTCGACCGTGTAGAACTCCAAGCGGCTGACGACGCCGAAACGATCGCGCAGCGGCGCCGACAGCAAGCCGGCGCGCGTCGTCGCCCCGATGAGCGTAAACGGCGGCAGCTCGAGCCTGACGGAGCGCGCGCTCGGCCCCTTGCCGATCATGATATCGAGGGCGAAGTCTTCCATCGCCGGGTACAGCACTTCCTCCACCGTCCGGTGAAGGCGGTGAATTTCGTCGATGAACAGGACGTCGCCTTCTTGCAGGTTCGTCAGCAGCGCCGCCAAATCGCCCGGCCTCTCGATGGCCGGACCGCTCGTCGTCCGCAAATTGACGCCAAGCTCGTTGGCGATGATGTTGGACAACGTCGTCTTGCCGAGACCCGGCGGGCCGTAAAGCAGCACGTGGTCGAGCGCCTCTTTGCGCAGCTTCGCCGCCTCGATGAACACTTTCAAATTATCCTTCACTTGCGACTGACCGATATATTCGGACAAATAGCGGGGACGCAAACTAAGCTCCACCGCTTGTTCTTCCATCATGAGGTTGGCGGAAATTATCCTCTCGTCCATTCGCGCTTGCCCCTCTCCACTAACCTTTGAACAATTGCTGCAGCGCCCGCTTCATAAGCGCGTCCACGGACTCGCCGAGCGGAACGTCGCCCTTCATCGCCTGCCAGGCGCGGTCGAGCTCGGCCGCGGTATAGCCGAGCGTCATCAGCGCTTCGCGCGCCTCGCGCCACGATTGGCCGCCTTCCGCTTCCGCGGCGCCGGGTCCGGCATCGTCCAGCGCGATGCCCGCGGCTGCAAAGCTGAATCCGCCCGGGATCGCGTCCAGCTTATCCTTCAGATCCAGCACCATGCGCTGCGCGGTCTTCCTTCCGATGCCGGGCAGCTTCGTCAGGAACGTCAAATTCTCCTGCTGGATCGCCGCCGCGATCGTCTCCGGCTTGCCGCCGGCAAGGATGCCGAGCGCCACGCGCGGACCGATGCCGGACACGTCGAGCAGTTTGCGGAACATCGCCTGTTCGTCGCGGTTCGCGAAGCCGTATAGCAGCGCGGCGTCCTCCCGGACGTGATGATGCGTATAAATCGTGACGGGCTCCTCGCTCTTGGCGAACGCGTACGGATTCGGCGTAAAGATCTGATAGCCGATGTCGCGCACGTCCACCACCACGAATTCCGTGTCCAGATGCACGACCCGGCCTTTCACGTAATCGATCATGAGCGGTTCACCTCGTTTATTTTGTTCGCTAGAACCGATGAATGCGCATGACATATGGCTACCGCAAGCGCGTCCGCCACGTCGTCCGGCTTCGGAATGGCGCTGAGTTTAAGGAACATCCGCACCATCTCCTGGACCTGCCGCTTCTCCGCCTTGCCATAGCCGACGACCGCCTGTTTCACCTGAAGCGGCGTATATTCCCCGACCGGAAGCCCGCGCTGCGCCGCCGCCAATATGATGACGCCCCGGGCTTGACCGACTGAGAACGCCGTCGTGACGTTGCGGTTGAAGAACAGCTTCTCCACGGCCACCGTATCGGGTTTGTAACGGTCCATCAGCGAGCAGGCAGACTCGTACACCTGCTTCAACCGCTCTTCCTGCGGCGTCTTCGCTTCCGTCGTGATGCAGCCGTATTGCACGGGAACGAGCTTGCTCCCGATTTTGTCGATGAATCCGAAGCCTACGATGGCGATTCCCGGATCAATGCCTAATACCCGCAAAGCTTCTTCTCTCCCCACGCCAAACGAATAACTTGCCAGTATTGCGAAAAACGGCTTCCTCCCATTATATCAAATGATGGGGCGAATGAGAACACGCGTTTTGTCCCAGCTCGCTTGACGGAGCAACGGCGAAAAGACGGCTGCCTCTGGCAGCCGTCCGCTTCTATCGGGGTATGTCGGTATGCGCTTAAAACGTTCGCTTCATGACCTTCTCGGTCCGGTCCACCGCATAGTCGCTGTAAGTGGATATCACGCTGTTGAACGCGTCTTTGTCCGTTACGCGGATGCCTTTGACCAGCTCGTCGATCCGCTCCCGCGGCAGGCTGCTCTCCATGTAATTCACGTCCAGCTGGAAGAAGGTCCGCAGCACCTTCTCCTTCTTCGGCGCGCCGTCGAACAGCGACAGGCGGCCAAGCTTGTCCAAGCCGAAATACGCGTTGCGTTTGCATGATTCGGACAAATCGTCGATCCGCTGCTCCATCACGACCGCGCCCTGCTCGTCCAGCATGGCCGTCCATTCCGGATGCAGCTTCATCATGCGCAGCGCGTCCGCCGAGCTTAGACTGCCGATCGTCTCCGATTCGACGCCGCAGATATACACCCGCCGAAGTTTGACCGTGACTTTGGCATGCATATCGGAAAGGGTTGCGATCACGCTCCGGCTTCCATCTTCCCGCTCCTGCCGGGGGGCCGGCGAAGCCGTCGGTCCGTTCTTGCCTGCAGCGGCCGAGCCGACGCCGGCGAAGGTCGCCGACAATAGGCCCGCGACAAGCAAAAAGCAAGCCAGCTGCCACATCGGACGACGGCCGCGCCGCAGTTTTTGCTTCACTTTGCGCCACACGTTGAATGTCATCATATGAGTTCCCCCATTTGCCTTTTTTGTTAGTTTGTCACTTGAATTGGCGAAATATGCATGTCCGGGAAGCGTATAATAAAAACCCCGCCATGCATCGGAAGCGATGCATGCGGGGCGTGCGCGACATTTTCGTTTAACGGTTAATCCACGGCAGGCTGTCGCGGCGTTTCGGTTTCACGGTGCGCGTTTGGCGAACGGCGGTTTTTTTGGCCGGCTTCCGGGCTGCTGCCGATTTGCTGACCTTCACGGGCTCCAGCGCTTCTTCGGCTTCGAAGTCGTCTTCTTCGCGCTTATCCTGGCAGCCGCAATTGCAAGGCTTCTTGCCGGACGTGCTCACCGGCGAAACTTGGCCGTTGCCCATATATCCATAGCTGAACTGCGGACCGATGTTGGCCGGCGAGACCATGTTCGGATTATATCCGTAGCCGCCCATCGGGCCCATGTTCGCTGGCGAGACCATCGAAGGATTGTAGCCGTAGCCGCCCATCGGGCCCATGCTCTCCGGCGAGACCATCGACGGATTGTAGCCGTAACCGCCCATCGGGCCCATGCTCTCCGGCGAGACCATCGACGGATTGTACCCATAGCCGCCCATCGGGCCCATGCTCTCCGGCGAGACCATCGACGGATTGTAGCCGTAGCCG
>NZ_JBXENS010000019.1:0-28101 GCF_059383675.1 Paenibacillus sp. J22P277
TCCCGTTCGAAACATCTTCGAGAATCGTTAATTTCTCATACGCGTTAAATTTTCCTCTCGACATAGAAAAGCTCCCCTCGGCAAAACAGGTTTTATTATTTTACCTGTCCACCGTATGGGGAGCATATCAGACTTTATTTTCCAGGTCTTAAGACTGCCTTTCATTATTATGGAGTTTAGTCTAATACTTATTTGTTAAAAGCAGAAAAATAGCCCTGGTTACTTCAAAGTTTTTTGATTAAAGTGGTCTCACGGTCGCTTGTCTTCACCCAAAAGATAGACTTACAACTCTATTTCTTTAATATTGGGTTAATTAGATCTACATAAACATCGTAGATATCTAGGTCGGTAATTTCAATGTTGAGACGGACAACACCTTTTACATTTACTTCAAGGCCTTCTTGAATACTTCCTTTGCCGATCGTAATCTGTTTGAGTAAGTTTCCGTCTTGATCTTTAAATGAGATTGTTCGTGTTGTTTCATCCGGCTCCGTTATATCGTCCACCCCAATAGCTAGGTTAAGCGCACTATACTGAGCATTTAAATCGTATGAAACCGTTACGCTGCCGTTACCATAGGAATCGGTGTGAAGTATTTGTCCTTTGTTACCATAAGATTTTTTATTTATGGTCATCAACTTATTTTCCGCAATGGTGAATTCAACATCATCAACTTTTTGTACTTTAGACGGAGATGGTAGTGGATCTCCCTCAATTTTTTTGCCGATCACTACAGCACTATTTTTCCCATCCCAGGTAACCTCCGCTCCAGTTAGTTCAGCCGCAGTCCGAAGTGGAACGTAAGTAGTGCCATTTACAATAAAAGGCTTGTTATCTCCTGGAGTCTTATCTATACCATTCTGAATGAGCTTCACGCCAAAGAAAGCTTTGAGATTCACAGCGTTATTTGCGGCATAAGAAACTCCGCTAAAAAGCAGTGATCCAGCGACAAATCCGCTTGTAATTAACCTCAAGTTTTTCATCTTACTCATATATCTGTTCCTCACTTTCAAAGTATGTCCTCACTTCCATTTATCGGTACTTTTATAATATAAATTAAGTTCTCCTTCGCTTTGACTCTGGAGAATATACTCAGTTCGAGATTATTGATAAACTATGAATCAAAAGTTCGAAGGGGTCCTATAGTATGGAGACCGAGTCGGCTGGCTTTACTTAACTAGCGGACATATTAACGCTACTTTTCACGTCGTGAAACCTAACTGTGTCGCCGTGCATCTAACTTACGTCTGGGAGGAAGGAGGGAGACGCAGTGGACGTAACAAAGGAAGTGAAACGAGCACAAAAGGGCAATAGGCAAGCCTTTGAGCGCCTGATTCAAGCGAATAAAGTTGTTATGTACCAAGTGGCGAAAACAATCCTAACAAGGGATGTGGATTGCGAGGACGCCATCCAAGAAACGATTATGAGGTCGTTCGAGAAGATCCGGACGCTGCGCGAAGCGGCCTATTTCAAAACGTGGCTGCTGCGTATTCTGATCAACGAATGCAACCAGATTCACCGGCAGCATAAAAACGTGATCGAGCTAGACCGCTCGGCGCTTCCTTCCGCGCACGAGAACGGCTATGAACAAGTCGAACTAGACCAGTTGTTAGGCACATTGCCGGATGAGGAAAGGCGCCTTCTCGAGCTTTATTACATCCATGACATCTCGGTGAAAGATATGGCCGACTTGTATCGGAAACCCGAGAATACCATCAAAACCTGGTTGCGCCGCGCACGCGAACAAGCACGCCGTATTTGGGAAGGACAGGAGGGGTACGCATGGAAAAATGGGAGCGACAAATGAGTGAACACGTGAATCGTTCACTGCCTGAATCGGTCGATCAACGGATTCAACAAACCTTGAACGAGCTCAAGCAAACTCGCAGGCCCCCGTCGAAACGGATCATCGGTCCAATAGTGGCAGCCGCTGCCATAGCCATTACGATCGGTATAACCTCAATATCTCCGGCGTTTGCCGAAGCGATGAGATCCCTGCCTTTTATCGGGTCCGTATTTGAATTGGTCGGAGACGCCGGGGCGAAGAGAGGAAGCCAGCTCGAATTGTCCACCCATGTCGATCGTCAGGTTCGAGTCGGCGATAATCAAATTACATTCACGGAAAGTCTTTATGACGGTTCATCGATTCTCCTGGGTTGGATCGCGCCGGCCAGTGACAAGGATCCGTATGCTTTTATAAACGATGTAGTCTATGCAGTAAATGGGAAAAGATTGAGCTACAGCGGGAGCGCCCCCGCTATGAAGTTGGAAGACGGAACCTACGCGGGAACGATTAGCATTCGCGCGACGGACCCGCTGCCGGACAAGTTTCAGCTTGAGCTGATCTCTCATGAAGATGAAACCGTCTACACGAAGCTGCCGGTCGTGCGTCGAGGCGGTTATCGGACCGCGTCCATTCCGAAGGTCGGCACGTGGAACGGAATGAACCTTAATTATCGCGCGCTTTCGCTTTATCCTATCGCGACCAAATTGACCTTTCGCCTTCAACATGCGGACCTTAACGAAGCAACTATACTGAAGTTCAAAGTGAGCGATGAGCAAGGCCATGTCTTGAGCATTACCGACTCTAACGCCTACTATGCGGCCGGTTCATCGAAGGATAGCGCGGAATATGCGTATTTCTTCGAGCCTTTCGAAACGAACCCGAAGGAAATCACGATCATGCCTTATATTAGTACGGCGTATTCCACACGGAGCGTCAAAGGGGATTGGAAGGGCAAGCCAATTACGCTGGCGCAAGGGGATGTGGGCTCCGTCATCGTCGTCGATCAACAATGGGAGAAGCAGACGTTAACGCTCGTTTTCGAAGTGACGGGCGAACATCTCGAGGAGCAAATGAATGACATCTGGGTCTATGATAGCCATGGAAATCCGCTGCCGAGAGTCAGTCCGCCCATTCGGATCCGAGGCAGCGAATATAAGTATGAGCTCTCGTTCTCCGACGTCAACCGAAACGATGCGATCCGGATTACCACGCCTGTATTTAATCCGACGAACTATCTTTCGGACCTCGGCGTCACCGTGAAGTTACAAGGAGATTGAATTTGATTTGTCTCCGCTATCACGCGATTGAACTTTTCGTTTTGATATCTTTATTTTTGGTTAGCGCTACTGAATGATCTGCCCCTGACCTTATTCAAATATATCGGTAATTATTGGAATCCCGCTAAGATTTCTTGTTTTAACTGGGAACTAAGTAAGCCAAATGGGACACGATAGTTCAAGGGAACTTGGAGCAGTTGCCGCGGCAGCGAGCTCCTCTTTTTCATTGAAGTAACGGCTAGACAAGTTCTCGTATGTGATTTGTAATGGTACGTCATCTGGGACAATAATCATTTGGTTTATATCTTGCAACCGTGAACCACTAATGCCTTTCGAACATCTAATACTTGGATACTAGCAAACAGGATTGGGAGGCTAGCAGATGTGGATATAGAAGAGATTGTCATGCGCGCACGGAATGGCGACAGGAATGCCTTTATAAAGCTTATAAAAGATTCCGAAATAAGCCTATACCGGGTTGCACGTTCAATAGTTAAGGGCGAAGAAGACTGTGCAGATGCGATACAGGAAACGATTCTAAAAGCATACGGTTCAATTGGATCCCTTAATAGCCCTGTTTTTTTCAAAACTTGGTTGATACGAATTTTGATTAACGAATGTAACAGCATTTTAAGAAAACAAAAACGCTCCATTGCAGCTAGCACGAATAATCATACTACGTCCGATGTAGCAGAGACTAAGGCGGTAGACCGCATAATTCTGAAAGATGCTATCAACCAGTTGGAGGACTCCCTGCGGCTTGTTATTACATTGTTTTATTTCGAGGATATGCCTGTAAAAATAATTGCCGATTGTTTGGATCTATCGCTAGGGACAGTCAAATCACGTCTACATAGAGCGAGGTATCTTCTAGCCGAAATGCTGCGAGTGCCGGCAGAAGAAAGGAGCGCAGGCTATGAGTACTAATTTGGATAAAGAGCTGAAGTTTCTGAAGGAGAATGAGCCAATAGAACTTCCTGAACTGGTTCTAAATCGAATTGACCATACATTAGCGATGTTGCCCGAATTCCCTTCTATTGTTCGGCGCAGAAACAAGCATACAAGCAAGGTTAAATTTTGGCGTCTTGCCGCATTTGTTGCCAGCTTGCTTATCTTATTCGCTTCTGCAGCGTTCTACACTGTTCCATCCTTTGCCGAGGCAGTGCGATCATTGTTCTCGAAAGGAAACGTGGATATAGGATTGCTAAATGCCCAGGAATTAGGATTGATACAGAATCCTCATGTTAAAGTTTCAGCTCAGGGATACACCATCAAAGTCAATGAAGCCGTTGCTGATCCAACTCGCGTCATAATGGCACTGCAGCTAGTCGATTCACACGGCAAACTTGATCGCAATCGGCTTGTGTTAGCAAAACCAAATGAAATTGTTATTAAAGACGAACAAGGCCATATCATCGGTAACATGTTTGATCAAGGAGTGACAAATGATTTTTATTACATGGTGGCCTATTTTCCAGAACCATTAAAGACCGATGTAATCACTATCGAAGCGCATATCAAACAGTTAGGTAATGAGATACGACAAATCCCATCCCTACAGGGGGATTGGAGTTTTCAATTCAAGCTAGATTTGAAGGAAGCTAAGAAAAATACGCGCGTCTTGCCGCTAACTGGTACCTATACCTCACCCGATGGAATGACTATTCGATTAAAGCAATTGACGAGAATGGTACAAGGTGTTCGAATCGAACTCGATACGGAACTTAGCGTTGAGGCATTACGCCGGTCCCCGAAGGAGTTATGGCAGAAACAGGCTCTTTCATTTCATTTCGAAGATAGGAATGGAAATGAGATTCACAGCGTAAATACAAGAAAGGTGCCCCACCTAGAAAGTTTGATGTCGCAAAGCTTTATACCAGGTGATAAACCGGGACAAATGCATTGGAGTTATACTTTTAAATATTTACCACAGAATGAACCATATCGATTCATATTTGACGGCTATTCAGTAGCTGAGATGGATGGAACTTCGGTCACTTTTCAGCCTTCGAAACTTAAGTTGAAGCCAGTTATTTTTCAATCACACGGTGATACTATCACATTAATAGATTTTACGATTGAGTCTTCGCCGGATAAAAACACGGCCACCTCTGAAGGTACCCTTCACGTCACCGGCAAAATGTTAAATGAGGTCAATAATAGTTGGCAATTAAAAGATAGTACAGGCAAAATATATACACTCTCTCCCAGAGGTGCTATCGGGGGCTCTCAATCCAATGTAGCGGATTGGAAAAGCGGTTGGCTTTTATTAGAGAGTGCGACAGAGACAGCGAGATGGTTTCAGCTGCGTGCAGAAAAACTAACCTATATACCGGATAATTTGACATTGACGCGCACTGTTGTTAATCGCAGATATACAAATGTCGGTTGGACGGTAGAAATATTGGAGAAAAAGTAGCACGAGATAGCACAATAAACATCTTTGATGAAGCTGCCAGCACGATCGGTGGCTTCATTACGTTAACGGGTAAGATATGCAACGAGTAAATGGAATAAGTTCCAATAAGAGGGTGATATAAGTGATTCCAGACGATATTAAAAACTTAATTAACAACTCGGCTCTTTTGCAAGGGAAAAAGCTACAAAACATAGTGACATTGATCTGTGCTACATAGGACAATTTCAAGCCAAAACAGATGGGCAGTCAAAACTAAATATCAAATTGAAGAATTATAAACACATGATCCAATCATGACCAGTCATTTTAGCAAATGTATGAGCTCGCTTGGTTCGTCTGCGGAGTTACAAGACATTCTGTTCATATGTACTTGAGCCTGTTGGTGGATGGATAGAGGAGTCATGAAAGTCGTAAAACGGCTTAACTAACAGGAAACTTCAATATGGGTAAGAGAACTTGGTCTACAACCAATCCCAGCAAATCCTTTTCGCAACAATTGGGACTTATACCTCGTTAATGGATATATAAGGAAGACATCCGTAGACGGGAGAGGGAGAATGGGTTATGAAAAGTAGAATGTTGGCCGCGGTCGGCAGTATCGGACTCGCGTGGGGCGTACTATCGGTGACGGCATTATCAGCTGCTGCTTTACCTGAGGGGGACGTCGCACAAGTAACCGCCGCGCCTGCGGTCACTGTTGATATGGGGAGCAAGAAGCCGCTTAATGAAGCTTTCGACCGGCTTGTTGTCGTTCCGTACCAGTTCAAGCATAAGCTCTACGTCAACGGAAAAATGACGGATTGGCTGGCCGATTATCAAATCGTACAGCGGGATGGACGCGTGCTGGTTCCGATTCGTATGATGAGCGATCTGGCGACGCAGTCCGAGAACGGCAAGAGCTATTGGGAAGCGAATTGGCAGCAGCAAAAGCCGGATGAGGTCTTGCTGAACAATTACGCGCTGCATAAAACGATCACGTTCACCGTTGGCAGCAAAACGATGCTTGTGGACAAGGTGCCGCAGGCCATCGAGACGGCCCCGCAGAAGGTGGACGGACGCATCGTCCTTCCGCTCCGCGAGGCAGCGAACGCATTGGGTAAGCATATCGATTGGCTGGACGGACTCCTTCTGATCGGCGACGAGCAGATTGATCTGAAGGCGCCGCAGACGCTGACGTTCAAGGATCAGCTCAAGGACAGGCTGGCCGATCCCCGGCAGCTTGTCGAGGAAGCGAAGACGGATTATTTGATTGCCGCATCGGGCGATACCGTTTACTCCTACAGGATGAGCTATACGGATAAAGGCGGCGTGCAGACGCTGTACAGGCGAACGGCCAATGGCAAGGAAGTCCGGATACCGCTGCAAGGCAACCCGAACCTGAATTCAGCGAAGGTGATCGGGGATGAGCTGTATTACGTGACTTCGGTGGGCAGCAAGGAGCAATTGGATGCCTACCGTCTCGCGGATCGCACGACCCGGACCGTCGGCGTTATTACCGATTGGAAACCTGGCGACGGCTCAGTTTCGGATATTCGGATGATCGAGGGAGAATTGTATGTCGTGCTGCACAGAGGAGATTACATCATGGGCAGCGAGTCGTTGTACAAGCTCAATCAAGGTGTATTGAAGCCTATAACCAAGGCCAAGGAGTTTATTCAATATGTGAGGTCCGGGAATCAGTTGTACTATTCGGATTTCACTCCGATGTTCAACTCTGGCAGTGACAATTTGACGCAGATCGACCTTAAAACAGGGAAGGAGTCGGCGGTGGGGCAGCCCGGGTTTACATATGGCGTCCATGTGTCGGTCACCGCTGCTTCCGCCGGGTACGGCTCCAACAGCACCATGTATGTTCAGGACGGATACCTCTATACGCTCGGCTTTAACGGGAGTGTGCAAGGCGACGACAGCAAGTCGGCCGTGTACAAAATCCATCTTGCGGACATGAAGCAAACGAAGCTGAGCGGTCCGGCGAAAGAGTTCTGGTTGAAAAACAACCGAATTTATTATGTGGAGGACGACACCGGGTATTTGAAATCGACCGATCTGAACGGCGCCGGCGAAAAGACGCTCGTTGGGCGGACCATGTATCAGGTACAGCTGTTTAACGGAAGCTTCTATTATACGTTGAACCCTGCAGGCGGGAATACCGCGAACGGAGCAGGCATGCTATACCGTTACGATCTTGCTGGAGGCAAAGAAGTCAAGCTGAGCGACCGCGCCGTTAACTCGTTCTATATCGGTGCTGCGGGCATCTACTACGTAACTGAAGGCCTCGACTGGGGTCTATATAAGGTGACGGCCGAAGGCGCCAATATCTGGCTTGTGAAGGACCGAATCGCGTCGGCCCTGTTGACCGATGACGGCATCGTATACACGCTAACGTATCAGGAAGGGACCTATTTGGCTAAGTGACGTGCATGCCGGCGTTTAGTGGTCAGGAGCGCTTGCCGATCCATCATGCACGATGCGAAATGACAAATATGGTCATGAGCACCATTCATACAAAATCCCCTTCTGCCGACTGGCAGAAGGGATTTTGTCATTCCTAGGAATCCTATTTAACGGGAAACGCTACATGTATTCAGTGAAAATAAAGTATTTGACTCTTACTGGCGGCGCTGAACTAACGGGCAGTTCAGTTCCAATATGTGTTAAAATGAGACAACATCGGTCCATGATTCATTTTTTGATCGGAGGAGCTAAGATGCAAAAGTTAAGCCATTCTTTCAGTGAAGCGCTGCGAAAATTTTCCTATTGGATAGCAAACGGTACTGTGGGATTCCCATTACTCGAAGGTATTGATTATTCTTGTATATTTGAAGAGCCAAGCGCATTAGAGAGAGCATATGCGATCTTTGCAAATTTGATAGAGATGGACGACAATGGAACGGTTCTAAATGCTAAATATGCAGAAAGGAGAGCTGCACAGTATATTAGAAGTTATGTTGACAGTAGTTATATTATTGAGCCAGAGTTCGAAGATTGGGAAATTTCACTTTATTAGTAGGTAGTTTAACTGCTTGTTGAACTCCTAACGGGGAACGATAGCTGAATGGAGAAGCAACGGCAGCCGGCTGACGATCGGCTGCCGTTTTCCATTGAAGTAACGGGCAGGATAATGCAAGTAATTCGGCAAACCCACGTCTAACAATTGGTAATAGTTGTGAGGTTACGGAGGTGTTTAAATGCTTAAAAAATATTTTGTAATATTGATTTTATTTGGCACTTGTTTATTACTTGTTGGATGTAATCCAAGTAAAGATGAAGTGGTTCAGAACTTAATGCCTGAAAAGGAATTGAACTATGCTTATGCCCTTCAGGTGTTTTGTTACCAAGTAGATGTTGGGAAAATAGGGGATGAACTTAATCGTTTTCAGAATTCATCACTAGATTTGCAAAATGGATTTCAATTACAACTAATGGGTATTGACCAAGATATATTTAAAAAATGGGCGCATGCTTTGGGTATTAAGAAATTCCCTACTTATCTCATACTCAATAAAGAAGATGGAATTGTTCTACAAACACAGGACATGGAAATGGCAAAGAAATATCTTACAGAACATTCAACTAACGGGTACGATAGTTCAACGTCGACATGCTCAAATTGAGAAAATGGTGCCTAATGAAGTATGACGACTTATATAATATTTATTTTAAAATGTCAGGGTGTAAAATAACTTGAAAAAGCTAATTTTTTATTATTTAATATCTCAAAAGTTTATGTCAATCCTATCTGTGTTTATCTTCACTGCAGGTGGTATATATGCACTGTTTTTTTATTCACTGCTAGGGAAATATATAATAGCTCTAGTTTCTTTTATTGCAAGTTTACTGTTTTCACTTCTTTCTTTCCGTACCTTCAAGAAGATCAAGATTCAAATTGAGAAAGTAGATATTTCAAGTCGTCATTGAACCAACGGGTACGATTGAATGGAGACGCAACGGAAGCCGGCCTCACGAATCGACTTCCGTTTCTCATTGAACTAACGGGCGGTTATGCGTAACTTCCAGCAAATGTAAACGTCAAATAAAGTAAGGAACGAGGAGGCAGACATTTCATGGGAGGAACGAATGTATGGGATGCGGAGTGGGAGGTTAACGAAGAGCAGGCGCGGACGCTGATCGGCAGACAATTCCCTCAACTGTCATCGAAGCAAGTGAAGCGATTGGGCTGGGGCTGGGACAATACGGTTTTTCTCATCGGTGACGAGTACGTGTTCCGGTTTCCAAGAAGAACGATTGCAGTTGGCTCGATTCGTATGGAAGGGAAGCTGCTGCCGAAGCTGGAGGCATATATGACCATCCCCTATCCGAAACCGTTGTTTTATGGCGAAGCAAGTGACGAATACCCGGCACCATTTCTTGGCTATGCCTACATGCCAGGAGATTTCCCCATTGGTTTGACGGAAGAACGCCGGGCTTTATCGGCAGAGACGCTGGCGAAATTTCTGCGGAGATTGCATGACTTTCCGGTGCAGGCGGCGCTGAAGTGCGGAGTTCAGCAAGATCATCGAAGCTTGACGGACATAGCATCGCGCAAAGTGAAATTAAAGGGCTTTCTATCGAAGGTGGTTGAATATTTGTCGCCGGAGGAGTCCGGTGTGATCGAAGCGTATATTAGCAGGCTGCAAACGGACCGTGTCGAGGCGGTGAATGCACTACTACATGGCGATCTTCATTTCAAAAATATGCTTGTGAATGAGAAGGGGATCGTTTCCGGCATCATTGATTGGGGCGATCTGAGCGTAGGCCATCCGGCTTGCGATTTGAGCGTTGCTTACAGCTTTTTACCACCTTACGCTCGCGGCATGTTTTTCGAAACTTACGGAGGAGCGGACGAGGAAACGAAGCTGCTGGCGCGGCTGATCGCGGTATACATCCCCGTACTGATCTTGATGCAAGCGGTCGATGACGGGAATGAAGCGATTACGGCAGAGGCGAAATCCACCATTATGCGAGCACTGTCGGATTAGGCTCATTATTTCGATGCAGCTATGGGGCTATGGCTATCGGCACCATTTTGTCGTTTAAAGGCCGCGATAAGGTACGATTCGCCTTCTCTGATGCCGCTTTATGTTGAGGAACACGAAATTCAACAGAGTAAGTCGTTGCGCTAACGGGACACGATAGTTCAATACCAACACGACTGAAGCTTTTACAAAAACGAGTACTAACGTATTTCCTATGGTCAGAGGTAATCCTAGTTTTAAAAACCTATAATTTAATTTGCTCTAATTATACGAGCAAAGTTTGATAATCTCTGTACTTGGATTATTGGCTATACTGCTGATCAGCAGATTATTTATAAAAGAGTCTGATGAACGACTAACCAGCGATAGAATACGACATACATTATCGGCAGCTGTAATTTCATAAGCGAATACCTTAAGAGGATCTCGGCCATACTGGATTATATTCAAGTATAGGCGGTGGATCCTTTGTTTCTTAAGAAGAAAAGCAGCAGAACAAAACCAGTGATTACCCGGCATGAGGTGGTAGAATTGACCAGTCGATCATCGGCAGAAATTATGTCGTTCAAACCGAGTAAACCTATTCCCCCGGCGAAAAGAAAAAAACGGTAGAAGTTCTCCTGAACAGTTGATGATTTTACCATTTCCTTTAAAATAGAGAGTGGTAGATCAACGAGGAGGAGCATATGGATATCAAGCGCAAATTACAATCCTTTATCGGGTCCCTGATGATCTCGATCCTTGTGATGGTCGTCGGAGCCATGATTGGTGAGCTGAAAACAATCGTATCCTGGGTTAGTTACCCTCTCCACCTCTTCGCAGTAGAATGGCTTCCAAGTGAAAAATCCCCTGACTTTATTAAAGGGCTCTATGCAGGTGCTTGTCTGCTGCTCTATCTTTACCTCCTGCAAGGATGTATTCAGTTGTTTTTCCTGGGGGTACATAGATGGAAGGGTTCAACGAAATCGGCAGAGCACCAAAGCCGGCAAGATGATCTTCTCGTGACATCCTATTCCGAGGAAATTGCCTCTACAATCGAATTAATTGATCATCCTGGCGTTTCGGATGAGCAGGTCCAAATTGCGCTTGATGATTTAATGAAGGAAATTGGAAGAAGTATATCGAAGAGTTTTCCGACTATGGATTACCGTGACATCCGGCATTGTTTCCTAACACAGGACGAGAATGGCGAGGTTGTCATGATCAGGCTTGGCCGGCAGATGATTCTAAAACCAGAAGATGCGGAAATTGTAGACTGGGTCTTAACCGGCTTTTCCGAAACCCATGTATTAGAGCCGATTCCAGCAGATAAGGCGCGCAGCACGGATATGAAGGCGGTAGGGCTGGTCCGCAATCAAGGCGCATATTTTCGTCTCGGATTCGTCATCCTGCTTCCGCAGAGCGATCAATTAACGGAAGAGACCCGCCGGCGTTTCTACAACAGCTCGCTGAATCTGCCGCTCATCGCTCACATGGACAAGCTGATGAGCCATATGGTAAAATATACGATGAAGATGAGAGGAGGAGCAGCGTCATGACAACTGTAGTGAAACAACATAATGGCACAACTACAAGTGGCGAGGAGTATTCCGTCTTAGTCTTCAAACCTTCGACCGTTCTAAAACCAGCAGCCCGTACAAATCGGGAGAACTTTATCTCCAAAAAAACGGCTCCCCCAAAGCGTAACGTTCAATAAAATTCGCATTAAACCCATATAACTACTAGTTCCACCGAAGGCCGCGTATACCGCGGCTTTTTTCATGTGCATCTGCGTGGAAAATACCTTATCGGATACTGTACTTTGTTGTTCATTACGACGGAGCTGGAAGCGGGTTTAGCGCCGGGGGCGAATCCTGGTTTGTGCATTTTCAGGATAACGACCTTATTGGACGAATGGCAGAGACATCTTTACTTTGCAGAAGATATCAGGGCATTCCAAAAATACGATAACGAGCGAGCCCGGACAGAAAGACAGGGCTCGCTCGTTTTGTTCTTCTCGTCATCTTCGGACACTTGTTGTCCATTGCCCATACACCCATTCCGCATCTCTTATTCTTGCTGAGCAAACGAAAATCAACGATAGCCTGAGGAGATTGGGAACGGATTATATCGATGTTTATGAAATCGGCCGTTTTGATTATGACACGCCTCTTGAGGAAAACGCTTGATGCCCTGAACGATGTGATGAAGGCGGGTAAAGCCCGTTATCTTGGCGCCTCTACATTATACGCCTGGCAGTTTATGAAAGCAGTCGAGATTCAACGCGCCAAAGGCTGACATCGGTTCATCGTTATGCAGAATTACTATTACCTTCTTTAGGTGTTTGCAAGCCGCTGCTGCACAATTTTTTTAATACCAGTGCCTACAACAAGGAGCTAATGAAATCCATGCGGTATATGTGCGACGCGCATAAAGAGGGCAAGAAGAGCCTACTTTTCATTATGCATCTTTGCGCTGGGTTGTGATTTACTTTATGGAGATGAAGAATCATCCGCCAGTTGGACCCATACATGGATAAGAACTTGATTGCCTTCCTCCGTCGAATTATTCTTTCCATACAAACTGTGATAAAATTCATCTGTCACCGTCCAATCGGGTAGGCGGATACTCAGCTCGAACAAAAGAAATCATAAAGGGTGTGTCGAGATGTCGAAACTCCAAGACATTATTACGATATGCAGAAAGATCATTTATTATAAGGGCTACCAGGCTACGTCGATAAGCGATATTTTGGAAGAGGCTCACATCGGAAAAGGCCAGTTTTATCACTACTTTGCGTCCAAGCGCGACCTCGGCCTGGCCGTCGTCGATGATCTGGTCAAGGAATGGGACAGGGATGTGTTCGAGGGCATATTCGCAGCCGATCTTGATCCTATCGCGAAATTAAATAAAATGCTCGACAGGACATTAACCATCCATACGGACGAAGAAAATAAATCGGGTTGTCCCGTAGGGAACCTCGCCGTCGAGATGAGCGAACACGACGAGACGTTTCGACTAAAAGTCCATTATATATTCGACAGGTGGGTTTCGTCGATCGAAGGCGCGCTGAACGAGCTGAAAGCACTGGGACATCTGACGTCGGATATCGATGCCAAACAGCATGCGCGAGCCATCGTATCTATGATCGAAGGCGCCATTTTATTAATGAAAAGTCAAAAAGAAGTTACCTATCTTACGAACGCCATTGCGATTATTCGCGCGCAATATCGGCTTTCTTGAGCTTGGGAGCTTCCGTTTTTTCTATTGCGCATGAGAACTCTTTTTGTTACGATTAGTTTGTACCAAATGGTAGGTACAATACTACGAAAACTATGCTCAAAAAGGAAGGGGTACCTGAATGCTCGGGGTTCATTTTTTTTGTCGGTTCTGTACCGACAGGTAGGTACAATATTGAATCACGGAAATCCATGTACGGCAAGTGATGCCGCATATGGATCCTATGACCGCGTGGAGGCAAATTTTTAAATGGCGGGCCTTTCCGTTCGCTCTCATTGAGAAAGTGAAAAATATAAAACTGAAGTGGAACACCATATGCCAGTATGCCATTGGCTATCGAGTTTCGCCGTAGAACCTCCTTACCAATGGATTAACAATGGCTGACGCCATTCGAATTGTGGATGTTCTCTTTTATGCCTCGGATTCATACATGCAAAACTGTGAGGGAGATGTTTGACATTGAGTATTACGAATAAGAATCCATGGTTTGCTATTACTGCAATTGCATTAGGTGCATTCTCAATTTCTCTTACAGAGTTTTTGCCAGTTGGTCTACTTTTTGAAATTAGCCGAAGCTTTGATGTATCGGAGGGTACTGCCGGAATTACAGTGACATCCACTTCTATACTGGCGGCCATAGCGGGTCCGATTGCTACGATAACTATCGGACGTCTGGATCGGCGGGTGGTGTTTCTCGGGCTGTCCTTGCTGCTTATTGTATCTGGTGCACTTTCGATGATTACAACCCATTTCTTTGTGCTAGTCATTGCGCGAATCATTCTTGGAATAAGCGTTGGAGGATTTTGGGCTGTGTCTTTGCCTGCTCAAGCAAAATTAGTTCCGCAAGAGAAGGTAGCAAAAGCAATTTCGATTGTCCTTGGAGGATTTGGGATTGGCACGGTCTTAAGTGTTCCTTTAGCGTCTTTCATAGCCTCACATTTTGATTTGAGAATCGCTTTCACTCTTGGTTGCATACTTGCGATTGCTGTTTTTATCATTCAGCTCCTACTGCTTCCGAGAATTCCGATGGAACAGGGGGTTCGTGGAAAAGATTATTTGGAGCTGTTAAAAATGAAGAAAGTAAGAGCGGTCTTTGTTATTGCGATTTTCTTTGTGGGTGGTCAATTTGCAGCCTACACGTATATAACACCCTTTTTTCAGAAAGTTACAGGAATGGGCCCGAATCTACTCAGTGCGATACTGCTAGTCTATGGGATTGTTTCCTTCATAAGCAATTTCGCCGCTGGTTTCATAGCCGGAAGAAGTCTCAAGGGATTGATAGTTTTAACAGTAGTTTGTTCCCTTATTTCATTATTGGGCATTTCACTGTTTGGTGATAACATTGTTATTTCAATCATTGCTTTTATTATTTGGGCGATCGCCTGGGGAATGGCTCCTTTGGGTTTGCAGCTATTGGTTCTTTCAACTGCTCGGAATGCTGTTGAAGCTATTACGCCAGTCTATGTAGGTATTTATCAGTTGTCTGTCAGCCTGGGAGCTTTAATAGGCGGTTTGGCAGTCGATACGACCTATGTAACCGGTGCGATGTGGCTCGGAGCGTTCTCATTCGCTTTGGTACTCATTCTTCTTACGACTATTTCGACAGTCAATGATCGTTCTCTAAATAGATGAAAGCGATAAAGTATAACTTCCATTAAGGAAACGCGAGCGCTTTATATAGTATGAAGCGCTCGCCTCTTGATTTTCGCGGCTTGAAGCTATTGTTTTTGTGCAGAATTATTTAGGTGTGAAAAGATTGAAGAGGCTCAACCCGCAAAGTAAAGAAAGATAGCTGATTCTTGTCTATCTGTTCTTGAACCACGATCAATGAAGAAACTGTAATTGCAAGTAAGTCCTCATCAGTTTACTTTATTTCAGATCGAGTAGGATTCGCTAGTTAGAATAACCAGTCTATAATTATCCCGATTCCTTTGTTTATATCAAGAGGTTGGTGGATCACAATGCTTATCCACAAGATGAATCCCAGCGAAGTAATCGCGCAGAACAAGGCTCTTTCCTTTGCCATGTTTACTTTTTTCCGTAAAAGTAATAAGCCTCCAAAGAGAAAAGCCACGTATAACAACAGGAGACCGATCATGACATAAGCTCCTTCGTGTGTCGTTTTCTAGCCTCTTGTATCCAAGTTCCTCCAACCAACAGTGCCGGCAGAATAACACCGTACAGAGTGTAATAAGGGAATAGATATTTCTGAACCCACCCTACATTATCAATAAAGTTCTTGAATAAAAGGGAATAGGCGGATATCACCCATATCGTCGGATATGCGATGATGGCGCGGTTTTTTATTTTGAACAGCTGACAAATGCCCAATACGGCACTGTAAAAGAGAATACTCAGTTTCAGAAATACGAGGAGCAGCAAATTAATGGACAGAACAGCCTCCAAGTGTTCAATGAATTTCGAGAGCTGCATTTCCCGGAAAATCACGTAAATTGGATAGGTCAGGTGAGCGCTTCGATATACACCTAAAATGCCTATCGTAATAAAGATTGAAATCGCAAACATCAATCCAGCAGCCGCGATACCGATGATGAAGCCTTTTTTAGCTTTGTGCCCAGCATAAGGTAGTAACATGAGAAACGAAACAGTCTCCATATATGGAAATCCTAGTGAATACTTGGTCCCCAGCATGGCATGCCAGAAATCAATATTTGAAGTCATGTGAAAGCGGAGCCAATCCCATTCTTTGAGGAAGACTGAATACGGAACCCAGAAGGATAGAATGAGGAAAGGTAAAACGATTTGGCAGACAAAGGCGATCGTCTCAATTCCCTTGGACACGGCATAAGCACAAACAATCAAGACTAAGATGTTGAAAACGGAAAGCGGTGTTCGAGGCATCAGATTGATATGCATAAAGTCGCTCATATTTCGAGTCACCCAGGATGCTATTTGCAGAAAATAAAAAATGTAAAGGACGGCGACCAGCCCGCCGAACCATTTACCCAAAACCTGGACCGAAATCTGGACAAGACTTAATCCGGGATGTCGATTTATTAGATATAACCAACCATATGCAAGTATCAAACCGTACAAACAAGCTATAATTATGATCATCCAACTGTACTGTTTTGCATGAGCTATTAGACCGCCAGGCAAAACGACAAACGTGGTGCCGATGACAAAACAAATTGTAAGCGTCATGATTTGCCAGCCGCTTAATTTAGCATTTTCCATTTACTCCACCTCCCCAGGTATGTAAGGCTTGTTAATATTTCCAGTCGATATAACACTGGAATCGATATGAAAGGTGATTTTGGTGTTCTTCCAATTCGCAGGCGCAACGCCTCGGTCTTGTAGTCCTAAGAGGTCCCAATTTTTTTCTCTTCCAAAATCAACGACCGCCTCGGCTTCCCGTTCAAATTTCTTGTTGAACGCTTGTTCGATTTCATGCAGATTTTGTTCCGTTATTTTTGTATCCTGATTGTTGGTTAGAATACGTAATTTCGCATTGATGGACAGGGCCAACCGATTCGATGACCGATCTAGTTTCAGCTTAGCTCGAGCGTTCTGCGCCTCAACATCAATTTTTGCTCCGTTAACAGTAAAGCTAATGACTGCCATTGAAGCTCTTCGTGTCAATATAAAGCAGAACTTTTTAATTTCTCTATCCATACGACCTACCATTCGTCCTTGGATGAATACGGCTCCTTCCGTAATAACCAGTGCTTGTTTCGTTCCTTCTATATCTTCAAGCCGGTCGGTTCGGGATCCGGGTGTCGCACCTTTCAGATGAATGATGGGGACAATGATCGGCTGGAATCTAGAAAATCCCTCTACAACGTCTTTTAAGCGAGTTGGAGCGACAGAGGAACCGAAATTGCGCTCATGCATTTCCATAAGTGAACGAAGAAATTGGCCGGGAAGTCTATCCAAGATCGTATAGGTGTTCATAACATCGACAATAGGCGAATCCGTCACGAACAAAAAAACGTTGGTCCGTCGCTCGGGGTTTAACTCCAGATAATTTATTAAGTCCGCGATTCCTTGTTTGGCATAACGCTCCGATACCACGTAGCTTTCGGTATGAGCGCCAAAAATAATCCGAGGTACGGCGGTGGTTGATGTCTCCGTCATTCTGCCCGGACTGGTTTCCACGATTTCATATGTATAGACGGAAGCTTTCGAAGTGCCAACATTTCTCGATGTTGCACCTGTAGGGTTGATAACTTGAAAATAAGCGTAACTCTTACCCGTTTTTGGATCCTTATCCGCTCCTCCTATACTAACGATTGCAAGCTGATTTATCTCTTTCATATCCCAACATCCCGTGCAAAGGAGGAGGCAAATTAAAGCCAGTAGGGATTTCATTTTTGTTCACCTTTCGATGTTTGGATTCTCCTCTGCTCTCTTTTGAGGAATTGTCTCGGAACCCGTATAAGCGTATCTTTCCAATCGGACAGGACAAATGGAGCCACAGGGCTTAAATATTTGACACCGAAGGAACGCAGTGACGCCAGATGAACCAGTAAAAAAAAAGTACCGCATAACAATCCGAATAATCCCAATACACCTGCCAACGCCATGAACAAGAACTGGACGATTCTTTGCGCAATGCCGAAAGAATAGTTCGGCGCGATAAAATTCGCTATTGCAGTAATCGATACGACAATAACCATAGCGGCGGAGACAATCCCCGCCTCAACGGCCGCTTGCCCAAGCACAAGTGCGCCGACGATTGAGATTGCCTGCCCTGCAATCCGCGGCATACGGAGTCCGGCTTCACGAAGTAATTCAAATGTTACCATCATGATCGTAGCTTCGATCACTGCAGGGAATGGTACTCCTTCCCGTTGGGCAGCCAAACTGATCAGCAGCGTCGTGGGAAGCATTTCCTGGTGATAACTACCTATCGCAATATAGAGGGCGGGTACAAAAATCGCTAATAAGAAGGCGAACATGCGGAGCCAACGGAGCAACGTTGCAATATCCGCCCGTTGATAGTAATCTTCTGGAGAAATAAAAAGCTGGAACAAGGTAATAGGGCCTAAGATGACAACCGGCGTTCCATCCGTCATGATGGCAACACTGCCTTCTAGCAGCTTCGCTGCCGTAACGTCTGGACGTTCTGTACTCAACAATTGGGGGAACGGAGTATATGTTCGATCTTGGATCCATTCTTCGATGTACGCGCTCTCCAAAATGCTGTCCGTACGGATCGCATGAAGCCGCCGTCTGAATTCTTCGACGACTGACTCAGAGGCGATATCATTCATATATACGAGATATATTTTAGTTTTTGTAACTGTGCCGAGCATCCAGCTTTCAAACACCAACTGTTCGCTTTTTAATCTCTTTCGGATCAAAGCGACGTTGCTATTGATATCCTCAATAAAACCCTCACGCGAACCTCGAATGACCGATTCAGAATTGGGTTCAGAAGTAATTCGCGATTTCGCATTATAAACATCGTATCCCAAGGCTATCCCCGTACCCGGCGGAAACAATAGACATTGACCTTCTAATAGCGAGTCAATACATTCGTTAAGCTCTGTCAACTCGCTTTTGCGGATATAAGGAATATTCTGTTTCAACCAGTCCAGCGGATGTGTCGTATCGGTAACAACCGCATTATTGGTCTCGACAATCGGTTTAATCAAGAGCTCGTACACCCGATTGTCGGTAATCAGAGACTCAAGATAGAGGCAGTGGACTTCGAAACGGTTGTACATGCTGAGTCTTTGGCAGATCATATCAGACGAATGTCCAAGCCGTTTTGTTATTTCCTGCACCAAATTCTGTTTTATACCGACCTCAGACATGGAATACATCAACCTCCAATCGTATTCATGAGGTTTTCCAAATCTTGGTCATAATATGCGCGAATCAATAAATTGCCAAGTTCAACATTGCTTTCGCTATTGCCGTTTGCGGGGGGACGGAATGAGACCGAATAGGCGATCATGACCGCGGCCATACAGAACATGAAGAAGGTTGCGCTCCATCTGGAGAGGAGGGCTTCGGGGGGATAACCCGCCCTCCAAAGCCCATAGACAGAAACGAAAATGAATGGCCAGCATGTTTTTTGCAATACGCTTTTGAATACACAAGACCCTGCTGGGACTACCCCATCGTACCGGAGTGTTGGTCATCATAGTGATTATGTTGGTAAGCATACAGTCAAATTTCGTCAGCCCTCTTTTGTTACTACTCTTTAAGGATGCCGGTGTCAACCATTATGCCTGCGATCTGCAGGATCTTTCGCTGCGTCTCCGGTTGATTCGGCCCTGTCACCGTTGCCGTGTTGTAGAGCACCGAGAAGCGCGTATACCTGTGCCATAGTCGCAATTTTAATATTTCCGTTATGCAACACCTGATTTATTGTCAAATTAAAGAAGCAATAATCATAGGTACTCCGTCTTTGCCATGCACTCCTCCTTTGCTGTAATCTTCCGTGGGGGAAACTTAATGAAAGATGTGTTAGTGGAAATTTGATTTACTTGACGAGGTTGGATTACATATGTAATATAAAAGCAAAAGGATTACATGTGTAATCATAGGGGGTTCACAGATGTCACAAATTCCAAGGATATCGGAATCGGAATGGGAAATCATGAAGGTGCTTTGGGTAAGATCACCTAAAACAGCAAATGAAGTGATTGAAAACTTGCCAGAAAGTAAAGCTTGGAGTCCAAAAACGGTTCGAACACTTTTGAACAGGCTTGTTGAAAAGTCGGCCATCGCTTATAACCAGGAAGGAAGAGTATATTGGTACTATCCGCTTGTGAAAGAAACGGAATGCATTCAATCCGAGACACAGTCATTCCTTAGTAAAATATACGGCGGAGCGCTGAAGCCAATGCTCGTCAACTTTCTTAAGGATGAAAAATTGTCTAAAGAGGATTTAGATGAGCTTAAAAGCATTTTGGAGCAAAGGAGGGATTGATCCGTGACAGCTCTGATTACTAGCGCATTGGAATGGGTTTGGACAACAACAATTATGGCATCAATGCTGACGCTGCTCATTTTCCTTGCGAAAGTGATTTTAAAGTCTCGAATCAAACCGCGCACGCTTTATTTGTTCTGGGTGCTGCTTGCCCTGCGACTTGTCATTCCTTGGTCTCCCGAAAGCTCGTTTAGCATCTTTAACGTTGTTCATTTGGCAAGTAATACGAACACATCGCTTCTGCAGCTGGTAAGTAATTTGCCGACAACCGCGGTAACCGGCACTACAACGATTCCAAAACAACCAATAGACGTTATGAGCAGTTCACTTCCAAACCCAGGTGACTCAACGTGGTTGCTGGTACTGGCATTAGTTTGGGCAATCGGAACCATTATGCTAGTCATTATCTTTGCGACAAGCAATATTCGATTTGCCTTAAAGATGAAACGGCAGCCACTAATTGTCGAAAGTGAAATTGTACTGTTATTCGAGCATTGCAAAAAATTGGTTAAACTGAATCGAAGCGTTTCCCTTATCGAAACCAATTTAGTGACGAGTCCGACATTAATTGGTGTCCTACATCCCAAACTTTTGCTACCGCGAGACGTGGTACATACATTGACGACAAATCAATTAAAATACGTATTTCTGCATGAACTCTCACACATCAAACGAAACGACATTTTTGTTAACTGGGTCATGAGCATGGTCCTTACTCTGCATTGGTTCAATCCGTTATTATGGCTCGCGTATCACAAGATGCGTGAAGACCAGGAAATAGCGTGTGATTCACAAGCGTTGTCTTATATTGAAGCTAATGAATCCGAAGCGTACGCGTTTACGATCATTAAACTGTTAGAAAATTTTTCGTTGTCAGCTCCCTTTGTCCAAACCGCGGGTATCTTGAGTAATAAAGATCAGCTAAAGCGGAGACTCATTATGATCACGAAAAATAACAAGCACGCAAAAATATCGCTATTGGGGATGGCCGCGGTTTTGCTTCTTGCCGGGTGTGCTTTGACAATGCCGAATACCAATGAACGAGATTCAAGATCATTCGAAGAACGAACAAGTATGTCCGCTCAAGAATTTGAAAAAGCGCCTCTTGCATCTGCAAATAAGATCATTAGTGATTATTTCGAGGCAATAATGAATACAAAAGACAGAGATGGAACTAAGCTCATTAACTATAAAATCTTAAACACCACGGCTTCCAATAACAACGATTTCAAAGTATCAGTTAAACCAACATATGCTGAAGATTTTGATTATCCTCCGACAGACTATCATATTGTTAAAAATGGCGATTCTTATCAGGTCGAAAAACAATATTGCATATATGATATGGATCCAAAATCTTCAACCTATGGTACAGTACGATGCACTGCGAATTTTATTGAACGTCCAGACGGTACTGTATCGATTCCATATCCATCATGATGTATGAGTTCATGGCAGACGGCAGCCGACACAGAATAAGCTTTCTAGCTCACCCTCAAAATAGTACGTGCAGCTAATTAATCCCCTTCAGGTAACATACGAGATAGACATCGTTAAGGTGACTTCTCTTATCGACCGGGAGGGGATTTTGGTCTGGAAGCTTGAAAGACGAGCGTAGAACGATATATCGGAATCAACGAAACAAGACTGATCGAACTGAGGAAGCCTAAACGTTTTAGATATTATCTGGCGATGAATTCTTGAGATTGTGTGGAAAACCTCAGTTAGTTGGCTGTAATTTAATTAGTCTGAAAATATAAATAGATCGAACCATACTAGAAACTTTCATGGGGACACAATCGTTATTAGTAAAAACACATTTTTCCAAAAATAGATGATTTATCTCTTAAGGAGAGTAAAGATGATAAAGCGCAATATAACGGATCAGGAGGATCAAACTAAACGTAATCGAACTACATTCACCATGCGATTGAATGCTTTTTTTGGTGTAACCTTTCTCTTGTTCAGCATACTGATTGTGAAACTTGCCATTTTGCAGTTTGTTGATGGTCCTACACTTCAAGAAGAGTTTGATCAAAACAGTACAAATAAAGTAAAAATCCCACCAATTCGCGGGAATATTTTAGATTCAACGGGAGCTCCAATTGCCTACTCAACATCGACACAGTCGCTGTATTTTACAATTCCATCTACTTTTGAAACGGAGGATGCCCCACAATTAGCAACAAGGCTTTTGGAAGTTTTTACGAAATATGGTGATCCCAAACAAGCCCTGAACCTTGAGGAAATTATTAAACGTATGGATATGGATCATGTCATGAATACATACGCGGTGCCGCGCCGAATAAAAGTCGGACTATCAAAATCTGAAATTGCTTTTTTCGCTGAAAATCGAGAGGCTTATCCTGGGATTGATATAGTAGAAGAAAGTGTACGTAATTATGATAACGATAAAGTCGCTGTTCAATTGGTCGGGTATCTAAAAAAGTTCCGAGGCGTTCGAGAAACCATGAGCAAATATGAGAATATAGCGAATGCTGAAGATGCGAAGATACAATACATTGACGATGAAACTGTAGGTGTCGACGGTCTTGAATATATGTATCAAGATGTGTTACGCGGTCAGAACGGACTTAAGATTTATCCCGTGGATGCACATAATACGATCATCGGGCCACCTACCATAACCACGCCAGTCAAGGGAGATAACCTCTACCTTACAATTGACAAGCGAGTGCAGCTACTCACACAGCAAGCAATCATGGATCATCTTGCTTATATGCAACACTCCACTTCTGTACCGTGGCGCGATGGTAGTGATGCAACAACGGGTTATGCCGTTGCTATGGAGGTAAAAACGGGAAAGGTTGTCGCAATGGCGAGTATGCCAGATTACAATCCCAATGTATGGTCAGGAGGATCAATTAGCACCGAAGAATTAGCGAGCATCTCAGATTTCCAAAACAACGGTACCATTCGTCAATCATATGCCCCCTATCCAACTAAGGAGGAACGCGATCGGCATCCGTCATCAATCGTGTACTTGGGCTCTACGCAAAAGCCACTTTCTGTTTTAATCGGGTTAAATGAGCATTTGTTCACAACAAGTACCACTTATATGGATAAAGGTGTCTATTATTTCGGCAAGATCGGCTCACAGGTACCCATACACGATTCTCAAGGCCATGCTTATGGGTTGATCGACCCTGCAGCTGCGATTGCACATTCGTCCAACACGTTTATGGCGGAGAAAGTAGGAAACCCGTTATACATGAAATATAAAGGTACGAAGGGCGTAGATGTCTGGGATAACTACATGAAACAGTTTGGCTTGGGCGTGTCAACCGAAAGTGGGTTGCTGGGAGAAATTAAAGGCGTAATTGAATACTATCATGAAGCCGAAAGTGCGAGTCCACAGTCTGCACTCATTCGAGCTTCTTTTGGACAACAAGCAAAGTATACAACGCTGCAATTAGCACAGTATGCAGCCATGTTAGGTAGTCGCGGAAAACGAATGCAGCCTCAATTTGTGAATAAAATCGTGAGTCAAGATGGTAAAGTCGTACAAGATTTTTCCCCTAAAATTTTAAATACAATTTCCTTCCCGAAAGCGTACTGGGATGAGATCGACGAAGGGATGAGTAAAGTTTCCGTGCAAGGCTTCGATGATTTTAAATACTCTTTTTTAAGGAAAACAGGGACTTCCGAACAAGATGCCGGCGATAGGAAAAAGGTTGAGAATTCTGTATTTATCGCACTCTCCCCCGCAGAGGATCCAGTTCTTGCGGTGGCCGTTGTCGTACCAGACGGAGGTTTTGGGGCTTACGGAGCAGCTCCAATTGCTCGTAAGATCTTTGATGCCTATGACGAATTTATTGGACTCGATGGAAAGCCCCATCCAAAAACGTCCTGATTGGTGTGCCACATCTGTCGGCATCGTAAACGCCCAAGGGAAGGAATCATTTGAAGAAAAGGTAGCCTTACCTATTGAGGGACTTGTGAATGCACCCATCGAATCTGCAAACACGGTTATCACCAAATACATTGAAGTTAATAAAGAACTCGGGGACAAAGGCTGCGCTGTTTTGCGAATTTCGAAATTATAAATACGTATTTTACAAATCTCGAGGACATAAAGTGTCGGTAATTCTCAGTAATACCGGTCCTGGGGAATTAGTATTACACCCACTGAGTATTACATTAGAAAATTGACTCAGGTTGAAGTTAGTCAAACAGGCACTAAATAAGGGAGAGCTCCCAGTTTAGGTGCATTTCATTCGGGATATGCCGCAAGTAGCATAAGTAACGTTATACAAATAAGTTGAAAGGGGAGCAAGGAATGCTTGATTCCAGCTTTGCCTTTATTACAATAATCGAGATAGGAGTACCTATTCTCGTTATCCTTTAAAAAGCGATTCATCTTCTATATAACCAGTACATTGGTATTGATTTATGGGGCAAAGGTTATTTCAGTGGTGTCTTTTCCCATTCGTATTGACCATAGGCTGATTGAAAATATGAGAACAAGTGGTATTTCATTTCTTATAACCGAGCTTCATAAAGGCTCTGGATGGGCATGGCCATTACGTATGACATTGTAGTAGCTCATAAGGGTGAGATTGAAGTCAGCAGTGCACTTCGTCAGGGAACCCGCATTGAAATATGGCTGTAATTGAGCAACCGGATTTTCAAGGTTCTTAGGCTTGTACTGCTATTTCAAGTGGGTGGGGGGCTGTTGAGCACCCTCGGTATAAAGTGTTGAGATTTGTAAATTTCCTTTGTAGGAACGGCAGCTGCAGATACCTCGCAGCTGCCCGTTATTAAGTTTTGACTGGTCAATACAATCGATATATTTTTCCCGTCCCTCGACAACGAGACCGTCGGTCAACTCCGTGGCAGCTTAATGGTTTTACTAAGCTTCAGTAACCGTCAATTACGATCTTTCATTTTGTAACTCAAGATGGTTAAAATTACGTTTCTTTGCTAAAAATAAATTCTAGAGCTGTTCTGTCTATATTTAGTTGAAGAGGTGGATTTGTTCATGCGCGACATTCATTTGGTCCCAGTTTCCTATATGCCATCAGAAAATCTTGAATTCCCCATGGTTGCCGACCTCCAAACCATTACACCGAATCAATTATTTTACGTAAGAAATCATTTTGAATACCCAACAATCGATATAAACACCTGGTACCTTTCAATTGAAGAATTAGTGGATCAACCAATTAAATTTACGTATGCTGATTTGAAAAACATGAATAAGGTCACGCTATCCGCTACACTAGAGTGTGCAGGAAACAAGCGTTCGTTATTTGAAAGGAAAGCACAAGGTAACCAATTCAAGCTCGGTGCGATAAGCAACGCCATTTGGGGAGGCGTTCGACTGAAGGATGTATTAGACCAAGCAGGTGTATCCCCAAGTGCGACTGAGATTGTTTTTGAAGGATTAGATTATGGTCAGCGAAATGACATGGATGGACAAGTATTTTTCAAAAGAAGTCTTCCTGTTGCCAAGGCACTTCACCCAGATACTTTACTGGCTTATGAAATGAATGGTGAACCGCTCTCCGATAAACATGGTTTTCCAATAAGACTAATTGTGCCTGGATGGTATGCGGTTGCATCTGTTAAATGGCTGCATAGGATCAGAGTTGTAGATCAGCCATTCAAGGGACCTTTTCAAAGTATAGATTATGTCATTCTAAAAAAAGCAAACGACTACAAACATGCACTACCGCTATCACCAGTTTTAATCAATTCAACGATAGCATCTCCTACAGAAGAGGAAGAGATGGCTGTTGGCACCCACGTGGTACAAGGGTATGCTTGGGCTGGTGAGCATTCTGTAACGAAAGTAGAGATTAGCACAGATGGCGGGACACTCTGGACTGAAGCAAACATACTTGATTCTGATGTTCCCTATTCATGGAGGAGATGGTCTTTTGCGTGGGATGCGCAAAAACCAGGTCAATACACGATTATGAGCAAGGCAACGAACGATCATGGAGAAGTTCAACCGCTAAAGGCTGAATGGAATGTAAAAGGTTACCAAAATAACTCCATCCACGCCGTAAATGTTCATGTGACAGCCCCTAACTTGGTAAATTCAGTAAATAATATTCTACAGGAAACAAAACAACAAGGAGTGTTTGAGTTGCTTACATTGGAGATTGCGAAACAATTGCTCGAGGTTGCGGAACAGAAAGCTCGTCAAATGGGACTCGCCTTAGATATCGCAATCGTCGACGCCGGGGCGAACTTGATCGCCTTCCACCGGATGGACTATGCCCGGATTGCCGGGATCGAAATCTCCAAGGGGAAGGCCTGGACGAGTGTAGCCATGCAAATGCCCACGGCTAACTTAGCACAGTCGGCGCTTCCCGGCGGTCAACACTTTGGGGTCAACACGACAAACCAAGGGACAGTCACCATCTTGGGAGGCGGCATCCCACTCGTTCACGAAGGCATGACCGTTGGTGGTATCGGCGTCGCCGGAGGCACCATGGAGCAAGACATGGAAGTGGCCAATGCCGCCGTTCAAGCGTTCGCCGCTGTAGTAGGAATGAAATAGCAGTACAAAAGAGACAATTTTACCGCCTTTTCAAAAGGGCGGTTTTTCTTTGTTCAAAACTCAACATTTGAATTTAACACGATTATTGCGATCCGGATCGAGAAGGGTATTCACCTGACTGTCAGTTCTTTCCCTGGGGAAAAAGACCGTAAAATTCGTTCCCTCATCCGGTCGACTCCGAACGTGAATGAACCCGCCATGCGCCTTGACGAACTGATGGGCAATGGACAACCCAAGCTCCGTCGGGTTCGAGTGGTAGCCGTAGAGACGAATTTGAAACATTTTTTCTGAAACGAAACATATTTATCCGGTAGAAATTGGTCATAAAGGGTGGATTTCAACAGAACGAAAACTTCCCAGCGGAGGTTTTTTCTTTTTGGACGAGAGCCGGTGAGTGAGAAATCGGGCATGAGATTTTTCATGGGATCGACGATCGTTTGTGATATTTATCATCCGCAATCAATGAATGAATCCACTAGTGGAAGGGGGCGGTTTCGGAGATACTTGAGATATCAATTGACGGTAAAGGAAGTGGTGTTATATGAATGCAACAACAATTAAATCAGTAAAAGGTGAATATAGTTTGACGAGGAAGAAGGTCGTTTGGCTTCTCGTACTCGGAGTCATTCTAACTGCTTTAACCGCTTGCATTTGGCTTTACTTACCGCGTGAAGTGGATGCACGACTGGAAGGAGTAAAATACCGTCTGGGCACGGAGAATGCCTCCGAAGTCGAATCCGCCACCATTCATATCGAGGGTACCATCCGTCGAACTCTGAAAGGGCATCGACTATTTCGGGGAACGGTAGAGGTCGAAGGCGAACCAATGCGAATACCGAACAATCAAATGTCAAACCGTACGTTTATCGCCCGTAGGGGGGAAGGCTTTTTGTTAGTGTACCATTGGTTTGAGGACGGGACCATAAAAAGTTTTCCTTTAGGCAAACTATATGTCGATGACGACTTCAGCCTTATTACACTAGCA
>NZ_JBXENS010000020.1:0-1647 GCF_059383675.1 Paenibacillus sp. J22P277
TGGACAGGTAAAATAATAAAACCTGTTTTGCCGAGGGGAGCTTTTCTATGTCGAGAGGAAAATTTAACGCGTATGAGAAATTAACGATTCTCGAAGATGTTTCGAACGGGAAAATTGGCTTTTTGGCTGCAGCTAAGAAATATGGAATTAATAAAACGTCTCTGATGAAATGGCAGCGACGGTACAAGCAGTACGGTTATGAGGGACTCATGCGTCGTACGCATAATCGAAGTTATAGTGCTGAACTTAAGCTTCAAGCGGTAACCGAGTTCCTTGAGGGGAAGTTATCGCAGTATCAAATCATCGAGAAATACAAGATCGCGAACACAAAACAGCTTTCCGACTGGATTCATAAGTATAATGGTCATAGCAGCTTAAAAGCCTATAAAGGGGAAGCGAAAGCTATGACAAAGGGTCGTATGACAACGTGGAAAGAACGAATCGACATCGTCCAGTATTGCTTGGCCAATCAGCAAGACTATCAAAAGACTGCGGGACAGTTCCAGGTCTCCTATCAGCAGGTATACCAGTGGGTGAAGAAGTTCGAGTACGGCGGCCAGGATGCGTTACAGGATGGCCGAGGAAGGAAGAAAGCGCCTGAGGAGTTAAACGAAGCGGAGCGCCACAAGCTCGAGCTGAAGAAGATGGAATATGAAATGGAGCGACTTCGGGCGGAGAATGCGTTTTTAAAAAAGTTACGGGAAATCCAAAGGGGGCGAAATTAAGCGAACACCGTCAGGAAAACATTTATCGGACCGTTCAAGCGCTTCGCGAAGAAGCGTCGTTTAGCGTTCAGCTTTTGTGTGACATCGCAGGAATTGCTCGCTCTAGTTACTATGAGTGGTTAAATCACAAACCCAGTCCTCGTGAGCAAGAGAATGCGCAGTTGATGCAGGTCATGATGGGTATCTACGAGCGAGTAGAGCGTGTCTTTGGATACCGCCAACTAACACTGCACATGCGCAGAGAAACTGGGAAAATCATTAACCACAAGCGCGTAGAGCGGCTAATGAAGGTCAAGGGAATCCAGTCTGTTATCCGGAGAAAGAGAAAGATCTATGCCAGTTCCACCCCCCAACAGGTGGCGGAGAATGTGCTAAACCGCAAGTTTTATGCGGATGCCCCGAATGAAAAGTGGCTCACCGATGTAACGGAATTCAAGTACGGAAACGGCCAGAAAGCGTATTTGAGCGCGATTCTCGACCTTCATGATAAATCCATCGTTTCCTATGTTCTAGGGCGTTCCAATAACAATCCACTGGTATTTGAAACGCTTAAACGGGCCGTGCAGGCAGCTCCCGGAACCAGCCCCTTGCTCCACAGCGACCGAGGCTACCAGTACACCTCCATGAGTTTCAAAGCCATCTTAGATAACCACAACATGGTCCAAAGTATGTCCAGAGTGGGCCGATGCATCGATAATGGTCCAATGGAATCCTTCTGGGGGACGCTCAAATGTGAGAAGTATTACTTGCATACATACCCGACGTTTGAGGAGCTTGAACGAGATATTGAACTGTATATTCACTTTTACAATAACGACCGATTGCAAGCAAAACTAAACGGCCTTAGTCCGATGGAATACCGGAACAAGGCCGCCTAGTTACTTATATTATTTCCACTGTCTACTTGACGGGGTGCAGTTCA
>NZ_JBXENS010000021.1:0-1457 GCF_059383675.1 Paenibacillus sp. J22P277
GATGTGCGGATTTGCCTACACATCAGCCTCACTGCTTGGACGGGCATCCATCAGCCCGCGTCACTATCCTTCTGCGTCACCCCATTGCTCGTAACGGTTTACGGTGGTACAGGAATATCAACCTGTTGTCCTTCGACTACGCCTTTCGGCCTCGCCTTAGGTCCCGACTTACCCTGAGCGGACGAGCCTTCCTCAGGAACCCTTAGGCTTACGGCGGACAAGATTCTCACTTGTCTTTTCGTTACTCATACCGGCATTCTCACTTGAATGCGCTCCACCAGTCCTTACGGTCTGACTTCAACGTACATTCAACGCTCCCCTACCCCTGCTACAAAGTAGCAAGCCATAGCTTCGGTGGTGTGTTTAGCCCCGTTACATTTTCGGCGCAGAGTCACTCGACCAGTGAGCTATTACGCACTCTTTAAATGGTGGCTGCTTCTAAGCCAACATCCTGGTTGTCTTTGCAACTCCACATCCTTTCCCACTTAACACACACTTGGGGACCTTAGCTGATGGTCTGGGCTGTTTCCCTCTTGACAATGGATCTTAGCACTCACTGTCTGACTCCCGGCTATAAGTACATGGCATTCGGAGTTTGACTGGACTTGGTAACCCTTGGCGGGCCCCGCACCCAATCAGTGCTCTACCTCCATGACTCTCGACGCCGAGGCTAGCCCTAAAGCTATTTCGGGGAGAACCAGCTATCTCCGAGTTCGATTGGAATTTCTCCGCTACCCCCACCTCATCCCCGCATTTTTCAACATGCGTGGGTTCGGGCCTCCAGTGCGTGTTACCGCACCTTCACCCTGGACAGGGGTAGATCACACGGTTTCGGGTCTACGTCCACATACTATGGCGCCCTATTCAGACTCGCTTTCGCTGCGGCTCCGGCTCTTCACCTTAACCTTGCATGGGAACGTAACTCGCCGGTTCATTCTACAAAAGGCACGCCATCACCCCTAAATTGGGCTCTGACTTTTTGTAAGCGCACGGTTTCAGGTTCTGTTTCACTCCGCTTCCGCGGTGCTTTTCACCTTTCCCTCACGGTACTGCTTCGCTATCGGTCGCTAGGGAGTATTTAGCCTTGGCAGATGGTCCTGCCGGATTCCCACGAGGTTTCACGTGTCTCGCGGTACTCAGGATCCGTCTCGGAGAGTGCTGACTTTGGACTACAGGGCTTTTACCTCTTATAGCGGGCCTTTCCAGACCTCTTCGTCTAGCCAACACCTTTGTAACTCCATGTGAGACGTCCTACAACCCCAAGGAGCAAGCTCCTTGGTTTGGGCTAATCCGCGTTCGCTCGCCGCTACTGACGGAATCACTATTGTTTTCTCTTCCTCAGGGTACTTAGATGTTTCAGTTCCCCTGGTGTGCCTCCATTGTAGCTATGTATTCACTACAAGGTGACTGGACATTACTCCAGCCGGGTTTCCCCATTCGGACATCCCCGGATCAGC
>NZ_JBXENS010000022.1:0-1339 GCF_059383675.1 Paenibacillus sp. J22P277
GATAGAGTCAACGGCGACGTCAACGGCGTCAGGCAAACTTTTTGCCGATGCGGTTCAAATCGATTCAGGGGATCGAAGCGTGTATGCAGTCAAAAGCGACGGCAGCTTATGGGCATGGGGCGGCGGCTACGGCTCGATTGGCAACGGGGCGACGACACCAGCCTATACTCCTGTGCAGGTACATATTAACCATGTGAAGGAAGTGTCCGGCGGTTACCGGCATTCGCTCCTCTTGCAGGACGACGGCTCGGTCTGGGCGTTCGGCGGCAACGAGCACGGCCAGCTTGGCAATGGCCAGCAATCGTCAGCCATTGCCATACAGCCGATTCAAGTGACAGGGCTGACCGATATGAAGATGGTATCGGCTGGCGATAATCATAGTCTGGCACTGAAGAACGACGGGACGGTATGGGGCTGGGGCGGCAATGAATTCGGCCAGCTCGACGACGATTCGCGCAAGAACGCCCTAAAGCCGGTGCAGATGAAAGGCTTGCCGTCAATCGTCTCGATTGCGGCGGGCATGTATACATCTGCGGCGCTCGGCAATGGCGGCGAGGTTTGGGTATGGGGGCTTGAAACTCCCGGCGCCAATAAAGCGATTCGCAAGCCTACACGTCTGACGGGAGACGGCGAATACACGGCCATCGCCATTGATCAAATGTACGGAACGGCACTGCGATCCGACGGAACCGTCTGGATGTGGAATAATCAGGCTTGGGTGCAGCCGGAGCACCATATGCTGCTGCCGTATCAAGTAGCTGGGCTGACAGACATTGTAGCGATCAGCATGGGCGCAGCCGTCAAAGCAGACGGAACGGTCTGGCAGTGGAGTATGTGGGACGCAGATGCCCAAGGCCGCGTGTTTGCGGAACAAGTGCCAGGTGTAGCGGGTGCCGTGTCGATTGCTTCCTCGGGACGCAATCATTACGCGCTGCTGAAGGACGGACATGTGCTCTCCTGGGGGACGAACGAATTCGGTCAAACCGGACTTGGTACGCTGGACTTTGAAGTCAAGACGCCTACGCTGGTGAAGAATTCCATTACTGTCTATCTGGATGGCCAGCAGTCCGAGCTGTCGATGCCTCCGCTTCTGGTGGACAACTCGGCTTACGTGCCGCTGCGTGGGATTTTCGAGAAGATGGGCGTGAAGGTGCGGTGGGATGTAAAGACCAGATCGGTCATCGCAGCGAATGCCAGCTCGACGATTATTCTGAGCTCATTGACAGGTCAAACGACGATAGACGGCAAAGTCGTGTCCGGAGCGGAGAATCCGGCCTTCGTTAATGACAGTGTGTATGTACCGCTTCGGTTAATCTCGGAAACACTCGGAGCCGAGGTC